>DAIRSI010000022.1:0-74635 GCA_036804505.1 Bacteroidaceae bacterium
GCAATGTAATTGCCTGAAATACAACTATTTAATTTTTAGAACTCCCCTATAATATAATGAGGTAAATAAAAAACTTAATTAGCTTTCTTTTTGTTCCTGTTGATGGTATTTTTGTCAATAATAGTATGAAAATACTTCCAAAACGCTTAAAAATGTTTATTATATGCTATGTAGCATAAAAACCAATAGCTTTTGTGAACAAATATTAGGATTTGTTTTGTATATTAAAAAAATATTCATACTTTTGCTCCTCATCTGAAAAAAGAAAATAGAGATTGATTTAATAATAATTATTTAAAAGAGAGAATTTATGAAAAGAAAACTAATGCTGTTTTTGGCATGCTTGTTCATAGGTTTCGGTCTGTCTATGGCCCAAACCAAAGTGACGGGTACTGTCATTTCTTCGGAAGACGGGGAGCCGATCGTGGGTGCTTCCGTATTAGTGAAAGGTACTACAGTTGGAACCATTACCGACATGGATGGTAACTTTACTTTGAATGTACCGAGTTCAGCCAAAACTTTAAGAGTTTCATACATTGGAATGAAAACCAGTGAAATGGCAATTTCCAGAGGGAAAATGAAAATTACTTTGGATCCCGACACAAAGATTCTGGATGAAGTGGTTGTAACCGCTTATGGAGTCACTACAAAAGGCGCCTTTACCGGATCAGCCGGTGTCATGAAAGCCGATAAGATTGAAGCCCGTCAGGTATCTAACGTTTCGAATGCTTTGTCCGGATCGGTAGCCGGTGTACAGGTCCTGAGCGATAATGGTCAGCCGGGTACCAGCGCAAAAGTAAGGATCCGTGGTGTGGGTTCTATCAATTCAGGAACGTCACCTTTGTATGTAGTCGATGGAGTTCCTTTTGATGGCGACCTTTCTTCTATCAATACACAAGATATCGAATCTCTTACAGTTTTGAAGGATGCTGCATCTACAGCATTGTATGGTGCCCGTGGTGCCAATGGTATCATCATGATTACAACCAAGAAGGGAAAAACAGGAAAAGCTCTTGTCACTTTTGATGCAAAAGTAGGAGCCAACAGTCGTGCCGTCAAGAATTACGATGTTATGTCTTCCCCTCAGCAATATACAGAAAAGGCTTATGAAGCCATATATAATGCGGGTATGTATAATTTGAAATATGATGCAACCAAGGCAAATACTTATGCTAATACCAATCTTTTTAAAAATAAGAATGGCGGTTATGGTTATCCTATTTATACCGTTCCAACCGGGGAGTCGATTGTTGGCACTGATGGGAAATTGAATCCTAATGCCACATTGGGCTATACTGATGGAACTTATTATTATACTCCCGACAATTGGGCTGATGAAACTTTCTCAAACCGAATCCGTCAGGAATATAATGCAAGTGTATCTGCTAGTACAGAAAAGTTGAGCTATTATTCATCCTTTGGGTATTTGCAGGACAGTGGTATTATCCAGAATTCAGGCTTCAAACGTTATACGGGTCGCTTAAAAGGTGATTATAAAGTTTCTGATTGGTTGAAAATCGGGGGGAATTTTGGATATACTTACTCCAACAGCCAGTATCCTGCAGAACAAACCACAACGAATTCTTCTGGTAATGCGTTCTTTATTGCCAACATGATAGCTCCGGTTTACCCTATTTATGTCCGTAGCTCTGATGGTTCCATTATGTATAACAACGGACGTAAGGTTTATGACTATGGTGACGGAAAGAGCACGAAAAATTCCCGTTCATTTATGTCAATTTCCAATCCGGCCGGTGATTTGACTTACAACAAGGAAGAGTATCTGATGGATATCATGAACCTTAACTGGTTTGCAGAACTGACTCCGTTGAAGGGTCTTACCCTTACTGCACGCTTTGGCTTGGATATTGATAATACACGCTATAACAATTTAGGTAATTCACTGTATGGTCAGAGTGCACAATATGGTGGTACTGCTTATCAGAGCCATTCGCGTACGTACGGATTCGACAAGCAATTTGTAGGGAACTATCAATTCTCATTGGCTGAAAAACATCACATTGATTTAACGGCCGGTTATGATGGATATAACTATGAACATACCACATTGGAAGCTTCCGGACAGAACTTGTATAATCCTGAAAGCTTCTACATCAACAACACAATTGACCAGAGAAAAGGCTATGGCGCTAAAGATACTTATGCAACAGCAGGTTTCTTCGGCCGTGCAAATTACAATTATGATGACAAGTATTTTGCAAGTATTTCCTATCGTCGCGACGGTTCTTCCCGATTCACAAAAGATAACCGTTGGGGTGACTTCTATTCCGCAAGTGCTGCTTGGGTTCTTACTCGTGAAGAATTCATGAAAGAATATACTTGGGTAAATATGTTAAAGTTGAAAGCTTCTATAGGTCAGCAAGGTAATGATGACTTACTTTACTCGGATGGAACCAGAAATTATTACCCAAGTTCCGATCAATTCAAGATGACTGGTGCAAATGGAGTATTTTCTGATGGTGCTCTTTATTATAAAGGTAATAAGGACTTGACGTGGGAAACTTCCACCTCTTATAATATAGGTGTTGATTTCGCTTTGCTCAACAACAGACTCAATGGTACAATCGAATATTTCGGTCGTAAATCAAGCGATATGCTTTACAACAAACCGGTAGCTCCTATTTCCGGTTATTCTTCCATTCCTATGAATATCGGCTCCATGAGAAACACGGGTTTGGAACTCGATTTGAGTTATCAGATTATGAATTCCAAGAATTTCTCTTGGGATGTGAATGCCAATGCTACTTTCATCAAAAATAAGATATTGAAACTTCATCCTGATTTGAATGGGGAATTGATTGATGGTACACGTATCTATACAGAAGGCAAATCTATGTACAGAATGTATTTGGTGAGATATGCAGGTGTAGATCCGGACAATGGAATGGCTCTTTATTGGGCAAAAGATAAAGACGGCAATGACATCACAACCAATGACTGGTCTGTTGCAAGTAATTACAAACAGGCAACAGCCGATTTGCTGCCTACTGTTTACGGTGGCTTCGGCACAACGTTGAAAGCATACGGTTTTGATTTCTCTATCCAGTGTGCTTATCAATTGGGTGGCCAGATTTATGATTCAGGTTATGCAAGACTGATGCATGGTGGAACGACTTCTTTTGCCGGTACCAACTGGAGTTCGGATATCTTGAATTCATGGACAGAATCCAACAAGAATACGAATATTCCTCGTGTGGATGCAGCCGACAAATACGCCAACTCAACCTCTGACCGTTGGATAACAAGTTCTGATTATTTGTCAATCAACAACATCACTTTGGGATACACATTGCCTTCAAGTTTACTGAGCAAATTGATGCTTTCCAAACTTCGCTTGTTTATCGTGGCTGATAATGTAGGTTTGATTTCTTCTCGCAAAGGCCTTGACCCTCGCCAGAGCTATACAAGTGCAACGACTGCATTATATACTCCAATCCGTACCGTTTCCGGTGGTATAAGTCTTACTTTTTAATTTTTAAACAGATTTACATATATGAAAACAAAATATATATTAGCTTCGATGCTTCTCTCCACCTTCGCCCTTACGAGTTGTGTGGACATGGATACTGTTCCGGAGGGTGATATTATTACAACAGGCCAAAAAACTGATGTAATAGCTAAAGATCCTTCCAAGGCTGCAGCAGGTGTGAATGCAATCTTTTCCCAGTTCAGTACGTATATGACTGTAACCGGTAGCCGACACAATGATTTCGGTTACCCTTCTATCATGTTGATGCTGGATACTAACGGCTATGATTTCCTGAGTGAGGATAATGGCTATAACTGGTATGGCAATGATTTGGATTATACGGACAGAGTCTATACAAGCAATGAGTGCAAAATCGCCTGGAATTCGATTTATCAGATCATTTACGCAGCAAATAACGTGATCGGCTCTATTGATGCCAAAACAACTGATAATACCCAGAAATTCTATTTAGGTCAGGCTTTGGCTGCCCGTGCTTTTGATTATTGGGTATTGGCACAGATGTACCAGTTCAATTATGCGGATCACAAGACTTCACCTTGTGTGCCTTTGATTACTGAAGCCAATGCAGCGACAGCTCCGGTTGACGGATGCAAACGTAGCACGGTGGAAGAAGTTTATGCGCAGATTACTAGTGATATTAACAATGCCATTACCATGCTGAAGGATGCGAAAGATGCTGGTCAAACTCGTGCCGACAAACGCTATATTGATTTAGGCGTAGCTTACGGACTTCGTGCACGTATCAATCTGACGATGGAAAAATGGGCTGCAGCTGCTGAAGATGCTGCTAGTGCCATTACAGAATCTGGAGCAAAACCTTATAGCATCGATGAAGTTTCCGTACCGACTATGTACGATTCTGCAGATTCTTCAATTATGTGGGCAGTCGTGATTTCTGAGGATGATAGAGTAGTTACATCGGGTATCATAAACTGGCCTTCACACATGGGATCCTTGAACTATGGTTATGCTGAGTATTGTGGTGGACGTCAGATTAACAAGAAGCTGTATAATACCATTCCGGATAGTGATGTCCGTAAAGGGTGGTGGCTGAATGAAAATAAGACATCCAATCACTTGAATGCTGATTTCGCTTATATGGTATCTGCTGATTACTGCGGTTATCCAGCTTATACTCAGGTGAAGTTTGCTCCTTACAAGAATGTTGTCGAGAATTCTGTGAACGCTAATGATATTCCTTTGATGCGTGTTGAGGAAATGTATCTCATCAAGGCTGAAGGTGAAGCTATGAGCGGAAAAGCAGGCGATGCGTTGAATACTCTGGTTAATTTCATTAAAACATATCGTGATCCTTCATATTCATTTACGTCTGCCAATCCTGTAGACATTCAGGAAGAGATTTACCGCCAGCGCCGTATTGAGCTTTGGGGTGAAGGACTTTCCTGGTTCGATATCATGCGTTTGAAGAAAAATGTTGACCGTCGTGGCGCAGGTTATCCTAATGCAACAGTTGTCTATAATATCAAATACGGTGACAATGCCATGTTGTGGAGATTCCCTGAAAGTGAAATCCAGGCAAATCCGGCATTGGAAGAAAGCGACAATAATCCGGCTGCTGCAATTCCATCACCTGTAGCGGACGAATGATTCTTGTCCTTTATTGGGCAAAAAAACTATATTTAATAACAGTGGGATTTTTCCCACTGTTATTTTTTTTCTATTTCCGGTTTATTATTTATCGTTACAAAAGTTAAATTTGAAATTAAAAATAACTTTTCTGTTTAAATTATATGTGCAAATCGTTTTATAATTATACATTTGTAATCTGATTATTTTACTATTTTTAATTTTAGTATAATGTTTATGAAACCAAAATTCCTATTAAATTTCCTTTTTCTAAGTGTATTGCTTTGTTTTTCAGCATGCAAAAGCGAAGAATCTTTGCCAGCAGACCCTGTAACTGAGGTCTCATCCACTACTCTCAGTTTTGCTGGAGCGGGAGGCAGTCAGAATATCAGTTTTGATGCATCCAACGATTGGAAAATCCAATCTTCCGCATCATGGCTGACTGTATCCAAACTAACGGGAGCAGGCGGTGTTACAACTGTGACCATTACGACAACGGCAAACAGTTCCAAAGAAGAGAGAACGGGAACGTTGACTTTGATTGTCAATGGTTATAATGCAAATACTACCTTATGTACGGTGACCCAAAAACTGCCTGAAAAGGGAGTTAATCACTGGATGGCCGACTATATGAGTGAGGCGTATTTATGGAATACCGAATTCAAGACTGTCAAGAGCAAACTGGATTATACGATTGATGATCCCGATACGTTCCTGGAATCGGCCCTTTCTTCCATGACAACAAACAAAGCGGATGATGGTTATGATAATGCTAACGGGACACATCATTATTTCTCTTATATCGAAACTACATCGTCATCGTCTTCCAATAAGTCAATTACTACGAGAGCTGACAACGGTAAGGCAACCAACTTCGGTTTTGGAATGTTTTTTGCTGCAAAACTTACTACTACCACTTATGCTCTGGGGGTTCAGTATGTTTATCCAGGCTCTCCAGCTGAAACGGCTGGTATGAAGAGAGGGACAATTGTAACAAAGTATAATGGGACGAAGATTACGTCAGCCAATTTGAATGAAGTCTTTAATACTCTCATGGGGTATGATGATGTATCCTCGGTGACTTTGACAACCCAGGCTTATGTTTCCAAGGCATCAGAAGTAAAGGATACAAAGACGGGTAAGACATATACTTATACGGGATATTATCTGGATGATAAGGAAACGACAGTATCTCTGAGCAAGGTAAAATATGATGCCAATCCTATTCTTGCCAGCAAAACTATCAAACCTGAAGGTAGTAATCATATTGTGGGATATTTTGCTTATGCCTCTTTTGATTTGTATCACGATAAGGATATGATGAATGCTTTTGAGCAGTTCAAAAAAGATGGTATAACTGATCTTGTGATTGATTTGCGTTACAACGGCGGAGGATATGTACATTCCAGTGCAGCGCTTGCAACTCTTGTCGCCGGTTCGGCTTATAGCGGGCAAACCTATAGTCAAATGGAATACAATGCGGACAGAAGCGCTAATGGTGAAGTTGGCTATTACTATATCGGCAAGAGTCCTGCATACTATGATCCTGATAAGAAAAAACTTGTAACTGATAATTACGAAGTGATTGTTAATGCTCTTTCGGATGCAGTCAATTTAAAGAAAATATATGTGCTGACTACTGATAATACCGCTTCTGCAAGTGAGCTAATTATCAATGGTTTGAGAGGCTTGGGTATTGAAGTGGTAACAGTGGGGACAACCACTATTGGCAAGAATGTGGGTATGGAAGTTGCGGAATCTGATGACTTCAAGAAAGATTATGATTTTGAAGGTAATTCTTATAGTTTCGCTCCTATTACTTTCAAGAGCTATAATGCCAAGCATCAGTCCGATTATGCTGACGGGTTTGAGCCTAACTGTGAGGTAGAGGAAACCGCTCGGCTATTCGACTGGGGAACTTACAGCCTTTCTGCGGAAAAGGATGTGAATGATCATTATGAATACAATGAAGTTATATCTATTTTGAAAGGAGCTGATCCTTTGATGAGTTGTGCTATGTACAACATTGTCAATGGAACCTGGCCTATTTCTACTTCCAACGTTGTATCAGCTTCAAGGGCAGCAAGTGCGAATGCCTACGATACACAGTTCCGCAACATGGTACGCAATACAAACATGAGGGGCTCCATTGTAGTAAAACGGTTGCCTAAAGAATAAGTGCTTTGTACTATCATATCATACGTTCCAAGAGTCTTTTAACACTTGGAACGTATTTTTTTAAATAAATGGATTGCTTTTGTCGTATCTACAAAAACTTTTTTATACCTTTGAACCAAACAGATGCAATTATGAAAACGTACAGGATACTTCTTTTTTTACTGATGATGGGCATGGTCTTTCAGTTACCGGCTCAGACTTCGGGCGAATTTCTTACCGTTCGCGGAGTGGTGAGGGATTCCAAGACTCATAAGACTCTGGAGAATGTTTGTGTTTCATTGACAGGTACCAACAAGGGCACTGTGACCAATAAGGATGGAGCTTTTTCTATCAAGGTGACGGATGCCGGAAAAAATGTTCAGATCGATTTCTCTCATTTAGGATACCTTACGGGAAAACTTAAGATTAACAATGCCGATAAAAGGGATAATGAATACTCGGTTTATCTGCATCAGACATCCTTGGCTTTAAGCGAAGTTATCGTGACTCCTGTGGATGCCGAGAAGATAGTCCGTGAAGCAATAGGAAGGGTTTCGGTGAATTATCCAGATTATCCTACTATGCTTACTGCTTTTTACCGTGAAACCATTCGCAAGAAAAGACATTACATCAGTGTTTCGGAAGCTGTTATCAAAATTTACAAGACTCCTTATACTGAGAGAAATACTTCGCGTGAGAGAGTTCGTATTCTCAAAGGCAGGAAACTCATCAGTCCTGATTCAAGAGATACGCTTTCCGTGAAACTGCAAGGCGGACCTACGCAGGGTACAGCTCTCGATCTTGTGAAAACGGCTTGGCCTTTGCTTGAAGAGGAAAATCTGGGATGGTATAAATTTTCTTTTGCCGAATATGCCCAGATTGATGGACGTACATATTATAAGATTCATTTCGAGCCTATCGTGGAACGTCTGTTTGCTTTGATGTCCGGCGATTTCTTTATAGATAAGGAGACGCTGGCTTTTGAAAGAATGGAAATTTTCACGGATATGCGTGATAACTACAAGGTAACGGAGCAAGTACTGACGAAGAAACCGATGGGAATGAGATTCATTCCTCAGGAACTCTCCTATCTGATAACCTATAAGACAGTGGGGGAGAAAACTTATTTGAACTACATCCGCAGTACCTTGCGGTTCCAATGCGATTGGAAAAAGAAATTATTCCACACCAATTATACAGTGGTGGCGGAAACTGCCATTACCGACAGAGAGGACAATCCCGCGGAGAACATTCATTACAGAAATGCTTTCCGCATTGGAAATGTCTTGTCGGATAAAATCGAAAACTTCCAGGACTCCGATTTTTGGCAGGATTATAATATCATTGAACCGACGGAATCATTAGAAGATGCCGTTTCCAAGTTAAAGAAAAATACATTAAAGAGTAAGGATAATTAGATGAAAGAATTTGTTATAACAGAAGCACAGACTGAAACGGCTGTGCTGGTGGGATTGATTACTCCATTACAGGACGAGCGCAAAACGACTGAATATATGGACGAACTTGAGTTTCTGGCAGAAACAGCCGGAGCCAAGGTCGTGAAGCGTTTTACTCAGAAGGTTGCAGGGCCAAACACCGTTTCCTATGTTGGAAAAGGGAAACTGGAGGAAATAGCGGAGTATATCCGCATGGAGGCTGAGGCTGAAAGAGAGGTGGGCATGGCCATTTTCGATGATGAACTTTCGGCACAGCAGCTTCGCAACATCGAAAAGGAACTGAAGGTGAAGATTCTGGACAGGACTTCCCTTATTCTCGATATTTTCGCCATGCGCGCCCAGACAGCAAATGCCAAGACGCAAGTGGAACTGGCGCAGAATCGATACATGCTGCCCAGACTGCAAAGACTGTGGACACACTTGGAACGACAGGGGGGTGGTACAGGTGGTTCCGTTGGACTTAGAGGTCCTGGTGAAACGCAGCTCGAAATGGACCGCCGTATCATTCTGAACCGTATGGCGCTTCTCAAACAGCGGCTTGCAAATATTGACAAACAAATGAGTACGCAGAGGAAGAACCGCGGAAGGCTCATCCGAGTGGCTCTGGTGGGCTATACCAATGTGGGTAAGTCAACCTTGATGAACGTGATAGCCAAAACAGAGGTTTTTGCGGAGAACAAGCTTTTTGCTACGTTGGATACTACTGTACGTAAGGTTATCATAGAAAACTTGCCGTTTCTGTTGGGTGATACGGTAGGTTTCATCCGCAAACTGCCTACGGATTTGGTGGAGTCCTTCAAATCCACCCTCGATGAGGTGCGTGAAGCAGATTTGCTGGTGCATGTGGTGGATATATCCCATCCTGACTTTGAAGAACAGATTGCTGTGGTAGAGAAAACTTTAAAAGATCTTGACAGCAGTACCAAACCCTGCATCATGGTTTTCAACAAAATAGACGCTTATAAGTGTGTGGAGAAGGATCCTGACGACCTCACTCCCAGAACTAAAGAAAATCTCACACTGGACGAGTTAATGAATACTTGGATGGCAAAACTTAACGAAAACTGCGTATTTATTTCCGCTAAGGAAAAGATAAACATGGACAAACTAAAAACCATGCTCTATAATAAGGTAAGGGAACTACATGTACAGAAATATCCGTACAATGATTTCCTTTTCCAGAATTATGAAGAAGACAGCCTATGACCGACTACCGTTTGTTGACAGAATTGGAGATAGACCAGCTTGTGAGTCAAGGCTGCGAAGCCGAGGACTGGACACAAGTGGAAGTGGTGGATTCTTCTTCCGTGGATTATACGAAGAATTGTGAATTCTCGGGCTATGTCCGTTTGGGAAGTTTCTGCACGGTATTCGAATTGGAAGGTGGAGTATGCCGCCATTCCGGTGTATTGCATGCCACCTTGCATGATGTCACGGTGGGTAACAACTGCTTCATCGGCCATGTGTCCAATTTCATTTCAAACTATACAATCGGTGATGGATCCTATCTTTGCCATATTGATACCATGCTGTCAAATCCAGGTTCCCTTTGCGGAAACGGTTTGAAGATTGCCGTGCTCAATGAGATGGGAGGTACTCCCGTGAAAATGTACGACACCCTTTCGGCCCAAGAAGCCTGTCTCATGGCTCTCCATGCGCGCAACAAGACTTTGATAAAGGAATGGGACAGCCTCATTGATGCTCATGTGAGAGGTCGGAACGAGGACAGCGGATTTGTAGGTACGGGTGTGAAAATAGTCAATGTAGGTAGAATTGAAGATGTTTATTTCGGAAATTATTCGGTTTTGGAAGGTACTGCAAGAATGACTAACTGCAGTTTGATGAGTTCCGAGGAATCTCCCGTCAGCATTGGTCACAATGTGATTTGCGAGGACGTGATTGTGTGTGGCGGAAGCAGTATCCGCGAAAGTGCTATATTGAAAGAATGTTTCGTAGGCCAGGCTTGCCATATAGGCAGTGGGTATTCCGCTTCTTCTTCATTGGTGTTCTGCAACAGTGAACTCGAGAACGGAGAAGGGTGCGCTCTTTTTGCCGGACCTTTTACCGTGAGTCATCATAAAGCTACTTTGCTGATTGCCGGCATGTTCTCTTTTTTCAATGCCGGTTCCTGTACCAATCAGAGCAACCATATGTACAAGTTGGGGCCCATGCACTGCGGCTTTCTGCAGCGAGGCTCCAAAACAGCATCGGGTTCACACATCCTTTGGCCAGCACGTGTGGGAGCATTCACCATGGTTATGGGGAAGCTCGCTACGCATACCGATACTACGGATTTCCCTTTTTCTTATCTGATGGGGGAGGGCATGAGTTGCTATCTCTTGCCGGGGGCTAATCTCTGCACCGTGGGGACCTATCGCGATGAGCACAAATGGCCCAATCGCGACAAGCGAGAAGAAGACGGCAAACTGGATTGGATAAACTTCTCCATGTTGAATCCTTTCACTATCGGACAAGTCCTTAAGGGAGAAGCGCGGCTGAAGGGTATGCTCGAAGAAGACGGACTCTATGCAGAGAAATATATGTGGCAACAAGCCACCATTAAGAGTTCACATCTTGACAAAGGACTTTACTATTACGAGATGGCCCTGAATGTATTCGTCGGCAGGGTAATCATGAAGCGTTTGGGCAAGGTCTCTCTTGACGACGCTGAAACTTTGGATGCATTGCTACAGCCCACTGTTGATGCAGGTAGCGGAGAATGGGATGATTTGGCAGGAATGCTTGTCCCGGCTGATGAGGAGCAGTCCCTATTGCACGATATCGAGGAAGGGCGTCTTTCATCCGTGGAGGAGGTCAAGGAACGTCTGCAAGGATTGTATGATACCTATGATGCATACGAATGGACTTATCTGCTTCATCTTCTCGCATCGCGTTTTCATATTTCCGCTCAGAATCTCACGGTCTCTTGTTTGATATTACTTCTTCAGAAGTATGTCAAGTCACAAGATGCTTGGATGCACTGGGTGTGCAAAGATGCCCGCAAGGAACTGGAATGGGGTGGTCTCACTCAGGAAGATCTCATGGCTTTTGTGGGCAAGGTGGAAAAGGAGTTGAGCCTCATGAAGTCAGAATGTGATAAAATTATACAAAGATTGGAGCAATTGAACGAAGATATGTAGATAGTTTCTTATCTTTGTACCACTTATTACTAACATAATAACACTTTAAATAAAATTTGATATGGCAAATCCGGAATTCAAGTATCAGCCCATGTTTCAATTGGGGAAAGATGATACGGAATACTATTTGTTGACGAAAGATTACGTTTCTGTCAGCGAATTCGAAGGACATAAGATCCTCAAGATTGAGAAAGAAGGACTCACGAAGATGGCAAATGCCGCTTTCCGTGATGTGTCCTTCCTGTTACGTCGTTCTCACAACCTGCAGGTCGCAAAGATTCTGAACGATCCCGAAGCAAGCGAGAATGATAAATATGTGGCTCTCACTTTCCTGCGTAATGCGGAAGTTTCGGCTAAGGGCCAGTTGCCTCTGTGCCAGGACACCGGTACAGCCATTATCCATGGTGAAAAGGGCCAACAGGTATGGACCGGGTTCTGTGATGAAGAAGCACTCTCTCTAGGTGTTTATAAAACTTACACAGAAGAGAACCTCCGCTACAGTCAGAATGCTCCGCTTTCCATGTATGAGGAAGTGAATACCAAATGTAATCTCCCTGCACAAATTGACGTCGAGGCTACCGAAGGTATGGAGTACCGTTTCCTTTGCGTAACTAAAGGAGGCGGTTCGGCCAACAAGACCTATCTCTATCAGGAAACCAAAGCCTTGCTGAACCCCGACAGACTTATCCCTTTTATGATTGAGAAAATGAAATCTCTGGGTACTGCAGCCTGTCCTCCTTATCATATAGCTTTCGTCATCGGCGGCACATCTGCAGAACGCAATCTGCTCACGGTGAAGTTGGCTTCCACTCACTACTACGACAATCTGCCTACTACCGGCAATGAAACCGGACGCGCATTCCGTGATGTAGAGCTCGAAAAGCAAGTGCTGGAAGAGGCCTACAAGATTGGATTAGGTGCACAGTTTGGTGGCAAATATATGGCTCATGATGTCCGCATTATCCGTCTGCCCCGCCACGGAGCTTCCTGCCCTGTTGGCTTGGGAGTAAGCTGTTCTGCAGACCGTAACATCAAATGTAAAATCAACGCCGACGGTATCTGGATTGAGAAAATGGATGACAAACCGGGAGAACTTATCCCTGAAGCATTGCGTAAGGCAGGCGAAGGTGATGTAGTGAGAATAGACTTGAATCAACCGATGAAGGATGTTCTGAAAGAACTTACCAAATATCCGGTTGCTACCCGTCTCTCTTTGAATGGAACTATTATTGTTGGCCGCGACATTGCGCATGCCAAGCTCAAGGAACGTCTCGATAGAGGTGAAGACCTTCCTCAGTACATCAAGGATCACCCAATTTATTATGCCGGCCCTGCAAAAACACCTGCAGGCATGGCCTGTGGCTCTATGGGCCCAACTACTGCCAACCGTATGGATCCTTATGTGGATTTGTTTCAGAGTCATGGAGGCAGCATGATAATGCTTGCCAAGGGCAATCGTACTCAAGCGGTGACTGATGCTTGCCAGAAACACGGCGGTTTCTATCTGGGTTCCATCGGTGGCCCTGCAGCGATCCTCGCTCAGAACAACATTAAGAGCATCGAATGTCTGGAATATCCGGAACTAGGTATGGAAGCTATCTGGAAAATTGAAGTAGTGGATTTCCCTGCTTTTATTTTGGTAGATGATAAAGGCAATGATTTCTTCAAACAATTGAAACCCACTTGCTTGGGTAGCTGCAAAAAGTAAAGCTGAATTGTAAACTTACAAGAATCCGCAAGCGAACTAGTTTCGTTTGCGGATTCTTTTTTGTCATTCTTTATTTTTTTTGCTCGAAATTGAGTTCCCCTTTTTCTTTGGCTTCTTCGGTTTTGTCTTGTGGAACTCTTTGGCAAGGCCGCCTTCGCTGGTTTCCTTGTAGAGGGATGGAAGGTCATGTCCTGTCTTTTTCATTACTTGTACCACCTTGTCGAAAGACACACGATGGATGCCGTCGGTAAACATGGCATAGGAGTTGGCATCCATGGCTCGCGCAGCAGCATAGGCGTTACGTTCGATGCAGGGTATTTGAACTAATCCGCATACAGGGTCACAAGTGAGCCCTAAGTGATGCTCCAGTCCCATTTCTGCGGCATATTCAATTTGTGAGGGGGTACCTCCGAATAATTGGGTAGCGGCTGCCGCAGCCATAGCGCATGCAACTCCCACTTCGCCTTGACATCCCACTTCGGCACCTGAGATGGAAGCGTTTTTCTTGACAATGTTGCCGAATAACCCTGCAGTAGCCAAAGCATGAATAATACGCTGTTCGCTGCACTCATGCCATTTATGGAGATAATACAGTACGGCGGGAAGCACTCCGCAGGCTCCGCAAGTAGGCGCGGTGACTATGCGGCCTCCTGAAGCGTTTTCTTCGCTCACTGCCAATGCATAAGCGAAGATGAGACCGCGTGTGCGCATGGAATGCTGATAGCCTTCTGCGCGGACATAATAGGATGCTGCCTTGCGGCGAAGTTTCAGAGGCCCGGGAAGAACTTCTTCCTGTTCCAAACCGCGCTCTACGGCTTCACACATCACTTTCCATACTTCCCTGAAGTAATCCCATATATCAGAGTCCTCGCATTCGTTCACATATTCCCAGTAGTTTTTGCCGCTTTGGTTGCACCAGAGGAGAATTTCGCTGGCATAGTTCATTTTGTAAATTTCATCGAACTTGAATACCGATGTGCTTTCTTCTTCCAATGCTCCTCCACCTACGCTGTAGACTGTCCACGGGTCGATGGCTGTTCCTTCGGCATTGATGGTTTTGAACATCATGCCGTTGGGGTGATAAGGAAGAAAAATTTTCGGTTCCCAGATAATCCGCGTAGGATGCGTGGGCCCGAAAGTATCTGTGATGGCTTTGTCTGTGAGGTGTCCTTTTCCTGTAGCTGCCAGACTGCCGTAGAGTGTTACTTCGAAACCGGTAGCTTCGGGGTGGCGTTTGAGATAGATGGCTGCAGCTTTTTGGGGCCCCATGGTGTGGCTGCTTGAAGGGCCGTAGCCTATGCGATATATTTCCTTTAAGGTAATCATGATTCAATTGTTTTTTTAATAAGCGCTTCGGTATTTTCCATCTTCCTTGTCCTCCAGCATGTTCAAATAGGAAGAGTAACGGGATTCGCTGATGAAATGTTCTTCTACAGCTTTTCTTACGGCACAACCCGGCTCGTTGCGGTGAGTGCAGTTATTGAACCGGCAATTTGCCGAGTGCTTGAATATTTCTCTGAAATAGTGTCCTATTTCTTCTTCCTCCATATCGAAAGTTCCGAAACCTTTGATACCGGGAGTATCAATGATATATCCGCTTCCCGAGGGAAGGGGATACATTTCCGAAAAGGTAGTTGTGTGTGTACCTTTGTTGTGTGCGGAAGATATTTCGGCTGTCTTCACTTCTATTTCGGGTAGAATGGCATTGATAAGGGTGGATTTCCCCACGCCTGAATTTCCTGAGAACAGAGTTATCTGCCCTTCCAGACATTCCTTGATGGCTTCCAGTCCTTCATGCTTCTTTGCCGAAATCCGGTAACATGGATAATCTAGTGATTCGTAGAGCGTGATTACTGCATCCAGATAGCGACTTTCTTCCTCATTGTATCGATCTGTCTTGTTGAAGATGAGTTTTACAGGAACCCTGTAGGCTTCTGCAGAAGCCAGAAAGCGATCTATGAAGGTAGTGGATGTCTCGGGATAGTTAATCGTAACCACGAGCAAGCATTGGTCAAGATTGGCTGCAATGATTTGCGATTGCTTGCTAAGGTTGGATGATTTGCGAATGATATAGTTCTTACGGTCCTCTATCTCACTGATAAAGGCTGTTCCTTCGTTGTTCTTGATGATTTGCACAAAATCACCTACCGCAACGGGGTTGGTGCTGCGGATCCCTTTCAAACGAAAGTTCCCCTTGATCTTGCATTCTACGGATTCTCCTTCGTCCGTTCTGACAAGATACCAGGAACCGGTGTTCTTAATGACCAGTCCTCGCACGGTCAGACGGTCATGATTTCTTTATCCTTGAGTACCAGTAGATCATCAATCTTTTTGATGGCCTTGTCGTGAATCTTCTGAAGTTTCTCTTCAGCGTCTTTTTCAAGATCTTCGGAAAGACCGTTCTTGATGCCTTTCTTCAAGGTCTCCAAAGTTTCGCGACGAGCATTGCGGACGCTTACCTTTGCCGTTTCGCTTTCAGCCTTGCATTGTTTGGAAAGCTGTTTGCGTCGTTCTTCCGTTAAAGGAGGAATGCCGATGCGGATAATTTCGCCGTTGTTTTCGGGCATGATGCCCAAATCGGAATTAATGATGGCCGTTTCAATAACCTTGAACATCGACTTATCCCACGGTTTGATGGCGATGGAACGTGCATCAGGTGTGGTTACAGCCGCAACATTATTTATAGGTACCATGCTTCCATAGGAATCTACGCGGATACCGTCGAGAAGGCGGGGATTTGCTTTTCCTGCCCGAATGTGTGAAAGGGCGTCTTCCAGATACATAATGGCCATTTCCATTTTTTCCTGTGCATCTTTAATACAAGAATCTACGTCTATCATATGCGTTTTTTTATTAAGTTGTTATTCTATATTATCTGTTTTAGATAAAACAAAAATAGATGTTTTTTTCATATCATGCAAGACTTTGCCTAATAAATAATAGTTTGAGGAATGGGCATTGGGCGTTTACAGATAAAAACAGGGCATTTGTTTAATTTATTTTTTAATTCGTCCTTGTTAAATTTATATTTGTAACAAAATTAACAATGTATAATTAACAGGTGTATGGGATTGACCACGATTTTAGACAAACTGTCTCCGATTTCATTGGATGAGATGTCATCCATCCGACTCATGAATCGGATGGACTACAAGTTCATTGCAACGAGCGAGCAATTGGAGGATCTTCTCATTCATGTTCGTGACTTATATAGAGCACAGGAAGTGGACGGAAACCGCCTGAGCCCTTATCATACCATCTATCTGGATACACTAGAATATACTATGTATCTAGCTCATCACAACGGTCGTGCCATCCGTGAAAAAATTCGCGTTCGCACTTATGTAGATTCCCTTCTCACCTTTTTGGAGGTGAAGAATAAAAACAACAAAGGGCGTACCGACAAGAAAAGAATAAAGGTAGATAGTTACGAAAATATGAATCAAGATACTGCAAGGACTTTTCTAAAAGAGAGTAGTTGGTTCACTTTGGATGAACTTCGTCCCGTTATAGAGAACCGTTTCAGCAGAATTACTCTTGTGAATAAGGAGTTGACGGAGCGTCTGACAATCGATACATGTCTTTGTTTTCATAATTTCATAACCGGCAGTGATGTGACATTGCCCGGATTGGTTGTCATCGAGCTAAAGCGTGACGGCTTTGCATGGTCGCCCATTAGCGGTGTGTTACATGACATGAGAATCCGCCCGCTGGGCTTTAGCAAGTATTGCATGGGTTCGGCGCTGACAAATGAAACAATCAAGAGGAATAATTTCAAGCAGAAAATAATTTTAATTAACAAACTGTTAAAACAATAAATATGGAAGAGCTGCAAGATTCAGTATTAATGGCATCCATGCCCGCTGCAGGATGGATTGATGTAGGAGGATTTGAGGAATTGATCATCCGTTTCTTCGTAAACATCATCTTCGTCGGCATTATTATTCATTTCTTCTACTATCCGAAGAGTAAGAGGAAAGATTATTATTTCACGTTTTCCCTCATTGCCGTCAGTATATTCCTGCTGATATTCCTGATGGGGGGCGTCAAGTTGAAAGTCGGTTTCGCGCTGGGACTTTTCGCCATTTTTGGAATCATCCGATATAGGACGGAGTCAGTGCCTATCCGTGAAATGACTTATCTGTTCGTCATCATTGCCATTTCTGCAATCAACGGTCTGGCAGGTAGCATCAGTTATGCGGAACTGCTGGCAACGAACTTTTTGTTTATCTTTGCTACATGGGTATGCGAAAGCAATAGGTGGATAAAGCATGTGTCTACCAAACTGATTACATATGACAATATCAAACTGATTGTTCCGGAAAAGAGGGCGGAGTTGATTTCGGATTTGGAAAAACGTACGGGTTTGAAAATACAGAGGGTAGAGATAGGCTCTTTGAACTTTCTGAAGGATTCTGCTCTCATAAAGATTTATTATGAGGAAATGAATGGTGAATTGAATACGATAGATGAAATGACTAAAACCCCCAAAGTATATGAAGATTTATAAAGCTTATTTATTGGTGGCCGGCTTCTGTCTTTCTTTGACGGCAATGGCACAGGAGGATGATTTCGGCATTTGGACGAGTGTTGGTGCAACGAAAAAGATAACCAAGGATTTCGGTATCACCGGTGAACTTGAATACCGTACCCGCAATGATTCCAAAACTACCGAGAGGTGGTCGGGCGAGTTGTCCATGAACTATAAACTGGCTCCTTATCTGAAACTGGAAGGAGGATATGTATATATCTACTATAATCATCCCAGTGAATTCACCTCCAAGGGTAATTACATTCCAGAATACTGGTCTCCCAGACATCGTCTTTACTTCGGTGCTGCAGGTTCTTATAAGACCAACCGCTGGACATTTTCTCTTCGCGAACGGTATCAGTACACTTATCGTACGTCCTTGACAGTTCCAAAATATTCGGATACATCCAAGACAGAACAGAAATCGGATGAAGAAATTTCCGGAAAGTCGACCAGCATCCTGAGATCGCGCTTGCAGGTAGAATATGACATAAAGGGAAGTCCTTTCAAACCGTTTGCTTCCTGCGAACTGTTCAACTTGATATCCGACGGAATGAAGAACGACAAAACCCGTTGGACCATAGGAACTGACTTTGCCTTGAACAAATCGAATTCAATCGAATTGTATTACCGCTATCAGAAACAGGCTGATGACGACGAAGCCAACGGACATATTTTAGGAATAGGCTATTCCATTAAATTTTAAATAGATACAAGTATGATGCGCAATAAATTGATTTTGGCAGGACTGTTTTATGCAGTCTTATCTGTGGGATGTACCACAGATGACGGTTTGACTGATACAGACGATACAAGTTCGAGCGGCAGTTCATCTTCATCGTCTTCTTCGAGTGGCAGCTCTAGTTCTTCGACAACCGTAGGTGATGAGGTAACTACCACTTCCGCAGACGATTATCTGGGAAAATATACGACTGCCTCCACCATGAAAATAGTATGGAGCGGAAGCACGGCAACCGTTTCCAGTGTTCCGGATTCAGTAACGGTGACTTCCAATTCTTCAGGCAATGTTGTCCTGACTTCAACCACATCCAGGTTCATCCGTTATCAAGTGAGTGGTTCCGGTTCGGGTTCTTTGAAAATATACAGTGACCATCTCTATGAAATTTCCATGAACGGGCTAACGCTGACTTCTTCTTCGGGACCTGCTTTCAACCTTCAAAGTCACAAGCGTGCGTTTATCGTACCCGAGAGCGGTACCACCAATACTTTGGCGGATTCTTCCACATATCCTACCAGTACGGAGGACCAGAAGGGTACTTTGTTTGCCGAAGGCCAACTGATCTTTGCCGGTTCGGGAACGCTGAATGTGAAGGGAAATTACAAGCATGCCATTTGCAGTGACGACTATATCGTCGGGATGAGCGGAACTGTGAATGTTACAGGAGCTGCAGCCGATGCAATCCATACTAATTCGTATGTGATTCTGCAGGATGGAACATGGACTTTGGCATCCGTTGAAGAAGGTGTTCAGGTGGAAGCAGGGAATGCATGTATCAACGGCGGTTCACTGACTTCGGTGACCACAGGTGAAAAGGCGCACACTATCTCTACGGCAGGCAATTTCCGTCAGACGGCAGGAACTCTGACTTCTACGGTTTCTGGTGCAGGTTCTAAATGTATTAAGACGGACGGGGATGTGAACATTGCAGGCGGGACATTCAAACTGACAACTACGGGAGGTGTGTATGTGGAATCTACTACAGATGTTAGTTCGGCTTGCGGCATCAATTGCGACGGCAATCTGAATATCACGGGTGGAACATTTACAATGACAAGTAGCGGACAAGCCGGTAAGTGTATTTCGGTTGATGGTACTGCCATTTTCGGAAATTCTACTGGCGGACCTAACATAACAGCTACAACAAGTGGTTCTGCTTATGGTACTAGTAATGGAGGCGGAGGTTTTGGCGGTTCGTCATCAAGCTCGAATTCTTCCAAGGCAAAAGCTATCAAGAGCGAGGGAGCATTGACCATCAATGACGGTGTGTTCACCATCAAGACTTCTACCAGCGAGGCCGAAGGCATTGAATCCAAAACATCCGTCACCATCAATGGGGGTAAGGTTGTTGCTACCACTTATGATGATGCCATTAACTCTTCGGGAATGATTACCGTCAATGGAGGTTATGTATATGCTTACGCAAGCAATAACGATGCTATAGATTCGAATTATGGAAAGAGCGGTGCCATTACCATAAATGGCGGTGTGGTGATAGCTCATGGTACTTCATCACCCGAGGAAGGGCTTGATGCTGACAGTCCGTCTTATCTGACTATCAAAGGAGGTACTGTATTCACTTCCGGAGGAAATCAGGGAGGTAGCGGTTCGCCAAGTTGTTCGCAACCGGTAGTTCTGATAGGAATGTCATTGTCGGCAGGGTATTTCACTGTGGCTGATTCCAATGGTACGGTTATTTTTGCTTGCAAGGTCCCGCGCAGCATGAGTGCCGATTATTCCTATGTCACTTCTTCATCGTTCAAAAGCGGCAGTACTTATAAATATGGTGTGTCCTCTTCTGCTCCAAGCAGCTATACATCCAATTGGGACAGTTATTATTATGCTGGAGGCAGCTCCTCAGTTTCTTCGTGGAGCAGTTTTACCTGTGGTTCTGGATATTCCTCTACAGGATCTTCCAGTAGCGGCGGTTTCGGAAGATAAGATAATAAAAAAATCCATCGGAAACGATGGATTTTTTTTGTCTGTCGGGAATTAGTTATGTACTACAGTGCCTATGTTTTCGCCTGCAATCACTTTCTTCAGGTTTCCTTTTTTGTCCATATCGAAGACAATGATGGGAAGATTGTTCTCTTTGCACATACAGGTGGCTGTGAGATCCATGACCTTCAGTCCGCGTTTTAGAATTTCATCATAAGTGATGTCGTCGAATTTGGTTGCTGTAGGGTCTTTTTCCGGATCAGCCGTATAGATACCGTCCACACGGGTACCTTTCAGCATGATGTCGGCTTCAATCTCTATTCCTCGCAAGGAAGAGCCCGTATCGGTAGTGAAGAACGGATTGCCGGTTCCTGCCGACATGATGACCACTTCGCCGTTTTCCATGGCTTCTATGGCTTTCCATTTGCTGTAGAAGTCTCCGATAGGTTCCATACGTATAGCTGTGAGTACACGGGCTTTTACACCGGCTGCACCCAGTGCAGAACTGAGTCCCAAACTGTTGATTACCGTAGCAAGCATTCCCATCTGGTCACCTTTCACACGGTCAAACCCCTTGGATGCGCCGCTGAGTCCCCGGAAAATATTTCCACCGCCGATCACGATACCTATCTGGATTCCCATGTCGTGGATTTCCTTTATCTGCAAGGCATATTCGTTCAGCCGTTTTTCGTCGATGCCGTATTGCTTTTCTCCCATCAGGCTTTCGCCGCTTAATTTCAAAAGAATTCTTTTATACTTTGCCATAAGTTTATGTTTTTTGATTTATAATATGATACTTACTTCCTTGAATGCATATCTCCTGAATTTTCCCCATTCGTCTTTCAGAACAAGGATTCCCGATGGTTCCACACCTTCTATGCGAGCCTGAAAGACTCCGTCCTTGTCTTTATAGGGAAAGAGTCCTTCACCTCTGAACAGAGATTTTGCATATAGTTTCCTGATGCTTTCGAATCGTCCGTCTTGCAATTTCCGATAGTAAGACTCGAAGCTGTTGAGAATACAGCTTAGAATAGAGGTCGTATTTTCTTCCATTCCTGTTATCTGTTTGAGGGAGACAGGATTGGGGGCATTGCTGACAAATGATTCCTGATTAATGTTCAATCCTTCGCCTAGAATGCTTTGGGATATGATTTTCCCCAGCAAGTCATTTTCAATAAGGATGCCGCAAATTTTCTTTTCCTTCCAGTAGATATCATTGGGCCATTTGATGGAACAATTCTGCATAAATTTATCCAGAGTGTCTTTGATACTTAAGGAGATAATCTGGGAGAGGTAAAACTGCTCGTTGCCTGCGAGAAAATCCGGACGGCACAGAATACTGAAAAGCAGATTCTTTCCCGGAGAACTTTCCCAGCTGTTGCCTCTTTGTCCTTTTCCGGCAACCTGAAAATCCGTAACGGCGACAGTAAATTCCGAATCGGAAAGTTCTTCTGCGTGATTGTGCAGATAATTATTGGTGGAATCAGTCTCTTCGAGTCTGATGACTTTCCAATTGTTCGATATTTCGAGTTTCTCAATCATTTTATTCATTCAATTACCATACGGGAGAATAGAAAGCCTCTTGGATATGCTCTATCCGGAAAGGTTGGTTGGTCCCGGTGACAGTTATGATATCAAATCTGACAGGCAGGTCGATGCAGTTTTTTCGGATATATGCATCTGTCGATGTAACTATTCTTCTTATTTTTACATCGGTAACTGCATCTTCGGGATTTCCGAATGAATTGTTTCTTCGGGTTTTTACTTCGACGATAATCAGTGTATCATCCTTCTGAGCTACAATGTCCAGTTCCTTTTTTCCCGAACGCCAGTTGCGGTCGAGCAGAATGTAGCCTTCATGCAAAAGGTATTGTGCAGCTGCGTCTTCACCCTCTTTTCCCAACAGATTATGTGATGCCATAAATTTGTTTTTGCAAAAATAATTGTTTTATGCTTTGTATTTCAATAATGTAAGGTTAATTTTGCAACCGAATATGAATAAAAACGGTAAAAAACGGGTAAAGGTGCTTTCCGGCGAACCTAAAAGACATCAGAGAATGGTGTGTCTGGTGAGCGAGGAGGAAGCGCGTATTGTAGATTGTTATCTCAAAAAGTATAAGATAACAAACAAGGGTCGTTGGATTCGTGAAACTGTACTTACTTTTATTCATAAGAATATGGAGGAAGATTACCCTACTTTGTTCGGCGAAAATGAAATGAGAAGATAGAAATGACTGATGACAGTTTCTACATGAAGCAGGCTTTACTTGAGGCTCAAAAGGCTTTCGATAAGGGAGAAGTTCCGGTGGGTGCCGTTGTGGTAAGCAAAGGACGAATCATAGCTCGTGCCTATAATCTGACGGAGACTCTCAACGATGTTACGGCTCATGCCGAGATGCAGGCGATAACTGCAGCCGCCAATACGATTGGGGGCAAGTACCTTAATGAATGTACCTTGTATGTCACGGTAGAACCTTGTGTAATGTGTGCCGGGGCCTTAGGGTGGGCACAGTTGGGTAAACTGGTGTTTGGAGCGGAAGATCCGAAACGTGGCTATCAAGTGTATGCACCTAATGCACTTCATCCCAAGACGGAAGTGGTGAAGGGCCTTTTTGCGGAAGAAGCATCTTCCTTGATGAAGACATTCTTTCAGAGGAAAAGATAATCCTATTTTTTTATTTCTTCATAATCGACATATTCTCCTTCGTCTTTGTCGAAAATTTTCTTTTTATCGTTTCCGTTCTCTTGGGATTCAGAGTCTTGATTGTTTTCTTCGCTGTTGTGCCTTTTGTTATGTGAATATCTTCCTATTCCAAACAATTTGAATACACTGTTCAGTACATAAAATCCGATTCCTACAATTATGAAGAATACAAATATGATGAAAAACAAGATGCCACCTATAATACTCATTACTTCTTTTTTATTTAATATTTAAAAAGGAAAATGCAACAAATGTGCCAAAAGGTCTTTTTTTTAGATTTTCTTTTGGGTAAATATAGATAATAATACATAAATGGTAATGATGGCAGCAAAACTGCTAATGCCCAGTATCAATATCAGTGGAATGCAAATAATCAGAAAAATGAATCTGATTTGGTTGCTTGCCCATGAAAGATTCTTGAATTTGAGTGAGAACATCGGGATTTCTGCTACCAGCATCCAGGACAAAAGAAGAATGAACCAGATCATGATAAAAATGCTGAATTTTTCGGATACGATGTAATCGTGTTCTCCTACAATCAGCGAACCCCAGAACAGTGCGTTGGCTGGGGTAGGCATCCCGATAAAACTTGTTGTCTGACGAGGGTCAATGTTAAATTTCGCCAGCCTTAATGCTGAAAAAACAGCTATCAGAAATGCTATATAAGGCATTATAGTGGAAAAGTTCGTAAGAAAGGACGGATAGAACATTTCCTTCATGACAGAAAAAATCATGACGGAAGGAGCAAGTCCGAACGTTGTCAAATCTGCCAGAGAATCGAGCTCTTTTCCTATATCCGATGGGGCTTTTAACAGCCTTGCCGACATGCCGTCGAAGAAATCGAACACAGCACCCAGAATGATGAAAGTAAAAGCTCCTTGATAGTTTCCCTGAAATGCCAAAGTGCTTGCTATACAACCGGAAAACAGGTTGCAACTGGTAAGTGTGTTCGGAATATAGCGTGTAATCATGTTTGCCATATCATTTTAATTTGGCGATAACGGTTTCGTTACCGGTAGTCTTTTGTCCCATGGTGACACAGACTTCCGAATTCACCGGAAGATATACGTCGACTCTGGAACCGAATTTTATGAAACCCATGTGTTCATCAATATAGCAGTCCTCGCCTTCTTCTGCGTAGGTAACAATTCTTCTTGCCACAGCACCGGCAATCTGCCGTGCCATGATTTCTCTGCCATCTTGTGTCTCGATGATGACGGTGGAACGTTCGTTTTCTGTACTTGCTTTAGGCAGGTAGGCTTTTTTGAAATTGCCGTTCTGGTGTGCCACTCTCTTTACGACTCCTTCTACAGGATACCAATTGGCATGAACATTGATGAGGCTCATGAAGATGGAAATCATCAGGCGCCGGTCATGAAAATATTCATTTTCATCAACTTCTTCTATGACTACAATGGTACCGTCGGCAGGAGCTACGACTACATCTTTGGCCTCCCCATTGAATATGCGGATGGGGCAACGAAAAAAATTGACAATGATGCCATAGACAATAAGGCTGATGGCAAGCAATATATAAAAAGGTATATGGCTCTCAAAAATTTTGATTACGCAAAGATTTAAGGCAACAAGAATGAATAAACTTAATATAAGAAAGTTGGTGCCTTCTCTGTGTATTCGTATTTTCTTGAGTTTTTTTATTCGGTTCATTAATTGTCTGGATATTCTTTTAATGTTGCAAAAATAGTTTTATTTTGCTTATTACGCAAATAAAAAAGAATAGA
This sequence comes from Bacteroidaceae bacterium, assembly GCA_036804505.1. Taxonomy (GTDB): domain Bacteria; phylum Bacteroidota; class Bacteroidia; order Bacteroidales; family Bacteroidaceae; genus Phocaeicola_A. The sequence continues at coordinate 25,215 of DAIRSI010000022.1, forward strand.
ATTTGCTTATAACCTCAAAGAGATGTATCTTTAAACGAATTTTCAAGGATTAAAAATATGCAAGATTTTGTTCATTTACACGTACACACACAATATTCTATTCTCGATGGACAGGCCAGTATAAAGCGCCTGGTCGATAAAGCTATAGCCGATGGTATGAGGGGAATGGCTGTAACTGATCATGGTAACATGATGGGTATCAAGGAGTTCTTTAATTATGTCAACAAGGTGAATGGCGGGAAAAAAGACGAGATAAAGGATTTAAAGAAGAAGGCAGAGGCAATCAAAAGCGGTAAAATAGAATGTGCTGATTCCGAGGCCGAACTTTCAAAAATAAATGCTGATATAGAAGCCGCTACAAAAAAACTTTTCAAGCCGATATTCGGATGCGAAATGTATGTGGCTCATCGACGTTTATTTAATAAAGACGGGAAACAGGATAACAGCGGTTATCATTTGATTGTTCTTGCCAAGAACGAGAAAGGGTACCATAATCTTATCAAACTGGTTTCCAAGGCATGGACAGAGGGCTTTTATTCCCGCCCCAGAACGGACAGGGTAGAACTCGAAAAATATCATGAGGGACTTATTGTTTGTTCGGCTTGTCTGGGAGGTGAAGTCCCCAGACTCATTCGAGAACGTAATTACGAAGAGGCGGAAAAAACAATTCAATGGTATAAGAATCTGTTCGGCGAGGATTATTATCTCGAAATGCAGAAGCACAAAGCAAATGTTCCCAGAGCAAATCATGAGACTTATGGCTTGCAATTGGAAGTGAATAAGTATCTGATGGAATACAGCAAGAAGTTCAATGTCAAGCTGATTTGTACCAATGATGTCCACTTCGTTGACGAGGAGAATGCCGAGGCTCATGACAGGTTGATTTGCTTGAGTACGGGCAAGGATCTTGATGATCCGAGAAGAATGCTTTATACAAAACAGGAGTGGTTCAAGACGCGCGAGGAAATGAATGCTTTGTTTGCCGATGTGCCCGAAGCAATGTCCAATACTTGTGATATATGTGACAAGGTGGAGTTTTATTCCATCGATCATGCTCCCATCATGCCTACTTTTGCTATCCCTGTAGATTTTGGGACCGAAGAAGAATATCGGAAGAAATATACTGAAGAAGATTTATTTAATGAATTTACGCAGGATGAAAACGGCAATGTTGTCGTGAGTCGTGCAGAAGGAGAGGCTAAGATAAAGAAACTGGGTGGATATGACCGTCTTTATCGTATCAAACTGGAAGCGGACTATCTGGCAAAACTTACTGAAGACGGAGCCAAAGAAAAATATGGCGACAAACTGACGGATGAGGTGCGAGACCGGTTGAAGTTTGAATTGCACGTGATGAAAACAATGGGTTTCCCCGGATACTTTCTCATTGTGCAGGACTTTATCAATGCGGCACGTAAGGAGTTGAATGTATCGGTGGGACCGGGACGTGGTTCCGCTGCTGGGTCGGCAGTTGCCTATTGTTTGGGTATTACCAAGATAGACCCCATCTCGTATGATTTGCTGTTTGAACGTTTCCTGAATCCCGACCGTATTTCACTTCCTGATATTGATGTGGATTTCGATGATGACGGACGAGGAGAAGTACTCCGTTGGGTAACGAAGAAGTATGGGGAGAAGAATGTGGCGCACATCATTACTTACGGTACGATGGCCACCAAACTGGCAATCAAGGATGTTGCCCGTGTGCAAAAGCTTCCTTTGTCAGAGTCCGACCGCCTTTGCAAACTGATACCGGACAAGTTGCCCGATGGAAAGAAAATGAATCTTCCTAACGCAATATCGTGTATTCCGGAATTACAGGAAGCTGTTGTTTCCCCGAATGAGAATCTTCGTGATACATTGAAGTATGCAAAGATGCTTGAGGGTAATGTTCGCAATACAGGCGTGCATGCGTGTGGAACTATCATCTGCAGGGATGATGTCTCGGATTGGGTTCCCGTAAGTACGGCAAAGGATCCGGATACGGGCGAAGATATGCTCGTGACGGAATACGAAGGCAGCGTCATTGAAGATACCGGTTTGATTAAGATGGACTTCTTGGGCTTGAAGACTCTTTCCATCATCAAAGAGGCGGTAGAAAACATCCGCTTGAGTTTGGGAAAAGATTTGGACATAGATAATATTGATATTAGTGATCCGGCAACTTACAAGTTATATTGTGAAGGGCGTACAATCGGCACGTTTCAGTTTGAATCGGCAGGTATGCAGAAATATCTGAGAGAGTTGCAACCGTCAACCTTCGAGGATTTGATTGCCATGAATGCGCTTTATCGACCGGGACCAATGGATTATATTCCTGATTTCATTGACCGAAAGTTGGGAAAGAAGCCTATTGAATATGATATCCCTATTATGGAAAAGTATTTGAAGGATACCTATGGAATTACGGTCTATCAGGAACAGGTCATGCTTCTTTCTCGTTTGCTTGCCGGTTTCACCCGAGGTGAAAGTGATACTTTGCGAAAGGCGATGGGGAAGAAACTGAAGGACAAACTGGATCATCTGAAACCTAAGTTTATCGAGGGTGGTCAGAAGAACGGATATGACACCAAAGCTCTGGAAAAAATATGGCAGGACTGGGAAAAATTTGCCTCCTATGCATTCAATAAGTCACACGCCACTTGTTATTCCTGGGTTGCATACCAGACGGCCTATCTGAAAGCCAATTATCCGCCTCAGTATATGGCGGCCTGCATGAGTCGGAATATATCGAATATCACTGAAATCACAAAGCTGATGGATGAATGTCGTTCAATGGGTATTCAGACACTGGGACCGGATGTCAATGAAAGTAACTTGAAGTTTTCTGTCAATGCAAAAGGAGATATCCGTTTCGGACTTGGTGCCATCAAGGGCGTAGGTGAAGGCGCAGTGCAATCTATCGTTGAGGAAAGAACAAAGAATGGACCGTATAAAGGAATATTTGATTTTGTGCAAAGAGTGAATCTGAGTGCATGCAATAGGAAAACCATGGAAAATCTGGCTTTGAGCGGCGGTTTTGATAATTTCAAGGAGTTGGGAAGAGAACAATATTTTGTTGAGAATATGAGGGGAGAGGTCTTTATGGATTCCTTGTTGAGATATGGTACCCGCTATCAGCAAGATAAGCAGGCATCGCTCAATTCTCTTTTTGGGGATGATAATCCTATAGAAATAGCTACTCCGGAGATACTGCCGGCAGAACCTTGGAGTAATCTGGAACGTTTGAACAAGGAACGTGATCTTGTTGGTATTTATCTTTCCGCTCATCCGTTGGATGAATATGAGGTGGTTTTGGAAAAAATATGTAATACGAAAGTCACGGCTTTGGCCGACAGAGCTTCTCTTGTGAATCAAGAACTTGTTTTTGGAGGTATTGTTACCGCTGTGCGTGAAGGTAGGACTAAAAGTGATTTGCCTTACTGCGTTACAAAAATTGAAGATTTCTCGGGATCTGGCGAGATACCTTTGTTTGGACAAGATTATGCCAAATGGGGAAATTATATGCACGAAGGTTTTTTCTTATACGTGAAAGCCCGTTGTGTTCCTCGCAAATACAATGAATCGATAATTGATCTCCGCATTGAATCTATCGAATTTTTGAATGAAGTGAAGGATTCGTTGATTGAGAAAGTAACTATTATGGCTCCGTTGCAGGTTTTTGATGACAACATGGTTCAGGAACTAGCAACCATCGTGAAATCCCATCCGGGGAAGGCGGAATTGAATTTTGTTATCAAGGATTCATCCGAAAATATGCAAGTCAATTTGTCTTCGAGGAAAGGTGGAATTACTGTACAAAATGATTTAATCATGTTTTTAAAGGGGATTCCTGACTTGGAATATAAAATTAATTAGTATTTTTGCAGAAACATAAACTTTAAAAATTATTAGATATGGCTTTAGAAATTACGGATAAAAATTACGAAGAGATTGTTGCTCAAGGTAAACCCGTCGTGTTGGACTTTTGGGCTGAATGGTGCGGACCTTGCAAAAAGATAGGACCGGATATAGCTGCTTTGGCTGAAGAATACGCAGGAAAAGTCAATGTCGGTAAATGCAGTGTGGATGATAATGATGAGCTTACGGCAAAATTCGGTATCCGCAACATTCCGACAGTGCTATTCATTAAGGACGGACAAGTTGTTGACAAACAGGTTGGAGCTGCTCCCAAAAATGTTTTGGAAGATAAGATTAAGGCGCTTTTATCTTAAATGATACAGCTATGAACGAAGAAGAAGACTTTCTGCAGGAAGCAGAAGATGACCGCAAGACCGTTGAATTCATCAAGAACTATTTACCTCAGGATTTGAAGGGAAAGTTCTCGGATGAAGACCTGTTCTATTTTCTTGACGTCATTGTAGATTATTATACTACGAGTGGAGTCCTTGAAAAACAGCCCGATAAAGACGGGTTCGTGGATATTGACCAGGATGAAATCGTGGATTACATTATCAAGGCTGCCAAGAAAGACAAGATGGGAGAATTCGAACATGATGATATTCTTTTTGTCGTTGAGGGCGAAATGGAATATGCCAGTCAGTTCGGCGAGGTGGAGTAATCCTTTGTTCTAGAAAATATAAAAGCTCTGCAGGTATTCAATGCTTGCAGAGCTTTTTTTATGTCTTTATAGTGTAACAAGTCTGCTACCGTCGGCTTGTTCGGCTATCGTTACTTTTATTGCGTCCGAAGGCAATAGCTCCTCAACCAGTTCCGGCCATTCAATAAAGCAGACGGCTCCGCTATAGAAATAATCCTCATATCCCATATCGTATACCTCTTCCAGTTTCTTGATGCGGTAGAAATCGAAGTGGTAAATGAGTTCTCCGCTGTCGGCTCTGTATTCATTGACAATGGCGAACGTGGGTGATGTGATGACATCTTCCGTTACTCCCAATGTCTCGCAGATGGCTTTGATGAATGTGGTTTTCCCGGCTCCCATTTTTCCATAAAATGCGAATACGGTATTATCGCCCATCGCTTTTACAAATTCGCGGGCTCCTTCATGAATGGAATCCAAAGAATCAATTTTAATTTCCATAATTCAGGTTTTTATTCAGTTTGGTTTGTATAACTTTTTCTATTTTACAGATTGCATAAAGCAATATGGAGCAGAAGATGATGCTTGCTCCCGAAGGAACATTCAGTTGGTAGGATGCCCATAAGCCGCCCATACACCCGATGAATCCGATACCCATGGATAGCCAGATGACTTTCTTGAAATCTTTGGTAAAGAGATTGGCCGTCATTTGCGGTATCGTCAGCAAGGAAATGGCCAGAACAATTCCAACCATCCGGAGGCACGACACTATCGTAAGGGCAATGAGCATCATGAGTCCATATTCAATGATATCTACAGGGAGCTTCTGGGAACGGGCAAATTCCGGATCGAATGCCACATAGATGATGGGATGCAACAGCAAGATGAACAGAAGTGCAACTATGCTTGTCAGTATTCCCAGCAGAATGAGATCGGATTGGGTGATAGTCAGAATGTTGCCGAAAAGATAGGACGACAGATCGGGAACAAAGCCGGGAGTGAGGTAACTGAAGATGATACCTACGGCCATACCGAACGTCCAGAATACTGCAATGGCCGAATCTTCGCGCATATCGTTCCTTTTGCTGAGCCATTGTACGCCAAAGGCGGAGAATACCGAGAATATGGCTGCCGACAGAATGGGATAGATGCCGAAATAGACACCTAAACCGATTCCTCCGAAGGAGGCGTGTGTGATTCCTCCGCTAATGAAAACCAATCGACGGGTGACAATATACGTGCCTATCATGCCGCACAGTATGCTTGCAAGCAGACTGCCCAACAAGGCGTTTTGGAAGAATGTATATTGCAATAAATCCATATCAGTAGTTCTTAATTTCGTCTTTCACCCACAATGAGGAACACTTCATCCTTGAGTTGGTCGGGAAGTTCCACGTTGCGGAGCTGGAGGCTCCGTACCCAACCGGCTACTTCCACTTCTTTCATGGTATAAAGAATTTCCCTGAATTCTTCGGCATCGGTTTCTGTATATGCATCGGAAGGTGTTCCTTTGAAACGATCCAACTCTTCGTCGTCATAATACTCTATTTTTTTGCTTACGGCAGCGAGAAGACTGTCTTTTTCACAGACCTCATGTTGCCCACAGCATTCCATGGCCTGTATTTTTTTGATATCGGGAAAATCTTCCAACTCTCCTTTTTCTATTTTCTTTTTGATATTCCTGTTGTGGAATATTCCTGCTATGAAAGCAATGACAGCCAGAAGAAAAAGACCGGCTAATATGATGATGATAATTTTCATTTCTTTTTATTCAAGTTCAAAACCGACGGATCTTAAGTCGTCCCAATAATGAGGGTAGGACTTACTCACCACTTGGGGTTCGTTAATGATAATCTGGGGCAGGCGTAGCGCTACAGGGGCAAAAGCCATGGCCATGCGGTGGTCTTCGTAAGTATCAATGGCGGGACATTCCTGCTTGTCGCAGTATTCTTCGTTCCATATTAAAGTGGAATCTTCTTTTTCCGTGAGTACGAATCCCAGTTTTGCACATTCTTTGATAAGAGCTTCCACGCGGTCGGTTTCCTTTACTTTCAGACTTTGCAGTCCTGTAAAGCGGAACGGGATGCCCATCATGACACAGGTGACGACAAAGGTTTGCGCCAAATCGGGTTCGTTGATGAAATCATAGGAGAGCTGCGGTACGGCTTCGTCCGTCTTGTACAGAGTGACGTAGGGTACGTCGTTTTCAACGCTGTATTCCGTAGATACTCCCAGTTTCTGGAAAAGTTTGGCCACGATGCAGTCTCCTTGATAGCTTTCGCGGAACAGATCGGGCATCTTGATAGTCAAATCTTTTTGCCTGCTCAGTGCTACTATTTCATACCAATAGGATGCTGCGCTCCAGTCGTTCTCAACTTTCAGAGGCTTGGGTGTGTAGGGCTGGGGTAGAATGCGAAGCTTGTCACATTTTGCCCAGCAAGCCTTTGCTCCGAAATCATTCATGATTTTCAACGTGAGGTTGATGTAGGGCCGTGAAATGATTTGTCCCGTCAGATTAATGGTAAGGCCGTTTTTAAGCATCGGACCTATCATCAGCAATGCGGAAATGAATTGCGAGCTGACGGTTCCCGACAAGGTGAGTTCCTTGCTCGAGAGGCTTTTCCCCTTGATGTGCAGGGGGGGATAGCCTTCCTCTCCCGAGTAGTCTATTTGTGCACCCAGTGTCTTCAAGGCGTCTACCAGTATTTTTATGGGGCGATGTTTCATCCTTTCCGTTCCGGTGATGGTTTTGTCGCCTTGAATAATGGAATAGTATGCGGTGAGAAATCGCATGGCTGTTCCGGCTGCTTTGATATCGATGACTTCGGCATCATCGGATAGAGCGCGGACCAATACCTGAGTATCATCGCAGTCCGATAAATTATCGGGCATGTAGGAACTCTCGGATAGTGCGTGGATAATAAGAGCTCTGTTACTGATGCTCTTTGAAGCGGGAATCCTTACCGTTCCACTTTGAATGTTGGAAGCTTTTACAATTGTCTGCATATCAATTTTTAAACGCCATTGGGTTGCAAAAATAGCAAATATTCTAATATGAATCTCTATACTTTGATAAAAAAGAAAGTATAAAAACAAAAACAAAATTTGTTTATTTCAAATAGATGATTTAACTTTGCACTCCGAAAGCCGAAAGGCCGGAAGTTCGGGGTGTAGCTCAGCCCGGTTTAGAGTACGCGTCTGGGGGGCGTGTGGTCGCTAGTTCGAATCTAGTCACCCCGACTTTTAAAGAGGTAAGATATTTTAATATCGAGCCTCTTTTTTTGTCAAGTAATCAAGAGTATGGAGCTTCCTTTTTATATGACAATTGCATCTCTCTTTCATTGGAATCTTCGCTTATTAAGGAAAAAGTTATCCTTAACTGCCTGAGAAGATATATTTCAACAATTGTGAAGCTGATACTTTACAATTGTGATTATATCTCTCTACATTTGTGAAATGAGCTTATGATATATGTGGAAACATTCCTTTCTTGGCACTTATGGGTAAAAGGTGTATGAGTCACGGATAAATAATGTGTGAAAGGAGTAAAAGTTTCCTTGCCTAATATTTTATAAATCATATCTTTTTCATTTCAAGTTTTGTTCATTGAGCGATTTGTCTTATATTTGTGCAAGTTTAATTTAAACTGATGAGATGAGGACATTCAAGTTCATTTATACTATTCTATTCTTGTTGTTTTGTGCCGGTATGCTGCAGACACAGGCAACAGATATTTACAAAAGAGATTTTGAATGTGTGAACGATAATGAACTCTTTCATACTTTCTTTCAGGATGATGAAGGTTTTGTATGGGCCGGAACGGCTCATTCTCTTTATCGATATGATGGAAAACAGTTTTGCCCTATTCGTCTTTCCTCCAATATCAGTTCACGTACCATTATTGTTTATCAGTTGCTTAAGTCTAGCAAAGGCGGACATTATATCGCTACCAATAAAGGCTTGGGGCATTTTGATATAGCCGGGCATTGCATGAATTTGATTCATGCGACTTCCAATATAGATGTGAGAAGTATAGAAGAAGATGGTGATGGCAATGTCTTGATTGGCTCCATGACAGGTCTATTTATATATAAGGTAAAGAATGATTGTTTGGTAGCGATAAACAAAGTACCGGCTTTGCCTGTTAATGATATTGTTCATGATTCAGGTTATAACTATTGGATTGGAAGCAGTGCGGGGGCTTATGAATTTAATTCCAGGGAAATGACCGCCAAGCGCATTAATATTCAAGGTCTCGATGGGACAGCGGCTGTTGTCATGGCGAAAGATGCCCGTAGGCATGTGTTATGGTTTGGTACTGACAGAGGATTGTCCGGTTATGATTGGATAAAGAAAACGACTTCGGTTGTGAAACTGGATGAACAGAATACCATTGCATCCCTTATTTTGCAGAAAGATGGGATGAATCTATGGATTGGCACGGACAATGGCGTGTTTGTCTATGGCATTGAGACAAAAGAATTGCATCATTATGTTCATAGCACGCGTAAGACGGGTAGTTTGATAAATAATGTAGTCGATTGTCTTTTTGAAGACCGTGACGGAAATATCTGGTTGGGGACTAACTGCGGTTCTTCTTTGTTTTACAGGAACAACCCGTTCAGAATATACTCATGGGAAGATTTGGTAGGGTCCGATGAAGGGAACAGAATACAATGTCAGTATCAGGATTCCAGAGGGAACTACTGGTGTGGCGGGACGAATGGACTTGGACGATATAATCTGGAAAAAGACATTCGTCAATGGTTCCGAATGAGTGACTCGAGATATCACATTGCTCATAACAGAGTACATCAGATATTCGAGGATAAAGAAGGAACTTTGTGGATTTCTACAGATGGCGGCATACACCGGTTCGATTACGAAAAGAGTGTTTTCTATCATTATCAGATTGTTGACTCTTTGAGAATGAGTGATGCAAACTGGGCATACGGACTTTTCGATGACAATAAAGGCAATTTATGGATTGCATCTTATTTAAAAGGTGTTTTTGCAGTCAATAAAGCTCGGATAAAGAAGCAGAACGGAGGGTTGTATGTTGCCGATGAGCATCTCTGCAGAAAGAATGGAAGGCTTTTGAGCGATAAAGTTTGCTATGCTGCGATTGATTGCCGGCAGAATATCTGGGTCTCCACAAACCAGAATGGAATACACAAAATAGATAGCCGGACAGGCAAAATAACTTTCTATTCCGAACAAAGCCGAGAGCATCATCTCAGAGACAATAATGTGAACTGCATTGTTGCAGACAAAGATAGGTCTCTTTGGGTGGCAGAGGAGTCGGGACTGGATAGGATAGATGTTGAAACGGGAAAGGTAAAGGCTGTTGAGAGTCCTCTCATCAATAATAGAAGAATAGATTCCGTTGTGGACTTAGGCAACTGGCTGGGCATTGTTTCCGGAGAAAGGTTTCTGTTGCTTGACAAGCGGAATGAACATCTCACTCAGATTAATCTTGGCGGGAAACGCTATACCAGTGCATGTCTGGATAATTCAGGACAACGTGTTGTCCTTGGAGGAGTAGATGAAATCTTGGTATTGGAATGGAAGAAATTTCTCGAGAAGAAGAATGATAATTCAAAACTGATTTTTGCTTCTTTGAGAGTGATGAATACTGATGTGGAAGTAGGAATTAACTTTCATGACAGGAAAATATTGAAGAAGGATCTTAATTCGACAGATAGAATTGATCTGGACTATACAATGAATGGTTTTGAGGTGAGAGTCTGCGAGAATAGGGTTCGGAAGACGAACAACAAATATTATAGTTACAGATTGGAAGGATTGAATGATCAATGGAATGAACTTGAAAACCTGCCTGCAAGCTTGTCCTTTAATAATCTGCAACCCGGAAAATATAGATTGCAATTGAAAGAACGGGATGCGAAAGATCCTTTTAGAGAACTGGTCGTTGTTGTTCATGCGCCTTGGTATGCTACCGGATGGGCAAAAGCGGGATATGCAGTTATCGTTCTTTTACTGGCAGTATATTTGTTTCGGGAGTACCAAATCAGGAACCGCCTGAAGCTCGAAAATCTGAAAAAAGAAAAAACCTTGGAACTCTCAAAGCTGAAGATGGAATTCCTTACTAACATTTCTCATGAATTGAAAACACCTCTCAGTTTGGTGATGGGACCTTTGGGGGATGTATTGCCCGACTTGAAAAATGAGAAACAACAGAAGAAAGTGCGGGTGGCTTACGATAATTCCATCAAATTGAATAATCTGGTACATCAGATTTTGGATTACAAAGAATCTTCCGAACAGTCGGAAAATCTGCATCTGCTTCCGCTTGAACTTGTTGAGTTTGTTAGCAGTATTTCTTCAGGTTTGAAAGAGGCTTTTGATTCCAAAGGAATTGAATTGATTCTGGAAGTGCCCGATGTACCTTTATATATAGAGGCCGATGCTGTACGAATGGAATCAGCATTCACAAATATTTTATCCAATTCCTTAAAATATTCCCTGACAGGAGCGAAAGTCGTTGTTCGTGTCACGTCCGAGCAAGGAATGGCTTTGGTTGAATTTAAAGACACGGGAGTTGGAATTCCCAAGGAAGATCTCGAACATGTCTTCAATCGTTTTTATCAATCGGAACAGAACCGGAAATATAATAATGAAGGATCCGGCATCGGTTTGTCTTTGGTGAAACGCTCTGTCGAACTTCATGGAGGGCAGGTCTGTCTGACATCCGAAGTAGGGAAAGGAACGATTGTTTGCGTCAAGCTTCCTTTATTGGAGAAAGCCCAGGAGAAAATTATTGATACGGAATTGGCGCAAAAACAATCCGACAAGATCTTATTACTGGTAGAAGATAATGAAGCCATTGCCGATTATATCTGCTCTTCTTTCACCGAATATACATGTCTGGTGGCTCATAATGGCCGTTATGGTTTGGAAATGGCGCAGAAGAATCATCCCCACATTATTATTTCTGATATTATGATGCCGGTAATGGACGGAATTGAATTTTTGAAAGCCTTGAAGAAAAACGTTGAGACAGCGCTTATTCCGGTTATTATGCTCACTGCAAAAGACAATCCTGAGACGGAGACCCAAACTTTATCATTGGGTGCCGATGCTTTTATAAGCAAGCCTTTCGATGTGGATTTGCTAAAGTCGAGGGTACAGAGAATTATTTCTGCTAAACAACAACTGGTATCCAAACTAAGGCAAAACGAAATCGTTCAATCGGCAGGAGTACCTCTGGTCGTGGAAGAATCACAAGATGAAAAGTTCTTGAACGAAATAAATCGGGTTATAGAAGAGCATCTGGAAAATGCAGATCTTAATGTTCAAAAATTGGCGGAAATATCGGGCTATAGTTCAAAGCAAATATATAGAAAGTTGAAAGAGCTGACCGGACATACTGCGGTAGATTATATAAAGTCAATCCGGTTAAAGAAAGCGGCCTTTTTATTGTCTCAACATAAGTTTACAGTGTCCGAAGTGATGTATATGGTAGGCTTCAGTAACTCGTCTTATTTCTCAAAATGTTTTTCCGAATTGTATGGGAAAACACCTAAACAATACATGTCGTAGAACACAAATAGGTCTTTTCGTCCTTTTTCTTTCTTTTTTTGTTCAATTCTTTGTGTCACGTGTCTAAAAATTTTTGTTTTTCATTCATTATCGACGTCCGATTTATTTCAACTTTTTTTACTTTTGTCTCGAAAGTTTAATAACTAATTTAATGTTATGGAAAGACAAATGAAGCTATGTACTGGTTCGGGTCATGGAACGAATCTACTACAGAAATTAACCCCAACTTCCATGAAAATGATTATGGCATGTATTTTTGCCTTATTGTGCATTTCATCTACATATGCACAAAAAAAGGTAACAGGAACGGTGGCCGATGCTTCCGGAGAGGCTGTTATCGGTGCAAGTGTCGTTGTAAAAGGAACGACTAACGGAACGATTACCGATATGGACGGTAAGTTCGAATTGTCGAATGTTCCCAATAACGGAACACTTACAATCAGTTATGTAGGTTACCTGACACAAGATGTCAGCGTTGCCGGAAAGAACTCCCTTAAAGTAACTCTGAAAGAGGATACGAAGACATTGGACGAAGTCGTAGTCGTAGGATATGGTGTTCAGAAGAAATCTGATGTCACAGGTTCTATGGTCAGTGTCGGTGAGAAGGATTTGAAGTCCCGTCCCGTCTCCAATGCTTTCGAAGCATTGCAGGGGCACGCTGCCGGTGTTGATATCCGTACCAGTGACCGTCCGGGTGAAATGGGAAATGTGTACATTCGTGGTGTACGTTCTTTGAATGCATCCAGTACACCTCTTTATGTAGTGGATGGTGTTCCATTGAACGGAACCGTCGGTAAAACTCCGGAAGAGAGTCTGGATGGTGCTGCTCCAAGAGGCGGCGTGTTGGAGTCTTTGAACCCGTCTGATATTGAATCCGTTGAAGTATTGAAGGACGCTTCTGCCACAGCAATCTATGGTTCACGTGGTGCCAACGGCGTAATCCTTATTACTACAAAGAAAGGAAAAGAAGGGAAACTCACATTGAACTATACGGGTTCGGTTACTGTTGAAAATCAGAAAGACCGTACTACTTGGATGTCGGCAGGTGACTATATTACTTGGCGCCGTTGGGCTTACTATTACAGAGATCCGTCTTCTTATCCGAGAGGCGACCAGCCTACACAGGCTAATGATAAGCAGATATTCAATGGTGACAATGATGTCTACACTTGGAATAATATCATGAAAGGTTGGGCAGGCAATTCCTGGGACGGCTCTAAAGTCGCAACAACCGATTGGGGCGGATTCGTTACTCAGACAGGTATTACAACGGAACATACCGTCAGCGGTTCCGGTGGTAATGAAAAGAACCAGTCTTACGTATCATTCGGATGGCTGGACAACAAAGGAACAATCAAAGGCCAGGACTATAACCGTTATACTGCAAAAGTCAGCAACGATTTGAAACTGACTCCATGGTTGACTCTAGGAGGAAGCATCAATGCAACTTATAGTATTCAGAATTACGGTATGTCAAACGATGGAGGTACAACTTCCGGTCCTAGAAGCGCTTATCAGGCAGCTATGCGTAACCTGCCTTTTGCTGTGGCTTTTGATGATGATGGCAACCGTATAGAATATCCGGGTGCGGATTCAAAAATCAAGACAGTAGTTGACGAGTGGAATTACTCAAAGGATGAAAGAAAGATTTTCCGTGCTTTCGGAAGCTTCTATGCTCAATTCAATTTCGGCAAGATGTGGAAACCTTTGGAAGGACTTTCCTATAAAGTAAACTTCGGTCCGGATTTTCGTTCCTACCGTCGTGGTATGTTCAATGATGCTCAGAGTGTAAACCGTGAAGGTGTGAACTACGCCTCCCTTACCAAAAGTACGGACTTCTCCTGGACACTTGATAATCTGCTTTACTATAACAAGACTGTAGGCAAGCATGATTTCGGCTTTACCTTCCTGCAGACTGCAACCAAGTATGACTATGAATCCAGTTTCATGTCAGCAGAAGGCATTCCTTTGGCAGAGTCCTTGTGGAACGCACTGAATACAACCAATGTCAGTTCGCTGAAGAGCTGGGATTCTTCTTTGACCAAGAAACAGCTCCTTTCTTATATGGCCCGTATGAACTATACATTCAACGGACGCTATATGTTGACCGCTTCCGTACGTCGTGACGGTGCTTCCCAGTTGGCTGCGGGACATAAATGGTCAACCTTCCCTTCCGTAGCATTAGGATGGAGAATAGATCAGGAGGGATTCATGAAAGATATTACATGGATCAGCCAGATGAAACTGAGATTGGGATATGGTGTTACGGGCAACTCGGCCATTGATCCTTATCAGACAAAAGGTTCCATCGTCAGCCTGTTCTATCCGTACGGAAGTACAGCAACTCCGGGTTACGTAGGATATGAGTCTCAATTGGCAAGCGGAGCCGTTACGATGGCTAACCAGAATCTTGGTTGGGAAAAGACAAAACAGTTCAACGTGGGTATCGACTACGGATTCCTGAACGGCCGCATCAGCGGTATTCTGGATGTGTACACTTCCCGTACTACTGATTTGCTTATGAAGCAGAATATACCGTCACTTACCGGTTATGCTTCTACCTATAATAATATTGGCGAGACGAAGAACTTCGGTATTGATTTGACTTTGAATCTGATACCCGTCAAGACACATGATTTCGAATGGTCAATCAGTGCCAATGCAGCCTATACGAAGAATGAAATCGTTACTTTGGCCAATGGTAAGGAAGATGATATTTCCAACGGCTGGTTCATCGGACAGTCAACAGGCGTCATCTACGGCTACAAGTCACAAGGCTTGTGGAAAGAGGAAGATGCTGACTTAATGGCTAAATTCAATGCCAATGGACATAACTTCCAGGTAGGTATGACAAGACCGGCCGATTTGAACGGCGACAACAAGATTGACGCCAACAACGACCGTACAATTATCGGTCATACGGATCCCCGCTGGACAGTAGGTATCAATACCAACCTTACTTATAAGAATTGGGATTTGGGTATCCAGCTCTACGGACGTATGGATTATACTTACAGCACAGGTGGTGTATGGGTAGGAGGACGTTACAATGTCCGCAGTTATGATTATTATAACGAGAATAACAAGAATGCGGAATATCAGAAACCTATCTTTGATGAAGGAGGAATTGATGCATATTATTATATCTTAGGCTACAAGAACGGTTCTTACCTGAAAATCCGTAACATATCCTTGGGTTACACTTTCCCGAGCAAGCTGTTGAAGAATACGGGTATTTCCAACCTGAAGTTCTATGCACAATGCAAGAACCCGGGTATGGTGTTCAGCAACATCAAGTTTATGGATATGGATACCTACAGCAATACATATAATTCCGGCGTAACATTCGGTGTAAACGTATCGTTTTAATTACCTTTAAATTATTGAACAATGAAACTAAATAAAAATATACTGATGGCCATGATGTCGGGTGCACTGGTGATGCCCGCCATGACTTCGTGTAGCGATTTTCTGGACGAGAATCTGACTACACAACGGAATACCGACTACTTCAATACCAATGAAGGCGTTGAATCCTTGAAGACAGGTATTTACTACAACCTCCGTTACCATTATGCATTCGAATGGGGATATACCACTACAAACTACGGTACGGATGAATTCATCTGCGGAGCCGACGGTTCCAATGCCATGTGGAATTCCTATATATCCAGTTTAGGACCTGATGTTCCGTTAGTAAACATCAATACGACCCATGCTTACGATATATGGGATAACATGTACACGGGTATTGCCACAGCTAATACATTGATAGAAAAATGTGCCAATTATACCGGAACTGATAAAGATGAGGCTTTAGGTACAGCCTATTTCATGCGCGGTTTTAACTATTTCAAACTTGTCCGTCAATATGGAGGAGTACCTTTGAAACTGACTCCGTCTACTACGGTTGAACTTGAATTCAGTCGTGCAACGGCTCAAGAGGTTGCCGAACAAGTTATTTCGGATTTGACAGCTGCTTATCAGAAATTGCCAACAGCCGAAAGCTCGGAAGGAAAGCTCACCAAATCAGCTGCAGCTCATTTCCTTGCCAAGGCTTACTTGTGGCGTGCATCCGAAATCAATGACAGCTGGAACTCCAGTACCAAGAGTGCAGATTTGGACAATGTAATCAAATATGCATCCGAAGTAATTACTGCACACCCACTGGCCGACAACTACCGTGACCTTTGGGCCTATACAAAACCCGATGATGCCAATGAAAAGCTTTCTGAAATTGTTTTGGCAGCCCAGTTCTCTTCTGCAGATGCGACACAGGGCAAGTATGGAAATGAAATGCACTTGTATTTCTTGAATATCTATCGTGACCTTCCTGGAATGGCACGTGATATCTCCGGTGGCCGTGAATATTGCCGTTTGCGTACTACTTATTATACTTACAATGTATATAATCATTTGAACGATTCCCGCTTATGGAAATCTTTCCGTACAAAATTCAATTGCACCAAGGCTTCAACGGCCGGAACAAATGGTACTTACGTGGCAGGCGATCGTGGATTGATGTATATTCTGAACCAGCCGGGTGATGAACGTTTTACTGATATCAAGACTGTAGAGGGTATAAAGGATGCAGAGACGAACAAACTGGTTCCTACCACCTTTACTATATATCCTAAAGGAACTGTAGAAACAAGCAATTCAATGGAAACGGATGCTTACCAGAGATATTTCGCTCCTTTGAGCAAATACTTTGACGGTTCCCGCAAGACTGTTTCACAGGAGAACGGTTACCGTGACGGTATCCTGGCCCGTTCGGCAGAGGATTATCTTTTCATTGCTGAAGCTTACATCCGCAAGGGTGATTATGCAAGTGCAGTGAAATACATCAATCCGTTGCGCAAGCGTGCACAGTGGAAAGCAGGTGAAGACCGTGAAGACCATATTGACGGTGGTGCCGCATGGAACTCCAGCGCATTCGGATGGTCCGTATTTACGGCTGTTCAGGGAAAAGGAACATACTGTGACCGCAGCTCTTACTATGAATCTAACAATCTTCCGTTGGCTTCTTTGAATGCTCAGGCTTCCAGTCTGGAAGTATCTGATATCTCCAATGTAAGCAGTCTTCCGGCAGAAGACCAGGCGGTTTGCAAGAAATTGGGTTACACTTCAGCATATGATGTAGCCATGTGTTTCCTGTTGGATGAAAAGACCCGTGAATTCTGCGGTGAGTTCCAGCGTTGGGAGGATTTGGCCCGCACAAAGACATTGGTAGCCAGAGCAAAGGCATTCAATAAGGATGCAGCTCCTAACATCAATGATCATCACTTGCTTCGTCCAATTCCACAGACTTATTTGGATGCAATTCAGAAGAATGGACATGCTTTGACTTCTGAGGAAAAGACGGCAGAGCAGAATCCTGGTTATTAATCAATAGGTTATAAATATATATGCCCCGTAGCTTCCCCAGTTAGGGCCGCTATGGGGCTTTTTTACAAAATAAAATACTATATTTGTACGTGAGTAAAAAAAAGG
This sequence comes from Bacteroidaceae bacterium, assembly GCA_036804505.1. Classification (GTDB taxonomy): domain Bacteria; phylum Bacteroidota; class Bacteroidia; order Bacteroidales; family Bacteroidaceae; genus Phocaeicola_A. The sequence continues at coordinate 42,811 of DAIRSI010000022.1, forward strand.
ATATGATGAAACACTTATTGACTGCATTGTTGCTTACGTGTACAATTACATTATCTGCACAACAAGCAAAAGGTCCTGTTATGGGTTGGGCCAGCTGGAACAATTACCATGTAAATATTGATGAGAACATTGTGAAGTCGCAAGCGGACGCAATGGCTCGGAATGGAATGAAAGATGTCGGATATCGGTATATCAATACAGATGACGGTTATTTTGGAGGCAGAGATGCCAAAGGGAATTTGCTGGTGCATAGGCAGCGTTTTCCTCATGGGATGAAGGCTTTGGCCGATTATATCCATGCCAAAGGATTGAAGGCCGGGATTTATTCGGATGCCGGCATTAATACTTGCGGATGTCATTATGACAAGGATACCATCAGTTCCGGTTGTGGACTTTATGGACATGATCGTCAGGATCTCAAGAGAATGCTTTGTGACTGGGGCTTTGATTTTATTAAGATAGATTGGTGTGGTGGTGATTGGATGGGTTTGGATGAGCAGACCCGCTATACACAGTTGGGCAAGATTATTTATGAATTTCGTCCTGATGCGATTTTTAATGTCTGTCGTTGGCAGTTCCCCGGAAAATGGGTTTGTAGTGTCGCCGATTCGTGGAGAATATCAGGGGATATCAGTGACAAATTCGAATCGATTATGCATATAGTGGATCTAAATGCAGACTTGTGGCCTTACTGTTCGGCAGGACATTACAACGATATGGATATGTTACAGATAGGCAGAGGGATGAGTTATGAAGAAGATAAAACTCATTTCACGATGTGGTGTATGATGGTTTCTCCTTTACTGGCAGGAAATGACTTGACAACGATGTCAAAAAAGACACTTGAAATTTTGACAAACAAGGAGATAATCGCACTGAATCAGGATCCCTTGTTCTATCAGGCGCGTAGGTTGTCGGATAAAGGGACTCAGGAGGTTTGGGGTAAGCCATTGGTACATACGATGAGCGGACAAGTGGCCGTGACTCTGTTGAATCGTTCTGAAAGTCCGGCTGATGTGTCCTTTAGTTTGGCGCAGGTCGGCATAGATGCGTCCAAAGGATATTCCATGCGTGACTTATGGATAAAGAAAGATTATTCACTTTCTATGGAGAAAGAAAGAGTTTTTCGTGTTCCTGGCCATGGAGTGGTAACTTTATTAATAAAAGGAACTTCTCTTCCTTTTAATGTTTTTCAAATGAAATAAATGAAAATGAATATAACATATAAGAAATGGCTTGTTATTGCTGTGGGAACTTTTGCTTTCCTGACAGCTTGGGCAGGAGATAAGTATAAAACGATTCAGGTGGATGCTCCCTTTCCTATGAATCCGATAAAGGAATTTGTTTTCCCTGCAAAGGATTTCCCCATTACCCGGTACGGCGCAAAAGTCGGGTCGGCAAATAATGGGAAATCGATAGCAAAAGCTATTGCGGCATGTAACAAAGCTGGTGGAGGACGCGTTGTGATCCCTTCAGGCAGTTGGATCACCGGTCCCATTCATTTGATGAGTAACGTCAACTTATATTTGGAAGAAGGTGCCCGTCTTGTTTTTACCGATAATCCAGCAGATTATCTACCTGCGGTAATGACGACTTGGGAAGGGATGGAATGCTATAATTATTCTCCTTTGGTCTATGCTTTGAATTGTGAGAATATAGCTATAACGGGCAAAGGGCTTCTGACTCCTAAGATGGATTTGTGGAGAACATGGTTCGCACGTCCGGCAGCTCACTTGGAGGCTTCAAAAGAACTTTACACAATGGCTTCTACCGATGTCCCGGTAGAGCAAAGACAGATGGCTAAGGGTGAGAATCATTTTCGTCCGCATCTTATCCAGTTCAATAGATGCCGTAATGTATTGCTTGATGGATTCAGCATTCGTGAAAGCCCTTTCTGGACAATCCATATGTATATGTGCGACGGGGGAATTGCCCGTAATCTGGATGTTTATGCTCATGGACATAATAATGACGGAATTGATTTGGAAATGACAAAGAACTTCTTGGTTGAGAACTGCAAATTCGATCAGGGCGATGATGCTGTGGTGATCAAGGCCGGAAGAAATCAAGATGCCTGGAGGTTGAATACTCCCAGTGAGAATATTGTCATTCGTCACTGTCGAGTGGTTCAGGGACATGTGCTCTTGGGTATCGGAAGTGAAATGTCAGGCGGAGTGCGTAATGTGTATATGCATGATTGTGCTGCAACGGATTCCGTTTTTCGGATGATGTATTTGAAGACGAATATACGGAGAGGTGGTTTTATAGAAAATATTTACATGAAAAACGTAAAGGCAAAGCACATGCAGCGCGTTCTTGAAATTGCGACGGATGTTCTGTACCAGTGGAAGGATCTGGTTCCTACGTATGAGGAGCGTGTGACTCGTATCCATGGCATTCACTTGGATGGTGCTGAATGCGAATCAACCGATGCCATCTATGAATTGAATGGCGATCCCAGAATGCCGATAAAAGATGTGGATATTCGGAACGTTCATGTAGGTGAAGTCAGGCAGTTTATAAACAAAACCGCCAATGTGTTGAATTTAAGGGAAGAGAATGTAACTTATAGATACAAATAAACAAATTAAGAAATTTAAGATGAAAAGATTGATATGGATGTTGTTCCTTCTTTATTCTTTCGTGGGGTATGCTCAGACAGATCGTAAGGAAGGGCGGATGTCGCAACTGTTTAATTTTGATTGGAAATTCTGCTATGGAGATATGGAAGGTGCTCAGAACGTCGGGTACGATGACTCTTCATGGCGTAAATTGGATCTCCCGCATGATTTTCAGATAGAGCAACCTTGGGACCGTTCTGCCGGAGGAGCACGAGGATTTAAGGCAATGGGTATCGGATGGTATAGAAAGACATTCAAAGCAGATACGAATTGGAAAGGGAAAAAGGTTTTTCTTGATTTCGAAGGAATTATGCTGACGGGAGAAGTTTGGGTTAACGGGAAGTCCGTGGGAACTGCTGATTATGGTTATTTGGGTCTTGAAACGGAAATAACCAGACTCTTGAAATATGATGCCGATAATCTCGTGGCTGTCAGGGCATCAACAGGAGAAACCGGCAACTCTCGATGGTATACCGGAGGAGGATTGTTTCGTGATGTTCATTTGATTGCCAAAGATTCCGTTTCAGTGGCAAGCCATGGAGTATTTGTCACAACATCCAATATATCCGAACGTCATGCAGACATAAATGTGCAGGTTGAGATTGACGGGCCGCGTGTCATGCGAAAGGATGTCATAATTCAAGCCAAGGTCATATCTCCGCAAGGGAAGGTCGTTTCTGAAACAGAATCTCCTGTCCCGGGGATATCCCGACTACAAAAGCTGGAAGTTCAGCTTCCTGTTATGAATATTTCGGATCCCATGTTATGGTCATGTGAATCACCAGCTCTTTATACGGCAGAAATCAATCTTGTTAAAGATGGAAACATAATTGATCAGGTGAGCGAACCGTTCGGCATTAGAACTATAGAGTTCTCCAAAGAATTCGGTTTCAAGTTGAACGGAAAGAAAGTTTTTCTCAAGGGTATAGCCAATCATCATGATTTAGGTGCTGTGGGAGTTGCAGCTTTCGAAACTTCCATTCGTCGTCAATTCACGCAGCTAAAAAAATTCGGTTATAACCTTGTACGTACTTCACACAATCCATATTCGGAGTCTTTTCTTCGTGAGGCCGACCGTCAGGGATTTCTCATTGTCGATGAATTGTTCGATAAATGGGGCGGAAATAACTATTGGCCGGGACGTGTTCCTTTTGCTCAATTGTGGTATAAAGCAATCCCTGAGTGGGTGAAGCGTGACCGCAATCATCCTTCCGTCATTCTTTGGAGTCTTGGCAATGAACTGCAGATGCGTGAAGATTTGGCAGGCTTTCAGACAAGTGATTGGGGAGTTACTACATATAAGATTATGAAGGTTCTCCTTAACCGCTACGATTCAACACGCAGTACAACGGTCGCCATGTTCCCAGCGAGGGCTAATGGCCTGATGAAAAACGAACCCGAATTTGACGTACAGGTTATAGCGCCTGAACTGGCTACCGTAACGGATGTGTCCAGCTTCAATTACCGCTATATGAACTATAAGCAATATTTGCAGCATAATCCGGACATGAACATCTTCCAAAGTGAGGCTGCAACCTATGAACTTGCCGCTCCATTCTTTGGCATGAACCGCGATAAAATGATAGGCTTAGCCTATTGGGGAGCTATAGAATATTGGGGCGAATCAAACGGCTGGCCCAAAAAGGGATGGAACTATTCATTCTTTGACCATGCCTTGAATCCTTATCCTCAGGCTTATTTGATAAAGAGTGCATTTGTGGATAATCCTCAGGTCTATATAGGAGTCGTGGATAGTATTGCTGATAAAATAGAATGGAATGATGTGATTGTAGGGCGTATGCCTTTATCTTCCCATTGGAATCGCAAATCGGGCAGCATCCAGAATCTTTTTACTTATACGAATGCTGACGAGGTGGAACTGCTGGTGAATGGGAAATCTTTAGGCATAAAGAGAAACAACAAAGAGGACATTCGTCAGCGCAATATGATTTATTGGCAGGATATTCCTTATGGAGATGGCGGAAATGTAGTTGCCATTGCCCGTAATGATGGGAAAGAAGTTGCCCGTTATCAGTTGAATACGACTGGAAAGGCCGTCGCTTTGAAAATGGAACCGGAAAATATTGCATGGAAAGCGGATGGAATGGATTTGCAGTATATCAGAATCCATGCGATAGATTCAAAGGGCAACATTGTGCCGACGACTACCGGAGAAATTTCGCTGGATGTTTCAGGAGAAGCGAAGTTGATAGCCCTGGATAATGGTGACCATTATACAAATGAACTGTTTTCAGGAAGTAAACGGTCTTTGAACAGAGGATTTGCCATGGCAGTGCTTCGTTCCAACAGAGCAGGAGGAAAAGTTACTGTAAAAGCTTCTTTACAAGGTTTGAAAAGTGCGAAAGTCACCTTCGTGACTAAGTGATCATATAGGGGGTTATAGATAGCTTCTATAAACGGAAAGGCCGGTCTGCTTTCGTAAAAGAAAGCAGCCGGCCTTTTAAAATTGTCTGTATCAGAAAATTATTTGTAAATAGGACCGTAGTTCTTGCAAGCTCTGTAATCAGCTCCTTCTTTATCCATTCCAAATGCATTCCATGCAGCCGGACGGAAAATCTTGTCGTCCTCTACATTGTGCATGCATACCGGAATACGGAGAATGGAAGCCATGGTGATCAAGTCAGCTCCAATGTGTCCGTAAGTAATGGCTCCATGGTTGGCTCCCCAATTGTTCATTACGGAATAAACATCCTTAAATGCCGGTTTGTCACAGAGACGTGGTACGAACCATGTAGTTGGCCATGTGCGGTCTGTGCGTTCATTAAGGACTTTGAATATTTCAGGATCGATATCAACCGTCCATCCTTCTGCCAACTGAAGGACAGGACCAAGACCCTTTACCAGATTCATGCGCATCATGGTTACAGGCATGCCTCCCTTGGTAAGGAAATTGGATGAGAAACCTCCGCCTCTGAAGTAGTCACGACTAGCTGGATACCAGGTTGTAGCTTTCAAACAGTTTTCTACATCAGCTTCTGTCATTTCCCAAGGTTGTTTCATCATAGGATTACCTTCTGCATCGCGTTCTGCACCTGTACCATCCAGACAAGTAGCTCCGGAGTTAATCAAGTGTATAATACCATTTGCTGCTCTGCCTGTGAGTTCTTTACCGGAAACACGTTTCACAGCTTCAGGACTCCAATATGTACGTACATCGGAGAAGATCTGAGGACGTGATGTCAACATATGTCCGAAAAGCATGGCAATGCCGTTGCATGCATCATTTTCAGTTGCAAGTACGAAAGCTTCACGGATACCGTTCCAGTCGAAGTTTGTATTCATCAACGCTTCAGGATAATCTCCGTTTGGATAGAAGTCTGTCCATTGACGCTGTCCTTGGAAACCGGCTGCGATGGCATTGTGTCCGAGAGCTTCTTCCTTGAATCCCATTTCTTTCAGTTTCGGATTACCGGTCATCAAGTCGCGCATGATGATCATCATCTTGACGATGAATTTCCAGTCATTGTCTTTTTCCTCGCGGGTTTTTGCCTTTTCAGGAGAATTGTAGTCATGGCCTTCGTTCACCTTGCAGTATTTTTCAGTCCATGCCATAGCTTTCTTGTATTCGTCCTGATCGAAAATACCCAATTCCATACGACGGATGATTTCAGTCAGATCGACTGATTCATTGCGCATGCCCAGATATTCCTGAAAGAATTCAGGGCTGACGATTGAACCGGCAATACCCATACATACACTACCCATGGAAAGATAGGATTTACCTCTCATGGTAGCTACAGCCTGTGCTGCACGTGCGAATCTTAATATCTTTTCTGCTACGTCTTCAGGAATGGAGTTGTCGTCCAGATCCTGAACATCATGACCATAGATACCGAATGCTGGAAGTCCTTTCTGGGCATGAGCTGCCAATACTGCAGCCAAATAAACGGCTCCCGGACGTTCTGTTCCGTTGAATCCCCAAACAGCTTTCGGATAGTATGGATTCATGTCCATGGTTTCAGCTCCGTAGCACCAGCATGAGGTTACTGTGATGGTGGAACCAACACCTTCTCTTTCAAATTTTTCTGCACAGGCAGCACTTTCGGCAACGCGGCCGATTGTTGAATCTGCAATGACACATTCTACGGGACTTCCGTCTCCGTTTTTAATGTTCTTGCTTATTAATTCCGCTACAGCTTTGGCCAAGCCCATAGTCTTGTCTTCAAGACTTTCACGAACACCACCTTGGCGTCCATCAATTGTGGGACGAATCCCGATTTTTGGATATTTGTTCATTTCTTATAAATAAATTATATATTAGTTAGTGACAAATTCATACTGATCCAAGTTTAATAATTATAGAGACAGTCGTAATCTGATTTCTGTAGGCAGATATTCCTGGATGGATATATTTTCTACAACAAATTTAGCTGCTTTGTACCCCATCATCTCCCAATTCACTGTCAGAGTGGTGATACCTTCTTCTATGACTTCATAGGAGGGAATATCGTTGTATGCCAAAAGTCCGAAGTCGGTTCCGCATTTCAGGCATGCTTCCCTGCCGCTCTTGACTACTTTCACTACATCCTGTTGCTTGATGGCAAAATAGGCATTTCGTTTTTCCACATGCAGATTATCCAAGTCTTCTACAATTTCGCTTTCCAAATGATAGTCTTTACAAAACTTCAGGAAATAGTCCCGGCTGCTTTGCGGATGCTTCAGTTCTTTGGGAAAAAGCATGATGAATTTTCTGTATTTTGAGAAATTATTGTGCAAGGACGCAAGAGCAAGATAGAAATTCTGGTCAAAATCCTGGCAAATATATGAGTATGGTTCTTTTTCGAATTTTCCGAAATCAAGTAATAGAAGTTTGTTTGCCGGAATCTTTTTCAGTGCCACGGACAATTTTTCATTGTCGAAGTTCATCACAACATATTTATTGTATTTGCCTACAGATTCACGGATGATTGTATCGAACAACCTTTGGTTATATTGATGAAAGAGCAAATCCACCTTGTAGTTCTGCGGCAGTTTTTTTATAAAGCTGTTGTAAAGCGTTTCTTTGAAAGGAGTGTATTGGTCGAGAAGCAGAAGAACTTTGGTGAGATGGTCTGTAACATAATACCCTTTTCCGGGAGTTGAGTCTATCATCCCTCGTTCGCGCAGATCGTTAAAAGCTTTGAATACGGTATCACGAGAGACCTTATATCTGTCGCTCAGCTGATTGATGGAAGGCAAAGCGTCTCCCCCCCGAAATTCATTCATTGATATGGCAAGACTTATTTTGTCTGCCAACTGTTGGACTTTCGTTGTCTGGTGTCCGAATTTTAATGAACTATCTGTTTTTCTCATATTTTTTAGCCGCTAACTGTGCTGAACTGTTCTGAATACAAAGTAAAATATTATTATTGAAAGAATAAACAAATAAGATATGTTTTGCAGCATTCTTTTTTTTATTTAATTTTGCCAACCAAAAAATTAACTATTTATGAGAATACTTTCGATGTTGGGATATAACCCAAAGACTATGAATGTCCGCACGGAAATGATGGCGGGACTTACTACTTTTTTGACCATGTCCTATATTTTGGCAGTGAATCCTGACATTCTTTCTGCTGCCCAGATGGATAAAGGTGCTGTATTTACGGCGACAGCCTTGGCTTCGGCAGTAGGTACACTTATTATGGCTTTTTTGGCAAAAGTACCGTTTGCACTTGCTCCGGGCATGGGTATCAATGCCTTTTTTGCATTTACGCTTGTACAAAGTATGGGATATACGTGGGAAGAGGCTCTGACCGCAGTTTTTATCGAAGGTATTATTTTCGTCTTGCTTACCATCTGCAACATTCGCGAGAAAATAGTTAACAGTGTGCCCGAAACCATCCGCTATGCCATATCCGGAGGTATCGGACTTTTTATCACTTTCATCGGACTCACCAAAAGCGGCATAATTGTGTCCAGTCAGGCTACATACGTATCTTTGGGAGCTTGGACTCCAACCACGATTCTTGCTTTTGCCGGAATCATTCTGAGTGCTGTTCTCATGAAGATGCACATCCGTGGAGCCTTGTTCTATACTATCCTCATCATAACCGTCATCGGAATACCTTTGGGGGTGACAACCATGCCCGATAATTTCATTCCGGTAGCAGCACCGCATTCCATTGCACCTACTTTTCTTAAATTCGATTTTTCCAATATTTTTTCTTTTAATATGATTGTGATTATTTTCACTTTGGTCTTTATGGATTTGTTCGATACATTGGGAACCTTGATCGGGGCGGCCGGCAAGTTGGATGCCATCCGTGACGGGAAAGAGGCAAAATATCTCAAACCAGCCCTTCTTTCCGATTCATTGGCTACGGTGGCAGGTGCCATCTTCGGAACAAGTACGGTGACTACTTTTGTGGAAAGTACCACAGGTATTGCCGAAGGGGGACGATCGGGGCTGACTTCCGTGGTTACTGCACTCTTGTTTTTGGTTGCTCTTTTCTTTTCTCCAGTCTTTCTGCTTATACCGAGTGCGGCGACGACATGTGCCTTGGTTATCGTAGGAGTATTGATGATGGAATCTATTATCAGAATCGATTTCAGTGACATCACGGAGTCGCTTCCGGCCTTTCTCACGATTGTGATGATGCCGCTATGCTATTCCATTGCCGAAGGTATCGTGATGGGTATGTTGAGTTTCGTGTTCTTGAAGATGCTCACGGGGCAATGGCGTAAGGTTTCCATTACTATGTATATTTTAGCCGTACTGTTCATTTTGCATTATATTTTCAGATAAAGATGTTGAAAGTTAGAATTTCCGAAGAGATTAAGGCGGCGTGCCCTGATTATACTGTGGCCGTATTGACGGCCGTAGTTCACAATTCGCCTTATAGTGAAGGACTGTGGAATGAAATAAATCAATTGACCGATGAATACAGAAAGAAGTACACAGTTGATTCCATCAAGGAAATGCGTACCATTCAGGCCACTCGTGAGGCTTATAAAAAATGTGGCAAGGATCCTAGCCGTTACCGGCCAGCTGCCGAAGCGCTTTGCCGTCGTATCTTGAAAGGCAATGAGTTATATAAAGTGGATACTGTGGTTGATTTGGTGAATGCCGTGTCTATGGAGAGTGGCTTTTCCATCGGGGCTTTTGATGCCGATAAGGTGCAGGGTGATACCATTACTTATGGAATCGGCAAGGAAGGAGAGCCTTATGAAGGAATAGGGCGAGGCGAATTGAATATTCAAGGGCTTCCCGTGTGGAGAGATGCCGTTGGCGGATTCGGTACTCCTACGAGTGACCATGAACGCACCAAACTTTCAGTTGATACCACTCGTCTGCTTGTAACCATCAATAGCTATGACGGTTCCACAGGCCTTCAAGATGCTGTGGATTATATGACGCTTCTGCTGGTAAGATATGCAGCAGCAAAGGACATTCATTGCATCGTGTATTGATTCTCAGCAACAAGATTTCTTTAACCATAATATTCTGATTATCAGGAGAGGTTGTCGATGGAGGTTTTATGAGTGTTTAAACACTGTCCAATTAGTTATTCACCTGTTTTTGTATAAGCAATATTTAGTTTTCTTGTAGCGAGAAGAAAACTCTATCATTGCAATGGAAAAGCTGAACATTCCTGAGAATTGTTTAAAATAGTTCGTGACTGACGAAAAAAAAGAGCGGATAACCTTCACAGGCTTTCCGCTCCTTAAATTACTGTGTAATTTTAGAACAAACTGTGTTATTTTATGTTTTCAAATGTCGGTGTTTTGTGTTACAATCCTGTTACATTCGTATGACATTTTTAGTAAGCGGCATTTTCCGGGTCAAATTCTGTCCATCCATCCGTCCATGTATCTCCGGCATTCAAAGCACCAATGTAGCTCACTTTGCTGAACCAACTGGTAAGCATGCTGTTGCTGAATGAAGCGGCTGTGAGTAGCGGACTCCCTGACTGTGGCATGTAATTGGCTCCCGTTTTGCCGGTTTTTCCTGTAAGTAAGAGAGCGGATGCTGTTTTCACGGCATTGCCTGTCTGTGCAATGAAAAAATCATGCGAGAAGGAATTCTTCGTGGTGTCGAATGTCTTTGTTGTGTATTTGTACAGATTGTCTTGATAAACTTTGTTTGCATCACTGCCAAGTAGGGTCATATCAGCCATCCAGATGTTCTGAAGCTGCGATTCTTTTCCGACGATAGTCTGTGTATTCCCTTTTTCTCCATCAAGGATGATTCCAATCGGGAATCCTATGGCCACTGTGTTGAAACAGTTTAGACGACTGCTTCGCCGTATGTGCATGGCTGCCTGGAATTTCCCGAGGGCCGAGCCGTTGTTGGGGTAAACGCTTCCGCCGTTGATATAAGCACTGTTGTTGACAAAATCGCTTGACTGACCAATAGGACCTACAAAGGTGATGTTGCTGAATACAGCGGTTGTATAAGGTGAAACTGCAGAACCGTCCGCACAGTTATCACTTTCGAAACCGTTGCTTTGTGATTGGTCGGCAATTCTAGGGTCACGGATGGCAAGTCCGAACTGAACTTTTCCGCTGAAACCGTTGTCTGTATCGAAATCGTCGTCCCAACCTCTGTAGGCAACCAGATATTTACAGTTCACTGTACCTCCGAACCATTCGAAAGAATCATCATTGCTGTAGGATACCTGTACGTGGTCTATTTGGGTTCCGCTGCCTACAGAACCCAAAGTCAATCCGTTTATTTCCTGATCGGTGGCAAAAGGATATCCGGCAAATTCTATTCTTACGTAACTCAGAACTCCCGAATTGTCCGAATCATCTGTTCCTCCATGTTTTGTACGGGGACCGCCTTCAATCTGCATTTCTGTCTGGTTATTATGTGCTTTTCCGCAGAGAATGATACCTCCCCAGTCACCTGGCTTGCGGTTGCCTGCAGATTGTGCCGATGTGAAAACAATCGGAGCGTTGGCCGTACCTTGAGCAATCAGTTTTCCTCCACGTTCCACTATAATGGCCGCTTTTGTGGTTTTGTCTCCTTTAATGACAGTTCCCGGTTCAATGGTCAGCGTGGCTCCGTTGGCAATGTACACCCAGCCTTTAAGCATATAGGTCCCCTTTTTCAAGGTTTGGTTGCCGTTGAAGACAAACTCTTGGTCTCCATTGCCGATTATGTTATTATCGAAAAGCAAGTTGTCGCATGCTTTTAATCCCCCGTCTGTGCTCCAATGGTATGTTGGAGTGGCTGGGCTAGTGTTGTCATTACTGCTGCTGCAAGCTGTCAGGCTTGTCATTGTCATGGTTGCCATGAAGAGGTAACCGATTAACATCTCATTTTTCATTTTCTTTTTACTTTAAATTAAAAACTAAAAATTATAGCTGATATTCAAGTTTATGTTTCTTCCGGGGCTGTATTGCTTCGTGACCTCTTTTACGATGCTGCGGGTACCGTTGGAATGCATGGCATCGGTCATTTGTTCGAAGGTGACCTTTTCGGCCAGCAGGTCACGAATGCCTGCCTTTACTTCCCAATGTTTACTGAACTTGCACGAAGCGCTCAAGTCGATGGCATTGCGGGGCATTTCATATGAATTCGGGATAATTGCGGTGTCATCACCTCCCGTTGTTCCTACGCTTCTGCCCACCCCGATAATCCTCTTTCCTATTCTGTTGTAGAGGATACCGAAACTGAAGTTGTCCTTTGAACTGTTATAAAAAATGCCGGTATTGATCAGATAGGGCGACTGTCCCTGCATCGGACGATTCTTTTCTCTGGATCCAGCTTCGAAATTTACGCGGCTGTGGATGAGTGACCCGTTGAAGTTGAAGCTGAAGCAAGGAAGTCCGATGAAGTCCAGGTTTTTACGTATATCAACTTCCAGTCCATAATTGTTGGCACCTTTGGCATTCCGGTAGGAGTAGATGAGGTTGGTGCCTCCGGCTACGGTATAGGTCCATTCTATCGGCTGGTTGAATTTCTTGTAGAAAGCGGTGATGCTGATTTGCTCTCCTCTGGAAGGATACCATTCGTAACGGAAATCGATGTTGTTCACATAGCAGGGTTTCAGTTCCGTATTGCCTTGTACGTCACTTGCCAAATCGAAATCATAGAATACGGATGAGGAAACTTCTCTGAATTCGGCCCGATTTACCGATTTTCCGTATGACAGGCGCAACTGCTGCTTGTCATTCAGCTTGTAAACCGTGTTTATGCTTGGAAAGAGGTCCTTGTTGGTATAAAAGGTGCTTTGTTCGCTCTTTTCATAGTCGCGGGTGTTGCCGATCAGTTCCATCTTGTTGTATTCAAAGCGCACTCCGGCATAAACATTGAACTTCCCCAGCGGCAGGTTGGCCGATACGTATCCTGCACCAAGGCGGTTGTTACCTTTGTAGTTGTTTCTCCATTTCACTTCTTCCAAAAGATATAACTTGTCCACCCCAAAGTTCGATTCGTCCGAAAGTTCTTCGGGAATGTTCAGGTATCGGAAATTCTCCGGAAGTGTGTTGCGGGAGTTATTCCAGTTATAGATGAAGTTGCGGGTGGTGTACTTGCGGGTCCTGTATTCTCCAAAGATGCCGGCCTTGACGGTAGGCGCGAATTCTCCCAACTTAAACGGACGTTCGTAATTTAATCCTGCAGAGAGGATATGTTCATCCAGTTTTGTGAATTCCCGGTTGATATCATTGCCGGATGTCAGTCCGATAGTGCCCATTTCGAGTTTGTCGTTCAGAGTGTAACGCCTTCTGTCTGGGATATTGCGGTTGGCATAAGCATATCCCGCGTTCCAGATCCATTTGTTTCCTCCTACGGTATGTGTCCCGGTAATCTGTCCGTTATAAGTGGTGCGGCTGCTGTAGAAATACTCCGCACTTTGTTCTTTATCGTTCTGAGCGTTGGTACCTGTCCTTTCCGTGTATCGTGATTTCCCCAGCTGGTTGAAAATATTCTTAAATTCGTATCGATTGTTTCCGTTACCAGGAATATATGTCAGATTGAGCATGCCGCCTATTCTCACGTTGTAGTTGTATTGGTTATCTGTGCTGTGTCTCAGATAGTTGCTTTTGTCGTTTGTTTTGTCGTATGCTCCGAATAGGGAATTTTCCATGTTCAGAAACGATTTGTAGTTGTTACTGTAGTTGAGTGCTGTCATCAATGCGAGCTTGTGTCCGTTGAATTCCCAATAACGGCTCATGTTGGTATTAAAGTTTAGGTCGGCCAGGGGTTTTCTGCTATTTAGTATCCAATCGTTGTTGAATCCGTTGTTCAGCAGATCCGTACCAGTTCCGTCAATACCCTTGAGTGCTCCCCCGATACCTCCGTTTATCATACGGAAGCCATTGTCGAAACCAAGGAAATCCGTAGAACTTCCTTTGCTGTAAAGAAATTCTTTTCCATGAGTTTTGTCATTGTAATTACTCCCGAGGGAGATGGAAAACGTGTTGGATGTAGGCACATCTTTTGTTTGGATAAGAATGAATCCACCGCTGAAATCCGCAGGATATTCAGGTGAAGGTGATTTCACAATCATCATGTTGTCCAGTTGGGAGGAGGGAATGATGTCGAAGGAAAAGGCCCTTGAATCGGGTTCTGAACTAGGTACCGAACTTCCGTTTATCCAGACATTGTTGTATCGCTGTGACAATCCTCGTACCATTACAAACTTGTCGTCAATGATACTGATGCCCGGGATACGCCTGATTACTTCGGATGCATCTCTGTCTTGTGTTCGTTTGATTTGCTGTGCGGAGATTCCGCTTTGCACCAGCAGACTGTTTTTCGTCAATGTCAGCAGGGCTGCTTCAGTGCTTTTCTTGGCTTGTGCCACAACCGTCACTTCACCCAGTGCCTGGCTTTCCGGAGTCATCTCAATCTGGATGACGTTCGGTTCTTTGCCTGTAATCTTAACTTCTTTAATCAGCAGGCTCTGATAACCCACATATTTTACTTCCAGCGAGTAACTTCCGGCTTTCAAATTTCCGAAATCGAAAATGCCGTTGACATCTGTGATGACTCCGTTGGCTGTCCCTGCAATCTGAATCGTTGCTCCGATAAGCGGTTCCTTATTGCTTTTGTCCGTGACGGAGCCTTTCAGGCTTGCAGCGTTAGTGACCGGGATAAATAAACAAAACAGGATTAGCACCAGTATTGTTCTTTGCATCGTTTGTTCCATTTGTTTCTTCACATTTAAATTTTACAATGCAAAGATGGAACAATAATATTACTGGAAGGTTACGTCGGTTTTACGTTTCGAATATGATTCTGTTTCAATTCTGTTTCAGTTCTTATTCAGCAACCCATGGTTTCCCTGTAGAAATCGAACATTTCATTGATTTCTTCATGTGTGGCTGTCTGGTTGATGCGGATGTCACCTATGTTACCTAATAAGGTGAAATTGATAATTCCGCTTTCATTCTTTTTATCATGGGTCATGAACTCGTAGAGGCGGTCGTATTCTTTGCAGTCGAAAAAGAATACTCCGTAGTTCTCTTTGATGAAGCGGATGGTTTGTTGCATGATATCTTTTGGAAATCCTGTCTTCACACAGGAAGCATATAGTTCGCACACAATACCGTAGGCAACGGCATAGCCGTGGAGAATAGGACGATTTTCAGCTAAAGCAAGGCTTTCGAAGGCATGTCCCACCGTATGTCCAAGATTCAGGGCTTTCCGGATTCCCAGTTCGCGGGGGTCTTCTGTAACGATATCTTCTTTTACCTTTACCGAACGTTCTACCAACTTTTGCAGATCCTTGTAATCCACCATGTCCAAATCGAAATTGACGAGGTCTGCCCAATGCTTTGTTTCACTGATAAGGCCATGCTTCAGCATTTCGGCGAACCCGGAACGAAGATTCTTTGCATCAAGTGATTTCAGGAATTCCGTATCAATGATGACAGTACTTGCCGGACAGAATACCCCGATTTCGTTTTTCAGTCCGTTGAAGTTGATTCCTGTTTTTCCTCCCACGGAAGCATCGACCATGGCAAGCAAGGTGGTAGGTATATTTATATAAGGTATGCCCCTCTTGAATGTGGAAGCGGCAAATCCTCCCAAGTCAGTAATCATCCCCCCGCCTATATTAATAAGGAGAGAGTGACGGCTGGCACCTTCATTGCTGAGAGTTGTCCAAACGGATGCCAAGGTATCGAGATTCTTGTGAGTATCCGTTGCTCCAATCGATATCACAGTAGCTTCTTCCAGACATTTGATTTTCTCCACTAGAGGAAGACAAAGACGGTCGGTCGTTGTGTCGACAAGAATGAAAAGCTTGTCGTGCGGACAGTTTGCGACAGCTTCTTCCAGACTGTGCTCAAGATGCTCTGAAAATAGGACTTTCTGCAGTTTCATAACAGATTATTTTAACGTTTTTATTTAATCGAGAGCAAAAGTATGAATTTTTATCGGTTTTGTCTATAAAAACCTTTATTTAATCGAGTAATGGGTAAAAACACTTAACTTGGATTAAACCTTATTTGTATTTTTGTATCCTAATAGCGTAATTTTTGAAAAAAAGTGACTAAAATAATATGAAGAAGTTAACGTTTATCATTCTTGCCTGCCTGTTCGGCATACTTTCGATACAGGCTCAGAGCCATAAGGTAACAGTTTCGGGATCTGTTCTTGATGAGGATGGAAAAACACCTATCATGCAAGCTACCGTTCAGATTTTGAATATGGAAGGCAAGTACGTGAATGGTGCTGCCAGTTTGCAGAGTGGTCATTTCCAATTGCCTGCGGTAGCAGCTGGGAAATATACCTTGAAAGTCTCCTTTGTGGGATACACATCCAAATCGATTCCCATTACATTGTCGTCCGAAAAACCTTCCTATAATATCGGGAAGATTATTTTGAAGTCCGACGCCATCATGATGAAAGAGGCAGTCGTAACAGCCGCAGCGGCTCAGGTTCAAGTCAAGGAAGACACTCTTGTATACAATAGCAGTGCCTACCGCGTTCCAGAAGGTTCGGCCTTGGAAGAACTTGTGAAGAAACTTCCGGGTGCTCAGGTGGATGATAGCGGAAATATTACCATCAATGGTAAGGAAATCAAGAAAATCATGGTTGACGGAAAAGAGTTCTTCTCCAGTGATACGAAGGTAGCAATGAAAAACCTTCCTGTCGAGATGGTCGATAAAATCAAAGCTTATGACAAGAAGTCCGATTTGGCAAAGGTTACGGGTATTGATGACGGCGAGGAGGAAACCGTGCTCGACTTGAGTGTGAAGAAAGGTATGAAGCAAGGCTGGTTTGGAAATGCCGACTTGGCTGCAGGTACCAAGGACCGTTATTCTGGCAAACTGATGGTGAACCGTTTTACGGACAATCAGCAGATGTCGGCAATCGGCTCTGCCAACAATACCAACGATAACGGCTTTCCCGGAGGCGGTGGAGGGTTCCGTATGGGAAATCAGAATGGATTGAACGCCAGCAAGATGGGTGGACTTAATTTTGCAATGGATACACCTAAGCTGGAATTGGGTGGAAATGTCAGATACAGTCATAGAGATGGTGATGTGCTGGGCAAGTCTTCATCAGAGAACTTCCGTTCTACAGGTAATTCCTATGCCAATTCTTTGAGAAAATCACTTTCCATGTCGGAAGATGTCAACGCCGATTTTCGTATTGAGTGGAAGCCCGATACTCTTACTGATATACTTATGCGTCCTTCTGCCGGCTATTCCCGATCGAACAGCTTTAGCAACAGTCAGTCATTGATGTTCAATGACGATCCTTACTTGTATGTCACGGACCCGTTGAACATGTATAAGAATATTCCCGATTCTGTGATGGTCAATAATAGTGACAGCCGTTCGCAATCGAACAGTAAGACTTATTCGGCCAATATGGAACTGCAGATTAACAGAAAATTGAACAGCAAAGGACGGAATATAACTTTGCGTACGACGGGTGGCTATAACAAGAACGATTCAAAGTCGTCCAGCATAGCTCAAACCGAATACTATCAGATACAGAATGTAGCCGGTACGGATTCTATTAACTACCGCAACCGCTATATGGTGACTCCAACCCGTAACGTGAATTACAGCGTACAGCTCACCTATAGCGAACCGATATTCAGGGCGATGTTCCTTCAGTTCAGTTATAAGTTCAGTTACAATTACCAGAAGAGCGACAAGTCGGCCTATTCATTCTTGCAGAATATGGGATTGGATCTCTTTGAAATTCCGAATAATTACATAGATTATTACGATACCAATTTGAGCAAATATGCAGAAAACAGATACTACAATCAGGATTATTCATTGACGTTGCGTGTTGTCCGTCCCAAATATTTGATGAATGTGGGTGTATCTTTACAACCCCAAAAGTCAACAACCAGTTATGAACAGGGAGCATATAAAATTGATACCACACGCTATGTCACCAATTTTACGCCGACTTTCGATTTTCGCTATCGCTTTTCGAAAATCAGCCAGCTTCGTATCATGTACCGCGGACGTAGTTCTCAGCCCAATATTACCGATTTGCTGCCTATTACCGATGACTCCGACCCGTTGAACGTCAGAGTGGGTAATCCCGGACTTAAGCCTTCATTCACGAATAATTTCCGTCTGTTCTATAATGATTACAATGCAGAAAAACAAAGAGGAATCATGACGCATTTCAGTTTCAGCAACACATTGAACAGCATTACCAGTACCGAGTACACGAATAATCTGACTGGCGGACGAACCATAAAGCCGGAGAACATCAACGGTAATTGGAATGCATTCGGTATGGTGATACTTAATATGGCACTCACCAAAAACAAGAAACTGACGCTGAATTCCTTTACAAACGGGAACTATACGAATGCCGTGGCTTATCTTGTTCAGGAAGATGCCACCAAGTTGAAGAACAGAACCCGTACTTCCGGGGTCAGTGAAAGGTTGACGACGACTTATCGAAGCAATTGGTTTGAATTTTCCTTGAATGGAACATTGGATTACAGTCATTCGCGCAATCTTTTGAGGGATGCTTATAATACCGATACCTATCAGTTTTCTTATGGCGCAAGCACCAATATAACCCTGCCTTGGAATATGACTCTTTCCACCGATCTCGGTAACAGCAGCCGCCGTGGTTACAGTGATTCTTCCATGAATACGAATGAACTGCTTTGGAATGCACAGATATCACAGAACTTTCTGAAAGGAAATGCAGCTACACTCAGCCTGCAGTTCTACGACATCTTGCACCAGCAGAGCAATCTGAGCCGAAGCATCTCGGCATCCATGAGAAGCGATACGCAGTATAATTCCATCAACAGCTACTGCATGCTTCATTTCATATACCGTCTCAATATCTTCGGTAGCAAAGAGGCGCGTGAAAAGATGCGTTCAAGAGGCTTCGATGGTCCGGGTTTCGGAGGCCCCGGAGGAGGTGGTGATCATCCGCGTGGCGGTGGACGTCCTCCTATGTTCTGATAAGTCAGGAGACATAAAAATAAAAAATCCCGGCCGGATATAATTTGGCTCGGGATTTTTTTTTACCTTTGTTCTCATGTTGGATTGGAATCTTTATTTGAGTGAATTCTTGTGGATTGCCCTTCTGATTATTTATTTGTGGGTGGTTTGCGAAACAATCGTTGTTGTTGTCCTTGATAATCGGAATCCTGTGAAAACAATGGCGTGGGTTGTCGTGTTGCTTCTTCTTCCCGTCATTGGACTGGTTATTTATTTTTTCTTTGGTCGTAATACCCGCAGAATCAAGCTGATTAATTCCAGAACCATTTCCGTGTTGCAGCGAAAGGAGATGAGGGCTTTCGTGGCACAACCTTCTTTGGATTTGCCGGAGGGCCAATCTGCTCTGATTCGTCTGATGATGAACATCAACATGTCTTTACCGTTTGATGGTAATGAGATCGATATATATACTGACGGATATTCCATGCTGAAAGGTCTTCTGTCCGAAATATCCAGAGCGCGCCAGCATATACATCTGGAATATTATATATTCGAGGATGATTCTGTGGGACGTCTTCTCCGTGATGCTTTGATTGATAAGGTCCATGAAGGAGTGGAAGTGAGGGTGATTTATGATGATGTAGGTTCCTGGCATGTCAGCCGGTCGTTTTATGACGGCATGCGTTCCGCCGGCATTGAGGTCAGGAGTTTCATGAGAGTGCGTTTTCCGCTCTTCACCGGAAGAGTGAATTATAGAAACCATCGGAAAGTAGCGGTGATAGATGGGAAGGTAGGCATTATTGGCGGAATGAACATTGCTGAGCGTTATCTTACCGGAGGCAAATTCCCGATTTGGCGGGATACGAGTATCCTGCTCAGAGGCCGTGGAGTGCATGGGTTGCAGACTTTATTTCTGAGAGACTGGTATTTTGTGGACCAGACTCTGATATCTGGAGGAAAGTATTTTCCTGTCATTCCTACTTTTGGAAATGTCATTTCTCAATTGGTTACTTCCGAACCCATCGGTCGTTGGAAAGATATCATGCAAGGTTACATGCAAGTCATCAGCAGTGCAAAAGAATATGTCTATATCCAGACCCCTTATTTCCTACCTACGGATTCTTTGCTTTCCGTGATGCAGACAGCGGCTTTGTCGGGTACGGACATCCGGCTCATGCTTCCAGAAAAAGCCGATACCATGTTGCCTTATTGGGGAACTCTGTCCTATCTGGAAGATGTTTTGGATGCCGGAGTGAAAGTCTATTTTTACCAGAAAGGTTTTCTCCATGCAAAGATGATTGTCAGTGATGATATATTTTCTACAATAGGTTCCACGAATATGGATTTCCGTAGCTTTGAGAATAATTTCGAAGCCAATGTTTTCCTTTATGATGAAGAAACAGCTGTAAAACTGAAGGAGGTATTTCTGTCCGACCAAAAATCAAGCAAACTCATCACATCAAGGCTTTGGTCCAAGCGTCCCGTCAGGCAGCGCCACAGGGAATCTTTTGTACGTCTTATTTCTCCTCTTTTGTGAGAACCGGACTAGCCTGGAAAAACGAAAAGTTTACGCTGCCATAAGAGCGGTGGTTCAAGAAGAACGGGTGCGATTTAAAATCATTGGTTTTCCCATGTTCCAAAACGAATATCCCGTTTTCTTTCAGCAGCTTGTTCTGTAAAATCAGATCCGGAAGAGTTTCCAGTCCTTTCAACTCGTATGGCGGGTCGGCAAAGATGAGGTCGAATTGCTCTTTGCAGTGACTGATATACTGGAAAGCATCCCCTCTGATGAGGAAATTCTTGTCTGTTCCTATTTCTTCCATCACCGCACGTATGAAACGGTAATGTTGAAAGTCTTTCTCTATGCTTACCACTTTGTCACATCCTCTTGACAGGAGTTCCAGACTGATGCTGCCTGTTCCGGCAAAGAGATCCAAAGCAGATATTCCTTCTTCGAAGTCTAAATAATTACTCGTCAAGACGTTGAAGAGGTTCTCTTTGGCAAAGTCCGTTGTAGGGCGGGCTTTGAAAGATTTCGGGATATCAAATCTCCGATGTTTGTACAATCCGCTTATAACGCGCATAAATAGAGGGCTTTTATTGCAAATGGAACATGTTCGGCTGCAGTCAGTTCATTATTTCCGAATTCTGAAAGCAAATCAATGGGATATATCTGACGAACATACTTCTTCAGATTCTCCTTCAGTTCATTGTCTCCTTGCAGGTAGAGGCTGTCTTTTTCCTGATTCAGGTTCAGTTGCTTCCATACATAGAGAATATAATACATCCGGTCTGCTGTGTCACTGCATGCAAATGAATTGTCAAACTGGATTTTATTTCTGTTCAGGCAGATGATATCTGTTCTTCTGCGTTGTGCATGTACGAACAGTCTCATGCCTTCTTCCTGGTGACCTCTTCCCGCACAGTATTCAAGAATGGGAGTTATGGCGGAATAATAGTAAGGATTGTCGAATGATTCATTCAACAGCTGGTAAGTAGATTTTTCGATGGAAAAAAGAACTACTGCCGGAGTTTTCTTTAGAATATTGAAAAGCACGGTCTGCTTGGACAGCTCCGGGAAATTATACTGATATTGTGATACAATCTGTTCTTCGTCAAAAAGTTCAAAGGGAACCAATGTGGTAGGAGCATTATCAAGTAGAACGAAAGTCTTCCGGTACTTTTTTCCTATGAAATCGCTCTCTTTGAATATCCTGCGCAGATTGGCCGTTATCGTTATTGACGGATCGGCCTTGTAAGTTTTATAATAGAACAGTCCTTCTTCCGTGTGGTAGAAAGAAAATGAAAAACCATCCGTGCTTACACGGATGGTTAGTATATATTGATCGGATTTTGTCAAATCAATGCTTTCAGCCATAAATTATTCCCAGTTACCTGCGTTGTTATTCGGGTTCTGAACATCACCGACTTTCAAGCCCTGATATTTGTTCAGTTTCTTCTGAGTATCATTTAAGTTGATAAGTTCTTGCTTATTGATGCCCTGCAAATAAACGTTGAACGGAGTTCTAGCTTCGAACAAGTGGATAGGAGCACCTGATTTTGTCTTCTGGCTGTCGTTTGTTTCCAATTCGAATTTAGTTCCATTACCATAAGGAACATAGCAAAGAGAATCTGCATTGAAACCTTTTGCAAAGATAGTATCTTTTACGGCAATCCAAGTAGTATCACGAACGATCAAACCTAACTTAACAGCCTTAGCTTCGGTCATGCCTGCTTCAAGCTGATCATCAGTCAAAACGCCTTCCTTACGGATGAACGGAAGTTTAGCACTCTTTACGAAACTGATTAATGTGTCAAAACTTGCAGTATATCTGCCTTTATTGACTTTTGCAAACTCAACTTCAGCCTTACGGATATCAATAAGGCGGGTTTTAATCTCGCTTTCTCTCAATGTCTTTTCCTTATCAAAATTGATAGGACCCATGATTGATCCGTAGCAGATGTAGATTAGTCCAATGACACAAAGAGACAAAATTACATTAATTAATGTTTTCATAATAAAATATATTTTTTTTTGTTTTATATTCGTGCAGCAAAAATAAGGAATAATATTTAATAAAAGATATTTCCGAGGAATTTTTTTCTTGTTATTGGATGATAAATAAATATTTAGAACAACAAATTAAGGAATATTTTCATTTCGAGCCCACTTTTGAGCAAGAAAGATGTATTTCTTCTATTTCCGGTTTCCTCTTTTCGCAAGAGAACTCGGAGATTTTTCTATTGAAAGGTTTTGCCGGAACCGGAAAAACTTCACTGGTTGGTGCCCTGGTTCATGCCATGGACAAACTGGAACAAAAGGTGATGCTTTTGGCACCTACGGGGAGGGCTGCCAAGGTGTTTTCCATTTATGCTGAGCATCCTGCTTTCACCATACATAAAAAGATTTACCGGCAAAGGGCGTTTTCCAATGAGATGTCCAATTTTTCCTTGGCCGATAACCTTCACCAGCACACTTTGTTCATTGTGGATGAGGCTTCCATGATAGCCAATGAAGGTTTGAGCGGAGCACTCGGATCTGGTCGCCTGTTGGATGATCTGATTCAATATGTGTATTCGGGTACGGGATGTCGTCTGATGTTGCTTGGGGATACTGCACAGCTTCCGCCGGTGGGCGAGGAGTTGAGCCCGGCCTTGGATGTGAATGTGCTGAAAGGCTACGGCATGAAAGTACGTCAGGAACAGCTCACTCAGGTAGTGCGTCAGTCGGCTGGTTCGGGTATTCTTTATAATGCCACATCCCTGCGCCAGATGATGGAAGAGGAAAATGTTTTTGAGTTTCCCCGTATTCTGACCGGCTTCCCGGATGTTCATGTAGTCAATGGCGAGGACTTGATAGAGTTTCTTACCGATTCCTACAACAAGGTGGGTATGGACGGGACTATTGTGGTGACGCGCTCCAACAAGAGGGCGAATATCTATAACAGAGGTATCCGCAACAGTATTCTTTATCGGGAAGAGGAACTTTCCGGTGGTGACCTTCTCATGATTGCCAAAAACAATTATTTCTGGACAGCCGGATGTAAGGAACTGGAGTTCATAGCCAATGGAGATATTGCAGTGGTAAGGAGGGTGAGAAGGACCCGTGAGATGTATGGTTTCCGTTTTGCTGATGTCCTTTTGTCTTTTCCCGATTACAACGATCTGGAATTGGACACAACCGTTCTGCTGGACACTTTGCAGTCCGAATCTCCGTCTTTGTCCAAAGACGACAATAACCGTCTGTTCAATACGATTCTTGAGGACTACTCCGATATTCCCTTGAAGCATGACCGTATGAAGAAGATGAAGGCCGATCCCTATTACAATGCTCTGCAAGTGAAGTATGCTTACGCCGTGACTTGCCACAAGGCGCAAGGCGGGCAGTGGAGTCATGTCTATCTGGACCAAGGTTACCTGACAGAAGAAATGCTCGGCCCCGATTATTACCGGTGGCTTTATACGGCTTTTACCCGTGCTACGGAACATGTGTATCTGGTGAACTGGCCGGAGAAACAGATAGAGAATCCTTCTTCCGACTGAAACAAAAAGAAAACAGCCTGATGTTTCCGTGAAGAATCATCAAGCTGTTTTTTATAATTAGTGTTGTTTCAATCAAAGTCCTGCCAGTTCCAAAACCTTGTCTACGGCAGCATGCAGTCCGTCGATATTCTTACCTCCGGCTGTAGCGAAGTGAGGCTGGCCGCCTCCGCCACCCTGAATGAGCTTGGCTGCCTCGCGGACGATGCTTCCCGCATTCAGGTTGTTTTCTTTAACCAGGTTGTCGCTCAGCATCACGCTCAAGGTAGGTTTGTTATCACCTGTGCTTCCTATCACGGCAAGCAGGTTGTCGGGTTGTGCTTCACGAAGCTTGAACACCAGATCCTTGGCTGCAGCGGCGTCGATGAGGAGAACCGCCTTGATGATTTTCACACCGTTTCTGTCTTCTGCCTTTGCCAGAAGTTTTTCTTTGGTACGTTCGATGGCTTGTGCCTGGAATTTCTCTATTTCCTTCTTCATCGAGTCGTGATCTTCCATATATTTGGCAATCACGCCTTTCAGGTCTTTTGCATTGTTGAAGAGAGATGCGATGGCTTTCAAAGAATCCTCGACATCGTACATGCTTTCCTCGCATTGTTTTCCGGTAAGTGCTTCAATGCGTCGAACACCTGCTGCAACACTGCTTTCCGAAACGATTTTGAACATTCCGATGCGTCCCGTGGAAGTGGCATGGATACCTCCGCAGAATTCGATACTCGGTCCGAATCTTACCACTCTCACCTTATCGCCGTATTTCTCGCCGAATAGAGCGATGGCACCCAGCTTCTTGGCTTCTTCTATCGGGGTATCACGATGTTCGTCCAGATGCAAATCTTGGCGAATCAGATCATTTACGATTCTTTCCGTCTGGCGTAATTCCTCGTCGGTCACCTTCTGGAAGTGGGAGAAGTCAAAGCGGAGCGTATCCGGCGATACGTAGGAACCTTTCTGTTCTACATGGTCGCCGAGCACCTGTTTCAAGGCATAATCCAGCAAGTGGGTAGCTGTGTGGTTGGCAGCGCAAGCGTTGCGCTTGTCAGTATCCACGCAAGCCATGAAATCGGCCTCCGGATTCTGCGGCAATTTTTTCACAATGTGAATGGACTGTCCGTTTTCTCTTTTGGTATCTATGATGTCAAGAGTTTCTTCTTCGTTGCAAAGAACTCCGCAATCACCCACCTGGCCTCCCATCTCTCCGTAGAAAGGAGTGAAGTCCAGTACGAGTTCGAAGAACGTGTTCTTCTTCTGAGTCACTTTGCGATAGCGCAGGATGCGGCAATCATGTTCGGTATAGTCGTAACCCACGAACTGTTGTTCACCCGGTCTCACCTCTACCCAGTCGCTGTTCTCCACGGCGGCAGCATTGCGTGCACGTTCCTTTTGCTTTTGCATTTCCTC
The DNA here is from genome assembly GCA_036804505.1 of Bacteroidaceae bacterium. Taxonomy (GTDB): domain Bacteria; phylum Bacteroidota; class Bacteroidia; order Bacteroidales; family Bacteroidaceae; genus Phocaeicola_A. Next base: position 68,211 of record DAIRSI010000022.1, read on the forward strand.
GCCAAACTGTTTCTCGTCCACGGTGTATCCGTTTTCGCGGCAAATCAGTTCAGTAAGGTCGAGCGGGAACCCGTAAGTATCGAAAAGGCGGAATGCCTGTACACCATCGAGTTCCTTTTTTCCTTCCTTCTTCAGATTGTCCATGGCATCAGCCAGCAAGTCGATGCCTTTCTCCAGAGTGCGCAGGAAAGAATCCTCTTCCTCTTTCATTACCCTCCCGATAAGCTCCTGCTGGGCAGGTAGTTCCGGATAGGCGGCACCCATTTCGCGGATAAGCGTCGGGAGCAGTTTGTACATGAAGGATTCTCTTTGTCCGAGGAATGTGTAGGCATAGCGTACGGCACGGCGCAAGATGCGTCGGATTACGTAGCCGGCCTTGGCATTGCTGGGCAGCTGTCCGTCGGCAATTGAGAATGCGACGGCACGAAGATGGTCGGCGATGACCCTCATGGCCACGTCGGTCTTTTCGTCCTTGCCGTATTCATGTCCCGACAGGGAGCCGATTTCTTTGATGATGGGCTGGAAAATATCCGTATCGTAGTTGGAGTGTTTTCCCTGCAAGGCACGAACCAGACGTTCGAATCCCATTCCCGTATCGATTACGTGCATGGGCAGCGGTTCCAGAGAGCCGTCGGCCTTGCGGTTATATTGCATGAACACTACGTTCCATATTTCTATGACCTGAGGGTCATCTTGGTTTACCAGTTTCCATCCCGGAGTTTTGGCTTTCTCTTCCGGCGTGCGTGAATCCAGATGGATTTCGGAACAAGGGCCGCAAGGACCCGTTTCGCCCATTTCCCAGAAATTATCGTGTTTGTTGCCGTTGATGATATGATCTTTCGGCAGATGTTTCGACCAGAAAGATGCCGCTTCGTCATCGCGGGGCAAGCCTTCTTCCTTGGCACCTTCGAATACCGTTGCATAAAGATTTTCGGGGTCCAGTTTGAGAACTTCTACCAGATATTCCCAGGCGAAGTTGATAGCCTCTTCCTTGAAATAATCTCCGAAGCTCCAGTTGCCCAGCATTTCGAACATGGTGTGGTGGTACGTATCATGCCCCACTTCTTCCAGGTCATTATGTTTTCCGCTTACGCGAAGGCATTTCTGAGAATCTGTGGCGCGTCTTGATTTCGGTTCGCGGGTTCCGAGAATGATATCTTTGAACTGATTCATACCTGCGTTGGTGAACATCAGCGTTGGGTCGTCCTTGATAACCATGGGAGCCGACGGAACGATGAGGTGACCTTTCGACTCGAAAAACTTCTTGAACGAGTCGCGTATTTCATTAGCTGTCATCATATATTTTGTACTTTAATTTTAACTTCCATTGAAAAGTTTTGCAAAGATACGCTTGTTTTATTATTTTTGCGAAGATATTACTTAAAATCTTTTGATTTTATAGTATAAAAGACAGTGTAACAACTTATATCGGGGTAGATTATGGCATACAATGCAAACAAGGATTTAAAATTATATTATTCCATCGGAGAGGTGGCTGCACAGTTTGGTGTGGCAGAATCTTTGCTCCGATATTGGGAAAAGGAATTCTCCTTTATCTCCCCAAAGAAGACGGGCCGAGGCATTCGTCAATATACTCAGAATGACATCGACAATATCCGTGTGGTCTTCCATTTGGTCAAGGAGAAGGGCATGACCATAGAAGGAGCGCGCAATGCGTTGAAGCACAATCGAAAGAACGTGGACCAGACTTTGGAACTTACTCAGCATCTGAAGAATATCCGTGAAGAGCTTTCCAAGATGCTTGAGGAGTTGGAACGTTCCTGAAAAAGGTCCGCGGCAGCCTCTCTCAAACTTCATAAGAGAACTGCCGCGGCATAACAGGGCATAAATAATCAGATTCTTTATCTAAGAGATGCAGGAATCAATGGAATACTGCACCGGCATAGAAAAAAAACGTAACTGATGGTGAAAAAACGTAACTAGCGGAGGCGGCATCACTGGTTACGTTTTTTTATGAGCAGTTGCATCGCTTGCAAATATATAGTCTTTTGAGGTAAGATTGATAGCATATTTTGTATAAATTGATAGTATATTCTGTCAGGATTTGGACTGGATTCCGGCAGGGGGTCAGTTGCACTAGCTAACTACGTTGATTAACACAGCTAACTAACGAAAGTACGATAGCCAACTACAGAGATTTCAAAAGCCAACTTCCCTCGTCTCAAATGCAAATGGTTTGCCTGCCGTAATAATACGAAATAAATGATTAATTTACTCTATAGACTACTGTCACAGGTCCAATATAAGAATGACAGGATGATTGCCAGAGGACTAGTTTAAATAATTTTATCTAGATTGTGCGGACTCTATCTTACTGACATTCAAGGAAAAATAATACAAACTACCACTTGCCGGGTTATAATCTGGTATTTCGTACAGAAATTTTACTTCTCCCGAAAATAATACATCAAGGCCTTCATATTGATATTCCTTAGGTAAGTTTTTTACAAAAAGGATTCCGCCTTCCTCTATCCCAAACGATTGATGTTTATTAAGATTTTTTACCGAGATGGTCCATTGCCCGTCTGTTTTAAAAACTGTTCCTTCATTGTTTTCTACTAAAAAAGGAGTTTGTTTCTCCGTGGGGTACACTCTACCGTCGTCTGTCTTGTCTTTACAGCTGATTACCAGAAGCAATGACAAAAAAAGGATAATTGATTTGATTTTCATAATCTAATGTGAATTCGATGAATTTTAATTATCTAAAATTAGTAAATAGCGTCTTTTTGTATTTTTGCATTGACAAAAAACAAATAAAACAAAAAAATACCGCTATGTTTACCGAATACAAAGTTACAAAAATATATTGTCTTGCAGACGATTTTTGCAAATTATTTGATGAACACATGATAAGTTCTTCAATATCAGATACCCGAAAGTCAGTAAGTCGGATTCTTCGAGTGACTTTTCGTGGACAGAATACAACTCATTGCCAAATTTAAGAGCAACATGAAAGGTGCTTTGATGTCAGTCTCTGACAGCTTACTCCCTAGAAAAAGAACCTTGATTAAACAATCAATGACGAATTGAAGAACATCGCATAGATAGAACATTCAAGGCATCGCTCGTTTGGAAACTTTCTTATCAACATGTTAAGTGGTATTGCTGCATATAGTTTCTTTCCCCAAAAACCGATACTTAATTTGCAGAAAGTGACTGACAATCAACTAACTTTATTCTAACGCATATTCATCGAACTCACGTTATTTAGCGAATGAGTTGATTGTCGAAGCCTTAGGAATGCATTGAGAAATCAAAATCATATTCTTCAGTTTGAGTATGGGACTTGTACAGACAGTTCGTAAGATATAATACCAGCAACAAAGCGTAATTTATGCAATAATTTTTCATTGAACTTGGAATTTCTCAAATGTAATGTGTTCTTAATTCTAATTGCATTTTCTGCATAGTTCATTTTTACTTTATTTTATATGTACTTTTTTGTAATATTTTTTTGAATGAGCATAGATTACCACTAGGTATTTTCCTTTAGATAAATTCCCTGTATTAATATTAAGACTCTGCTTGTCTCCGGTGTAATAATATCGTGCGATTTTGGTGTTCTTCTTTGTTCTTATCTCTACCGACGTTATTCCATCACCACTACTACTTCTTGTAATGTTCAGTGGGTTTATGGATAGTATGTTGTTTTTTAGTGTGAGAGAATATGTACTAACATCAAAAGTTATATATGGAATAATGAATGGAACTCCTCCATTGGAACAGCCGTTTGACAATGATATTTCTATTTCTCCTTCTCCTGAATTGACTGTTTGAAGGAATGCCTTGTTTCCCTGATACTGAGCGATAACATCCAATGAGTTGAAATCAATAATGGCCGGATTGGAAATTATATTCCCTGCCATGTCATTGTATGATGTTACTTCAAAAGTAGTGGTACCGGAATTTTCCAACTCAAAATACTCTTGATGGTTATTGTTGTTACTACTCCCAGTCATATAAGTGCATTTCCAGTACATAGTGCCAATGTAGGGTGATGCTTCGTTACTGGTGCTTTCATAGACTTTACTCTCTGTATATACTGAACTTCCAGGCTGCAAAACACGGGCTGTGATTAAATAATACTTTGGGTTTAATACCTCATTATTTATTAGAGTAAGTGTTCTACCTGTATAAACTGTGGTAGAGGATGATAATTCAGAATCATTACTAGGATTTCTATAGGAAGAAGCTACATTCCATTGGATTGTAGCATTTGACGGAATGGTCCCGTTTAGAGAAAAAGTTCCACTGTCGCAAAAATGCTTTGGACCGCTTATTGCTAAATTAGATGGCTTCACTACATTTTTTAGAATTTGATAATATTCCAAGGCGTCATGCATCCTTTGGATCTGTTCAGCTGTAAAATGATCGTAACAAGTTATATTTGCATAGGACATATAATTGCTTGGGTCTGGTCTATATGTTTCTCCATTGGCATCTTTTTTGGTAATTAAATAATTGCAATCAGAGATTAAATTCTCCCAATCTTTTGGATCTGCCGGTGTATCACTAATATAGTCTCCGGCAGTAGTTGAATTGCTACCATTGACTAATTCCGGAATACCGTCAAGTGATTTTTCACCAGTACCATGGTGTGTATGATATAGGCCTAAACAGTGGCCAATTTCATGAGTTACAGATGAATACTTATAGAATATAGAATCAATGACACATGCAGTCGATGGTATATTTTCAGCTCTCCCAATTATTTCACTTTTTTTCAACTCACTGCCTGAACTGACAACATATATGTCAATTGCATTATTATGCCTCCTATAGTTAAATAATTGTCCTAAATCTCTTTTCTTAATGTGGTTGAAATTGTCATTATCAATATTTTCGGAACCAATTATGTCAAAAGAAATATTACTACTTGAAAAATCTAAGTTAAGCTTTGATTTGATTGCATTGGTAACCGTCAATAAATTAAAGCCGACACCAGAAGAACTGCGAATAACATGAACAAATAAATTTAAAACATATTTTTTATTCACATCAGCACTTCTTGTGATTGGAGTTGTTACCCAAAAAGGTGGATTATCTTGAGGGGTGCCACATATATCTGTTGTGTCCGAATTGGCCTCCTCATTTATTGATCTAGATTGTGCGGACTCTATCTTACTGATATTCAAGGAAAAATAATACGAACTACCACCTGCCGGATTATAATCTGGTATTTCGTACAGAAATTTTACTTCTCCCGAAAATATTACATCAAGGCCTTCATATTGATATTCCTTAGGTAAGTTTTTTACAAAAAGGATTCCGCCTTCCTCTATCCCAAACGATTGATGTTTATTAAGATTTTTTACCGAGATGGTCCATTGCCCGTCTGTTTTAAAAACTGTTCCTTCATTGTTTTCTACTAAAAAAGGAGTTTGTTTCTCCGTGGGGTACACTCTACCGTCGTCTGTCTTGTCTTTACAGCTGATTATCAGTAGCAATGACAAGAAAAGGATAATTGATTTGATTTTCATATTATTGTTATTTGTGAAATAGGTTGAAGCGTTTTGTAGGAAAGCTTAACAAAATTTCAGCCCAATAGGTTATTAAAATATTTTTAATTGGCTTTTTATATAATAATTTTTATCTTAAATAATATAAGAGTCTTTTATAAACAAGTTTTAGTTGCCAGGTAAGAGGATAATAGAATTTCTTGGAAAAATTTATTGAAGAAGAAAATTTCCCGGTATGACTTCCTTGTGAAGCTACAACAGGATGACTCCAATAATAAATTACAGCCCCTTCTCTTAGTAAACGCGTATGAATTGAATCGTGTGGAATATCGAATTTAAATGTTTCAGCGTAATTCGTTAAAACCAAAGCTGCTTCTCTATTCAAATAGTAAGCGCCACCCATTCTGTCTTTACTGCCCACGTAGATAACTTGACCAATTTTTCGTTTGCTTCTGGGGACGAATCTCATTGTTGTATCTTCATAAGAAATGATAGATGCTTTGTTTTCTTTTTCTTTCAGCTCTTTGATGCTTTGATTGAATATTGGAATGAATTTCTTCCTGTTCAAACAAATGTCATCTTCCAAAATGAGTGCGCCGTCCAATCCCTTCTTGATAATTTTATTGCAAGCAATTAAATGCTTATAAGAACAAGATGCTTCTGGAGTATATTGATGCATTTTACCTTTAAAATATTTATCTAAAATATTGTTTGTTAGGTCTTGAATATCCCCGTCCATAATATATTCATAGGGAATATTCATTTCTGAAAGCATCTTGTCGATATGCTCTTTGCGCCTCTCGTAACCTTTTTTTACATGCAGAACAAAAACATTCCTGTTTTCGAGATTTATTTCCATCATGATTATATATGCTGGCTTTATTTAAACGCTATAATATTTATTTAATAGAATTCAACTTTTATTGAACTTGTTAGATCATTAAA
>DAIRSI010000023.1:0-67902 GCA_036804505.1 Bacteroidaceae bacterium
TATAGATATTTAGTTCGATATTTAATAAAGTGTATAGTTAAATCAGGAAAAGACATAGCCTTGGGAATATTCTTTTGTGCGTTGTGCATTAAGTTGTTTGCGTGTTTCGAAACGTGAATCAGAACTATTGTTGGCATCGAAATATCCGTTAGCTGCAATCCTACTCATATTATACATGGTAGAAGTGACAGTAGCCTTGATCCGTGTATCAATAGATGCAGCATTTAGAGCCATACCGCCCCATCCACAGATTCCAACAATACCAATTTTCTCCGAATCCACGTCAGGCTGTACGGAAAGGAAGTCAACAGCCGCCTGAAAATCCTCCGTATTAATATCAGGAGATGCTATACGGCGCGGCTCTCCTCCACTCTCACCTGTAAATGACGGATCAAAAGCGATTGTCAGAAATCCTCTTTCCGCTAAGGTTTGAGCATACAAACCGCTGCATTGCTCTTTTACAGCGCCAAACGGACCGCTCACGGCTATTGCAGCCATTTTCCCTTGAACATTTTTAGGTTCATAAAGATCGGCTGCCAATGTGATACCATAACGATTCGCAAAGGTAACCTTCCGATGATTAACTTTTTCCGATTTTGGAAATGTCTTGTCCCAGTCCTGAGTTAACTTCAAGGACTGAAGTTGAATGTTACTACCTTTCATTTCTTTCTGTTTTTGGGCATATATTCCTGATGGAATAGTCAGCATCAGAAAAACAGCCGAAATTAATAAACTGATTTTATTCATAAAGACTTTCATTTATCTTTTGTCTGCAAAGGTAGTTTGAAGAACAGACTTTTTCTGTAGATAAATTACAGGGATTTTAACCCATTATACTGATTATGCCCTTATTTATGATTAATTATCAGATAGTTATATCATTTTCTCCACATTCCAGACAAATGCCCGGAGACCGAGCATTTCGGTCTCCACATCCATACGATGCAATTCTTCCAGCAATGGATCTACCTTTTCATCAGGAACCACTGACATAATAGCTGAACACATGGATGGCCAAGCGTGGGAACCTAAATGAGGATCTCCTTTTTTGGAACCTCTTCCTTGTACCTGTTCCCAGCAACTGTAACCTCGACAGTTCATATGTGTCAGTAAATCCACAATTCTGTTATGAAAAGACTGATCGTAAGTTATCATAACCGATTTCATATTTTCGTTCTATTTAATCGTTTGTTTTATGCAATTTATCATGAATCATTTCCGATTTATGAGCCTGATAATACTCATTCAATTCCCTCTGGCGACGCATTTTGCGACGACCGATCTTGATTCCGTTACCTCCAAAGATACAGAACATAGTAGGCACATATATCAAGGTGAGAATTGTGGAAACCGTCAGACCGCCAATAACGGCGACACCCAAAGGACGCCACATCTCAGCTCCCACTCCGTTACCTATTGCCATCGGCACCATACCCAAAATAGTTGTCAAGGTAGTCATCAGCACCGGACGAAGACGACTTCTTCCGGCAACGACAGCCGAGCGTATCAAACCCATTCCACGTTCACGCATCAACTGCGTGTAGTCAATAAGCACAATACCATTCTTTACTACAATACCTATCAACATGATACCTCCCAATATCGACATCACATTAAGATGTGTACCAGTAAGGGCCAGAATCATAATGATACCGCTGAATGCAAACGGTATGGAGAACATGATAATAAACGGATAGGTAAGTGATTCAAACTGAGCTGCCATGACTATAAAAACTAAAATGACAATCAAGACAGCCAACGTACCCAAATCCTTATTGGAATCCTGTTGGTCCTGATAAGAGCCGGCCACTTCTACATGAACACCGGGAGGCATACCTATCTTGCTGATAATATTGCGTCCAGCCGTAACACCATCACTCAAGGCATACCCATCCTTCATGACAGCATCTACCGTTACTAAACGTTCTCGGTCTTTTCTCTCAATAGTAGGAGGTACATCCCTCTGCACTACTTTACCCAGATCTTTCACACGGATTCCTTTTCCCTGAGGATTGTAGATGATGATATTCTCCAAAGCCTCAATACTGGTTCGGTCTATCGGCGCATAACGGACCCTAATATCATATTCTTCACCATCTTCACGATACTGGCTTGCTGTGGAACCATTGATTCTATTACGCAAATAACTGGCAGCAGTAGTAAGATTCAACCCGTTCAAAGCCAGTTTTTCCCTGTCGAAATCCACTTGGTATTCCGGCTGATAATCACTTCGGCTGATGCTTACCTGACTGATGCCCTCAGTATCCGACAAACGGCGTTTCAATTCAGCTGCGACCTTATCTGTTGCACCGAAATCATATCCGTAGACTTCGAATGTAGCTGTACTTTGTCCACCCATGGAACTACGCATACCGCCCATCAAAATAACGGATTTTGAAATTTCTGGTATTTCTTTACAATCGGCACGCATTTCATCGCAAACTTGAGCCAAACCTATGGAGCGCTTATTAGAAGGAACCATACTGATATTAAAAGATATAATATGCGATCCATTGTCGGATAGCGATGAATAAGTATCATTATCACCCGCCTGACCAACACGATAATTTATCGTCTGAATATCTTTTCCGTACCGTTTCTCCCATATATTCGATAATTTTTGTGCAAGAGCCTCCGCCTTTTCTATTCTGCTTCCGATGGGTAATTGAACAGTTGCTCCTACACGCCCGTTGTCATTGGGTGGAAAGAATTCACTCTTTAGACCATTCAAACAAACCAAACTGGCAGCAAACAAAATAAAACATCCCATCAATACTTTTCGTCTATTACGTACAGCCCAGTTTACCATCCGGGCATACCAATCATCCAACCCGTCAAGAGCTCTACGAATGGGTGAATAGAACTTGATGAACATTTTTGATTGTTTCTTCTGTAACTTCAGCAACCGTGAGCAAAGCATCGGAGTAAGACTCAAAGCACTGAATGTAGAAATCGTCATGATGATACACATCATCCACCCCAACTGTTTGAAGAGCACTCCGGACATACCCGAAACCATGGTCAAAGGGAAGAACACGGCAATCATGGTAAGAGTTGACGCAATAACCGAGATTGCCACCTCGTTTGTTCCATGGATGGCAGCTTGTTTGGGATCCGAGCCTCGTTCTATGTGAGTAGTCACATTCTCCAAAACCACGATGGCATCATCCACCACATTGCCGATAGCAATGGAAAGACAAGACAAGGAAATCATATTCAGAGAGCCTCCCGTCGCGTACAGATAAATGAAAGATGCTATCAATGACATAGGAATGGTAATACATATAATGACCGTAGCCCTCCATCTTCCCAAGAAAGCAAAAACGACAATAACAACAAACAAAATTGCATAGAGGATTGTCTCAGTCAAAGAATCTATTGTATTCAGAATATTTTCCGATGTATCTACAATGATTCCCAGCTTCACATCGGATGGTAAAGACTTTTGAAGAGAAGGCAAAGCTTCCATTACTTTCTTTGAAATGTTTACAGAATTGGCACCCGCCTGTTTCTGAATAACGACCATAGCTCCCTGCTTGCCGTTATTGAACGCTTTCTGAGCCCTTTCCTGTACCCCGTCCACAACCCGAGCTACATCGCGGAGATATACTGAAGCCCCATTATGTGTTCCCACAACAATATTCAACATCTGTTGAGGATTGGAAAACTCACCCTCTACACGCAAAGAATAAGTATTCGAACCCATATCGAAAGTTCCTCCCGGAACATTCTTGTTTTCAGCTGCGATGGCTGCACTGACAGTCTCTACTGACATGCCATAGGCTTCCATCTTTTGAGGATCCATATAGACATTGATTTCACGCTCTGGTGCACCGGATATGGAAACTGTACCCACCCCATCAATACGTGCCAACGGGTTGGCCACATTGTCATCCAGTATTTTATAGAGGGCAGCCTGACTCTGATCGGCTTGCACAGACAAGATACAGATCGGAATCATATCTGTAGAGAACTTGAAAATGATAGGTGTATTGGCAGCATCCGGAAGTGCCGAGCTCACCATATCCAATTTGTCACGCACATTATTGGTCAGTACATCAATGTCATATCCGTACTCAAATTCCAAGGTAATGACAGAAACATTTTCCTTGGACTGAGACGTTATATGCTTCAAGTGCTCTACGGCATTCAATGTATTTTCCAATGGGCGCGTCACATTGTTCTCTATATCCGATGCACTTGCCCCGGTATAGTACGTGATGACCATGATGGTATTCGTTTCAATATCCGGATAAAGATCTACCGGCAATTTCGATAGGGAGAAAAGTCCCAGAATAACGACTGCTATAAAGCAGAGGCTGGTCATAATCGGTTTTTTTACCGCTCCTTCGTATAAGCTCATGCTGTTATCTGTTGAGGATTTTTTACTTAACGATATTTACTTTCACTCCGTCAGCCAATTTTGTCTGTCCGGCCACAACAACCTGAGATCCAGATGGCACCCCGTCAAGAATCTCATATTCATTACCTAAAAGACGTCCTAACGTCACCTTGTTATAGGTAACGACATTCCCGTCTTTCACAACATACACATAATGGTCACCGGCTCCAATCTGCTTGATCACAGCTTCATCAGGCACAACAACATGATTCTCTTTTCCATAAGAGATAGTAACACGTCCAAACATTCCCGGACGCACACGCTGGTCATTATTGGCAATACGAATTTCTACAGGAAAAGTATGAGTATTGGAATCAATGGTAGGATAAACTATAAAGACTTTACCTTTGAAAAGTTCATCACCATAAGTATCCAGTTTTACATCAACCATCATCCCCTTCTTAATAAAAGGAAAACGTGGCTCAGAAACATTGACCATCAGTTTGACAGGTGTAATCTGTTCAATAACTAGAATCGGACTGGAGCCAGTCATATCCCCATTATCATAGTTGCGGGCAGTAACTACACCGCTTATCGGACTTTTCAACTGAGTATTAACAAGATAGTTTCTATACTGTGTTTCTTTCACGTCCAAGTCCATTTTGGCATTGTCCCACTCAGCTTTACTTGCTCCACCTACCTTATATAATTGATCAACGCGACTAAACTCCACTTTCTGATTTTCTATCTGCAGCCGCAACTGACGAAGATTTGTGGCATCCAATTGCACAAGAGTCTGTCCCTTGCTGACTCTATCACCCACCTCAACGAATATCTTTTCAATTCTCAGATAAGATTGAGGCATAATATTGTTTTTCACATCAGATTCCACTGTTGCCGTGTATTCTTCTATTTGGTCAACAGAACGGGATTCAGCCTGAGCCACCTTCACATTGGGAGTTTCATTCACCTTCTCCTCACTTTTTTTACTGCTGCATGCAGCTGACATGCCCACGAGAACTATTAGGCACAATACCTGAATACTTTTTCTCATAACTATGTTGTTTTTATTTTTATTAATCAGTATTATTTGTTCTCCTTAACAGGCTGGATTCGAAAATCTTCATTGCCCAGTACATAATCCAAATCCGACTTTGCATTCAAATAATCGTAGATGGATTGGTTGTAAGTAAGTTCGGCTTGAGTGAGTGCAACTTGTGAACTATTCATGTCCAGCACGGTTCCCTTACCTACTTCATATCTTTTAGAAGAAATCATCAACGCCTTCTCTGCCATTGCAACCGATTCCTTATTACTTGATACCTGTTCCAAACTGGCAGCCATGTTATCCTTATAACTTGTTACCTGCATATTCAATTGGCGCTCCGTATTCAAACGATTTAATTCCAAGGATGCAATATTTAGCTTTGCCGTTTTCAATTTTGTGAAACTACTCGCCCTATATAAAGGAATCACAATACTTACAGCAATATTGGAACTGGGGCTCCAGTCATATTTAAAAAAATTCAAGTTGTTGTTGTACAAAGACTGATACTGATATGTATATGCCAGATTAGCCGACGGCATAAAATTTGTCTTGGCCAAACTCAAATTATGCTGCAACAGACGGGCATTCAAATCCAACTGTCTCATCATTGAATTATTAGTTAGATTACTCTGTTCTTCTTGCATCTGATTAGCATAAATGGCCGTCTCATAATTAGAAAGACTGTCGTCAACCATCAAGTCCACATTAGCAGTAATACCCATCAACACCTTCAATTGGATTTTTGCCAAAACAACAGCATTACCTGCAGAAATCATATTGGGCTTGATACTTCTCATCTGCACTTCGGCACTTATTTTATCATACTCGCTGACTGTTCCTTGCCGGTATTTGGCATTCACTACATTAAAATTGTCTTCCGACTGCTTATAGCTTTTTTTCAGGACCTCATAAGAATCCTGAGATAACATCAAACCGTAATAAGCCTTTGTTACTTGGTTTATCATATCCAAACGAGATGAACGTGCTTTCTCTTTAGCCAGTTCTATATCTGTCTTGGTAAGTTTCATCGTTTTATATACTGCCGGAGCAAAAACGGGAAGGCTGACAGTAAATGCCGCAGCTGCCGTGTTGGCCCCATCCTGTCCCATCTTGAATGTATTGGACCCTAACTTCAACTGTGCTGCTTTTATGGTGTATGTGGAAGTTCCCGTGATTGAAGCCTCCGGCAATAAATTCTGCCAAGCCTCCTGATCAGCCACTTTTTTCAACTCGATATTCTTATCGGCCACCTTAACGGTAGGATTCTCACTCAACGCGATTTCTATAGCCTTGTCAAGTGTCAGTTTCAACGGTTCTTGAGCATGAAGCAAGGGAATGCCAGACAACAAGCATAACCCCAAAAAATAATCTCTTAATTTCACTCCTTTATTTATTTACTTGTTATCATTCTCTTTTTTATAATCATTCAGGATTTTCAATCCCTTTTCAGTAGAAATACCCCGTATGTTCACGTACATCATGGTTTCGAACATCTCTTCAGCCGAATATTTATGATACAAATCCGAAGTCAGCATAAAATCTCCCTGATAGCGAAACCATGTCATTAGAAACTCATAGTTAATATCTGGTCTGAAAAAACCTTGTTCCACTCCTTTTAGAAAGAACTCAACCACCTCTTGGCTGTTTTCTTCCCTCTCCTTAGAAATATATTCTTGAATGGCAGGATATTTTCTTATCTCAAAAATAAAATCAGGATAAGTTGCTTTCAACATATTTATATGGAACTGCAATGCCTTCAATACAATTTCCATAACATTGTCTGATTTGCAGACAGCATTTTGCATCTCCTTTTTCTTCTTACTGTGAATAAAGATAATACAATTATAAAGTAATTCCTCTTTATCATTAAATTGCTCATAAAGAGTACGCTTTGATATCGTCAGCAACGCTGCAATATCATCCATCCTGACGGATTTAATACCTTTCTTCAAGAACTCTTTTGAGGCTTCTTTTACTATCCTATCACGCAAGGACATTCCCGACTTCTGTTGACTTTTCCCTGACCTCATAATCCTTTACATTAAATTTTTTTGCAAAGATATAGAAAACTATTTATAATCATAAAAGTTTCCATAAGTTTTTTTCATATTAGTATTTATTAGGCATAAATGCATTTATATTCATGATTGATGAATAAATAGTTTTTACCATTTATTTTTTTCTACTTCATGACATTATTATGAATAATTTTGTACTTTTGCCAACTCAAAAGAATTAAATTATTAAAAGCTTATGGTAAAAATAACGAAAGAGGCAGCCTTGCTTTATCACTCACAAGGAAAGCCGGGCAAAATCGAGGTAGTACCTACCAAGCCCTACAGTACACAGACAGACCTATCTTTAGCTTATTCTCCGGGGGTGGCTGAACCCTGTTTGGAAATTGAAAAAGATCCGCAAAAAGCGTATGATTATACAGACAAAGGAAATTTAGTTGCGGTAATCAGTAACGGTACTGCTGTTTTAGGTTTGGGAGACATAGGTGCAATCAGCGGAAAGCCTGTGATGGAAGGAAAAGGATTACTTTTCAAAATCTATGGTGGAATAGATGTCTTCGATATCGAAGTAAACGAAAAGGATCCTGAGAAATTCATTGCAGCGGTTAAAGCTATTGCTCCAACATTCGGAGGAATAAACCTTGAAGATATCAAAGCCCCGGAATGCTTCGAAATAGAACAAAGGCTAAAAGCCGAATTGGACATCCCGGTCATGCATGATGACCAACACGGAACTGCCATTATATCTTCGGCAGGCCTGCTGAATGCATTGGAAGTAGCCGGGAAAAAGATTGAAGAAGTCAAGATCGTTGTCAATGGCGCAGGAGCTGCAGCCATTTCTTGTACAAAACTTTACATGTCACTGGGAGCACGAAAAGAAAATATCATCATGCTGGACAGCAAAGGAGTCATAACCAGCGACCGGCCTAATCTGAACGAAACGAAGAAATTCTTTGCCACGGAACGCCGTGACATTCATACTTTGGCTGAGGCTATGAAGGATGCTGATGTCTTTTTGGGATTATCCAAAGGCAACGTAGTTACTCAAGACATGGTTCGCAGCATGGCAAAGAACCCGATTGTTTTTGCTCTGGCCAATCCTGTTCCCGAAATATCTTATGACGATGCTATGGCATCACGTCCTGATGTGCTGATGTCTACCGGACGTTCCGACTATCCTAACCAAATCAACAACGTAATAGGTTTCCCATATATTTTCCGCGGTGCATTGGATACCCGTTCCAGTGCCATTAATGAAGCCATGAAACTTGGCGCAGTGAGAGCTATTGCGGATTTGGCCAAGCAACCCGTCCCTCAAGTAGTAAACGATGTGTACCATGTTGATAAGCTGAAATTCGGTCCGTCCTATTTTATCCCGAAACCTGTAGATCCCCGTCTGATTACCGAAGTTTCTATGGCTGTAGCCAAAGCTGCCATTGAATCAGGCGTGGCAAGAAAGATTATCACAGACTGGGATGCATACCGTACTCATCTGAAAGAGCTTATGGGGCAAGAAAATAAACTTACCCGCCAACTCTACGAGACGGCCAGGAGCTGTCCGCAGCGCGTTGTTTTTGCTGAAGGCATTCATCCCAATATGCTGAAAGCTGCCGTTCAGGCAAAGGGAGAAGGCATCTGCCAACCTATATTACTTGGCAATGACGAAGCCATTGCAAAACTGGCAAAAGAAATGGGGCTGAAGTTAGACGGCATTGAGATTGTCAATCTCCGCCACCCCGATGAAGCGCCACGTCGAGAGAGATACGCCCATATTCTTGCCGAGAAGCGCGCTCGTGAAGGAGCCAACTTCCAGGAAGCAAATGACAAGATGTTCGAACGTAACTACTTCGGAATGATGATGGTTGAAACAGGGGAAGCCGATGCTTTCATAACCGGTGTCTATACAAAATATTCGAATACAATTAAAGTAGCCAAAGAAGTTATCGGAATCCGTCCTGAATACAAACATTTCGGTACAATGCACATTCTGAACTCCAAAAAAGGAACTTACTTCGTGGCTGACACACTCATCAACCGTCATCCCGACACAGACACTCTGATAGATGTAGCCCAAATGACCTATCATGCAGTTAGATTCTTTAATCATGAGCCTGTTATGGCGATGCTTTCTTATTCCAATTTCGGAGCAGACCAACAAGGTAGTCCAGCTAAAGTTCATGAAGCTGTTAATTTCTTGCAAAAGAAATACCCCGATCTTGCCATCGACGGAGAAATGCAAGTGAACTTTGCTATGGATAAGACTCTCAGAGATGATAAATATCCCTTCACTCGTCTGAAAGGGAAAGATGTCAATACATTGATTTTCCCGAATCTAAGTAGTGCCAATTCCGGCTACAAACTCATTCAGGCAATGAGTGATACGGAAGTCATCGGTCCAATCCAGATGGGATTGAACAAACCTATTCATTTCACTGACTTCGAGAGTTCCGTTCGTGACATAGTGAACATCACAGCCATTGCCGTTATTGATGCAATCGTCGAAAAGCAAAAGACGAAAAGTTGTCCGGCAAAAGATTAGTCGTACACTCATATATAAAAAGCCATCCATAAAAATTTTTATGGATGGCTTTTTTCAACATAATTTTTTGCAGTATTCATTGGGAGAACATCCCATCATTTTCTTAAATGTCCGATTGAAACAATACACACTGGGAAATCCCAGCATCTCAGCAATCACACCTACCGGTTTCTCCGACTCCCGAATCCATTGTATGGCAAAAGAAAAACTTTTCTCAAGTACATATTCTTCCACAGTCAATCCCGTTTCATATTTTAGCAAATCCTTCCAATACTCCGGTGATTTTTGAAAGACCTCTGCCCAATATTCATTTGATGTAATTTTACTGTCTCTCAATCCATCCGATTTTATAACTTCCTCAAGCTGAGACCTAAAGCACCTCAGTAAATTTGCATTCTCTTCATGTCTGATAATAAACTGACGCTCATAGAATCGGCGGCAATAATCCAACAGCAATTCAATCCTACGGGATAACAGCAGCTTGGAAAATCTGTCAATATCATGAGACAATTCTTTCTGTATTTCATCCAGACAATTATAAACGACAAGCCTCTCCCGATTCGAGATGTGCAAGGATTCATTATCCTGGTATCGAAAGAAACTATAATCTTCTTCAAAATGACTTTCTAGAGCAGTGCCTTCCATCAAGTCACGGTGAAACACCAATAACTTCCCTTTGTTCAAACAAGAATCACATTCTTCCATGTCGAGTTCAAAGCACTTTTCTGGAGTTAGGAACACCATACAGCCATCGGAATAGTCACAAAGACGACGACCATAATAATAGTCACAATAAGAATGTTCCAAGAGCAATACGGCATAGAAATTACATTTGATATAGGAATAATGTGAAATGACATCCTTTTCCAAATCAATCACACTGACCAATGGATGGAGAGTCGCACATTTCAAGCATTGGTTACATTCCTTGACAGATTTCCACTCCAAAATGCCATTGTCATTCTTTTCTTTATGCATTTTTTGCCCGATAGTCATTGGGTGTTGAGCCAACAAGTTGTTTGAACAAACGTCCGAAATGCTGAGGATACTGGAATCCGAGTTCATAAGATATCTGGCTCATCGTCTTATGTGTTCCCAAAATCATTTCCTTGGCCATATCCATTAGTTTGTTTTGAATATGCTCCATAGCTGTCATACCCGTTTCTTTTTTAATTAAATCGCCGAAATAATTCGGGGAAAGGCATATCTTGTCCGCAAAATACTTAACGGAAGGCAATCCTTCTTTTTCAGGAGTTCCACTTTCAAAATACTCATTCAGCAAACTCTCGAAATGAACCAAAATATCCTTATTTGACTTTTCGCGGGTGATAAACTGACGTTCATAGAATCTCATGCAATAATTCAATAACAACTCGATATTCATGGCAATCAGAGAACGGCTGTGTTTGTCCAACGCATGTTCAAGTTCCATTTGAATCTTTGCCAGACAATCCAGAACTACAGTTCTCTCCTGCTCGGACAAATGCAAAGCTTCACTCACGGCATAAGAAAAGAAAGTATAATCATGAATGGTCTTTCCCAAAGAGGTACCCCGAATCAGATCGGGATGAAATAACACCCCATAAACTTTTGGATGGACTTCAGGTTTATTCATATCAACACTCACTACTTGCCCGGGAGCAAAGCATACAATTGTGCCCTCATCATAATCATACGTCTGATGCCCGTAAGTGATGTCACAACTTTTATTCTCTTTCAAGAAAAGTGCATAAACTCCATAACTCATTTGAACATGATTAAGAAAACCCGTTGCTTTGGTCAAATCAATTACGCTTACCAACGGATGCAGGGTTTCCAACCCGAAAAGTTTATTATACTTCTCAACCGAATCAATATTTATCACTTTTTCCATATCATAATTTATATATAATCCCTTCTTTCTTACAAAAATAGGAATAAAAATCTTTATGAAAAAGTTCTGTCGGAACATTCTGTAAAGAGGGTTATCATATCTGTAAAATATATACATCAACCAAAACAAAAAAAGAGTAATTTTGCAACATGATTAAATTAGGTATTTTGTTGCCACTTTGATTATTCACTATTCAACAGCAACAAACATTCCACCCAACAACATCTGATGATAGAACAAAACAATAAAGACGGACTGCTTGCGTTAATCCGCAAAGGTCAGCCGATGACTCTGAGACAACAGCTGAAACTGACAGTTCAGTTGAGTCTTCCGGCAATCATGGCCCAGCTATCAACCATTCTGATGCAATACATAGATTCATCCATGGTGGGAAGTCTTGGAGCTCAGGCATCAGCCTCTATCGGGTTGATATCCACCACTACCTGGCTGTTCTGGGGCATTTGTTCAGCAGCCGCTACAGGGTTCTCCGTCCAAGTAGCACATTTTATAGGAGCAGGCAATAAAGCCGCTGCCAGAAATGTGTTGAGACAGTCTTTTTTGGCAACATTCCTTCTCAGTGCAACTCTCATGATCATAGGATGCAGCATCAGTGATGTTCTACCTTTTTGGTTGGGAGGTACACAAGAAATAGCAAAAGACTCCTCTTCCTATTTTTTCATCTTCAGTCTGTCTCTTCCTATCCTCCAAATTAATTTTTTAGCAGGAAGCATGTTGCGGTGCAGTGGTAATATGCGCATTCCAAGCATACTCAACATCCTAATGTGCATTTTTGATGTTCTATTCAATGCTGTACTTATTTTCCCTCCCAGAACAATAGAAATACTTGGAACAAACATTTTCATACCTGGTGCAGACATGGGAGTGACCGGAGCCGCCATTGGCACAGCGCTTGCCGAGTTTCTTACCGCCATAAGCATGCTTGGTTTTCTGTGCTTTAAGTCATCCGAATTGAAACTCACACAAGATCATGGCCGTTTCAAACCTACATCCCAGTGTATATCCAAGGCGCTTCACATCGGATTCCCGATGGGAATTGAACACATTGTTTTATGTGGTGCACAAATCATGATAACCATGATTGTTGCTCCTTTGGGTACTACAGCCATTGCAGCCAATGCTTTTGGCATAATAGTTGAAAGCCTCTGCTATATGCCGGGTTACGGAATAGCTGATGCAGCCACGACCTTAGTCGGACAAAGCTATGGCGCATGCAGGAAAGATTTGACACGTCGTTTTGCAAGGATTTCCGTCTTTCTAGGAATTGTTATCATGACCATCATGGGCATTATCATGTATGTGGCATCTCCGGCCATTATGAGTATCATGACCCCAGACCCTGAAGTCCAATCTTTAAGCGTTATGGCACTAAGAATCGAAGCATTCGCGGAACCGATGTTTGCAGCTTCAATAGTTGCCTATGGGGTTTTTGTGGGTACCGGAAAGACGTTGGTTCCAAGTATTATGAACTTAGTAAGCATATGGGCCGTACGGCTGACCCTTGCTGCCTCTTTGGCACCCGTAATGGGACTGAAAGGCGTTTGGATTGCCATGTGCATAGAACTTTGTTTCAGAGGTCTCATTTTTTTGATTCATCTGAAAAGAGAGCAATGGATGAAATCCATGTAAACAGAAAAAGCCGCATAAAAATCCGTTTCCGTAAAAGTGGTTATTTATCCCGTAAAATATCTACATGAAGTTCCATCACATTCCCCTACCTTTGCACCCGTTGAAGAAATGATAAAAAAACAATAATATGAATTTGATAACAGACAAAGAATTTGAAGGCGAGCGCCCTTTATTTGCATCTCATGATTTAAAAATAGAAAAAGTTACCATCCACACAGGTGAATCAGCATTAAAGGAATGTAGCAACATAGAAGCCGTTGACTGCCGTTTTGAAGGGAAATACCCTTTTTGGCATAACGACGGCTTTATCGTAAAGGACTGTTTATTCACCGATGGGGCACGTGCAGCCCTTTGGTATTCACACAATCTGCGAATGATAAATACGGTGGTCGAAGCCCCGAAAATGTTTCGAGAAATGAGTGGCATTCATCTGGAAAATGTACAACTGCCCCACGCACA
Source organism: Bacteroidaceae bacterium (assembly GCA_036804505.1). Lineage (GTDB taxonomy): Bacteria > Bacteroidota > Bacteroidia > Bacteroidales > Bacteroidaceae > Phocaeicola_A. The sequence continues at coordinate 13,924 of DAIRSI010000023.1, forward strand.
AGAAACATTATGGCATTGTCATGACGTTGAAATCAAAAATGTACAAATAGCTCAAGGAGACTATTTGTTCATGCATAGTTCAGATATTAAAATTAGTGATTTCAAGCTTGACGGGAATTACTCTTTCCAGTATTGCGAAAATGTCGAAATACATAATGCTATTCTCAATTCCAAAGATGCATTCTGGAATACGGAAAACGTTACGGTCTATGACTCTACGCTGAACGGAGAGTATCTCGGCTGGCATTCACGCAATCTCAAACTGGTAAACTGCCATATATCAGGAACCCAGCCACTCTGTTATGCTCACGACCTGATTCTTGAAAATTGCACAATGGATGATGATGCCGACCTCGCTTTCGAATACTCGACAGTGGAGGCAACCATCAAAAGTCCGGTACACAGCGTGAAGAATCCTACAAGCGGAACAATCATTGCAAACAGCTATGGAGAAATAATCCTCGATAAAAATATAAAGTCACCGGGAAACTGCGAACTGAAACTTTGGGATAACCGTACATGCTTTGATTGAAATGAAACATCTTTACAACTTTGACAAGATGAATCCCCGACGCGGAACAAATTCCTATAAATGGGATTCATCTCCCGAAGAAGATATGCTTCCTATGTGGGTCGCCGACATGGATTTTCAAACGGCACCTGCCATTATTGAAGCTTTGCATAAAAGAGTGGAACATGGCATATTCGGCTACGTAAAAGTCCCTGACAATTATTACGAAGCTGTTATCCGATGGTTCGAAAGGCGTCATCATTGGACTATCAAGAAGGAATGGATTATCTACACTTCAGGAGTCGTGCCAGCCATTTCGGCAATCATAAAAGCCTTGACCCAACCAGGTGATAAAATTCTGGTGCAAACTCCGGTTTATAACTGTTTCTTTTCTTCCATCCGCAACAACGGCTGCAAAATTATCTGTAACGAGCTTATTTATAAAGACAGGACATATACCATTGATTATGAAGATTTGGAAGAAAAAGCAGCCGACCCTCTAGTAAAAGTCATGCTGCTTTGCAATCCACATAATCCTGCAGGCAAAGTATGGACTCGTGAAGAACTTACTCGTATCGGTGAAATTTGCAACCGTCATCAAGTATTCGTCATTGCTGACGAAATACATTGTGAACTTGTATATCCAGAGAAGCATTACACACCTTTTGCCTTTATATCTGAAGAATTCCTTCAGAATTCAGCAACTTGTACATCCCCAAGTAAATCCTTCAATCTGGCAGGACTGCAGATAGCCAACATCACGATTGCTGATAAAGCAATAAGGGATAAAGTGAACAAAGCCATTAATATCAACGAAGTTTGCGACGTAAATCCATTTGGTGTTGAAGCATTGATTGCCGCCTATAATGAAAGTGAAGATTGGTTGGAACAACTCATAGCATACCTATATAATAATTATCTTTTTCTGATAGAATTTTTCAAAGAAAACCTGCCGGAATTCCCTGTCACCAAATTGGAAGGGACCTATCTGGTATGGATTGACTGTGCGATTCTTAAAAAGAATTCAAGTGAACTTATAGATGAGTTGAAGCTAAATCAAAAACTTTGGCTTAACGAAGGATCTCTTTACGGAGAAGCCGGAAATCATTTCATCCGTATCAATATAGCTTGTCCTTTAAGCACGCTGAAAATAGGACTTCAACGAATGAAAGAAGAATTCAAATCCAAACAAATATAATATCCGGTATTAAAATTAGCTGTATTTTCCTTACTTATAAACTAACGTCACAAAAATAATCGTATCTTCGCATAACCCAATTCCAAATGGAAACGGGTTATACATTTTATTAATAAGATTTATACTTGAAAATTATGAGAAAGCCAGTATCAAAAACAGCCTCTATCCTCCTTTGCATTGTCTGGATTATTATGTGTACATATATTCTCATCTTCGCCAAACAAATTGACGGCCCTTTAATACTTTCTTTAGTCATTTCGGGTGCACTTGTGCTAATTCCGCTGACGAAAAGTTTTAAAAAAGAATAAATAGTTATCTTTTATTCATTTAAAAGCTAAAAAATATTCAATTTGACATCTTTTTGAAGATTTTCTTATGATTTTGTTGCTAGAATAAAATTCTTTCTATAAATTCGCAACCGCATTTAACAAAAAGCAAACTAATTACAACCAATAAAAAGAATTTTGTATGGACGCAAAAAAAGTTTTGGAAGACCTCAAAAGACGTTTTCCCAATGAACCTGAATATCATCAGGCAGTAGAAGAAGTGTTAGGCACAATCGAAGAGGAGTACAACAAACATCCTGAATTCGAAAAGGCCAATCTGATTGAACGCCTCTGCATTCCAGATCGTGTATATCAGTTCCGTGTTACTTGGATGGACGATAAGGGTAATTACCAGACCAACATGGGTTACCGTGTTCAACACAACAATGCCATTGGCCCGTACAAAGGCGGTATCCGTTTCCACGCTTCAGTAAATTTGGGAATCCTCAAATTCCTGGCTTTCGAACAGACTTTCAAAAACTCATTAACAACCCTTCCTATGGGCGGTGCCAAAGGCGGTTCTGACTTCTCGCCAAGAGGTAAATCCAATGCTGAGGTCATGCGCTTCTGCCAGGCTTTCATGCTTGAATTGACACGTCACATCGGACCTGACGTTGATGTACCGGCCGGTGATATCGGTGTAGGTGGTCGTGAAGTAGGTTTCATGTTCGGAATGTACAAGAAACTCACTCGTGAGTTCTCCGGCGTATTGACAGGAAAAGGTCGCGAGTTCGGAGGTTCTCTGATTCGTCCGGAAGCTACCGGTTACGGAAATGTATATTTCCTGATGGAAATGCTGAAGACAAAAGGTACTGATTTGAAAGGTAAGACAGTCTTGATTTCAGGAGCAGGTAATGTAGCACAATATACAGCCGAAAAAGTTCTTGAATTAGGCGGAAAAGTTCTGACAATGTCCGATTCCGATGGCTATGTTTACGATCCAAACGGAATTGACAGGGCTAAATTAGATTTCATCATGGAATTGAAGAATGTATATCGTGGCCGTATCCGTGAATATGCAGAGAAATATGGCGTTAAATACGTTGAAGGTGCAAAACCTTGGAACGAAAAAGCTGACATCGCTCTTCCTTCAGCTACTCAAAACGAAATCAACGGAGAACAAGCTAGTGCATTGGTAGCAAACGGCGTCATGGCTGTATCAGAAGGTGCAAACATGCCAAGTACTCCGGAAGCAATCAAAGTATTCCAGGATGCCAAAATCCTATACGCTCCAGGTAAAGCCGCTAATGCGGGAGGTGTATCTGTATCAGGCTTGGAAATGAGTCAGAATTCAGAACGTCTGAGCTGGACTGCAGAACAGGTAGATACAATGCTTCACAACATCATGACCAACATTCATGAAAACTGTGTGAAGTATGGAACAGAAGCCGACGGTTATGTAAACTACGTGAAAGGTGCCAACGTTGCAGGTTTCATGAAAGTTGCAAAAGCCATGATGGCTCAAGGAGTTCTCTAATTATTCAAAATGAATTATAGGTTTTAAATAAGTCATAGTACAAAAAAAAGAGGCTGTTCTTCGTGAGAAGGGCAGCCTTTGTTGTTTTTATTGAATACAGCCTGACTAAAAAGAATCTATTTTTTCGAATTAATGTTTTAATATTTATATATTTGCAAGGAATAAAAATCATGAGATATGAAAAGACAGACTTTTTTAATATTCCTTGCAGCGTTCTTCGCATCCATGACAGTGAATGCCCAGAAAGATGCAGCGCCTTTGGCTAAGATAAATCTGAATCAAGCCGACTCGCGGACAGATACAGACAAATATCTGGATGCCATGCATCGCAACATCACTTCCGAGAAGCTATTCGGATATGTAAAACAATTGTGCGACCCTGCTCTCGAAGGACGTCTTGCAGGTTCGGCCGGAATGGCGAAAGCCGTAAGTATCGTCGAAGGATATTTCCGTCAGTGGAACTTGACACCTGCCGGAAACAACGGAAGCTATATTCAGGAATTTCCACAACCGCATGTTGAAATACACGAAGGAAGTACTATGGAAATCCTTCTTCCGTCAAAAGGAACGAAAGGAAAAATATGGACTCCAAAGACCTATCCTTGGTCCGACGGATGGTATGCAGGAAACAATACGGACAATGGTGACATTACCGCCGACGTTGTCTATGCCGGTTTTGGTGTAACAGCGCCCGAACTTGGATATGACGACTACAAAGGCATCAACGTGAAAGGCAAGATTGTACTGATAGAAGGTGAAACACCCAACCACAGCAACAAGCCTGATTCCATAAAGATGTGGTACAAGCACAGCCTTCATGTGAACAAGATGAACAATGCCGTCAAGAACGGTGCCATCGGCCTTCTCTACAAATGGGTTCCCGGCCCCGGTTCTCCCTATACCAAAGGACTTGTTTACTGCAACGTGACAGATACTGTCGTAAATGATATTTTTAATGGAACAGGCCGTACCTACGCCCAGACCGTAAAAAAAATCCGTGAAACATTCAAGCCCTGTTCATTCAATACAGGCAAAAGAGCGCATATCAAGATGGATGCCACCTATTTTCCAAGCAGTATCGGAAAGAATATTTTCGGTATGATAAAGGGAAGCGACCCCAAACTAGCCGATGAATACATCATCATCTCTGCTCATTTGGACCATTTGGGCCTCATCCCTTACCTGATTCCGGGTGCCAATGACAATAACTCTTCCACCTCCGTTTTGCTGGGAGTAGCCGAAGCCATGGCAAAATCCTCTATCAGGCCTAAGAGAAGCATAGTCTTCATGAGTGTGGACGGTGAAGAGTCCGGACTTACGGGAAGTACTTATTACATCAACCATCCGCTTTTCCCGAAGGACAAGGTCAAGGCAATTCTGAATCTGGAAATGGTAGGAACCGGCGAAGTAATGTACACCAACTATAATTATAACTATCCCGAATTCGGAGAGTTGCTGAAGAAAGCCAATGATACATACGTTCATCGCCGTCTGCTTGTCGAGGAGGATCATTTCCTGACACGGCCGCGCTCCGATGGCACCAACTTCATGAAAGCCGGATATCCATGTGCCGACTTCCGCTGTGCTGGGGGCGGATATTACCACAGTCCGAAAGATAGTCCCGACACTATCAATCCCGAGTTGCTTCAATCGGAAGCCGAATGGATGTACTGGTCGGCACTCTATTTTGCAAACAAATAAAACATTATTATCATAATTACAAACTATAATTCAGTATGAAAAAAATTATTATGGCTGCCTTGATATGCACGACTGCTGCAGCTTATGCCCAAAACGGCGCCAATACAGGAGGATCCCCGAATCCATTTTTCTCCGAGTACACAACTCCTTATGGAGTACCACCATTCGAGAAAATAACTATCAACGATTACCGTGAAGCAATCCTCAAGGGTATCGAGGAGCACAAGAAAGAAATTGACGCCATCGCCAACCAAAGTGCGGCGCCTACTTTCGAGAACACCATTGTCGCTATGGACAAAAGCGGAAAACTTCTCAATAAGGTAGAAATCGTATTCGGCGCACAGAACGGTGCCAATACGACTCCCGAGATGCAGAAACTAAGTAAAGAGATGGCTCCTCTTCTCTCTGCCCACAGTGATGATATATCCATGAACGCCAAGCTCTTTGCCAGAGTAAAACAGATTTATGACAATCGTGCCCAACTCAACCTCGACAAGGAGAAAAGCAAACTATTGGAAGAAACCTACAAGGATTTTGTTCGCAGCGGTGCCAATCTAAGCGAAGCTGACCAAAAAAAGCTGCGCGAACTCAACACCAAGATTTCCATGTTGCAGATTACCTTCGGTCAAAACATGCTGAAAGAGACGAACGCATTCAAGTTAATCATTGATAACAAGAATGATCTCAGCGGATTGCCACAAAACCTGATTGAAGAAGCTGCCGAAACAGCAAAGAGATTAGGAATGAACGGGAAATGGGTTTTCACTCTGCAGAACCCAAGCGTCATGCCGTTCCTTCAGTATGCCGACAATCGCGCCTTGCGTGAAAAGATCTTCAAAGCATACATCAATCGCTGCAACAATAACAATGCCGAAGACAACAAAGCCCTTATCCGCGATCTGCTTACCGCACGTCTGGAAAAAGCACAACTGATGGGGTATAAAGATTTCGCTTCCTTGGCTTTGGAAAACCGCATGGCTAAGAATGAAGAGAATGTCTACAAACTGTTGGATCAGATTTGGACTCCAGCCATCAAGAAAGCCAAAGAAGAATTGGCTGACATTCAGAATGAAATAAAGAAAGACGGGAAAAACTTCAAAGCCGAAGGCTGGGACTGGCGCTATTATTTTGAGAAAGCCAAAAAAGCCAAATTCAATGTAGATGAGAATGAAGTCCGTCCATATCTCGAGTTGAACCATGTACGTGACGGAGCTTTCTACACTGCCAACAGACTCTATGGAATCAAATTCCGCAAATTGGACTATATGCCTCTGCCTCATCCCGATGCACAGGCCTTTGAATGCACAGACAAGGACGGATCGCCATTGGGCGTTATCTATTTTGATTTCTTCCCTCGCGACAGCAAACGGGGAGGCGCATGGTGTGGTTCCTATCGTCCTCAAAGTTATGATGACAACGGACACAAGGTTGTTCCCATCGTCACCATCGTATGTAACTTCACCAAACCCTCTGCCGGAGAACCGGCCTTGCTGAGTGTTGACGAAGCCACAACCCTGTTCCATGAATTCGGACATGGCCTGCACGGGCTTTTCCGAGACGTGCACTATAACGGAGTATCCAGCGTTCCACGCGATTTCGTAGAATTACCCTCGCAAATTGACGAACATTGGGCTTTTGAACCTGAAGTTTTGAAATACTATGCCAAAAATTACAAGACGGGAGAGGTCATTCCTCAAAGCCTGATTGACAAACTCGACCAAAGCAGCAAGTACGGACAAGGATTTGCAACCGCAGAATATCTGGCAGCTTCTCTGCTCGATATGGATCTTCACACACTGAAATCCATACCGGCCAACCTGAACGTGATGGATTTCGAAGCAAAGACTTTAGGCAAGCGCGGACTTTTGAAACAAATTCCGTCACGCTACCGCACCACATACTTCAACCACACCATGGGTGGCGGATACACAGCTGGTTATTACAGCTATATTTGGGCAGAAGTTTTGGATTGCGACGCATTCCAGGCATATAAAGAAAGCGGTGACATTTTCAATCAAGACGTTGCAGCCAAGTTCCGTAAATATGTTCTTACACCTGGTGGCATTGACGATGCCATGATTATGTATAAGAATTTCCGCGGAAGAGAACCCGAAATCAAGGGAGTTCTGGAAAACCGTGGTCTTGACACGCCAAAAGATTCAAAGAAGATAGTCAGGGAAAAAGAAAACAAATAAAAGCAATAGATTTTTCTATTACAAAAAGTTTACCCTGAGTACCCTACACCAGAAGATGCTGAGAATCAGCCCTTACTGGTGTAGGGTAACTTTTTTTGTCATCGAAACCCTAAGGATGGCCGGTTGATGACCGGACAAAAACAAGTGAAGGGGGTAAACGTCTTTACATTCTTTCTCGTTTAAAACATATACGGAATCAACGATTATTATAATTAAAGACATAGGTTGTCAACTTATAAAATAAGTAAGTATTAGCCAAGTCAATCCTTTACATAAGTAAGACTCAAAGTAGTCAATTTAATCTGTTAAACTTCATCGTTTTCATCCTATTTCACATAGAAAAGTATCGTCTCACATTCGTGGTACATGCGAGCCACGTCCGTGGTACGTGCGTACCACATCCGTGAGACATGCGTACCACGGACGTGAGACGATACTTTTTACGTCAAGTGAACCTACTTTTTAAAGTATTTAGCTATGATTTTCTAATGGGATAAAGAAAGAATAGGCCCCACTTTGAAGTGGATTCTGAAAAGATTAGAGTTAAATCGGCAGCTAAATTTCATTCCTACACCACTAAGAGCTGATTCTCAGCATCTTCTGGTGTAGGGTACTCAGGGTAAACTTTTTGTAATGGAAAGACAAAGTATATTTGCACAAAAGAACAATATATCCTATTTTTGCAAAAACAATCGATCGAAAAAAGCTAACCTTTTTAAAACAAATAGAATGAAGAAAAGAAAACTTTGCAATTACGCCGTTCTCCCTCTCGTGGCTCTGGCCTTTATTTGCTCCGCAAAAGCATATGCCCAGAATAAAGAGGGATTGACTCTTTCCGGCCAACCTACCGGACAGCCTCCCTATCCCATCGTTTCTTATAAAGAACTCCCCAACCCGGTTTCCTCCGACAAAAAGCAATGGAAACAGGTAGGGAAAATGAATATCGGATGGGGTAGTACAGACATTCGGTACAAGAAAGAAGAACCCGTAGGCACCGATTCTCTGACCGGGAATCTGACACTCACGGCATGGAAAGGCGAAAGAGTTGCAGCACAGCTCGTTATAAGTACAAAAGAGGTTCTTTCCCGTCTCTCCTATACAGTTTCGGATTTCAGTTTACGCGGAGGCTCAGCCAAAATCAAATCCAAAGATTTGCTGTGCGGCTTTGTAAGGTATGTGATGACGGACGAACTGAACAAAGACCGACAAGGCGGATGCGGATATCGTCCCGATGCTTCGAAATTCGACTCCACACTGGTAGCCGATCCCATCGACCATCTCACCAGAGAACTTTCATTGCCGGCTTGCACCTCGCAAGGCATTTGGGTAAGAGCATGGATTCCTCAAAACGCCCAAGCCGGTATGTACACAGGAACTGTCACAGTGAAAGACGGGGCCAAGAAACTCAAAACACTGAAACTGCAAATAAAAGTTCAGAACCATACTCTGCCGGAACCATCCCGCTGGGCCTTCCATCTGGATCTGTGGCAGAATCCATACTCCATAGCCCGATACCACCAAGTACCTCTATGGAGCAAAGAGCATTTCGATATCATGAAGCCCTATATGGAAATGTATCGCGATGCAGGCGGCAAAGTCATCACCACCTCCATCATGCACAAACCGTGGAACGGACAGACCTACGATTACTATGACAGCATGGTGACTTGGACCCGTAAGCTCGATGGTACGTGGAACTTCGATTTCGCCGTATTCGACAAATGGGTGGAATTCATGACTTCCCTGGGTATAGACCATGAAATCAGCTGTTACAGCATGGTGCCGTGGAAAATGTCCTTCCAGTACTTCGATCAAGCCACCAATGAAATGCAAATACTCAAGACGCAGCCGGGCGAAAAAGAATACGATGAAGTGTGGGGTTCCTTCCTGCAGAGCTTTGCCAAACATCTGAAGGAAAAAGGATGGTTCTCCAAGACCTGCATCTCGATGGACGAGCGTCCTATGGAAACCATGCAGAAAGTGATTGCCCTCATCCGCAGAGCTGACAAGGAGTTCAAAATATCTCTTGCGGGTTCGCTCCATGAAGAATTGTCCGACGGGCTTTATGACTATTGCGCAGCTCTCAGAATGAAATATTCCGACGAGATGTTGCAAAAGAGAAAATCCGAAGGAAAAATCACTACATTCTACACAAGTTGCGAAGAAGCCCACCCCAATACATTCACTTTCAGCGCTCCTGCCGAAGCAGAATGGATGGGATGGTATGCCGCAAAGGCCAAGCTCGACGGATACCTCCGCTGGTGCTTCTGCCATTGGGGACCCGAACCTCTGCTCGACAGCCGCTTCCATACCTGGGCAGCCGGCGATACCTATTTGGTCTATCCAGGTGCGAGAACTTCCATTCGCTTCGAGCGTCTCACCGCCGGCATACAAGCGTATGAAAAAATACATATTCTGGAAAAAGAATTCACAGCAAAACATAATCAGGCAGCACTGGATGAAATCCGCAAGGCACTGACACCTTTCGATGAAATGAACCTCTTCAAGGAGCCGGCCGGGAAAATGATACAGAATGCCAATATGATTATCAATAAATATTAAGAAAACACTCAAACAAAAAAAATAGAGTGATTGTTTGTGTATCAAAAAAAGAAGTAACTTTGGACACAAAATAAAAGGACTATTCAATTGAAGACAGAAAGAACATTACAAGCAATTACCGAACAAAATCTGATAGATGAATTAAAACAAGATTCGGTAAAAGCCTTTGAGAAAATATACAACATCTACGCAAAGCAATTGTATGCTTTCTGTCTTCAATATACCAAAATTAATGAAGATGCAGAAGATACGGTTGAAGAAGTCTTTATTCGTTTATGGGAATACCGGAAGCAGATAAAAAAAGAAGACACTCTCCGTCCTCTTCTTTTCATCATGGCAAAGAATTCCCTGATAAACGCCTATCGTTCCAGAGTTAATTCCCCAACTTTCGAAGATTACGCAGATTACGAAAATGTCATATCCGAAAATCAGACATCCGGCAGCATAGAATATGAAGAATTTCTTCTACTATTCAATAACGCTTTGAAAAAATTGCCGCCTGCGCAACAAAGAATTATCACCTTATCGAAACTCGAGTCTTTAAGCAACAAAGAGATAGCCATAAAGCTCAAACTAAGCGAGCAAACCGTAAAGAATCAGCTTTCCACAGGCTTAAAGGCATTGAAAAAGGAATTAGTAATAAAAATAATCATACCAATCCTGTTATTTTTCGTTAATTAGTAAAAACACTATAGTACAAAACACTTTTCATATTGTCAATTAAATTAAAGAAAGAATGTATGGGTAATTTAGATAACAAATATAGGAATAATAAAATAAAGCCTGATGAATTGGAAGAACTGAAGAAGTATGTCAATTCATCGACTGATGATGAATTATCTTCCTCCATGCAAGATTCATGGCTGAATGAACCCATTGACACTTCCCGTGTAGATGATGAAAGAATCGAGAAGATAAAGAAAAAGGTTCTATCCAAAATAAATAAGAGAAAGACAAATTACCTGTCATTCACCTTTTTAAGTAAGGTAGCAGCAACCGTACTCCTTCCTATATTTATATTAAGCACACTATTTTTATATAAAGAAAAAAGCAGTCAGATGGATGAAGATATGGTGGTTTCTACCTCGGAAGGAGAAAAAGCCAGCATTACCTTGCCAGATGGTACAATCATTAATTTGAACGAAAAGACAAGACTCACATATTCTCCGGAAAATTTCAATAAAGCAAACAGAATCATCCACTTCGACGGCGAAGGATACTTCCACGTAAGCAAAGACAGGGAACATCCTTTTTTCATCAATGCCCGCGGACTGCAAATAAAGGTTCTTGGAACAAAGTTCAATCTTCTGGCAAGAAAATCAGCTCCATCGGCCGAACTGTTACTGGAAGAGGGTAATGTTTCATTCACCTCTTTAAAAATGCACACTAGTGTCTTCATCAAACCTTGCCAAAAAGCAATAATGGACAGGCTTACCGGAAAAATCAGGATCATCGACCATGCCGATATTCAAAAAACTACCGCGTGGAAGAGAAATGAAATGATATTCGTCAATAAATCTTTATCTTATGTCCTACAAGCAATCAAGAGAAATTATAACATTAATATAAGAACCACATATCAAGATAGCATCTCAGACTCATTTACAGGAACCATACCTTCCACTAATTTGAATGAGGCTCTTGAAGTCATCGAAAAATCGTACCATTTGAAAGGAACCATTGCGGGTAAATATATTATTTTAACCGGCACAAATTAGGTAAATCAGGCTCTTCTGTCTCAAATATGTTGAAGAACATTAATTTCCACTAGTACATTTTAATTCCATTTTTGTCTTCTTTGTTAACAGCCCCACCAAAGGCCGGTTCTATTGTTTAATATTTAATACTATGTACAACATGAATAAACATTTAAAAAAATTTGTGGTGTCAGCATTATTACTATTCTGCTTTTGTCTAGGCTTATATGCACAGGGACAAACAGTAAGTATCAATCTAAAGAATGCATCCTTAAAAGATGTTTTCAGCGTTATAGAAAAGCAGTCAACCTATCATTTTTCCTATCGAACTGCTGTGATTGACAATCGGAAAGACATCAGTGTCGACATGGAGAATGCCTCTGTATCATCAGTTCTAAATGAAGTTTTGAAGAACAGAGATCTGGAATACACTATCGTATCATCCAAATCGATTGTCATTTCAGATAAGAAAGCCACAAATTACGCAAAGCCCTCAGGTAATAAAAGAATCTCCGGTATTGTAAAAGATACATCCGGAGAACCTATCATCGGAGCCAGCGTGGTAGTGAAAGGAACATCCGTAGGTACCATTACCGACATGGATGGAAAATTCAGTTTTGAAGGGCCGTCCAAAGGAACCTTGTCCATTTCCTATATAGGTTATGTGGAACAGGACCTGGCTATTAGTGACAAACCTTCTTTCACCGTTACATTGAAAGAAGATGTGAAGACTCTGGAGGAGGTGGTCGTAGTAGGTTACGGCTCCATTGCAAAAAGATCTCTGTCCACTGCTATCTCTACTGTCGACGGTTCTAAAATAAGCAATATGCCGACATCAAACATTGCACAAAGTCTTGCCGGCATGTCATCAGGTATCACCCTCCAGCAGATAAGCGGCGAACCGGGTGCTGCGCCGGCCATCCGTATTCGTGGTGCCGGTTCCATCAACAGCGGAAACGATCCTTTGTATGTCATCGACGGATATCCTACCACCGACAGTGAATTGTTCAACAACATTAACCCTAACGACATTCAGAATATCCAAATATTGAAGGATGCAGCCTCTTCCGCCATATACGGCTCCAAAGCAGGAAACGGTGTCATCATCGTGACAACCAAACAAGGCGAAAGCGGCAAACCCCAAATCAGCTTCTCTACCCAATACGGTATCAGCCAAGTTCAACAATATGTTGATGTGCTTGGAGCTGCCGATTATCTGGACATGGTTATCGAAGCCCGTACCAATAACGGAACCATTTCAAAATACCCGGATTTGATTACATTAAGAGACAGCAAAAACTATATTGACGTCAATTGGCAGAAACAGATCTTCAGAAATGCGCCTAACTTCCGCGCCAACTTTCTGGTAACAGGCGGTTCAGACGTGGTCAAATACAACCTTTCTGCCAACTACCAGGATGAACAGGGTATCCTGCTGAACTCTTTCAACAAGAAAATCAATTTGAAAGGCGGCTTTGAAGCAAAGCTGGGAAAGCTTGTGACACTGGGTGCATCTTTTTCTCCAAGTGCGAACTACACACGTGCACAATCTCCTTCAGGCGGTAACACAGAAATGGTTTCCGGAGTCATAGCAGAAGCCTTGACTTATGCACCTATCCTTCCGGTATATCAATCGAATGGAGACTATACCCAAGTAGCCCAACATTATGCAGGATTGAACGGAACACCGAATTATGGATTAAACAACCAGATAAACAATCCGGTTTGTAATCTATTGGAAAACAAAAATGATTCCTGGTCCATCAGGACTTTAAGCAATGTTTACCTGGTTGTCAAACCCATCAAAAACCTGACGTTGCGTTCTTCCATCAACCTGACCACCAATTCGGCAAAGGGAGATTATTACCAAAGCGCTTATCTGTTAGGTTCAGACCATCTGGGAAACAAATCTACACCCAACCTTAATTCCATCAATGCCTACAGATCCTCCGGTTTCGGATATAATGTGTATTGGTCATCCACAGCCACGTACGACTGGGAAATCAATGAGGCAAACCACATGAATGCAGTCGTTGGCTATGATTACGAATACAACAGTTCGTTCAAGGTTCAACAAGATGACCGTACAGACAGCGACCATCCGGTTGCATACAACAACACGAATATAACAAACGTGAACGGGGCCAACCTATGGACAGGTTCTTCCTATAATTCCGAATACGTATTCGATGCCATGTTTGGCCGTATCACATACGACTACATGAGCAAATATATCCTTTCGACCTCCTTGCGCAGAGACCGTTCCAGCAAGTTCGGTCCCGACAAACGCGCCGGTCTTTTCTATTCCGGATCTTTAGCCTGGAACATCACAGAAGAACCATGGATGAAAGATCTGAAATGGCTCAACATCGCAAAGATTCGCGCCAGTTACGGTATCACCGGTAACGACCAGATAGGTACGGACTATGCCTGGATATCTTCTTTGAGCAGCGGGCACAATGTAGTTTTCGGAACAACGGCAGTCAACAGCTATTACCCAAGCGGTTACTCCAACCGTCAGTTAGGCTGGGAAAAGAACAAACAAGTCGATTTGGGTTTTGATTTCGGACTATTCAACAGGCTGAAAATAACTCTCGACCTTTATAAAAGAACCAGTAATATCGTGATGCCTGCCAATATTCCCGACTTCAACGGTATTGCTTCCAGCATCTATATGAATTCAGGACAGATACAGAACAAAGGTATCGAGTTGCAAGTGTCTTCTCCTATTCTTGCCAAATCATTCAAATGGGACACCAGCATCAACTGGTCTACCAATAAGAATAAAATTCTGTCTCTGGCCAATAACCAGACTCAGCTTTCCAACCAAAGCGCAGGAACCAAATGGGGAAACGTCATCCGCAACTATGTGGGCAGACCTATGGGTGACATGTACATGCTGAAAGTCATCGGTACATTCAATAATGCCGAAGATGTATCCAGTCATGCCAAATACGGGACAGAGACAATCGGTGACCTCATGTATGAAGATGTGAACAAGGACGGAGTCATCAACACCAGCGACTACCAATATGTAGGGAACTACCAGCCCGACTTCACCTTCGGCTGGACCAATAATTTCTCTTACAAGAATTTTGACTTGTCATTCACTATCGACGGACAAGTAGGAGGTAAAGTCATTTATGCAGCAGCCAGAGCTTTCACTCTAAACAGATATGATGACAATGTTCTTGCCGAATCAGGACTGAACCGCTGGAAATCAGAATCGGACCCGGGTAATGGAAAATCTCACAAAGCGGGAACCAACAACCTTGGGGCCAATATAATCGCTTCAACAAGATATCTCTATGATTCCGATTATCTTCGCATCCGCAACATTACATTGGGATATACCTTGCCAAACAAAATAGGGCAAAAAATAGGTTTGAGAGGATTGCGCATCAGCGCTAATGTTGAAAATCTTTGGACATTCGACCGCTACCCGGGATATTCAGTAGAATCCAACTACAGCGGGAACTCTGCTACAAACAACGGCGTCGATTTCGGTAGTTACCCAATTTCAAGAGTCATTACTTTCGGTCTTAATATGAACTTCTAAATTCGAACTGAAATGAAAACAAAAAATATCATTTATCTATTTTCACTCCTATTCGGAATAGGAATGATTACTTCCTGCAGCGACAGTTATTTCGATAAATATCCGAGCGACTCCATGCAAATGGAAACTTACCTAACCAATGATTCCGAAATAAAAAACGTTCTTCTGGATTCCTACTATTCCTTACGTGTCATCAGCGAAAATGCCATCTATATCAATGACATTAGTACCGATGTAGCTTATGACCGCAAAAAAAACAATGCCACGGACTACATCGCACTGAATGAAAATACATGGGATGCAACCGTCAGTTTCTCCGATTCCATTTGGGTAAACAGCTACAAAATGATAAACAGATGCAACAATGTTTTGTCACACTTGAACAACGTGACCAGTACTGCCAACAAGACCCAGTTTGAAGGCGAAGCCAAATTCTTCAGAGCATACGCTTATTTCACTCTGGTCCGTCTGTTCGGTCCGGTGCCCCTCACGGAAACCGTCATTACAAACTATACCGACTTGTACAGCTACGGAAGAAACACAACGGATGAAGTCTATTCACTTATCAAATCCGATTTGACTACAGCCATTGCCAATTTACCGACAAGCTATTCTGCGGCTACAGACAAGGGACGCGTGACAAAGATGGCTGCCTATACCATGCAGGCGGAAATGTACATGACACTGAAAGATTTCACCAATGCCCAAAAGTCACTGGAATCCGTCATCAGCTATGCGAACCAGAACCCTTCCGCATTAGGATTGGAAAGCGATGTTGCCAAAATATATGACTCACAGAACCCCATTGGCAAGGAAATCATTCTGGCGGCACAGTACAACAACGGTTCCACCATTGTTGCCAACGAACTTATGCGCCGTTGTATTCCGGCTGTAACTCCATCCAACCAACCTAGTTATATCTATTCCGATGGTACTAAATCTACCATTTCATGTTCACAAGGCTACGGCTGTCTGCTCATGACTTGGGAAATGTATAACAAACTGAAAGAAAATCCTAAAGACCAACGGTTCACCAAACTTGTCTATAACGGACTTTATGACACGGAATCCGTATCAAAAGCTTCTGATGAAGTGGAACTCACCGGCACAGGATATGCAAAAATACCGGTAAGCTTGAAGTATTATGATTTCAACAACCAAGGTCTCAACACCTGCGCAAGCGGATGTGACAACATCATTTACAGATACGCCGATGTACTGCTGATGTATGCCGAATGCCTAAACGAAACCGGTTCAACAAGCCAGGCAGCAACCTATCTCAACATGGTCCGCAACCGTGCAGGATTGGAAAACACAACTGCAACTACAAAAGCAGCCATGACTCTTGCCATTGAAAACGAACGCTTGCTGGAACTTAACTTCGAAGGACACCGTTGGTACGACCTCGTCCGTACGGGCAGAATAACCGCTGTCATGGAAAGTCATTTCAGCCACCGCACACAAGGATTATCAGCCGTTGCACAAGCTGATGACAATGGAATGGTAGTAACCGACTGCAACAGTACCACAGCCACTTCCACCGCCAAGTGGAAATGGAGCGGATCCTCAGCAGCTGTCTTGTTCCCGATTCCTTACAACCAGATTCAGCTGATGCCAAGCTGGCAACAAAACGATCTTTATTAATTTAGTTCAATTTATACCCAACCGTGCACAAAGTTTTACTAACTTTGATGCACGGTTTTAAATTTGAAAAATATGATTCATACCATGTACTACAGCGGCCTGCTGGCCACTTTGGGCTTGCTTGCAAGCACCACAACGAGAGCAGCACAGAAACAGAAAGCTACTCCCGAGCGTCCTAACATCATCTTTATCCTTGCCGACGACATGGGCTACGGAGACCTCGCCTGCTACGGCAATCCTTACATGAAAACACCCAACATCGACAGACTGGCGGCTACGGGCACCCGCTTCACACAATGCTATGCCGGTTCGGGCATCAGTTCACCTTCCCGCTGTTCGCTCATGACGGGAAAAAATTCAGGAAATACCACCATACGCGATAATTTCTGCGAAGCAGGAGGCATCGTGGGCAAGAAAGGTACCGCTACCATCCGACGGATGAATATTCTGCCCACAGATACGACTATCGCCACAGTGCTACGTACTGCAGGATACCGCACCTGTCTGGTGAACAAATGGCATCTGGACGGATTCAATCCCGAAGCCACGCCTCTGCATCGCGGATTCGACGAGTTCTATGGATGGCTCATCAGCACGCCGGAGTCCAACTCGCCCTACTATTATCCTTACTGGCGATTCAATAATGACAAGCTCACTACAATCGAAGACAATGCCCATGACAAGCACGTGAAGCACAACACCGACATCTCCACACAGGATGCCATCGGCTTCATCAACCGCAACAAGAACAATCCGTTCTTCCTGTATCTGGCTTTCGATGCACCACATGAGCCATATATTATCGACAATACCACCTGGTACGACGATGAATCATGGAGCATGAATACCAAACGCTATGCTTCACTCATCACGCACATGGATGCAGCCATCGGCCGCCTGCTCAAGGAACTAGACCGTTTGAACCTGCGCAAGAACACGCTCGTGATTTTCGCTTCGGACAACGGTGCTGCCGTTCAGGCCCCGCTTGCCGAACTCAAATGCAATGCTTCACTCCGCGGACGGAAAGGAATGCTCTATGAAGGAGGTATCCGCGTTCCGCTCATCGTGAACCAACCGGGTAAAGTACCTGCACGGAAGCTGACAAACATCGTTTATTTTCCTGACATGATGCCTACCTTTGCCGCTCTTACGGGTGTCAGCAAAAATCTGCCGCAACACATCAACGGCATGAGTATTCTGCCCCTGTTCTACGGCAAGAAACTCAATACAGACAACCGCCTGCTCTACTGGGAATTTCCGGGCAAGCAACGCGCTGCCAGAAGAGGTGACTGGAAAGCCGTGACCGTAACTCCCAACGCTCCCTTGGAACTATACAACATCAAAGAAGACATGACCGAATCCCACAACCTTGCCGACAAATACCCCGAAATGGTGAAGAAGTTCGACACGGAGATGAAAGTCATGCACAAGCCTTCACCCAACTGGCCGCTTCCGGGAGAGAATTTCTGATACGACATCAAAAAAACTTTTTAACGAAAAATCAGGAAGACACTGACGGGAACAGACCGAAAACAAAATAGCCGATGCAACTCAACGCTGCACCGGCTATTTCTTTTTTCTTATCTTTAAGTATTACTTCGCAAAGCGGTAAACCACGAAAGTCTTTGCTCCGACTGTTGTGTCGAGCACATTGCCTTTCAAGGTTGCCTCACCCTCCTGAGGAACGATAGCCGTAGGATTGTCGAGCGTGTTCTCGGCATCCATGTTATCGGAATGGAAAGTGGTGCACTTGGCCGTTGTGGATGCTGCTTTCGGCTTCCATCCTGCAAACATCACTTTCACGGGCTGAGCCTGGTCGGATACGTTGGCAATCTTCACGATGAATTCCTTCGTGCTGCTGTCCCATGCAGAAGTAGCAAAGAGACCGTCTTGGTCTGCCTGTCCACTTATCGGTTTCTTGTTCATTGTCATTTTAAGAACGTTGGTACCTTTGTTGTGTCCGTAGAGTTGTTGAACGTAGTAACTGCAACTCTTGAACATGCGCAGGTTGTCGAACCAAATCATGTCCGGACGCCACTGCCATCCTTCGATGTGTGCAAAAAGCGGTGCATAGGTTGCCATGTGAACCACATCGGCATTGCGTTCCAACCCGGTCATAAAAGCAGCTTCGAGCAAAGAAGCTTCGAAGTGGTTCCACTTCTTGCCTTTTCCGTGACAAGCATATTCACCGGCAAAAACCTTCGGACCCTTGCGGTCGTAGTTATCATAACGATTACCTTGTGCCAAGAACCATTTTTCGGGACGATAGAAATGCTCGTCAACCAAATCGACTTTTTCTTTCTTCATCTCCGGCCAGAGGTAGTCGAAATCTTCACCTTCGGAATTCGGGCCCGATGTACCAACTATCCTGATTTCGGGATGTGCCTTGCGCAGAGCTTTTACGAACGGATCCAAACGACATACGTAGTCATCGCCCCACTGTTCGTTGCCCACGGCAAGCAGTTTCATATTGAAAGGAGCAGGATGACCCATATCGGCACGTACCTTACCCCATTTAGTAGTCACAGCACCATTGGCAAACTCGATGAGGTCGAGCGCATCCTGAATGTAACTACCCAAATCGGCTACCTTCACATGAGCATCTTCGGTATGGTTCTGGAACTGACAAGCCAGTCCGCAACTGATGACGGGAAGCGGCTCAGCGCCGATTTCCTCTGCCAGCTGAAAGAACTCGAAGAATCCCAAGCCGTAGCTCTGGAAATAGTCGGGGAAGAAGCGATACGGGAACGTGTAGTGCCAGCGGTTTTCGTTGAGTGGACGGTTCTCTACCGGGCCCACCGTGTTCTTCCAGTTGTAGCGTGTGGCCAGGTCGGTACCTTCCACAATACAGCCACCGGGGAAGCGAAGCACACCCGGATGTACATCATACAGTGCCTGAGCCAGATCCTTGCGCAGTCCGTTCTCGCGGCCTTTCCAAGTGTCAGTAGGGAACAGAGACACATGCTCCAAATCAAGCGGACCTCGTGAAGTAAGGAAGATGCGCAGATGCGCCTTCGGTTCCGTGCGGGGCGAAGTGAACTTGATTTCGTACTTCTTCCAGTCCTTGGAATCAATCTTCAGTTCCTGCTTTACGAAAGCCTGATTGTCTTCCATGGTGTTATTCTTGATGATTTCCACACGGATGCTCTGACCTTCGCCACGAGCCCACACGGAGAAACGATACTCGGCACCTTCCTTCACGCCGATGCCGAAGAAACCTTCGTTCTCAATGCCGGTGGACTTGTCGGAATGACCGGAGTACTCCAGATGTACATAATGCGGACAGCGTTCGAACGGGCCATCGTCCTTTACGGTAACGTGGCCGAAAGTAGTCCAACCCAAGAGATGCTGCGGGAACTCGAACGAACGGTTCTTCACCAATTCGGCATAGAGTCCGCCATCGGCTCCGTAATTAATGTCCTCGAAGAAGAGGCCGTACATAGTGGACTGGATGGGTACGCCCGGTTTGCCGGCCTGCACCGTCATCAGATGCGAGGTCTGCGCCTGAAGCGACAACCCTGCTGCCATTGCAATTGCAGCCAATAGAAATTTGTGAGTTTTCATGATATTACAATCTGTTATTTAATAAATATTCTTTTTGCGTTCCTTTCCGCTTACAAAAATAATTCAAGCCGACCTAAACGAGGTGGACTTTTATATCAATTAGGTGGATTTTTGACCACATTACACAGGCTCTACCATTCTTTTTCTGAAAAGTCGCGCCAATTCCCCAATCCAAAGCACTGCCGAAGTGGTTCCGATGATGAGCGCCCAGTCCGTCAGACGAAGCGGAACCACATTGAACATCGGCCCGCCCAGACTCACGATGAACACCTGCCCTACTACAATGACCACGGCGATGAGCAGGAAGCCACGGCAGGAAGCCAGATGATGGAATGCCGAATGACCCGTGGCAAAAGCCTTCGCATTGAACATGTTCCAGAACTGCAACATCACAAAGATGGTGAAGAACAAGGACAACTCGTAGGCCGAGAGTTCGTGATGTCCGCCGGCAAAGTGTACATAGCTGCTCAGGAAAGCCGTGAGCGAGAAATCGCCCAGCGAAGTCACGTCATGAAGTTTGAAATACTGCAACAGTCCGAAGAGCACCAGTACGAAAGCCAGCCCGATGCCCAGGATGCGGCGTGCCATGGGACGGCTGATGATGTTCGCCTCGCGGCGGCGCGGATGCTCCAACATCACTCCACGGTCTGGTGGCAGGGATGCCAGAGCCATGGCGGCAAAGGTATCCATGATGAGGTTCACCCACAGCATCTGGGTGACGGTGAGCGGCGAATCGGTACCCAGGAACGCTCCGATGAGCACGATGAGACATGCGGCCACGTTGATGGTCATCTGAAACAGCACGAAACGCTGTATGTTTTTGTAGAGCGAGCGTCCCCACATCACGGCCCGGGAGATGCTGCCGAAGGAATTGTCGATGATAGTGATGTCACTTGCTTCCTTAGCTACCGACGTACCGTCGCCCATGGAGAGGCCCACATGGGCAGCCTTCAAAGCTGGTGCATCATTGGTACCGTCGCCCGTGACGGCCACCACCTCGTGCTGCTCCTGAAGGAGATGCACCAAGCGCTGTTTGTCCATGGGGCGCGCACGCGACATGATTTTGAGTTTCTGTACCCGCAGCCGGGCTTCATCGTCCGTGAGAGCGGCAAACTCGGGACCGGTGATGAGGTTCTCATCGGTGTCGGCATCGGTCCATAGGCCGATGTTGCGACCTATCTCACGGGCTGTGAGCGAAGTATCGCCCGTGACTACCTTCACCTTGATGCCGGCACAGATACAATCTTCCACAGCAGCAGGAACTTCCTCACGAACGGGATCGGCTATGCCGGCAATGGCCTGCAGGGTGAGGCCGCTCACGCAAAGACGGCCCTCGGCAAAGCAACTAGCCGGCGAGTCAACCTTCAAGCAGGCGAAGGCCAGGGTGCGCATGGCTTTCTGCTGAAAATTCTGCAACTCGGCAGTGAAGCGGATGCGGTCGGACTCGGTAAGGGTGCAGAAGGGCAGCACATATTCCGGAGCGCCCTTCACATAGAGCATGCGGCATCCGGCTAAAGGAGAATCTACCACCGTAGCCATGTATTTGCGTTCGGTAGAGAATGTGAGTTGCTCCACCACCTCGGCCTGCTCGCGCAAAGGCAGATAGTCAGTGGACTTTTCGCTGCGCAGCCAGAGCAGCAACGCGCCTTCAGTAGGATTGCCCAGCACTTCCACACCGGAACCCTTCACTTGCAAGTGGGCGGTGGAATTTGTACTGATGGCTTCGGGCAGAAGGTCGGCTTCGGCCTCGATGTTCATCTGCGCCACCTGCATGCGGTTTTGGGTAAGAGTACCCGTTTTGTCGGTGCAGATGACAGTGGTGGCACCCATCGTTTCGCAGGCGTGCATCTTGCGCACCAGATTATTGGTGGAGAGCATGCGCCTCATGCTGAGAGCCAGACTGAGAGTGACGCTCATGGGCAGACCTTCGGGAACGGCCACCACGATGATGGTGACGGCTATCATCACGGCCTGCAGCAGATAACTGCCGGTGACGATCCAGGAGGTGGCATCGCCTTCCCAGAAAAAGAACGCCATCTTGGCGGCTACGATGAGGATAGCAATGACGTAGCTGGCACGTGTTATCATGGAACCGAGGCGATCCAACTGCTCGTTGAGCGGAGTGCGCACGGAATTATCGATCTGCGAACCGCGGTACACCTTGCCGTACTCGGTACGGTCGCCCACGGCGGTGACCTGCATCACGCCGTGCCCGTCGGCCACCATGGTGCCTTTCATCACGTGATTGGAGGGATAGGTAGCTTCGGCATCAAACTTAGCAGAGTCTGTGGTCTTGGTGCAGAGCGGCTCGCCGGTGAGGGTGGACTCGTTCATCTGCAGGGAGACAGACTCCAGCAGAAGGCCATCGGCACAGACTTCATCGCCCGTGTTGAGCATCACGATGTCGCCCACCACGATATCCTTCTGCGGTATCTGGCAGATGGCGCCTGAGCGGATAACGGTGACGAGGGTTTCCTCGCCCACGCGGTTGAGCACGTCGAACGCACGGCGGGCTTTCATTTCGAACCAGAAGCCCACGCTGGTGGCAAGCATCACGGCCACGAAAATGCCGAGAGGCTCAAAGAAAACTTGCGGCCCTTCGCCGCCGATATACTCGTAGATGGTGATGCCGGAAATGAGCAGCAGTACGATGAGCAGAATGATGATGATGGGGTCACGGAATTTCTCGAAATAAAGGTGCCAGAGGGATTCTCTCTGCACGGTCGTGAGCAGGTTTTGCCCGTGTTGCTCACGGCTCTGCAGGACTTCCGTCTGCGAGAGACCTTCATAATGTCGGGATGATTTCATTTGTTGTTTTTAATTGTTCGAGACAAATTTACGAACTATTTTTCAGAGTGGGAAGTATCGCGGCATGAAAAAGCAACACAAGTACATCGGGAAACAATGCCTACCGCAATTAGCCATGCCTTCGACGCAGGAAGTGTTGGAATAACTCGCACACACTGTCAGCCATCAAATTTTTGTCTTAGCCATTTTTGCTCAAATTATTATTCATTACATAAAAGTGCCACTTCCCGGACCATCTGCAAATTTTCGGAGGAAGAAGTGCCACTTCCCGGACCGTCTGCAAAATTTCGGAAGAATAAGTGCCACTTCCTGGACCATCTGCAGCGCAGCGCCTCAGTCCCCTGCACCCCTGCCCCAGCGTTTTGTCGAAAAGGGATTCCGGCCTTTAGCGGAGAAGCGTCTCGGAAATTGCCGGTCGGTTCCGTCAAGAACTTTGCCTCGTCCAAGCGAAGCGCGTTTGGCAAAGTTCAGGAACCGGCCGGCAATTTCAGCTTCGCAGCGACAGCCGGGAGCACTTTTCGACAAAACGCGCCCCCCCGAATTAAAACGAAAAGCGGAAGACTCCTAAAAGCCTCCCGCCATTCTCTCTCTCGTAATCCTCATCTTTTCACATGAAACAAATCCCTATTTAAAACTAATATAAATCTTGCACGACTCCCCTTCGAGCGTAACCGTCTGCGAGGCCGAAGCCACCGTAAATTCCGCTCCGTCAGGATAACTGTACCACTTGCCTGCGACTGGGAACGTAACACTCACGCCCACCTTCGAATTCAAGTAATTGGCCACGACCACCAGCCCCTTTGCCGAATCATAAACCGACATCCAGCGACCACCGTTCCAATCAGTCTGTGCCGCATGAAGGCTGCACGTGGCCGAAGTGGAGAACAAATCCTGATTGCCGTTACGCAACTTCATCAAATTGCTGTAAGTAGTGTAAAGCGCCTTGCGCGTAGCATCATCATAATAATTCCACAGCACAGGTTTGCGCCCCGTGCGCCCGTTCTCGTCGATACTGACATCATAATCCAGCTCACCGAACTGCCAAATGAGTTTCGGTCCCGGAGTAAGCAACAGAAACGCGGCATTATTCTCCGCCAAAGCGATGCGTTCCGGCAGACTCGTCTTGAGTCCATAATTGCCCCACTTCACCTGCTTGTAGCCCACGCGCTCCTCGTCATGGCTCTCGGCATAGCCCACCCAGTGCAACTTCGGCTCGTAAAGTGAAGTAAAAGCGCTGCCATCCTGCCACCCCATGCCTGCCTGCATGAAAGCATTGTTCACGTTGCGCCAGAAGTAAAGCCCGTCAGCCGCCAGCTCCGTTTCCTCCGCCGGACAGAAGTGTTCGCAAACCATCACCGCACTTGGCTTGGCCGCCTTCACCGCCGCATAATACTCTTTCAGATACCCCACACGCGAAGCATCATAAGCCGAAACAGAAGCATCGTCCGTGCTGGCCTTCTGCGTAAATCCCTTGGTGAAATCGAACCGGAACCCGTCGATGTGATATTCATCGAGCAGATACTTGATGTTACGCTTCACAAACTGACGTGTCAAGGCCGAAGAGTGGTTGAAATCCGCCCCGAACGAATAATAATGAGGTGTGGTGGCATTGAACCACGGGTTGGCAGCCGATGGACGGCTGTTCGCACTATCCCAATACATCTTCACGAGCGGACACTGCGAGGAAGCCTGGTTATAAACCACATCCATGAGCACCGCTATGCCCTTGCCGTGGCAGGCATCAATAAACTGCTTGTAAAGATTGCGGGTGCCGTAAGCCTTGTCGAGAGCAAAGTAGAAACCGGTGTTGTAACCCCAGCTGTCGTTGCCGTCGAACTCCTGCACAGGCATCAGCTCGATGGCATTCACTCCAAGAGTCTTCAGATAATCCAACTTGCCCATCGCCCCGTTCAGGTCGCCCGTCGAGGTGAAATCGCGCAGCAGCATCTCGTAAATCACGAGTTTCTCATCTGCCGTACGCGTATAGGAATCATTCTTCCACGAGTAAGCCGACGGACTGATGCAGAAGGTGGACAAGATGCCCACTCCTCCCGCAGGATAGGTCTTGCTGTCGGTGTAAGTGGTAGAAGAAATAGAACCGTCGTTGTCCGGATCCAGAATCTTTTCGGTGTAAGGGTCGGCAATGCGCATGGCGCCGTCCGCCGCCGTACCCACAAAGTATTGAAAAGCATATTCCTTGCTTGCCTCCAGTCCGGTGAGAGTAATCCACCAGCATCCGGCAGCATTGTCGCGATACATCTGTGACTTGGTATCGTTGCTCAGTGTCCAGCTGTTGAAATCGCCCACCACATGAGCATAGTCCTTGTGACTGCCATTTGCATCTTTATCATACAGCACGAGAGTAACGCTCTGCTTGTCCGCGCCGTAGTTGATGCCGTATTGCAATCCCGCAGGCATGGTCTTCTCCACGATGGCCGCCGGATTGAATCCCTTGTACCGGGAATCCGTCACACTGACAAACGTATCGCTATCGATGCCCTTTTTCGTTCCGTCCGAACTGCGCACGATGAGTCCCAGCTTCTCCACCGGTGTAGTGCCCGAGCCGAACCAACTGCGGATGGACGACGAAAGAGTGATGCTCCAAAGATTGTCCTCCAACTTCGTCATCTTGTACTTCGAGGAATTGTCCGTCCATGCAGAAGGCTGGAATTTCCAGCTGCCTTCCACAATGACTCCGGCATAGAGATACACATCGCCCGTGTAGCCATAAAGAGCAGAAGATGCGTCCGCTTTGAACGCTATCGTCAGCTCACTATCGGCATTGGGAACGGCAGGGTTGTAGTTGAAGCCGTTCTTGTAGGTTACGGGAGTATCGGGTGTGACATCGTCCTTGCCTGAAGAGGAACAGGCCGAAAGCGCAAAGATGCACAAGGAAAGGAATATCGGCTGAAGAATCTGTTTCATATTTTGGGATAGATTTTTAAAAAGAAAGTCCGGAAAGGAGTTCGGAAAAGACCGAACCGCCTTCCGGACCTTCAGTGTTGTTACTTTAATCTTTAACTATCATTTACCGTAATCCTTCGTATTCAATTCATAAGTCATCTTGTCAGGATTATTCAAATCAACATACACGCGGTAGTTTCCAGCCGTAACCTTGATGTTGTCGCCACCGGCTTTCAGAACGCCTTCGGCTCCACCCCAGTTGGTTGCCCAATCCTTGTCAAGACGGAATTTGAACTCACCGCTGCCGAATGTAACGTCAGCATAGAAGAGCTGTGTGGTAGTATCGAAGTTCAAAACGACTTCTTTAGTTCCCCATCCGCTCACTTGGCTTCCGGCCTCACCCACGATAGTAATCGTGTTGAAAGCGATGTCCTTTGCCAAAGTAGGAGCATCCATGCTGACCTTGGTGAATGTGAAGCGATAGAAACGTTTGGTTCCCTGATAAGCTGTGATGTTGGCACCGTTATTGGCCAAAGTCATGGCTGCATCGGCCACCTGAGTTCCATCGGTTGCACCCCAGTTGCCTGTTGCGTTGTCCCAAGATGCGGCTCCGGTAATCTTGAAGCCCCACTGCAATGCTGCATACTTCTCGCTGAAATCAATCACGCCCGTATAGACCGTGTTGCTGTTATAGCTGAAAAGGAACTGTGCCTTGTCATGACTCCATCCGTTGTAGTCGCCAAGTACCCATACTTTCGGATACTCAATCTTCGTGCTATACGGAGTGACGGTAGTGGAAACGACCGCCGATGTAAGAGCCGAAATGCTCGATACATTGGCAGACTCGCCGGTAGCGTATGCCTTCACGCGGAAGAACATCTTGGTAGCTGTGCCCGGATTGATTCCTGCATTCAAAATAATGTTGTTTATCTTGGCAACCGTAACCGACGAAATGCTGTTACCGGTGCTTGCATCGAATTGAACGGGCGAAGCAAAGTCCTGCGTGAGGGAAGCCTCAACCTGATATTTGGTACCCAAGGCTACATCGCCCCAGCTGGCAGCCGAGTATGTGAATGTAGCGAATGACTTGTCGGCATTTGCCATCTCAAGTACGTAAGAGCTGTTGATAGCCTGCAATGTAGGGGCTACCGTATTGGCCGAATTGAATACTGCAGTGTCCTTATCGTCAGAACATGATGACATGACGAGAACGCCCAGCATCAGGAATAAAAAGTATTTTATATTTTTCATACGATTCAATCTTTAAAATTAATAACCTGCATTCTGAGTCAAATTGCTGTTGGAATTGATATCGCTTGACGGGATCGGGAACAAATTGAATTTTGTATCCACTGCAGAACCAGAAGCGGCTCCACCCTTCCATGCCCAAACATAATCACTGGTAGTGAGTTTGCCGAAGCGAACCAAGTCGGAACGACGATGGCACTCCCAAGCGAGCTCACGGGCACGTTCGTCCAAGATATCGGTAGCCGTGATAGAAGTTTTGGTGCTTACTCCTGCACGAGATCTTACCAAATTGAAGTAATACAAACCGTCATGACCGTTCACATTGACTGCCACATTGCCCACTGTCTGGCATTCGGCAAGCATTAGGTAAACATCTGCCAAACGGAATACAGGGAAATCTGCATTACAGAAGGATGCGATATCGGTATAAGTTCCGTCAGTCTTCAGGTTAGTGAACTTAGGGAAAGCATATCCATTGGTAAATGTGCCGACATCAGCAATTTCTTTCTTTTGGCCATCAGTATAGAACATGGCACGTACATCACCTGAATCGAACTTGTCAACAAATTGCGGGGTAACGCGAAGACCGCCCCAACCTCCTGCTGCGCCGTAACTGTTGGCCGACATACTTCCGCCAATAGCTGTATTCATCAAGTAAGTTGTGCCTCCGTAGGCCTGAGTGTTGATTTCATCCTGATAGACGCTGAAAATGATTTCGTGGCCCTTGCCCTGGAACTGGTCATTGGATGCTCCGAACAGATTCTTGTAGTTGGCTTTTGATTCCAAAGAATAACCCAGATTGATTATCTTCTGGCAATATTCTGCACATTTGTCATAAGCGGCAGTACCGTTATAAACCTTGGCATTCAGATAAAGTTTGGCCATGATCATATAAGCCAGACCTTTGCCGCAACGATAGTTTTCAGGACTGTCGGGAAGTGATTCCATGAAATCCGGAATTTCCTTTTCAGTCAGCCATTTGAACAAATCGGCACGTGAAATCTGCGTAGGATTGGCACCGCCCACAGCTGTTTCGTCGGTGATGAACGGAACATTTCCGAACATATCGATAGCGTGGTAATAACTCAATGCACGAAGACAACGTGCTTCGGCCATGTATTGTGTCATAGTAGCTGATGAAGAATTGGAGGCCTTTATCTGACGGATGATTTCATTGCAAAGAGCAATCTGATAGAACAGACGTCCATACATAGCCGTTACGAATACATCGGAGGTGGACCAGGTAAGACCGTGAAGGTCCTTGATTGTCTGGTCGTTCCAACCAATGACAGCCTCATCGGTAGGAAGTTCTTCCAAATTGAACAAAGCACGGAGATATTGGCCGAAACCGCCATCAATACCGGCAATATCAGGAGTACCGGAAGAACCGTCGGGAGAACTTACGGCTAATGCGACATAGCACTTAGCCAAAATTTGATTATATGCACTTTCCGATGTGAGAACCGAAGATGGTGTGCTCAAGTTCGGGTCAATCGGGGTTACATCCAAATCGCCTGTGCATGCAGTAAAGGAAACAGCTGCTGCGGAAAATGCGATTGCGCCGAATAATGTTTTATATAATTTCATAAGATTCATTTTTTAAAAGTTAAAGCTTGCGCCGAACAAGAATGTCTTCGGACGTGGATACATATTATTATCAATACCACTTTGTATTTCAGGATCCAATCCTTTATACTTGGTTATAGTGAATACGTTCTGCATAGTTGCGTGAACTCTTGCCCATTTGTTGATTTCGTAAGCGAGAGTAACCTTGTCGAGCTTGAAGAATGAAGCATTCTTGATGTAATAGTCGGACAGGTAACGTGCCTGTGCAAAATTAGAAGCAACAGCCGAATTCAAACGATTTGATACGAAATTATTGGTCCACATATCGGCCTGCATTTCATAGTTGGATGCCACGTTGTTGTAAACATAGTTCCCCAAACTGGTACGTGCAGACGCACTCAATGTCCATTTCTTATAAGCTACACTAGTGTTGAAGCCCAAGAATACGTCAGGAGCCGGTTTCTTGCAAATGTACTTATCTTTGTCATTGATAACACCGTCACCGTTGCGGTCAACGTATGCTCCATCAATAGGATTGCCATTGGTATCATATACCTGTTGGTATACATAGAATGAACTTGCTGCATAACCTACCTTGTGCAATTGAATATTGTTTCCTGTACCTCCGGAGATGCTTCCAGTAGCTACACCTACATAATCAGGATTGTCGCTGGCTGTCAGCTTGGTAATCTTGTTCTTGTTCCAGGAAAGGTTGAAACCGAAGTCCCATCTCCAGTCTTTATTCTGAACCGGAACAAAATTCATAGAGAATTCAGCTCCTGTATTCTTCAAGTCACCTACGTTCATAGTAACATAGTTGGAAAGATTGGTTCCGGCTGAGATTGGTACGTAGTTGATCAAGTCTTTTGTCTTGCGGACATAGAAATCGAAACTACCGTTGATACGGTCTTTCAAGAATCCGAAATCCAAACCTACGTTGTAAGTAGTTGTTGATTCCCATTTCAAATCGGAAACATAAGCTTTCGGAGTGATAGGTACGACTACTGAATTGCCGAACATATAATAACTGCCTGTCAAGTTGGTCTTATAAGTAGGAATAGATGGATAATCAGGATAGTCGATGTTATCACCAGCCAACAAGTTCTGCTGACCTGTTACACCATAACCTAAACGGAGTTTCAAATTGGAAAGAGACTGAATCTTCTTCATCATCGGTTCCTCAGAAATACGCCATGCAAATGCGGCTGCAGGGAAAAGTCCCCACTTGTTGTTCTGGAAACGAGAGGTACCATCATCACGTAAGGTGAAGGTCAACAAATAACGATCCATCAAAGTATAGTTGAAACGACCATAGAAAGAAACCAGATAGTTTTCTGTCTTATAAGGTTTGTCTTCCAAAACGGCATTACGATCATTCTGCTTAACAGAAAGGCTGGTAGTCGAGTTATAGAAATGCTGCCAGGAATATCCTGCCATTACATCGAATTTGCTTGCTATTTGCTTGCATTCTTTTACATAGTTCATATAGAATTCCAATGATTCGTCGCGACGAGTCTGTCCGTAGTCCTTGTGAAGACCGGAACCATTCTGAGTCTTGTCATGCAAAGACATTTCAGAACCAACCGGAGTATCAATGGTACCATCACTGGAAGAGAAATCCAAACCTAAGTTCAAGTTTGCACGCAAACCCGGAACATAGAAGAATTTGTAATCGAACTGCGCATTGCCTACAAAACGCTTAACGGTAGATTTGTCGTTCTTCTCATCAAGCATGGCAACAGGGTTCTGAGTAGCCATGGTGTTGGAAGAATAAACTCCTTTTTCATCAACATTTTTCCATGCTGTATATCCGTGAATACCCTTGGCATCCGTATTGTCATAGACAGACTGTGTAGGATCATAACCCACTGCCTGACTGATGGCTCCGGAATCTGCAAAACGGTTCTTTGCATAAATACCCTTGGCATTCAAGTTCACCGTCAAGTGCTTGTCGAAGAACTGCGGAGTAAGGTTCAAAGCCAAAGTAGTACGCTTCATATTTGAAGTTTTCAAGACACCGTCATCGTTCAAATAACCTGCTGACAAGCGATATGGCATACCATTGAAGTTCTTGGCTTTGCTGATTATTCCGCCGGCTACACTGGCATTGATTTCTTCTGTATAGGCTGTACGATAAATTTGATCCTGCCAATCTGTATCAGAAGAGCCTAAAGCAGCAATAGCTTCCGGTTTGCCAATCTTTTCTGTAAGATAACTTTTCAAAGTGGCAGCATCCATTACATCAATTGTTTTATGAACGTAATTCAAGGAACCTGTCATATCTATACTGACAGAAGGCTTTCCGGTGGTACCTTTCTTAGTTGTAATAACAATGACACCGTTTGATGCACGCGAACCGTAAATGGCTGTAGCAGAAGCATCCTTCAAAACAGAGAATGACTCGATATCATTGGGGTTAATTGTAGAAAGCACATCAGACATACCCGAAATGCTTGTACTGCTGATAGGAAGACCATCGATGACAATCAACGGGTCGTTTGAAGCTTTCAATGAAGATCCGCCACGGATACGAATTGTAGAACCGCTACCTGGAGCACCGCCATTATTGGTGATTTGAACTCCGGCAGACTTGCCTTGCAACATATCAGCCGGTGATGTAATAGCACCCTTGTTCAGCTGATCGGCTTTGACAGAAACGACAGATCCTGTTGCATCACTTTTCTTCACCGTACCATAACCGATTACAACCACATCTTCCAACATTTTGGAGTCATCTTTCAATGTAACGACCATGTTGGCTGCAGCCGGGAGCTGCTGAGACTGAAATCCCACAAATGAGATAACCAAAGCTACACCCTTCTTGCACTGCAATGTAAAATTACCGTCGAAGTCGGTGATAGTTCCATTGGTTGTACCCTTTTCAACAATGTTGGCACCAATTACGGGCTCGCCTGTTGAATCTTTCACGTGACCCTTCACAGTCATTGTCTGTGCAAAGGCACCTACTGACAAGAACAACCCTATTAACAAGGGAAGAATCCTGCGATAGAATCTAAGATTAACTTGTTTCATGCGTTTACAATAATTAAAGTTAACAATTATTTAATTCAAAATATTAATTTATACTTGTTTACGAAGCAAATATAGAACATTAAAAAACCTACCTAGTTTCTTTTTAATCAAATTGTGCTATATTTGCGGTGCAAACGTTTGCAATAAATTCACCTTATCAATATAGGAAAGAAAAAAACAACATTAGCAAAGCTTTCATTATATTTGCATAGTTGACTTTAAAAGAAAGAAGATACATGAATGAGCCCATTACAATCAAGGATATAGCCAAGGAGTTAGGCATCTCTATTTCTACAGTCTCCCGAGCATTGAAGGACAATCCGGACATCAAGGAGGAGACAAGAAAAAAAGTGCAGGAGTACGCCAAAAGCCATAACTACAAACCAAACATTATGGCCATGAATCTGAGGAACCAACGTTCCAACATTATCGGAGTCATCATGCCTCAATTTGTCCACTATTATTTTTCGAGTATATTGAGCGGCATTGAAAACATTGCAGCCCAAAAGGGATATCAGATTATCATTGCACAAAGCAGTGACCAATACAGGAAAGAAGTGGATATTGTACATTCATTCATTGAATCCAGAGTATGCGGAGTCATTGCCTCCTTAGCCAAGGAGACTACTAAATACACTCATTATCAGGAATTGATAGACAATGGGATACCGGTTATTTTTTATGACAGAATATGTACGGGAATAAATACGGAGAAAGTTGTGGTTGATGATTATGCTGGTTCCTTTGCTGCTGTAGAATATCTCATACAGACAGGATGCAAAAGAATTTTCTTCTACAGTGCTCCGCTAAATCTGGAAATTTCCAAAAACAGAAGAAACGGATATCTGGATGCCATGAAGAAATATCATATACCTGTAGAAGACTCCATGATAAAGATTTGCGACACAAGGGAACAGGCAATTGCCATTACCCCTAACTTACTGGAAATGGGAAACAGACCGGATGCATTCTTCGCCATTAATGACGATACGGCTTCGGGCATACTCTACGCCTGCAAGCAATCGGGCTTGAAAGTGCCTGATGAAGTTTCCATTTGCGGTTTCACCGACAGCTTCATCGCAGTATCTACTGACCCCAAGCTGACGACAGTAGAGCAAAGAGGATTCGAAGTAGGACAAAATGCCATTGAAATATTGCTGGAAAAGCTGGATGGCAAACCTGAAGATACAATTCAAAACCGTATTGTCCGCACGAATCTAGTAGTGAGGGGTACAACAAAGTAAATAAAACTATAAAAAATATGCTATGAAAACAAAACCTGATTTAAGTTTCTGGAAATTATGGAATCTCAGTTTCGGCTTTTTTGGAGTCCAAATTGCTTATGCATTACAGAGTGCCAATATAAGCCGCATTTTCTCGACTCTTGGAGCCGACCCTCATCAACTAAGTTATTTTTGGATATTGCCTCCTTTGGCAGGAATCATCGTCCAGCCTATCATCGGTGCATGCAGCGATAAGACATGGTGCCGATTCGGCCGCCGTATACCCTACCTCTTCATCGGAGCAACCCTTGCCGTAATCGTGATGTGCATGCTGCCAAACGCAGGCAGTTTCGGTATGGCCGTTGGCGCAGCAATGATATTCGGGTTGATATCACTGATGTTCTTGGACACCTCCATCAACATTGCCATGCAACCGTTCAAAATGCTTGTTGGCGATATGGTCAATGAAAAACAGAAAGGACTAGCCTATTCCATACAGAGTTTTCTCTGCAATGCCGGAAGTCTGGTGGGATATTTGTTCCCGTTCTTTCTGGCTTTTGTGGGAATCAGCAATACAGCACCGAAAGGCGTAATTCCCGATTCTGTGATTTTTTCATTCTATATCGGTGCGGCAATCCTCATTCTGTGCGTCATTTACACGACAATCAAAGTGAAAGAAATGCCGCCGAAAGAATACGCAGAGTATCATGGAATCACGGAAAAAGAAGAAAAAGAAAAAACAAACATGTTCAAATTATTGATGCATGCGCCAAAGGCTTTTTGGACTGTAGGCCTCGTACAGTTTTTCTGCTGGGGAGCATTTATGATTATGTGGACTTATACAAACGGAACCGTAGCATATAATATTTTTGATACTCCGACAGTGACAAAAGTAGCCGGCGGAGTTACCAAAATTGTTCTCGACACTCAATCCATTCAATATCAGGAAGCCGGTAACTGGATTGGAGTAGCATACGCCGTTCAAGCCATTGGAGCTGTACTTTGGGCTATTGCCATTCCATGGTTCAAGAACAGACACGTGGTTTATTCCTTGAGTTTGATTTTGGGGGCTGCAGGGTTCCTATCACTATATTTTGCTCATAGTCTCGCAGCTTTATTCATTGCTTTCGCCCTTATCGGGTGCGCATGGGCTGCTACGTTAGCATTACCATTTACCATTTTGACTAACGCTCTTAGCGGCGGCCACATGGGAACATATCTCGGCTTATTCAATGGAACGATTTGTGTTCCCCAAATCGTAACAGCCTGTCTCGGAGGCTTGGTCCTAACAATACTTACTCCTCAAGGCCAACTGGCTCCCGAGGTAATGATGATGGTAATAGGAGGAGTTATGTTAATTGCTGGAGCTGCTTGTGTATGGATTATTAAAGAAAAACAATAAAGAATTCTGTCATGGGAAAAAAATATAAAGTTGATAAATGGAATATCATTGAAGAAGGCTTTAATCCTGAATTTCAAAGAGCCTCGGAAAGCATATTCAGTATTGGAAACGGGAGGATAGGACAAAGAGGCAACTTCGAAGAAGACTATTCTGAAGATCATCTTTTAGGTTCTTATGCAGCAGGCATCTATTATAAAGACCCGACTAAGGTGGGTTGGTGGAAAGTAGGATACCCCGACTACTATTCAAGAATTCCTAATGCTCCTAACTGGAGTAAAGTAAAAGTCAGACTTATCGATGAAGAGTTGAATCTGGCAGAATGGGATGTCAAGGACTTTACCAGAATTCTTCACATGAAAGACGGCATGCAAGAAAGGACTTTTACAGCCACATCCCCGAAAGGGAATACTATCTCTGTGAAAATAGAGCATTTCCTCAGTATGAAAAAGCAAGACCTATGTCTTATCAAATACAGCGTTAAATCAGAAAATTATACAGGAAAGCTATCTCTTCTCCCTTATATAGAAGGTGATGTATTTCATGAAGAAGCCAACTATCAGAAAAAGATGTGGAATATCATCGAGGCGAAAACAACCACTCACTTTGCTTACCTCAGAGCCCAAGTACAAAGAGAAACATCACAAGTGTGCATAGCTTTCACCCATCGTCTGTTCAAAAATGAAAAGGAATTTATATCCTCATCTATCCGCATTGAAAAAGAAAAATCAGTAGGTTACAGTGCAGGAATGGAAATAAAGCCGGGAGACACTCTCACCTTGTACAAATATACTGCAATCACTTCATCTTTATATTACGAAATAGATGATCTCGTAAAGCAAGCCACACGAGAATGTAACGAAGCTGCGGAGAAAGGATGGGCTTCTATCTATCAAGAGCATGCCGATGTATGGAACGAGATTTGGAACAATACCGATGTAATCATTGAGGATGATGCCAAAGCGCAACAAGCCATCCGCTTCAATATCTTTCAATTGAACCAATCCTACAGAGGTGATGATCCGAGACTGAATATTGGTCCCAAAGGATTTACAGGTGAAAAATACGGAGGTAATACACAATGGAACACAGAACTTTGCTGTGTGCCTTTTTTCCTTGTTTCTATGCCAAATGACATCACTCAAAATTTACTGCTTTATCGTTTTCGTCAACTTCCAAAAGCCATTGAGAACGCAGAAAAACTTGGTTATCATGGTGGAGCTGCTCTTTTCCCTATGGCTACACTCGATGGGAAAGAAAGCCATAACGAATGGGAAATCACGTTTGAAGAAATCCATCGAAACAATATTATTGTCTTTGCCATTGACCAATATGTTCAATATTCTGGGAAAATAGATATTGTAGCCAAATACGGACTGGAAATAATGATTGCCATTTGCCGGTTCTGGGTACAAAGAGTAACATTATGTTCCCAGCATAATCAATATGCCTTGCTGGGAGTGACCGGGCCTAATGAATATGAGGTTAATGTAAATAACAATTGGTACACAAACTTTGGTTGTAAAATGTGTCTGCTGACGTCCTTAGATTATGTGGAAAAAATAGAAAAATCCTATCCCGAAGACTTTCAGAGAATATCATTAAAAACAAGTTTCTGTGCAGAGGAAAAAAATAAATGGAAAGAAATTGCTGAAAAGCTTTATCTGCCCGAAGATAAAGAAAAAGGAATTTTTCTGCAACAGGAAGGGTTTCTTGATAAGGTTTTGCGAAATGTAGACACTCTTTCGAGTGACGAACGTCCTCTTAACCAACATTGGGCATGGGACAGAATTCTCCGATCCTGTTTCATAAAACAGGCAGACGTACTTTTGGGATGTTTTCTCTACCATAATATGATTGATAAAGAAAGTATCCGTCGTAATTTTGAATTCTATGAGCCGCTGACCTTGCATGAATCTTCTTTATCTCCCTTTGTTCATGCTATTCTGGCAGCATGGTTACAAAAGACAGACAAAGCCTATGATTTGTTCATGAGGGCAGTTCGAATGGATTTGGATGACTATAATAACGAAGTTGACAAAGGACTGCATATAACTAGTATGGCTGGAAGTTGGCTTATTTTGGCTGAAGGATTTGCCGGAATGAAGATTCGTAATTTCAAGCTTCATCTCCATCCATGCATTCCTGATAAATGGTCGCATTACTCCATCAACATCAATTTCATGGAAAATACAATACGATTAGATGTTTACAAAGACCGGACCCAAATCACCAATCAAAAAGGGAATGATATAGAATTGGAAGTCTACGACCGCTGTTACAAGATAGAAAAAGCTAAAAGAATTGACATTAAAATGGAATAAATAATTTGTCAGTCTAATCAAAAAGTCGTTCTTTTTTCTTATTTTTGCGCAAATATGTATTTTAGGCTATTTATAGCCGGTAAAAACAGAAAATGAGAGTTATAGATTTAATCAAGAATAGTAAAAAGACGGCCTTTTCCTTTGAGGTGCTACCTCCGTTAAAAGGGACTGGCATAGACAAGCTTTACCGTACGATTGATGTACTCAAAGACTTTGATCCTAAATACATCAATATTACGACACATCGCAGTGAATACATTTACGAGGAACTCGGCAACGGATTGTACGAAAAGAAGAAAGTACGCAGACGGCCAGGCACTGTTGCTGTTGCAGCTGCAATACAAAACAAATATGACATTCCGACCGTACCACATATTTTGTGTAGCGGTTTCAGCAGGGAAGATACAGAATACGTACTATTAGATCTACAATTCCTAGGCATTACAGATTTATTGGTTTTACGTGGCGACAAAGCCAAATACGAATCCATATTTACCCCCGACCCCAACGGTTATAGCCATGCAGTTGAACTGGAAGCTCAAATCAATGATTTCAATAAAGGAATTTTTGTGGACGGATCTCCAATCAAGGTGACAGGTACTCCTTT
Organism: Bacteroidaceae bacterium; assembly: GCA_036804505.1. Lineage (GTDB taxonomy): Bacteria > Bacteroidota > Bacteroidia > Bacteroidales > Bacteroidaceae > Phocaeicola_A. Next base: position 51,470 of record DAIRSI010000023.1, read on the forward strand.
TTCCTATGGAGTGGCATGCTATCCGGAAAAACATGAAGAGGCTCCTAACATGGAGTCTGACTTGTATTGGCTGAAGAAAAAAATAGAAGCCGGAGCTGAGTATGCCGTTACCCAACTGTTCTATGATAATCAAAAATTTTTCGATTTTGTCAAAAAAGCCCGTGAAGCCGGGATAGATGTACCTATAATACCAGGTATCAAGCCCTTTGCCAAGTTATCACAAATCAATGTTATCCCCAAAACCTTCAAGGTTGATTTGCCGCAAGCCCTTGCAGAAGAAGTCGTAAAATGTAAAACGGATGAAGAGGCCAAACAACTAGGCATTGACTGGTGTGTAGCCCAGTGCAAGGAACTTATGAGTTATGGAATCCCTAGTATCCACTTTTACACGGTATCGGCAGTAGATAGTATACGTCAAGTAGCAGAAAGGATTTATTAGTTATGTATTTCAAAGACATCATAGGACAAGAAAATATCAAGAGACGACTGATAGAGGAAAGCAAGGAGGGACGAATTCCTCATGCCCAACTCCTGACCGGTCCGGAAGGCTGTGGAAAATTGCCATTGGCAATCGCCTACGCCCGTTACATTTGCTGCAGTCACCCAGGAGAAAGTGATGCATGCGGCATTTGCCCGTCCTGCAAGATGTTTAATAAATTGACTCATCCCGACTTGCATTTTGTTTTTCCTGTTGTGAAAAAAAAAGGGAAAGATACTATCGTATGTGATGATTATATTTCTGAGTGGAGAAATTTTATTTTAAAGAATCCATATTTTTCATTCAATGCATGGCTGAATGAAATGGGTGCTGAAAATCAGCAAGCAATCATTTATTCTAAAGAAAGCAATGAAATAATCAGGAAACTCAGTCTTAAATCAAGCCAAGGAGGATATAAGGTCATGATTATCTGGCAAGCAGAAAAGATGAACGTGGAATGCGCGAATAAATTGCTGAAGCTATTGGAAGAACCCCCAGAAAAAACAGTATTTCTACTGACAACAGAAAATCCTGATATGCTTTTACAAACTATACAAAGCAGAGCACAACGGATTAACATTCCCAAAATTGATAATGAAAGCATATTCAAAACTCTCGTTGTACCGCCTTTTGGCTTGGGAGAAGAAGATGCACGAGATATAGCTCACATATCTAACGGTAATTTTATCAAAACGTTAGAGTCCATAAGCATCAACGAACAAAGCCAGATTTATCTGGACTATTTTATGAGACTGATGCGTCTATGCTATCAACGCAAGGTCCGCGACATGAAACAATGGAGCGAAGAAGTTGCAGGATGGGGCAGAGAACGTCAAAAAGCCTTCCTGATATATTGCCAGCGAATGATAAGAGAGAACTTCATGTTGAATTTCCATCAATCAGAGTTAAACTATTTAACCGGATCGGAAAGGAACTTTTCCTCTCGCTTCGCCCCTTTTGTCAACGAAGGCAATATTATAGGAATAATGAATGAATTAAGTGAAGCACAAAGTCATATTGAACAAAACGTGAATCCTAAAATGGTTTTCTTCGATTTTTCTTTAAAAATGATTGTGCTGTTAATAAATAAATAAAAACAATATAATGACAGATTTCAAACAAAACAGCGGTTGTCACGGATTGTGCTGCAGAGGATGCGGCAAGCAAGATCATCAACTCAATACCTACGACTGGCTATCTGATATACCGGAGAATTCACTCGAGACAGAAATGGTGGAAGTACAATTCAAAAACACTCGCAAAGAATATTTCAGAAACAGTAATGGTCTGGATCTCATAAAAGGAGATATTGTTGCCGTCGAAGCCAATCCCGGCCATGACATAGGAATCGTTACCCTTACAGGACGCCTTGTTAAACTGCAGATGAAAAAAGCTAATCTGAAGCCCGATGTAGAAATCAAACGAATCTACCGCAAAGCCAAACCTGTGGATATGGAAAAATATGAAGAGGCCAAGTCCAAAGAACACGACACCATGATTCGTTCACGGCAAATAGCCAACGACCTGCACTTAAACATGAAAATCGGAGATGTAGAATATCAAGGTGACGGCAATAAAGCCATCTTTTATTATATTGCTGATGAACGAGTAGATTTCCGTCAACTCATCAAAGTCTTGGCCGAGGCCTTCCGGGTTCGTATCGAGATGAAGCAAATTGGGGCGCGTCAGGAAGCAGGCAGAATCGGTGGCATTGGTCCTTGCGGAAGAGAACTTTGTTGTGCCACATGGATGACAAGTTTCATTTCCGTATCCACAAACGCAGCCCGATTACAGGATATTTCTTTGAATCCTCAAAAATTAGCCGGACAATGCGCAAAACTAAAATGCTGCCTGAATTATGAAATTGACGATTATGTTGAAGCTCAAAAAAGATTACCCTCCAAAGAAATTATTTTAGAGACTAAAGATGCATCGTTTTATTTCTTTAAGGCCGATATTCTTAAAGGTATCATAACTTATTCTTCAGACAAGAATATTGCAGCCAATTTGACGAACATTACCGGTAAAAGAGCTTTTGAGATCATTGCAATGAACAAAGGTGGGAAAAAGCCAGAAAGCCTGGTAGAAGAAGAAAGGAACAAAGAACCGAAAAAGCCAATCGATCTTCTAGAACAAGAAAGCGTTACAAGATTTGACAGAAGCAAGAAAAAGAAAAAAAAGAATAAAAACAGGAACTCGGTTCCCGGAATACAGGTTAAACAGGAAAATTTCCCTCCATCATCTCAACAACAAGCTGAAAACGGACAGCGAAGAGAAGATTTTCGTCCTCACAAGAATAAGCCTAAAGTTCCAAGAATAGAAAAGCCTCAACCGAAAAATAATGAAAGCAATCAGCAATAGTTTAACGTACTTCTTTCTCATTCTGCTCTTGTCAGGATGCGAAAGAAGCACTGTTTTTCATTCTTACCAGACTTTCACCGCTGACGGATGGAAAAAAAACGCTGAAATAACATTTCATCCCGATACTTTACAAGAGAATTCTATCTGCAAAGTCAGCATAGAACTCAGGAACAAAGCGAATTATCCCTACAGAGATATTTGGTTGGTCGTTTCACAGAATGCAGAAAATACCAAGAATATCGTTTCCGATACATTACACTATAACTTGCTTGATTCTAGAGGAAATTACAAAGGGAAAGGAATTGGGGATATGTATGAAATTTCATTTCCTTACAAAACAATTTTATTTAGAAAAGGAATCAAAACTACTTTCAAAATCAAGCACATCATGACTGACAAATATATTTATGGTATCAATGATATAGGCATCAAGATTGTATATGACGAGAAGCATCAATTCTAAGAAAAATAAATAACAGCAGTGTAAAGCCCCATAAAGATGACCCTCCATAACTAAAAAATGGGAGTGGGATGCCGATAACCGGTGTGAGTCCTAAAACCATTCCTATGTTAATAAATAAGTGGAAAAGAAAAATACTTAATACACAATATCCATACACTCTGCCAAAACGTGAATCCTGCCGTTCGGCTAAATGAATCAATCTAAGAATCAGAATAGTAAAAAGAATCAAAACGGAAACGGAACCAACGAATCCTTGTTCCTCACCTACCGTACAAAAAATGAAATCAGTATCTTGCTCAGGTACATATTTTAATTTTGTCTGAGTTCCATTCAAAAATCCTTTCCCGTATAATCCACCCGAACCAATCGCAATCTTTGACTGGTTTACATTATAACCGGCACCTGTCAAATCTTCTTCCATTCCCAAAACAACCTTGATTCGAACTTGCTGATGAGGTTCCATCAAATTATTAAAGACATAATCGGTCGAATAGAAGAAAGCCATGGAGCTTATAGTAAATATCGCAATGAATGCATATACTTTATTTCTTTCAACGATAGCTAGATAAATCAAATACGCGGCCAAAGATACACAGATAGCCACCATAATCCAATTGACATTGAATGGAATAACATAACGGGAAAACAAATAAGAGCAAAGAGATATTCCCATGCCAACTAAAAGAATATTTATTACATGTTCCATTTTGTTGCAATAGACATAGACCATTCCGGCAGAAAAGATCAAAGTCATATAAAGAACGGCAAATTCCCCCGAAGAAGTAATACCATCTGACATTGGGACAGCCTCATATCTCATGCCCACGACAAAATAGACAACTGCACTAATACCCGCAAAAAGAATCGATCCGGGCATCCCTTCCCTGTATAGCATCAAAAAGAAAGCTGTATATACAAGAGCAGAGCCAGTTTCACGCTGAAGGATAATAAGAATCATCGGTAGCAGAAACATTCCTGACACAGCTACCAAATGTTTCCATTTATGGATATCAAATTCATAGACATTCATGAATTTGGCTATAGCAAGTGCCGTGGCAAATTTTGCGAATTCAGCCGGTTGCAAACTTACTGGACCTAAAATCAACCAAGAACGCGAGCCTTTTGTATCAGGAGCTATAAAAATCGTGACAATCAGCAATGCAATCATTGCCGCATAAATAAGATAAGATAACAGATCATAAACCTTCTCTTCAAGCATCAACAAGACAAACCCCAAGCCAAAAGAACAGAATATCCATGTCATCTGCTTTCCTGAACGACTTGCAAAACTAAAGAAATCGGTTTGCCCATAATCGTAGCTGGCACCGCAAACGCTGAACCAACCAAAGATGATTAAAGCCAAATAAATGACTATAGTAAACCAATCTACCGACTTCCATAGACTATCTCGTTTGAGTGCCATAAGATATACGTTTATGTTGAAATTCGTCTGCCTTCTTTTCACTTTCAGGCGAAAGCTTACCCTTGAGATATTTTTCCATAATCAATGCGCCTATAGGAACACCATAAACTGCACCGAAGCCACCATTTTCGACGTAGACAGCAACTGCAATCTTTGGATTATTGCGCGGAGCAAATCCCATAAAAGCAGAATGATCATGTCCTCGGTTCTGGGCTGTTCCCGTTTTTCCGCAGACTTCTATACCCGGTATATTGGCAGCGCGACAGGTCCCTCCCATCACAGCCTGTCGCATACCACTGATTACATCCTCATAATATCGAGGTGCAACTAAGGTTTTACGGGGATACCGATAAAGACTGTCTAGTGGCAATCCTTCTACTTTTCTAACCACATGAGGGGTAATAAATGTTCCTCTATTTGCAATCGTCGTACATAAATTGGCTATTTGGAGTGGTGTCAAAGTTACTTCGCCTTGCCCTATTGCAATACTAATAACAGTCAAACCGTTCCAACTACCTCTGTATGCTTTATCATAAAACTTCGCATTTGGAATCATACCTCTTTTTTCTCCGGGAAGATCGACGCCCAATTTATAACCGAAACCCATTGCCACCATTTGATCTTTCCATCTTGTCATAGCATTTTGTACAGAACCGTACTTCCAGCGGGAAGACATCATATGGAACAGTCCCCAGCAAAAGTAGCTGTTGCAGGATGTTGCTATAGCGGGTATCAAGGATAATGGAGAAGAATGGCTATGACAACCAACCCGTAAATTCCCATAAATAAATCCATGATGACATGGGAAAGATGTTCCGGGTGTAATAATGCCTTCCTGCAATAGTGTAAGCGCTTGAGCTGCTTTGAAAGTGGAACCCGGGGGATATTGTCCCATGATTGAACGATTCAACAACGGTTTCCAAGGATTCATGGATAAAGCACGATGATTCTTACCTCTTGCTCGTCCGACCAATAAGCGGGGATCATATGTAGGAGAAGATACCATACAAAGAATCTCTCCGGTTTCGGGCTCAATAGCTACAATACTCCCTATTTTCCCCTCCAGCAATCTTTCTCCCAAAGCCTGCAAATCAATATCGATAGATAATGTCAAATTTGCTCCGGCCTTTGCTCGCTTGTCAAATTTGCCATTCATATATTTACCTTTAATTCTGCCATGTGCATCCCGCAGCAAAATCTCTGTTCCTTTTTCCCCTCTGAGCTGTTGCTCGTAAGAACGTTCTACTCCCGTTTTCCCTATATAATCCCCGCTTATGTAATAATTGTCCTCATCTATATCCTTTCTGGAAACCTCAGCAACATCACCTAAAATATTTGCACCGAACGGATAAGTATATTGTCTGATACTCCTTCGCTGTATGTAAAATCCGGGAAAGCGAAACAGTTTTTCCTGAAAAACGGCAAATTCCGCAGATGATAATTGAGGTAAAAACATTTGATGTGTATATCTTGAATAACCAGGATTAACTTTTCTATCCTTGATTTCCGCCATTTTCTTAACAAAAAAATCTTTTGTAATATTCAATGTAGAACATAAATCCATCGTGTCCAAATTCTGGACTTCAGACATAACAACCATCACATCATAAGCTCTTTGATTGTAGACCAACAACCGGCCTCTTCTATCAGATATTATTCCACGGGCAGGATATTGGATTTGATTCAACAAGGCATTATTATTAGCACTCTCTTTATATTCACTGTCGAGAATCTGCAAATAAAACAAGCGGGTGATATAAATAAGTACAATACAAATAACTACACCACCAATAACATATTTTCTGTTTTCATACTCGTGCCGTCTCATTAGCTAGCCTTTTTCTTCATTCTGATGCCTTCAATGGCTATGACGCAAAAAACAGTAAGCAATGTACTTGAGAGGATGGAAATCAACCAATCTGTCCAATTCACAAAAGAAAAGAATTCTATCGTAAAGAGGACTGTATGATGAAGCAATACACTTATAACTATAAATCGTATGAATGGTGCTATTCCCATAGTCTTGAAACCCGGTTCTATGGTATCATCGCTGTCACGGGGTGTAAAAAGGCGAACCAATATGGGCTGCAAAAGTGCGTAGAAGGTTGTAGATGCAGCTGAAACTCCCGGAGTGTTAGAAAAAATATCGACCGCTAACCCAAGAAGGAATCCCCATATAAGTAATTCAGCTCGTGATGTTCCTAAATTAAGTTTCAGTAACAGGTATATATATAAAAAAGGTGTAGCATATCCAAACAAATGAACATGATTGAACACAAGTACTTGGAAAAATACCAAGACGATAAAAGCCATTATCCTTTTTATATATACTAGTGTCATATATTCTTTTTATTTATTTGTATCCTCTCCCTCTGCCACTTGCTGTTTCAAAGCCCGGACTTCTTTCATTTCACTATTACTTATAACCCGTACAGTGGTCAACCTACTGAAATCCGTCGAAAGTCTTACTCGGAGCTGATAAGACATTCCATCAGCAGAGTTAAAGATTTTTTCAACGATTCCGACGAAAATTCCTTGTGGAAATACTTCCGAATAACCACTTGTGACAACTACATCTCCTTTCTTGCAACGTGCATACCGAGGTATATCTTCCAAATTGGCATGAAGCGGATCTTTTCCGTCCCAACGCAAGAATCCGTAGTAGTCATGTTCCCTTATCTTACAACTGATACTGGTTTTACTGTTCAAAATTGGCAGGACGACCGAATAATGAGCTGAAGTCAAATAAACAATACCTACAACGCCTCTACCATCTATCACGCCCATCTCCGGTTTCACTCCGTCAGCCTTACCCCTATCCAATGTCAGATAGTTGTTTCTTTTATTTATGGAATTATCAATGACGTTTGCCTTAATCATGGAAAGTGTGTGGAAGAGCACTCTCGATACACTATCTATCGGCTGCAAAGAATCTCCTTTAGCTTTCAACACCTTACGCAAGCCTACGACTTGCTGCTCCAATCTGATATTCCTATCAGTCAGTCGGTCATTTATATCTTTTAAATGAAAATAGGAAGTCACCTCCGAAGACGCCTTATATACAGTACCCGCAACTCCATTAGCTGTAGTGAAGAAAGCACTACCTTGAAACTGGTTGAATCGGAACAATAAAGTAAAACTGATTATCTCCAGTAAAACAAAGAGAAACCAGTAATTATACTTTAATATGAAGTTCAGCAAATTATGCACGTCTAACTCCTTTATAAATATATGACAAATGGTTATCAGTTGAAATTCTAAATTCTCGACCAATAACCATTCATGTAAATTTCATCTATCTCATTAAGAATGAGAACTTATCAACATTCTTTAATGCAACTCCCGTACCTTTTGCCACACTGTGTAAAGGATCATCTGCAATATGGAACGGAATATTGATTTTATCAGTCAATCGTTTGTCCAGACCTCGAAGCAAAGCCCCTCCTCCCGACAAATAAATGCCATTATGTACAATATCAGCATACAGTTCTGGAGGTGTACTTTCCAGGGCACTCAACACAGCCGTTTCAATTTTGGCAATAGATTTGTCTAAGCAATGAGCAATTTCCTCATAACAAACGGATACCTCCATTGGCAAAGCAGTTATTCTGTTCGGTCCATGCACTATATAATTTTCGGGAGCATCTTCCGTAAGTTCGGTCAAAGCAGAGCCAACATGAATCTTGATTCGTTCAGCCATACGCTCGCTAACACGCACATTATGTTGACGACTCATATAATCTTGAATATCGGCAGTAAAATCATCTCCGGCAATTCGGATAGAATTATTGGTTACAATACCACCTAAAGAGATTACTGCAATTTCCGTAGACCCGCCGCCTATATCAACAATCATGTTTCCCTCGGGAGCCTCAACGTCCACTCCGATACCTATAGCAGCTGCCATCGGCTCGAAAATAAGATACACATCGCGTCCACCTGCATGTTCTGCTGAATCTCGCACTGCACGAAGTTCTACTTCAGTACTGCCGGAAGGAACACCTATCACCATACGCAAAGAAGGAGAAAAGAAACGATTACCCATATTGACCATTTTGATTAGGCCTCTCATCATCTGTTCGCATGCATTGAAGTCAGCAATTACACCGTCTCTTAGCGGACGAACAGTACGAATATTCGGATTTTCCTTCTCATACATCATTTTGGCTTTCTCGCCTACGGCAATCATCTTGTCTGTACGTCTGTCGAGTGCAACAACCGAAGGTTCATCGACAACGATTTTCCCGTTATTGATAATGATGGTATTGGCTGTACCCAAGTCCATCGAAATTTCTTGTGTGAATGAAAACAATCCCATTTTCCTTTATTTATTAATTGTTCCACTGAAATAGCCATGAATGGCAGTGTCATAATGAGAAGAAACTCCAAATGCCTCTGTCGCGAACTTGCGGCGTTGCTCAAAAGTTGTCTCTGCGCCTTGTTCACATAAGATATCGTAGAGAGACTTGTACTGAGCCTTGCTGGCAACAATCACTACATCCTTAAAGTTCTTTGCTCCGGCACGAATCAAAGAAATGCCACCTATGTCGATTTTTTCAATAATAGCCGGTTCATCTGCTCCGGATGCTACCGTATCTTCAAAAGGATACAAGTCAACAATTACCAAATCAATTTCCGGAATATCGTATTGAGCCATCTGTTCCTGATCTTCCTTTAAGTCTCTACGACTTAAGATTCCACCAAAAATTTTCGGATGGAGAGTTTTTACACGTCCGCCCAAAATAGATGGATATGTAGTCAGTTCCTCTACTGCTTGGCAAGGAAGTCCCAATGATTCTATGAAGCTATGTGTACCGCCTGTTGAAATGAGTTTTACACCATCAGCATGCAACTTTTTCAGGATTTCATCCAATCCATCCTTGTGGAAAACCGAAACTAAAGCGGTTTTAATCTTCTTTCTTTCAGCCATTATATTGTATCATTTAATTTTAGAATGCAAAGTTAGATATTTATAGCAGGATAATTGCCTATATTTCATATTTTTTAATACAAAAGTGCTTGCATGGCAAACACATTGAACCAACACTTCGGTTCCATAAATGATGGTGACAACCTGACCCTTTAGAGAAATTAAATTATATAATGCAATAAATAAGGATGAGGACCTAAAGTCCTCACCCTTTAAAAATTATCTTGCGCTTACATACTTATGTAAAGTACTTCTAATCGCACCTGTCCCGGAATACAGTTCCTTAACCATGCCCTCGATCTGCTCACCAAGGCCAATCTCATAAAGATCAACTCCAAACACATCTTTACGGCTATATAGTTGCTTCAAACAGGAGAAACTCTGATCAGGCTTACCTAATTCCAGAGGTTTTACAATAGCTTGAAGCTCTGCCAACATTGGGTCAGGAGAAGGCTCAAATGGCTTTCCATTATCATCAAGTCCTTTCAGATAACGTGCATAACCGGCCAATGTAAGCGGAATGAGCACTAGATTACTCTTATCCAGTCCGCGAGCCACATACTTCTTTAATGTCTCTCCGAAACGAATAGGAAGTTTCTGGGAAGTATCCATAGCAATACGCTGAGGTGCATCAGGCATAAAAGGATTTGGCAAACGACGGTTGATAACTGCGCCAATGAATTCATATGGATTCAGAACCCCTGGATCTGTTACTACGGGCATAGCCTCCATATATCCTATTTTTTGGATAAAAGCACGAATATCATCATCCGCCATTTCTGCAGAAATCAGTGTATATCCCAGCATGCATCCATAAATACTCATGGCTGTGTGAAGTGGGTTCAGACAAGTAGTAACTTTCATCGTCTCTACCTTATCCACAGTTTCTCTCGTAGTATACAAAGCTCCACCCAAATCAAGAGGCGGACGACCGTTTGTGTAATTGTCTTCTATAACCAAATACTGTACCTCTTCTGAATTTACAAAAGGAGCTGTGAATGTGTGCTTCTCCGTTTCAATATAATTATTGTCTTCAAAACCATCAGCGGCAAGCATTTCTTTCACTTTCTCGTGTGGACGAGGGGTAATCTTATCAATCATTGACCAAGGGAATGTCACCTTTTTCTCATTCTTGAGATAATTAAGGAAAGCCTCCGGTACCAATCCATCTCTCACCCAACGTTCGGCATAGCCAAAGACTCCGGCCTTTACCTTATCTCCATTGTGAGAGCAGTTGTCCATGCTCTGAACAGTAAGTGGCAGTTCACCTGCCTGAAAACGCTCATAAAGCAAAGCAGTAACCTTACCCATAGCAAATAAAGGATTTAGCCCGCGTGCCAAGTCTGCCTCGTTGAAAGTATAACCCTTTTCAGTAATGGTGAAAGAAATCATCTGAAGTGAAGGATTGCGGAAAATTTCAATCAGACGTGTCCAATCATCAAACTGAGGATCAGCCTTCAGTGCCTCAGTAACTGATGCTATAACTTTCTTTTCGATAGTACCTGTAGATTGCAGGCTAACCAGTAGTGAAAGATTATTATAAGGTGCATAAGCCTTGTCGATAACTTCATAATCGAAAGTCTCAGCCACGATCACACCACGGTCATACTTACCGGTATTAAGTGCATCATTAAGAATTGCAGCAGGAAAAGCACGAAAAATGTTTCCACCGCCAAAGTGAACCCATGTAGGTTCATTGTGTGTTCTGCGACGAACAGCTTCTATATCAAACTTGGGGAGCTGATAACCTTTTGCCTCCCATTCACCGGCATCAAAACTACCGGAAAATATATCATTCAGTTTCATAATCTATTTAGACTTTACTCTTTGTTATTAATCAAAGAACCCGGGTTGTTTATATTCAATACCTAATTCACGGTCAACAGTAGCAAGAATACCTTGCACCTGACCTAATGCAAACATACGCCCAAGGAATGAGTAGCCTGCATTATAGCCCTTATCTTCATCATCAAGCATTGTCATACCATGATCGACACGCATCGGCAAGTTCGGATTTTCCTTTTCGAAGATGCGCGCCAACTCGATAATGTCAGCACGTCCACCTAAATGGCTGGCCTCCGTAAAGTTACCATTAGGGAAAATATGGCATGAGCGCAGATGTACAAAATGAGTTCTTGGAGCAAATTTCTTGGCCATCTCCACCACATTATTATATGCACCGGCTGAAAGACTTCCGGCACAGAACGTAAGACCGTTGTGTTTATTAGGAACCGCATTGAGGAACCACTCGATATCTTCTGCCGTACGTACGATACGTGGCAAGCCAAGCACCTCGATAGGTGGATCATCCGGATGCACACACATATTCATATTACATTCTTCACAAGTAGGCATGATAGCCTCGAGGAAGTATTTCATATTTGCGCGAAGCTTGTCTTTGTCAATGCCCTTGTAAAGGTCAAGGAACTTACGGAATTTCTCAATAGGCTCTTTGTCGCCTTCCTTAAAGTTCCCGCTGACAAATCCCTGAGTCTTAATGACGATGTTTTCTACCAGCGCATGATCTTTCTCGGGTGTCATAGTCTTAGCCAGTTCATCGCATTCTGCCAATACATTTCTTCCTTCACCTACACCGGCAGGAAATTTAAAGTTAGCCCATTCATTGCGTGCATTTTCACGCTTCAAAATGTAGATATCGAAATAAGCAAATTCTGCGTAATTAAAATATAGGTTGCTGGAACCATTTGGGTTCAAATGCAACAAGTCGGTACGTGCCCAATCAAGCACGGGCATGAAATTATAGCAAATAGTGTGAATACCCTCCGCTGAAAGGTTGCGCAAACTCTTCTTGTAGATTTCAATCTGCTCATCCCGGTCAGGACCCGCGTACTTGATTGTCTCTGTCACGGGAAGTGACTCAACAACGCTCCAGCGCATGCCGTAACTCTCGATATACTCCTTGAGGTCATGAATCTTCTCACGAGTCCAAAGCTGACCCAAAGGAACATCGTGAAGAGCTGTCACAATGCCTTCAACTCCAATTTGCTTAAGCATGGCAAGAGTGATCTTATCATTCTTACCAAACCATCTCCATGTTCTTTCCATTTTATTTTTTCTTTTTGATTAATTAGTTCGTTGTGGACAAAGATAATAATAATAAACCGAATGAAACGACTATATTAAGAAATAATAAAACCGAAAACGAAAAAGCACAAAAAAAACGACATGTCAAATGGCATGTCGTTATTCTATACTTTCTACTTTTATTATTCTTCCAAATACCACGTTTTGTTTTCTGCGCCGCTACTTTCTACCCATTTAGCATATCCGCTGTAAACAGTATCGATTGATTTAGACTCGTTGGATTCCTTCTTTAATTTCATATTATCGATATCCTCATCTTTTGTTCCAAATCCGGAAAGGAAGAAAGCAAACGGATATAAACCGCTATCCGCACCGGTAATTGTTTTATGCGAATTACGATAATAATAATTAATAGCACCATTATCAGTTCTAAAAGGACTTGATGCATCATCATACTGTCCCCAAAGATGCAAGTAGGCCCAACCACCTTTATCCAGCATTCCGCTTGTATAACTAGCAGCATGATTCGGCAGGTGGATTTCTAGACGATAATCGTATTCACCGCCTGTTCCATCATATTTAGCGTCATGTACTCTTGTTACAAACGGCTCTATATCAGTTGCAGCATTTGCAGATATACCATCACCGTTACTATCCCTTGAATATACGAAAGTAATTCTATAGACAGTACCAATCGGATCAGGACTATCACCAACTATACCATTCTCATTTTTCTTATTTGCAATATTATCGGTCAATAAATATATATCGTCCGAAGGCCTTTCTGCAGAAGTGTACTGATACTGGGTATAAGTCTTCGAATAATTCTTCCATGTGCCTTGTTGCATCAACTTATTGTCATTTGTGTAATCAATAAAATCAGCATCAGTCGGACGTTTCTTGTAATATTTTACAGACTTAATTTTATCTTTTTGATTATCTGCATAACTATTGATTCTTACAGCCAATCCATTAATTAATGTTGCGTAATTCTGGAATGTTTTGAATTCAAAGCTTTCTTCCACCAAAGAGGTGTTTTCTACAAAACCACTCTTTATTCTAGTATAAAGCGTACGTATCGTATTATATCTCACAATGACATCATTCATATCATAATCACCTGCTGTCGGCCACAAATCCTCAAAAGCATAAACACCCTTAGTGATAGTATTTGTTGTGTATTCATCTTTAACCACCGGAATATCCGTTATTTCCTTGCTCGATTTCACTGCAAAAACCACATCACTATAATTCTGGTCATCCTGATGGTCCTCAAAAGATACTACAATATTTTTATTTGCATCCTTGTAGATGGCAGCACGACGAGGGTCTGAGGTCCCCTGACCTCCTGTCTGGAAGGGCGTTCCACTATGCTGAATGCTCAAGCCCTCTGTGGTAGTAGCTCTATAAGGACAGAAACCACCTGTATAGCTATCTGCGGTCAAATGATTCGACCAAGCATTGGTTGCCAATACAAATCCCACACGATAACCGGCAGGAAATTCTGTCGTTCCTTGCGTTTGGTCCATGTTCTCACCGTAGAATTTCAACTGAACGGCCGTTCCCTGATCAATACCCCTGAAGCCATACATCTGACTCTGAGATACTTTATATCTACCGTATAACGAATATAGACCATCTTGTGTATTTGGGTATAACATTATAACTTTCCCGTTCAAAGAGGTCGGTTTATTATTACCTTTGTAATAATAATACCCTAAAGAACTATTCCAACAAGTATTACCTCCCAAATATGTGATAACCACTTCCGTCTTATCTTCATTGATATACATATCATGAGAAGCGCGGTAGTCTGAAGGACAAGCCTTATTTATGTTAATCACCTTAGAATGGGCTGCATACAAGGAAGATGCTTCATCTTTTGTTAAGAGTAAGTTCCCAGTATATGCATATCCGTCGTGATGAACCGTCTCAGTTGTTGTTCCATTCCCCGTCGTAATTTTATAATAATCAGCATATAAATCAGACAATTTAAAAGTTATTTTTATTCCATTCCAATACCAATACTGATCTGTTACTCCCTCTTTTAATTTAGAATAATTATACCAATAATGACCATCATCATCAACATAATAAATTGTCTGCGTTGTACTATTAGTGATATGTACTGTTTCAGGTAAAGAATAAACATATTTTGTGCTAAGTGATGAATTATAATAATACAATTTTACATATACTTTTTGTTTTGATACAGAATTCTCATAAAAATATGAGCGATATTCGTCTCCCTCTTTAGTTTTTGTATCATAACTATAATTAGATTCTTTGAACGGATCATACGTATTTTCGTAATTTCTTTTTGGTACGGTAACAGTTTCATCAAATCCTGTTATCAACCCAGTAGATTCATCATATTCACCCAACCAAGTTTTCCATCCATCCGTTTTAACGGCATCGGAATAATACTTTGTATTTGCACTCCCTGCTCTTGTCATAGCAGCAGTACGGGTAAATGCTCTTGTTGAAAAGCTCGCATCATCAACACTTAGAGTTGTTCCGGAAAGTTTTCCTTCAATAACTGTCGGAACAAAAAAGTATGGAGAATAAACATACACGGTCTTATCAGATAGATAAGACGGTAAATTCAACTGAGCAGAAAACTTTCCATCAGCATCCGTAAATCCAGAATACAAAGGAGACAGTTTCTCATTTAAGTAAGGTGCTCCATCGTTTGTCAATAATGGATTCTGATCATATACTTCAAAATAGACCTTATTGCCCATGCATGTATTTGCATAGCTAACATTCAAAGTAGTAGATGTCACCGTTGAGAAATTGAAACTGTTGTGGGGCCTTTCATAATTTGGGTCATAAACGTCATCCAAGTTGTCTTTGCAGCTCGATAGAGCCACTACGCTACCCACCATAAATAATAGAAATAGAACCTTCTTCATAATTGATCAATTTTTGTCCTTTTAAAAATAAATAAATCTAATCTTCGATCGCTACATATAAAAACATAAGTACTTGAGTGCAAATATAAAAAGAAAGTTTTAATAAGAAAAAATAAAATTCAAAATATTTTACCTTTTTTTCGAAGTTTATTCTAACTACAGTTATAAAGTAGGTTGATACAATATCAATTACTGCTAAACTTTACCGGCATCAGGGTGCTCAATCTTCAACTACAAAAAGTTTGCCCAAGGTACTTTACACCATAAATTGCTTATATTTAGCATAGTGTAGTGTAGGAATGAAATTATGCTATAAAACATGATGTGCTCGCAAACAATTATTCCGTTTACGCCCACGAAGAAAGGATATTTTTTTGATATAAATCAATAATTTGTACGTTTTTTAAAGAAAATCTATAGCAAGTATTGCAAATAGGAAATCCTGTCGTAACTTTGCATCGTCTTCAAGAAAAGGAAGACATAAGTTTTCAGAATAGGATAATAATATTAGTTAATTAAAAAGGGTTTAAATGATTGTTATTATCTTTCCCAAAAGGGGAAAGATAATTAAAAGGGATAATTTTTTAAGGTAAAGATTTTAATTCAGGATTTTTTATGACAACAAGTAGTTTGATTTTTTTAGCAATTGTGGCTCTTGCCACTATTTTGAATATTGTCGCTGTAGTCGACACGAATGTGAAGTAGTCAATACAAAAAATAAAAAGAAGAGAGAGAGAATTTGATTATAACAAATTCGAAAAATAAAAGGGGGTGTGTCAAAACGACTCGCCCTCTTTTCATATAAGTCAATACTCATT
>DAIRSI010000024.1:0-64022 GCA_036804505.1 Bacteroidaceae bacterium
TTAATGAGTATTGACTTATATGAAAAGAGGGCGAGTCGTTTTGACACACCCCCTTACTTTATTATTTGCTCCAATAAATAGTTAATCGGTAATTTTTTTGTTTAGGACAATATGTGCAATTAATCCAACCAAAATCAGAATTAATGATCCAAACAGAATTGTATTGTTGTTAGTATCACCGATGAAGGCGCAAACAATTAAAATTATGGAACCTAATACAATCAAAATCAGGCCCAAGTTCTTTAGTAGATTCTTCATATGTTTTTATAATTTATTTATTTGTTTCCTTAATAGCTTACAAATTAAAGCATAATTCTTTAATGTACGAAATAAATCGGGCAAAAAAGTAAAATTTTGCTTTTTTTTAATTTTTTGTATTCGAGAATATTTTTCTGAGTACTTCCTGACTTACTTTTAGTTCTTCAATGGATAAGCCTTTTAAGGCTTCTTTCAGAGTTTTCATAGTGACATAGCGAGACTTCTCTTCCAAATCCCTTCCATGCTTTGTCAAATGAATGAGATTGATTCTTCTATCTTTTTTGTCCGAAATTCGTACAACTAAATTCAATCTCTCCATATTGTCAATCAGACGTGTCATGCTAGGTTTGTCTTTAGAAGTAGCATTACATAGTTCCTGTTGCGTTACGCCATCTTTTTCCCAAAGATAAAGTAAAACCGTCCATTGTTCGGGTGATACCTCGATGCTATTTTTACGAAAATTTCTGTAAAGCATTCGATTAATTGCAGCTGAAACTTTTCCATTGAGTATGGCGAAAATTAGCTGAATGTCAAAATTAAACTGTTCCATTGTATAATGATTGTATAAACAACTTTGCAAATATAATATTCTTCTTTTAATTCTCCGCGAATTGTGATTAAAAATAAATAAAATCTAAGAAAATAAGAAATAAACTTTGCTGATAAGTCAAAATTGATTATCTTTGCAGTCGCTTTTTAGAATTTATTAATTTTTTAATCAAAAACAAAGTATGAATCAGTACGAAACCGTTTTCATTTTAACTCCCGTTTTGTCTGACGCCCAGATGAAGGAAGCGGTAGAAAAATTCAAAGGTATTCTCACTGCCGAAGGTGCTGAGATTATCAATGAAGAGAATTGGGGCCTAAAAAAGTTGGCTTATCCGATTCAAAAGAAGTCAACCGGTTTTTACCAGTTGCTCGAATTTATGGCTGACCCTAAAGTCATTGCCAAGTTAGAACTAAACTTCTGTCGTGATGAGCGTGTCCTCCGTTTCTTGACAACAAGAATGGAAAAATATGCAGCAGAATATGCTGCTAAGAGAAGAAGTGTTAAATCAGCAAATAAGGAGAATTAATTATGGCACAGCAACAATCAGAAATCAGATACTTGACTCCTCCTTCAGTGGATGTCAAGAAGAGAAAATATTGCCGTTTCAAAAAAAGTGGTATTAAGTATATTGACTATAAGGATCCTGAATTTTTGAAGAAATTTTTGAATGAACAGGGAAAAATCCTTCCTCGTCGTCTCACCGGTACTTCTTTGAAGTTCCAGCGCAGAATAGCACAAGCTGTAAAAAAAGCACGTCATTTGGCTTTGCTTCCATACGTAACTGATATGATGAAATAAATAGAGGAGGAAAAGATATGGAAATAATATTGAAAGAAGATGTACAAGGCTTGGGTTATAAAAATGATATTGTAACTGTAAAGTCAGGCTATGGCCGTAATTTTCTCATCCCTACAGGAAAAGCAGTGATAGCTTCACCGGCTGCTAAAAAAATGTTGGCAGAAGATATGAAGCAACGTGCACACAAATTGGCAAAGATTAAAGAAGAAGCTGAAGAATTGGCTGCTAAGTTAGCTACGGTTTCTTTGACTATTGCAACCAAAGTGAGTGCAACAGGTACAATTTATGGTTCTGTTTCTAATATCCAAATTTCTGAAGAACTAGAGAAATTAGGATATAAAATAGATCGTAAGTTGATAGGAGTTAAAGATGTAAAGGAAGTAGGTTCATACAAAGCTACTATAAAACTTCACAAAGAGGTTTCTGTTGAAATTCCTTTTGAGGTTGTTGCAGAAGCAGAATAAAGACCCTTTTATACGGATTTAAAATATAGAATTCCTCCAGACCCGAATCGTGGTTTGGAGGAATTTTTTATTATATGGCATTATTTCTTAAAAAAATATGTATCTTCACGGGTGAATTGTGACTAATCTGAATTATACATATAAAAATAATAGAAATGAAAAAACTTTTTTCTACCATCGTACTGATTTTGGCTATTATTAGAAGTCAGGCACAAGTGTCGTTTTTAAATAATGGATATCCGGTTTCTCCGGTACCCTTCACTTCTGTGAAAGTAACTGATCATTTTTGGGGACAGCGTTTGGAAGCAAGCAGAAAGGTCACTATTCCTTTAGCTTTCAGCAAGTGTGAGGAAACGGGACGCTACGAAAATTTTGTAAAAGCTGCGCATCCCAGTGAATCCTATAAGGTTGGAGGCTTTTCCTTTGATGATACGGATGTTTACAAAACTATAGAGGGAGCCAGTTATTCTTTACAGACATTCCCCAATAAAAAACTGGAGCATTACATTGATAGTATTTTAGTTATAGTATCCAAAGCCCAAGAACCTGATGGATATCTTTACACGGCTCGTACCATGAATCCCAAACATCCGCACGAATGGTCGGGAAACAAGCGCTGGGTTAATGAAGAAATCTTGAGTCATGAGTTATATGATTTGGGACATATGCTTGAAGGAGCGATAGCATATTATCAGGCTACAGGGAAGAAAAGCTTTCTGGATATTGCCATGAAATATGCTGATTGTGTTTGCCGGGAGGTTGGAGATAAACCAGGTCAGACGATAGTCGTTCCAGGACATCAAATTGCGGAGATGGCTTTGTGTAAACTCTATGTTGTTACCGGGAATAAGAAATATCTTGACGAAGCTAAATTTTTCTTGGACAAGCGAGGATATACACAACATAAAGATAAATATAGCCAGTCTCATATTCCTGTCATTCAACAAGAAGAGGCTGTAGGCCATGCGGTTCGTGCAGCCTATATGTATTCAGGTATGGCCGATGTGGCAGCACTTACTGGCGATAAATCCTATATTAATGCTATTGATAAGATTTGGAATAATATTGTCACAAAGAAGTTATATATTACCGGTGGCATAGGATCGACGAGTAATGGCGAAGCTTTTGGCGAAAACTATGAGTTGCCTAATATGACGGCATATTGTGAGACTTGTGCAGCCATTGGCAATGTTTATTTGAATTATCGTTTATTCCTTTTGCATGGAGAATCAAAATATTTCGACGTACTGGAACGAACACTTTATAATGGTCTTATTTCAGGTGTTTCTTTAGATGGCGGTTCTTTTTTCTATCCCAATCCGTTGGAGTCAACAGGGCAACATAAGCGCCAGCCTTGGTTTGGCTGTGCATGTTGTCCTTCAAATATATCTCGTTTCATCCCTTCTTTACCCGGATATATTTATGCTGTGAAAGGAAATAATCTATATGTCAATTTATTTATGTCCAACACCGCTACTATAAAAATGGAAAATGGAAGTGTAGTGCTGAAGCAATCGACAAATTATCCTTGGAGTGGAAAAGTGAATTTAGAAATAGAAAAAGCAGGGAAAACTCATTTTAATCTGATGATTCGCATTCCATGTTGGGCACGTAACCAAGTGTTGCCTGGCGATCTTTATTCTTTTGCCGATGGGAAACAGGTTGGCTATTCAGTAAAAGTCAATAATACAATATGGAATTTTGAAGATTTACATAATGGTTATGTACTCATTGACCGTAAATGGAAGAAGGGAGACCTGGTAGAAATTTCTTTCGATATGCAGCCGAGGGTGATAAAAGCCAATTCGAATGTTGAAGCCGATAGAGGCCGAATCAGCGTGGAACGAGGACCTCTTGTTTATTGTGCTGAGTTCGCGGATAATGATTTTAACATCCGAAAGGTTCTTGTGAATCGCAATCCAAAATTTGAGGTAGTCGAACGTAAAGACTTGCTTTACGGAATCGATCAGATAAAGACTGACGCCCAATCTCTGGATTACGATGACAGTGGACGTCTTGTTACCAAAGACGTGAAACTCACTTTGATCCCTTATTATGCATGGAATCATAGAGGAGCTGGGAATATGACTGTATGGTTGCCTGAAGAAGTGAATGCACTACCTCCGATCAAAACCGACATAAAATAGAACGATATAACTCGTAAAAATAAATGTTTAAATATGCGTTAATAAAAACAAATGTCAAAGTAACTAATAACAGGTTGTCGTCAATTCATAGCACTTTGTCGATAATAGAAAAAAGAGATTTGGAAATTGCCGAATGACTTATTATCTTTGACGTGCATTTAAACATTTATTTATATGAAAAAGAAAAGGCTTTCTATAATGTATGTGCTTTGTATGCTTGCATTTAATGCAATAGCAGCACCTGCATCAGTTTCAGGGAATGACGTTGCTCTGAAATTTGACCCGGCGAATTATGTGGAAAAAACCATAGAATTTCCGAATGGAAAGACCGTCAAGTATCGTGCTTATGAGCACATTTATTATGTGACAAATGTTGAGGATTCAACTTATCAATTTCTCAACTACTTCGTTCCACAGTCTGCGTATGCGAATAATTCTCATACGCCAATTTTCTTCCGTACGTATGTTGGCGGTTATATGGCTTCTCCTGCTGGAGAACCAAATGAAACAGATGCCAGCGGACGAGCTTTGCTTGAGGGATATGTTGTTTGTATCCCAGGTTCAAGAGGTTCAAATTCAATAGTTGAAAGAAAAAAAGGAAAGATTGTTTATACAGGGAAGGCACCCGCAGGTTTGGTTGATTTGAAGGCTGCTGTCAGATATCTGCGTTTTAATGATGCTCTGATGCCTGGTGATGCAGAAAAAATAATTACTGATGGTACCAGTGCAGGAGGAGCGATGTCCTCTTTGTTGGGTGCAACAGGTAATAATCCGGCTTATGATTTTTATTTGAAATCCATGGGTGCCGCTTCTGCTCGGGATGATGTCTTTGCCTCCGTTTGTTATTGTCCTATTACCGATTTAAATCATGCAGATATGGCATACGAGTGGTTGTATAGCTGTACGAATGATTCAATCCGTAAAATATCTGATGAACAAAAAATCATTTCAGGAGAATTGTCAGCAGCCTTTCCGGAATATTTGAATGGCCTTAATCTAAGAAAGGCTGATGGAAGTCAGATAACGATTGATAATTATTTGGATTATATTAAGACTTTTTTGATAAAGTCTGCTCAGAGGGCAAAAGATGAAGGTTGTGATTTACCGACAAATGCCGGAATCAAACTCAATCAACCTAAAATGATGAAGTTTGGAGGAACTGTCCCGACAGGACAGCGTCCGCCGAAACTAGATTCTCTCAAACCTGACAATGGCATGCCGATGAATATTCCATTACGTGGGGAAATGCGCGGAGGAGGTATAGGAACCGGTGATTTTGTGATGGATATTGACATGAAAGAATATTTGAATTATGTAGCCACTACACAAGCGTTGAAGAATCCGCCGGCTTTTGATCAGCTTGGGGTCACAAAGGAAAGTAAAGCAAGTCCTGAAAATTCAGTCTTTGGAGATGCTAAGGGAAATCCATCTAATTTTACTCAATATAGTTTTACTAAAAATAAGGATTTAGGCAAGGCCAAGATGGATGTTTCTGTTCAAGAAAGAGTTCGAATAATGAATCCTATGAACTTTATTGGAGATGGTGAAAGTACGACTGCTCCTAATTGGTTTATTCGTCATGGGGCTCGTGACAGAGATACCAGTTTCGCTATTTCTGTAAATTTGGCGACTAAATTGATGAATTGTGGTAAGAATGTAGACTTTGCTCTTCCTTGGAATCGTCCACATAGCGGTGATTATAATCTAGATGATTTATTTGGCTGGATAGCTTCCATCGTAAAATAATATAAAAAAAGCCGCTGCGCTTGGCGCAACGGCTTCAATTTCTTCTGATGTTGAATAAAATTATTCAGCAGGAGTAGTAGCAGCAGCAGAGTCTGCAGGAGCCTGAGCAGCAGCTGTATCAACAGGAGCAGCAGCGGCAGTATCAACAGTTTCAACAGCTGTAGAATCAACAGCAGGTTCAGTCTGAGCAGCTTTGTTTCCGCAAGATGCGAGAGAAATAGCTGCAAATGCTACGAATAAAAATACTAATTTCTTCATTTTCTTTGCTTTTTTAAATCTGTATAACAATCAATTGCTTATTAAAACGATGCAAAGATATGTACTTTTTTGATAGGGTGTATCATTTTTCACGACTTTTTTTTGTTTTTTTTTATGTTTTTTTCTATCCCACTCATTTTTAACAAGTTTCAAATTATATTTTTTTGTCTTATGATAAAATTAGCGGAAATAAGTTTATCTTTGCACCTCAATAGATATTCGATTATGATAGATACTTCTATATTTCTAAATAAAAAAGCAGCATATTACACGCTAGGGTGCAAATTAAATTTCTCTGAGACATCTACTATTGCCAGAATTCTTCAAGAAGCAGGAGTGAGAACGGTTCGTCGAGGAGAGAAAGCTGATATATGTGTAGTCAATACTTGTTCTGTGACTGAGGTTGCCGACAAAAAATGCCGTCAGGCTATTCATCGGTTATCCAAGCAACATCCCGGGGCTTTTGTCGTTGTTACGGGATGTTATGCACAACTTAAACCTTTACAAATAGCCAAGATAGAAGGTGTTGATTTGGTTTTAGGATCCGAACAAAAAGGTGATTTGCTCGATTATCTAGGTGATCTTCGTAAAAAAGAAAGCGGAGATTCAATTATTACGATGAGCAAAGATATTCGGAAATTTTCTCCTTCTTGTTCCCGAGGAGACAGAACTCGTTTTTTCTTGAAGGTGCAAGATGGGTGTGATTATTTTTGTACTTATTGTACAATACCCTTTGCACGTGGACGCAGTCGTAACGGAACCATTGATTCCTTGGTGAATCAAGCAAGACTGGCAGCCAAAGAAGGAGGAAAAGAAATCGTAATATCCGGTGTCAATATCGGAGATTTTGGCAAGACAACCGGGGAGTCTTTTTTAGATCTGATTAAAGCTTTGGATTGTGTTGAAGGAATTTCAAGATATCGCATTTCATCACTGGAACCGGATTTGCTTTCCGATGAAATAATAGAATTTTGTGCGCGGTCAAGAGCTTTTATGCCGCATTTCCATCTGCCATTGCAGTCAGGATCGGATTCGGTTTTAAAACTGATGCACAGAAGATATGATTCGGCCCTTTTTGCCCAGAAAATTCATAAAATTAAAGAGTGTATTCCAGATGCTTTTATTGGGGTCGATGTGATTGTCGGTACGCGTGGAGAGACTGATGAATACTTTGATGAGTCTTATCATTTCTTGGAAGGTTTGGATGTTACCCAATTGCATGTATTCAGCTATTCTGAGCGTCCGGGCACTCAAGCTTTGAAAATCGACTATGTGGTGCCTCCTGAGGTAAAGCATAAAAGAAGCCAGTGTCTTTTGGCTCTTTCGGAAAAAAAGATGCATGACTTTTATTCTTCTTATATAGGTCAGGAGAGAATCGTACTTCTTGAAAAGCCTAAACCGGATATGCCTATGCATGGATTTACTGATAATTACATTAAGGTTGAGCTTGATATTGATCATTCTTTGGATAATCATCTGGTTCGGGTGAAGTTGGAAGATTTTAATGAAGATGGAACTGCGTTAAAGGCTATATTGGTGTGATATGAAATTAGCGGTTGTTATTTTAAATTGGAATGGAGAGAAGATGTTGAAGGAATATCTTCCATCTGTTGTAGAATATTCACGTGAAGATAACGTTACGGTTTATGTGGCTGATAATGCTTCAACTGACGGTTCACTTGAGTGGATTAAAAACAATTGTCCTTCTGTTCGACTGATTGCTTTATCCGAAAATTTTGGTTTTGCCGGTGGATATAATGCTGCTTTGAAAGAAATTTCGAGCGATTATTATTTATTGCTTAATTCTGATGTGAAAGTGACGCCAAACTGGCTTCAGCCTTTAATTGCATTCATGGACAGTCATCCTGCTGTGGCTGCCTGTCAGCCTAAGTTATTAAGTATGATGGAGCCGGAAAGCTTTGAGTATGCAGGTGCCTGCGGAGGCTTTTTGGATCATTGGGGCTATCCTTTTTGTCGGGGGCGTATTTTTAATACTGTAGAGAAAGATCATGGACAGTACGATGTCCCTCTTCATCTTTTTTGGGCGACAGGTGCTGCTCTGATGATTCGCTCTGATGATTATTGGGCTGCAGGAGCTTTGGATGAACGTTTCTTTGCCCATATGGAAGAAATAGATTTATGCTGGAGACTCAGGCGTATGAATCGTGAAATCGTATGCATTCCGCAAAGTTCAGTTTTTCATCTAGGTGCGGCTACTCTAAAAAAAGAGAACCCTCATAAGACATTTTTGAATTTTCGGAATAATCTGTTGATGCTTTACAAAAATTTGCCTGAAGATGAACTTAAAGCCGTTATGAACGTTCGTTCGGTCTTGGACTTTATTGCAGCCCTGGTGTTTGTCTTGAAGGGGGATGTAAAAAATGCCTGGGCTGTTTATCGCGCGCACCGAGAGTACTCTCGGATGAAACCTTCTTTTTTCTTTGACAGGAAAAGATATCCGTCCGAGATTGAACAGAAGAATATTCGAGAACGTGTATGTGGTTCGATTCTTTATAGTTATTATATTCTTCGCAAGAGAACATTTGCGGAACTGACAGAAAAAAAAGTTGTGGAAACCTAATCAAAAAATAAATGATATGAAAAAGATTTTTGTAAAGAAATTAAGTGATACCCTAAATGTTAAACCGAAAGAAGTGGACGGATTATTATCAGGGATTTGTTCGGAATGGAATCTGATACAAACGGTGAATTGGCCTGAATATCCTTACTGCCCGAATGTCGGATTTCGAATCGGATATACTGATGATTCTATTTTATTGCAATATAAGGTGAAGGAACAGACTGTCCTTGCCCTTTGTGGACATGACAATGAAGATGTATGGACTGATTCTTGCGTTGAATTCTTTCTGATGCCGGACGGTGCTGACATTTATTACAATATAGAAACGAATTGCATAGGTTCTGCATTAATAGGTTGTGGACAGAATCGTTCTGACAGACAAAGGGGAGATGAATCAATCGTTTCTCAAATCAAAAGATACTCTACGTTAGGGACAGATACTTTTGCAGAAAAACCTTTTGATGAAGAATGGTCAGTTTCACTCGTAATCCCGTTTACCGCTTTTTTTAAAAGTAATATTGATTCTTTGGAAGGAAAGACTCTCAAAGCCAACTTTTATAAATGTGGAGATCATTTAAGTATTCCTTATTTTCTTTCATGGAACCCTATAAAAACCGAACAACCCAATTTTCATCAACCGAACTATTTCGGTGAATTGGAATTTATAAAATAAAAGTTGACATGGTAACGTATGCACCTTTCGCACGTCCGCTTTATGTAATGCTCAAGCCGGTGAGCTCTCTTTGCAATTTGTCTTGCAAATATTGTTATTATCTGGAAAAGAGCAATCTGTATAAAGAAGACGGATCTGTGCGTTTTACTTTAAGTGAAGAGTTGCTGGAAAAGTTCATAGATCAGTATATCAATTCTCAAACTCAGCCGCAAATCCTTTTTACCTGGCATGGGGGAGAGCCTTTAATGCGTCCTCTTTCTTTTTATAAGAAGGCACTCGAATTACAAAAGAAACATGCCCATGGACGAACTATTGATAATTGCATTCAGACAAATGGAACATTACTGACAGATGAATGGTGTGAATTCTTGAAAGAAAATAATTGGCTTGTAGGCATTTCTATCGATGGGCCTCAAGAATTCCATGATGAATATCGCCGTAACAGGCAGGGACTCCCATCGTTCACTAAAGTCATGCATGGAATAAATCTGCTAAAGAAACATGGCGTAGAATGGAATGCTATGGCCGTCGTCAATGATTTTAATGCCGATTACCCACTTGATTTTTATCATTTTTTTAAGGATATAGATTGCCATTACATTCAGTTTGCCCCAATTGTCGAACGGATATTCCCTCATGCCGATGGTCGTCATTTGGCATCATTGAAAGAACGTGGTAAGGGGGAATTGGCTGATTTTTCGGTTACAGCAGAACAGTTTGGAAATTTTGTTTGTGCGATATTTGATGAATGGATACGGAATGATGTAGGCACCACATTTATACAGCTATTCGATTCGACTCTTGCCAATTGGGTAGGAGAGGCCCCAGGAGTATGTACTATGGCAGAAACATGTGGTCATGCAGCTGTCATGGAATATAATGGAGATGTATATGCTTGTGATCATTTTGTTTTTCCGGAATATAAATTGGGTAATATCCGCACGAGCACATTGACTGAAATGATGTATAGTGAGCGCCAGACTGCTTTTGGTATGGCAAAAAAGGATTCATTGCCTACTCAATGCAAAGAATGTGAATTCTTGTTTGCATGTCAAGGAGGCTGCCCCAAAGACAGGTTTATATCTACAGCAAATGGAGATCCCGGTTTGAACTATCTTTGTAAAGGATATTTTAAATTCTTCAAACATGTGGCACCTTATATGGACTTTATGAAGAATGAACTTAAAAATCAGCGCCCGCCAGCAAATGTGATGCAATATGTTAAATCTTAGCCTATTATTTGTAAGATTCCCATGTAATAATTAATTTTGCCCTTAACCTAAAATAAATATGAAAAAAATGAAACCTAATCGCTTCTTGTTCGTATTATGCATTTGTCTTTTCTTTTCCGGAGCAATCTCTGCTCAAAAAGAATATACAAAATATGTCAATCCCTTTATTGGGACAGCTTTTAATGGTCATACATTTCCGGGAGCTTGTCTTCCTTTCAGTATGATCCAGACAGGTCCCGTAACGGGCGTTATGGGCTGGCAGTATTGTTCGGAGTATGTTTATGATGATACAAGGATATGGGGATTCAGCCAAACTCGGTTGAATGGAACCGGATGTGCGGATTTGGGAGATATTTTGGTAATGCCTGTAACAGCTCGTTTGGATCGCAAGGATTATTTGAGCAATTTCAGAAAAGAAACGGAAATAGCCCATCCCGGATATTACGAGGTCATGTTGGATGAAACGGGTGTAAAAGCCGAATTGACCGCGACGCCTCACGTTGCATATCATCGATATACATATTTGAAAGCTGATTCAGCGTCTTTGTTGGTTGATTTGCAGAATGCTCCGTCATGGACTGAAGAACAGTACCGCTCGCACGTTTTGGCATGTGAAGTGAATTGGGAGAATGCAAATACTTTGTCGGGACATGTTCGTACCAGTATATGGGTGAATAAGGATGTATATTTTGTGATGACATTCAACAGACCCATGCAGAAAATGGTCAATCTTCCCTTACTGGAAAAAGAAAAAGGCAATAAAATGTTGATATCATTTGATCTTCAGCAGAATGAAGTGTTAGAAGTAAAAATTTCTCTTTCTTCATCATCGATTGAAGGCGCAAAAAAGAATTTGCAGGCGGAACTTCCCGGATGGGGATTTGATGAAACTGTGAAGGCTGCAGACAAAAAGTGGAATTCCTATCTCTCGAGAATCGATGTACAAGGAACCGATGATCAGAAAACAAACTTCTATACCTGCTTCTATCATTCTCTTATACAACCGAATAATATAGCCGATGTGGATGGAACATATAGAAATGCAAAGAATGAAATCCAAAAGGCGGAAGGCGAAGAGTTTTATTCCACATTTTCGTTATGGGATACTTTCCGGGCGGCTCATCCTTTCTATACGATGATAGTACCTGAAAAAGTTAATCCATTTGTCCGCTCACTGGTTAGTCAGGGTGAAGTTCAAGGCTTTCTCCCAGTCTGGGCGTTGTGGGGCAAGGAGACTTATTGTATGATAGCCAACCATGGCGTAGCAGTTGTGGCTGAGGCGTATCACAAAGGATTCAGAGGTTTTAATACGGAAAAGGCGTTCGAAATGATTAAAAAGTCACAAACCGTATCTCATAAACAGAAATCGGATTGGGAAACTTATATGAAATATGGTTATTTCCCTACGGATTTGATAAAGGCTGAATCAGTATCGTCTACTCTGGAATCGGCCTATGACGACTATGCAGCAGCCGACATGGCTCGCTTGATGGGAAAGAAAGAGGATTTTAAATACTTTAGCCACAGAGCACAATTCTATAAAAATCTTTTTGATCCTTCAACTAGATTTATGCGTCCGCGTAATAGCGACGGAACATGGAGAACTCCTTTCAATCCTTCGAATTTGGCTCATGCCGAGACTTCCGGAGGAGACTATACAGAGGGAAATGCCTGGCAATACACATGGCATGTGCAGCAAGATGTTCCGGGACTCATCAAATTAATGGGGGGACCGAAGCCGTTCATGTCTAAGTTGGATTCTTTGTTTACATTGAAATTAAATAGCAACCTATCTGATGTAACGGGATTGATAGGACAATATGCACACGGGAATGAGCCAAGTCATCATGTGACCTATCTATATGCTTTGGCAGGTAATCCACATAAAACACAGGATTTGGTTAGACAGATTTTTGATGCGCAGTATTTGCCTAAACCTGATGGGTTATGTGGGAATGATGATTGTGGTCAAATGTCGGCATGGTACATGTTTTCTTCGATGGGTTTTTATCCTGTAAATCCGATTAGTGCCCAATATGTTTTTGGAGCTCCTCAAATGCCAAAGTTTGTACTTCATTTGCAAAACGGAAAGACATTTACAATTACGGCAGAAAATCTCAGTAAAGAGAATAAGCATGTAGACAAGATTCTTTTGAATGGAAAAGTTTACACAAAGAATTATATTGATCATGCTGTAATTATGAAAGGTGGAACATTAGTTTATAAGATGAAATATTAACCTGTTTACTTAAATTGTTATGAATTTATTTACAAAAAATTACAAATGTGTGACACTTGCATTTTTTGCATTGTCATTTGCTTTTCCTGCCTTGGCACAAAAGGCAGATTATCAAGTTGTTCCTTTGCCAAGGCACGTGCAGGAACAAGTCGGTGAATTTGTTTTGCAAAACGGAGTAAAGGTGATGTATCCGAAAGGCAACGCCAAAATGCAGAATAATGCAGATTTTTTGGCGGAATACGTTAATGAATTGACCGGTATTAAATTGAAGCCTGTTGCAGGAAAATCTTCGGGAGGTACAATAACTTTGGCAATCGATTCCAAGATTAAGAATAAAGAAGGATATCGTTTGGTCGTAAATCCCAAGTCTGTCACAATCTATGGTCAGACTCCTGCAGGAGTGTTTTACGGAATCCAGACTTTAAGAAAATCCTTGCCTGTTGATGTTCAGGAGAAAGTTATCCTTCCTTCTGTAATTATTACAGATGAGCCTCGCTTTGAATATCGCGGTATGATGCTCGATTGTGCCCGTCATTTTTTCCCTGTCAGTTTTGTGAAAAAATATATTGATATTCTGGCTTTGCACAATATCAATACTTTTCATTGGCACATTACAGACGATCAGGGCTGGCGCTTCGAAGTAAAACGTTATCCTGGGTTGGTAGAAATCGGTTCAAAACGTGACGAGACTGTCATCGGACACAATACTGAAAAATACGATGGTATTCCTTATGGCGGATATTATTCTCAGGCAGATTGCAAAGATATCGTGGCTTATGCAGCTAAAAGATACATCAATGTAATGCCAGAAATAGATATGCCGGGACACATGATGGGCGCTTTGGCTGCTTATCCAGAATTAGGTTGCACCGGAGGTCCTTACAAGGTATGGACAAAATGGGGAGTTTCAGAAGATGTACTTTGTGTAGGAAATCCTAAGACTCTCGAATTTATAAAAAATGTTTTGGCAGAGCTGATTCAAGTATTTCCGTCAAAAATGATTCATGTGGGAGGTGACGAATGTCCTAAAGTACGTTGGAAAGAATGCCCGAAATGTCAGGCAAAGGCTAAGGAACTTGGAATAGTAGCAACCAAAGAACATACTGTAGAAGAACAGTTGCAAAGCTATTTTATTAAAGAAGCCGAGAAATTCCTGAATGCACATGGTCGCAGCATGATTGGCTGGGATGAAACTTTGGAGGGTGGTCTTGCACCTAATGCTTCCATCATGTCATGGAGAGGTGTCAAAGGTGGAATTGAGGCAGCAAAACAGCATCATGATGTTGTAATGAGTCCTACTACTTATTGCTATTTTGATTATTATCAGAGCAAAGATCAGGCGAAGGAACCTATGGCAATAGGAGGATTTTTGCCGGTCAAGAAGGTCTATAGTTATGAGCCTTACGCACCTGAGTTGACTCCGGAAGAAGCGAAGTATATAAAAGGTGTTCAGGCTAACCTTTGGACTGAATATATTCCAGATCCTAAACAAGCTGAATATATGGTACTTCCTCGTATGGATGCTGTCAGCGAAATTCAGTGGATACCTGCAGAACAGAAAAACTACAGCGGTTTCTTGAAACGTATGCCTCGCATGTTGTCCATCTATGATAGATTGAACTATAATTATGCCAAGCATATCTTGGATGAGATAGGACGCTGATAATATATTGTTATATAAAAAAGGACCTGCTAAAAAGAAAATGGCAGGTCCTTTTTTATAAGACTATTGTTTAATAAGTCTCAATTTATGAACTTATAAAAGAATAAATAGTATAATTCTAAAAAAATATTCTTAATTTAGGGGTAAGTTATTAAAATTTTTTATTTTCTTTGTCCTAATTAATACTTTATGATAAAAATACTATGGATAGAAATGAATTGATAAAGATTGTATCAGAATTTGATATTCAAGGGCATGTTGCCGAAGTAAAGCCGTTGGGAACAGGTCTAATCAATGATACATATAAAGTGACCACACAGGAAAATGATTGTGCAGATTATGTTTTGCAACGAATCAATCATGCTATATTCCAGAATGTGGATATGCTTCAAAGCAATATTTTAGCTGTAACCGGACATATCAGAAAAAAACTGGAAGAGAAACACGAATCCGATATTGATAGAAAAGTACTTCATTTCATTCCTTGTAAGAGCGGCAAAACATATTACTTTGATGGTCAGAATTATTGGAGGATTATGGTTTTTATTCCCAATGCCAAGACTTACGAAACGGTAAACCCCGAATACTCTTATTATGCAGGAAGGGCTTTTGGTAACTTCGAAGCTATGCTGGCAGATATTCCCGAACAATTGGGAGAGACAATACCAAACTTTCACAATATGGAGTTTCGTTTGCAACAATTGCATGAGGCAGTTGAAGCGAATGCTGCAAAGCGCGTTGATTCTGTGAGATTTTATTTGGATGAGCTTGAGAGTCGTGCCCAGGAAATGTGCAAGGCGGAGTGCTTGTATAGAGAGGGAAAACTGCCTAAAAGAGTTTGTCATTGTGATACAAAAGTCAACAATATGATGTTTGATGAAGAAGGGAAAGTTTTATGTGTAATCGACCTCGATACCGTGATGCCCAACTTTATTTTTTCTGACTATGGTGATTTCATGCGTTCGGCAGCGAATACGGGTGAAGAAGACGATAAGGATTTGGATAAAGTAAGTTTTAAAATGGAAATATTCAAAGCTTTTACCAAAGGATATTTGGAAACAGCTGACTTTTTGATACCTCTTGAAATAGAAAATCTGCCTTATGCAGCTGCATTATTCCCATATATGCAGACAGTTCGTTTCTTGTCCGATTATATAAATGGTGATACTTATTATAAGATAAAATACCCTGAACATAATTTGGTGAGAACGAAAGCGCAGTTCAAGCTTTTGCAAAGTGTAGAAGAGAATACACCTGCCATGCTGGATTTCATTGAGAGTTGCAGAAAGAAGTAATGATAAAAACAGATATAATAAAAACAAATAATATTTTATGAATGCACAGAAAAACATGATGATACCTTTAGCTTTTGTGGGTATCATGTTTTTTGCGATTGGGTTCGCATTGGGAGTCAACTCTTTTTTGATTCCTACGTTGAAAAGTAGTTTGTCTTTACCTTCAGGAGTGGCCTACTTGTTGCTTGCTGCAACATTCGTTCCCTTTCTGATTTTCGGTCTTCCGGCGTCCATGACTATAGGGAGAATCGGCTATAAAAAGACAATGGCGCTTTCTTTCGGTATTTTTGCCTTTGCTTTTGTATTGTTTGTCCTATCTGCCAAGACAGAAAACTTTTTGCTTTTCCTGACAGCCTCTTTTGTAAGCGGGGCAGCAAATGCTTATCTTCAGGCATCAGTCAATCCGTATATTACTATTCTTGGACCTATAGACAGTGCTGCCAAGCGTATGAGTATCATGGGTATTTGCAATAAATTGGCATGGCCTGTGGCTCCGTTGTTCTTTACATTATTGGTTCCTGATGCTACTCATGTGGGGATTTCAGATTTGTATCTTCCGTTTTATATTATTATAGCTGTTTTCATTTTTCTGGGTCTTCTTTCTTTTATGGCTCCATTGCCTGAGGTTAAGGCTACAGGTGAAGATAGTGATGATGTGACAGATTGCCCTTATGCGGCTGGAAAGACTTCCATTTGGCAGTTCCCTCACTTGGTGCTTGGAGCAATTACCTTGTTCATTTATGTAGGAGTGGAAACTCTTTCTTTAAGTACGGCTGTTGATTATGCTACTAGCCTGGGCTTGAAGAATGCCGACACTTATGCTTGGATTCCAAGTATAGGAATGGTTCTGGGATATATTTGTGGAATCATTTTTATTCCGAAAGTTTTAAGTCAGGAAATGGCAATGCGTATTTGCGCTGTCATAGGAGTTCTTGGTGCATTGGCACTTGTGCTTCTTCCGGCTTCTGTATCCATCTGGATGATTTTCCTGATGGCATTGGGTTGTTCCCTTATGTGGCCTGCCCTTTGGCCACTTGCTATGGCCGATTTGGGCAAGTTTACAAAAGCAGGTAGCGGACTTCTTACAATGGCTATTGCCGGAGGTGCTGTGATTCCTACCGTTTTCGGTTTCATGAAAGATGTACTTCCCATGCAGCAGGCTTATTGGCTTGCCGTTCCTTGTTTCCTGTTTATCCTGTATTATGGGATTTCCGGATATAAGATCAGGACAAAATAAGAATTGCAATTTTTAAATATACAATTAAAATGATTAAACGATTTTCTATCTTGTTGTTGGCTGCAATGATAACCGGAGCCGGTTGTTGGGCTGCAGCACCAAAAAAACAGCAGGCGAAGATGACACCCATTAAGGTGGAAACTCCACAACGTCCTGCCGGACAAAAGGATGTGCTGAATTTAGCTACACCTAAATTGAATGTAGTGCGTGTTGGTTTTATCGGATTAGGTATGCGAGGACCAAGTGCTGTGTCACGTTGGACTCACCTGCCGGGTGTCGAAATCAAAGCTCTTTGTGATTTACATCCCGACCGTGTTAGCAAGGCACAGGAAATCCTTACAAAAGCCGGACTTCCTAAAGCTGCTGAATATAGTGGAAGTGAAGAGGCTTGGAAGAAATTATGTGAACGTACTGATATTGATCTTGTTTATATCTGCACGGATTGGCTTCACCATGCACCTATGATGATTTATGCCATGGAGCACGGTAAGCATGTAGCTTGTGAAGTGCCTTCAGCATTAAGTCTTAAGGATATATGGAACGTGGTTAATACTGCAGAGCGTACACAAAAGCATTGTATGCAGTTAGAAAATTGTGTGTATGACTTCTTTGAACTGACGACTTTGAATATGGCCCAGCATGGAATTTTCGGTGATCCGATACATGTGGAAGGTGCCTATTTGCATTGTCTGGATCCATACTGGTCGGAATATAATGATGACTGGCGCATGAAATTCAATAAGTCTCATAGGGGAGATGTATATCCTACTCATGGACTTGGCCCTGCTGCACAGTTGCTTAATATTCACCGCGGTGACCGTATGAAGTATTTGGTTAGTATGGATACTGATCCTATCCGTTTGCCTTCTTATTTGAAAAAGAACAGAGGAGAAGTTTGCAAGGATTTTAAGGATGGAGACCATACAGTAACTATGATTCGCACGGAAAAGGGAAAGACCATTCAGATACAGCACGATGTTGCTGATCCACGTCCTTATAGCCGTTTGTATCAGTTGACCGGAACAGAAGGTTATGCCGAAAAGTATCCGGTTGAGGGTTATGCCATCGACGGTAGCAAGTTAGGTACGATTGACGGTAAGGATTATAGCAAACTTACGGCACATGAATTTATTCCTCAAGATGTCAAGAAGGCACTGATGGAAAAATACAGAAGTCCTATTCTAACTAAGGATTTGGAAGAAACGGCTAAGGAAGTAGGAGGTCACGGAGGTATGGACTTTATCATGGATTACAGATTAGTCTATTGTCTTCATAATGGGCTTCCACTTGATATGGACGTTTATGATTTGGCAGAATGGTGCAGTTTGATTCCTTTATCTGCGATTTCTGTAGAGAACAACTTTGCTCCTGTTGAAATTCCAGACTTCACGCGTGGCGGATGGAACAAGATACAGGGATTCAAGTATGCTTTTGCTAAATAGAATTGATTTGATTTTATGACTTATTTTAAGAAAACTATTTTACTTTCAGCAGTGGCAGCAATGTCTGTCACTGCTTTTGCTGTTCAAACAGATAAACCCTACTGGCGTGATCTTCAAGTTGTTTCAGTCAACAAAGTACAGCCCCGTACTACTTTTATGAGTTATTCTAATCGTGCTACAGCTTTAACGGGTAAGTTCGAGAACAGTGTTTATTACAAGCTTCTCAATGGTACATGGAAATTTTATTTTACAGAATCAGATAAGGAATTGCCTGCTGATGTTACTTCTGAGAATGTTTCAACAGTGGGTTGGAAAGATATAAAAGTTCCCGGAAACTGGGAAATGCAAGGATTTGGAACTCCTATCTACGTGAACCAGAGCTTTGAGTTTATGACTTATAAACCCACACCTCCCGTGTTGCCGGATGTAGTTCCTGTAGGGGTTTACCGTCGGAAAATTGATGTTCCTTCCGATTGGATGAACCGGGATATCTATCTTCATTTGGAAGGTGCCAAGTCGGGTGTTTACGTTTATATCAACGGAAGGGAAGTCGGATATAATGAAGATTCCAAAACGCCTGCAGAATTTTTAATAAACGACTATGTGAAGTCAGGTTCAAACGAGCTGGCCATTAAAATATACAGATGGAGCACAGGCTCTTATCTTGAAAGTCAGGATTTCTGGAGAATGAGTGGAATAGAACGCGATGTGTATCTTTATTCGCAGCCTAAAACAGCGATAAGAGACTACAAGGTAATTTCTACTCTGGATGATTCATACAAGACAGGGAAGTTCAAAGTGAATGTTGCTATGAACAACCATGAAGCCGGTGAAGCAAAGGTTCATGTTGCTTTTGAGCTGCTTGATGACAAAGGAACTCTTGTTGCCTCCGGCAAAAAGAATATTGACATGGTTCCCGATAAGGAAACCGAAGTGGATTTTGAGGCATCCATACCCCAGGTCAAGACATGGACATCAGAACATCCCAACCTTTACAAACTTTTGCTGAGTGTAGAAAAGAACGGAGTGATTTCTGAGTACATACCTCAGAACGTTGGCTTCCGCAAAATAGAAATCAAAGAGTCTTCTTTAAAGACGGCTGAAGGAAAACCTTATACACTTCTTTTCATTAACGGTCAGCCGCTCAAGTTGAAAGGAGTGAATATACACGAACATAATCCTCAAACCGGACATTATGTAGATGAAGCTCTTATGCGCAAAGACTTCGAAATCATGAAGAAAAATAACATCAATGCTGTGCGTCTTTGTCATTATCCGCAAAATCACCGTTTCTATGAACTTTGTGATGAATACGGACTTTATGTTTATGATGAGGCCAACATTGAAAGCCATGGAATGTATTATAATTTGAGCAAAGGCGGTTCTTTGGGTAATAATCCCGATTGGCTGAAAGCACATCTGGAACGAACCCGCAATATGTTCGAAAAAGACAAGAATCATCCTTGTGTAACAATTTGGTCATTAGGAAATGAGGCCGGGAACGGTTATAATTTCTATCAGACTTATCTTTGGACAAAGCAAGCCGATAAGGATATGATGCAACGCCCCGTGTGCTATGAACGAGCTTTGTGGGAATGGAATACGGATATGTTCGTTCCCCAGTATCCAAGTGCCGAATGGCTGGAAGAAGTAGGAATGAAAGGAAGTGACCGACCCGTTATCCCATCAGAATATTCACATGCCATGGGAAATTCCAATGGTAATCTTTGGGATCAATGGAAAGCCATTTACACCTATCCTAACTTGCAAGGTGGGTTCATTTGGGATTGGGTTGATCAGGGATTACAGGTGAAAGATAAGAACGGACGAATGTTTTGGGCTTATGGAGGAGATTTTGGAAAGGATATGCCAAGCGATGATAACTTCTGTTGCAACGGCATTGTCAATCCCGACAGAAATCCGCACCCTTCCATGGCCGAAGTAAAGTATTGCTATCAGAATGTAGGTTTTGAAACTGTTGATGCTCAAAATGGGAAGTTCAAAGTTATGAACCGCTTCTACTTTACGAATTTAAAGGGATATACAATTTTGTGGTCAATCATGTCCAATGGGGAAGTCTTGAAGTCGGGATCTTATGTTTTGGATATCGAGCCCCAGTCTTCTCGTGAGGTTCAGATACCCGTCAACTCCTTGGGAAAGAAAGCCGGAAAGGAATATTTCGTGAATTTCTCTTTAATTACTCAGAGGGCTGAGGGAGCCATTCCGGCAAAACATGAAATAGCAAAAGACCAGTTCCGTTTACCTCAGTCAGCCGAGTTAGGCGTCAAGCACATAGCTGACGGAGGACCTGCCCTTAAAGTAAGCAAAAGCGGTGATGAGTTAAAGGTCTTTTCAGGTAGAGTAAGTTTTGTTTTCAATAAGGAAAGCGGACTTGTTACTTCTTATAAGGTGGGAGGTACCGAATTTTTTGCAGATGGTTTTGGCTTACAGCCAAACTTCTGGAGAGGTCCTACTGATAATGATTATGGTAATGGAATGCCTAAGCGCGAACATGTATGGAAGCTGTCGAGCAAGAATTTCAAAGTAACGAAAGCCGACGTCGCAATGGATGGAAAAACAGCTGTTGTCCAAGTTACTTATTCTCTGGCTGCAGGTAACCTATATGAAATATCCTATCGGATTTATCCTTCGGGAGCAGTCAAAGCAGATATTCAATTTACATCAGTCGCCAAACCTGAAGTTCCCAGAATAGGCGTACGTTTCCGTTTACCGTCAGCGATGAATCAGGTTTATTATTATGGTCGCGGTCCTCAGGAAAACTATATTGACAGAAATGCAGGCAGCATGATCGGCCTTTACAAGAACAAGGCTGATGACATGGGATATCCTTATGTTCGTCCGCAAGAAACCGGCCATCATACGGATACCCGTTGGGTGGCATTAAGTGGCAAAGGAAAATCACTGACGATTCTTGCCGATAGTGTCATCGGTTTCAATGCTCTCCGTAATTCTGTGGAAGACTATGATTCCGAGGAGAATTTCGACAGGCCAAGACAGTGGTCGAATATGTCTCCAGAGTTAAAAGCTAATCATAATGAAGAAGCTGCCAAGGATGTACTTCGTCATCAGACTCATGTAAACGATATCACCCCTCGGGATTATGTGGAGGTATGCATAGATATGAAGCAGCAAGGTTTGGCTGGATACGACAGTTGGGGTGCAAGACCCGAGCCGGCATATACCATTCAGCCAAATCACAATTATCGATGGGGTTTCACTCTTTTGCCCAAATAAGCCTATGAAATCATAGAAACATATTATTGGTTGTGTAATAAGCAGTACAGCAAATGTTTTTAAGGTCTACCTTAAACAATAGTAAGCTGTACTGCTTTATTCTTTATCAAGTACAGCTATTTAATAAGACATCCTATTGTGTTTCCATAAATGTGTAAAGGGAATAGTAGAAATAGAAAAAGAAGAAAGCCTTTAAAATCAACTGATTTTAAAGGCTTTCTCTTTAAGTCGGGGTAACGAGATTCGAACTCATGACCCCCTGCTCCCAAAGCAGGTGCGCTAACCGGACTGCGCTACACCCCGAGTCTTGTTGCTTTGTTTCTCAAAAGCGGTGCAAAGATAAGAACATCTTTTTAATTTCACAACTATTTCGGATAATTTTGTTGATTTTTTTTGAATTGAGCGAAGATGTAATGGAAAAAGTGTATTTTTGATTTTGACAAATGAATGTATAACCAAATAAAAATAAATTTATGAATGTAGGAGATAAAGCACCCGAACTGTTGGGTATTGATGAAAATGGGAACGCCATTAAACTGAGTGATTACAAAGGCAAAAAAATTGTGCTGTACTTTTATCCTAAGGACAATACATCCGGATGTACTGCCGAGGCATGTAGCTTCAGAGACGGATATCAAGATTTGCGTAAGGCGGGTTATGAAGTGATAGGAGTGAGTGTGGACGATTCCGCTTCCCACAAAAAATTCCGTGCGAAAAATGAATTGCCTTTTACACTGATTACGGATGCCGACAAACAATTGGTGCAGGCTTTTGGCGTGTGGGGTGAAAAATCCATGTATGGCCGCAAGTATATGGGAACCTTCCGTACCACCTTTATAATAAATGAGGAGGGAATCATAGAGAAAATCTTTGTTCCCAAAGAAATTAAGACAAGTACGCATGCCGATCAGATTTTGGCGCTAATGAAATGAACTATGGAAGTAAAAGGACGTTTCGACCATTTCAATATCAATGTTACCGATATTGAAAAAAGCATAGATTTTTACAAGAAGGCTTTGGGACTGAGAGAACATCATCGGCATGAAGCGCCTGACGGTTCCTTTGTCCTGGTTTATCTGACTGACAACGCAGGAAGTTTCCTGATGGAATTGACATGCTTGCGTAATCATCCCGAGCCATATGAATTGGGAGATAACGAGAGCCACCTTTGTATCCGGGTGGAAGGTGATTATGACAAGATAAGAGAATACCATAAAAGCATGGGGTGCGTTTGTTTCGAGAATGAATCCATGGGATTGTATTTCATTCATGATCCCGATGATTATTGGATTGAGATATTACCTGTCGGATAAATATTTTCCCACTTGTTATAGTATTTAAA
The DNA here is from genome assembly GCA_036804505.1 of Bacteroidaceae bacterium. GTDB lineage: Bacteria > Bacteroidota > Bacteroidia > Bacteroidales > Bacteroidaceae > Phocaeicola_A. Next base: position 23,181 of record DAIRSI010000024.1, read on the forward strand.
CAAAAAGGATAGTCATCTGTTAAGTAATAAAAATAATGGCAATAAAAACTACTGTTTCTAAGTGAAATGTCATTATTTTCTTTGTATTTTTACAGAACTAATTTTCAAACGTAATAATTAAAATTTAGTACCATGAAAGAATTAAAAATGTTTATCAACGGAAAGTTCATAGAGAACAATTCCGGAAAATGGATTGATGTATTGAATCCGTCCACAGAAGAAGTGATTAGCCGACAGCCGGAAGGAACTCCGGAGGATGCAGCATTTGCTGTTGAAGCTGCCGCAAAAGCTCAGCCTAAATGGGAAAAAGTTCCGGCTGTAGAACGCGGACAGTATTTAATCAAGATGGCTGCCGGCATTCGCAAGAGAGAAAAAGAATTGACAGATATAATTGTTCGGGAAGGTGGAAAAACCCAGACCTTGGCAAACGTGGAAGTGAATTTCACTGCCGATTATCTGGAGTACATGGCCGGATGGGCACGCCGTTATGAAGGCGAAATCATCCAGAGCGACCGTTCCAACGAAAATATCTTCCTGTTCAAAAAACCTATCGGAGTTACGGCCGGTATCCTTCCATGGAACTTCCCGTTCTTCTTGATTGCCCGTAAGGCAGCACCGGCATTGGTTACAGGTAATACTATCGTTCTGAAACCAAGTCAGCTGACCCCGGAAAATCTGTATGTATTCTCTCAGATTGTTGAAGAGATTGATCTTCCTGCAGGTGTATTCAATGTAGTGATGGGACGTGGTTCTGTCATCGGTCATGCTTTGGCCAGCAATCCTAAAGTTGGTATGGTCAGCTTGACAGGTAGTGTATCTGCCGGACAGCAGATTATGCTCGCAGCAGCACCTAATATTACTAAGGTATCTTTGGAACTTGGCGGTAAAGCACCTGCCATCGTGTTGCCTGACGCTGATCTTGAATTGGCTGCAAACTCCATCATTGCTTCACGTGTTATCAATACCGGTCAGGTTTGTAACAATGCAGAGCGTGTATATGTGCCAAGACCTTTGAAAGATAAATTCGTTGAAATCCTCGTTGAAGGATTGAAGAAAGTGAAAGTAGGCAATCCATCTGAAGTCGCAGATCTCGATATGGGCCCGATGGTAGAGGCAAATGCTTTGAAAACTGTTTTGGGTAAGGTCGAAAATGCTATTCATCAAGGTGCTAAGTTGGTTTGCGGCGGTCACCGTATTGGCGATAAAGGTTACTTCATTGAACCTACATTACTTATCGATGCCAAGCAAAAAATGGATATCATCCAGCAGGAAACATTCGGCCCAGTATTGCCGATTGTAGAATATGATACTATCGACGAGGCTATCGAAATGGCAAATGACTGTGAATATGGTTTGACATCTTCAGTTTATACGAAAGATCTGGATATGGCATTCAAGATGATGCGTTCGTTGAAATTCGGTGAGACTTACTTCAACCGTGAGAACTTCGAGGCTATGCAGGGATTCCATGCAGGCTGGCGCAAGTCCGGTATCGGTGGCGCCGATGGCAAACATGGTTTGGAAGAATATTTGCAAACTCATGTTGTTTATCTCGACACTCATTACGAATAAATTAATATAGAAAGAAGAAGCGGTATGAAAGTCGGTCTTTTTGTCCCCTGCTACGTAAATGCCATATTTCCGGAAGTAGGGGTGGCTACTTATAAATTATTGAAACATTTGGGAGTGGAGGTCGACTATCCGCTGAACCAAACATGTTGTGGCCAACCGATGGCTAATGCTGGCTTCGAACAAAAAGCGGTTCCCTTGGCGGAACGCTTCGATGATATGTTCAAAGGCTACGATTACGTTGTAGCTCCGTCTGCAAGTTGCGTAGCCTTTGTTCGTTTGAATTATCCTCGGTTGCTCGAAGGAAAGCATGAATGCCTGGCCAGTGACAAGACAATGGATGTTTGTGAGTTTTTGCATGATGTACTGAAAGTGAAACAACTTCCTGGGAAATTCCCGCATAAGGTAAGTTTGCACAACAGTTGTCATGGAGTACGTGAATTGCATCTTTCATCAGCAAGTGAACAGAATGTTCCAAGCTTTTCAAAGATAAAGGATTTGCTTTCGATGGTGGAGGGCATTACTGTACTCGAACCAGAAAAGGTTGATGAATGCTGTGGATTCGGCGGTATGTTCTCAGTTGAAGAACCTGATGTTTCGGTTCGAATGGGAACAGACAAACTGAATAACCACATGGCTACGGGAGCGGAATATATCACCGGTCCGGACAGCTCGTGTCTGATGCACATGCAAGGCATTGCCAAAAGGTTGAATAAACCTATCAAGTTCATTCATGTCGTACAAATTTTAGCAGCGGGATTATGAGCACGAAACATTCTATAGCTGCGGCCGCATTCCTTGAACACAAGGAAGACTCGCAGTGGCATAACCAGTCGCTTTGGTATGTTCGCGAAAAGAGGGACACAATGGCTATGGGTCTTTCCGAATGGGAAGAACTGCGCGAATTGTCAAGTCGGATTAAGCAGCACACCATTACTCACATGGACCAGTATCTGGAACAATTTTCCCGTCAAGCCGAAGCCAACGGTGTCATTGTCCATTGGGCAAAGGATGCGGAGGAACATAACCGCATTGTATATGACATTTTACAACAACATCAGGTAAAGAAACTGGTGAAGAGTAAATCCATGCTGACGGAGGAATGTCATTTGAACCCGTTTTTGATATCGAAAGGTATTGACGTTGTTGAAACGGATTTGGGGGAACGCATTCTTCAGTTGATGAATATACCGCCTTCACATATCGTGATGCCTGCCATTCATTTGAAACGTCAACAAGTAGGAAAGCTTTTTGAGGAAAAACTGCATACTGAAAAGGACAACAGTGATCCTACCTATCTTACCCGAGCAGCCCGCATGCACTTGCGCAACGAATTCATGACGGCCGATGCCGGAATGACCGGTGCCAATTTCGGAGTGGCAGCAACGGGAGACGTTGTAGTTTGCACCAATGAGGGAAATGCTGACATGAGTACTTCTCTTCCCAAACTGCATATCGTCTCGATGGGTATTGAAAAGGTAATTCCTAATTATGATGCTTTGGGTGTCTTCATCCGTTTGCTTGCCCGTTCTGCAACGGGACAGCCATCCACTACTTATACATCCCATTTCCGTAAGGCTCGTCCGGGATGTGAGATGCATATCGTGCTGGTTGATAACGGACGCAGCGATATTATCGGCAATAAGGAACATTGGGAGACATTGAAGTGTCTGCGTTGCGGTTCTTGTATGAATACGTGTCCCGTTTATCGCAGAAGCGGAGGATACTCTTATACCTATTTTATCCCGGGACCTATCGGAATTAATTTAGGTATGCTTCGATCACCTCAAGAATACAGTGACAATGTTTCAGCATGTTCTCTGTGCTGTTCCTGTGATAATGTCTGTCCTGCTAAAGTGAACCTTTCAGAGCAGATTTACCGTTGGCGTCAGAGTCTTGATGGATTCCATAAGGCCGATCCGATGAAGAAAACCATGTCTAGCGGAATGACCATCCTTTATGATCATCCCTCTTTATACAGGTTCAGTCTGAAGATGGCTCCCATAGTGAATTGTCTTCCACGTTTCATGGTCTATAACGGATTGAATGCATGGGGAAAAGGCAGGGAACTGCCCTCCTTTGCTAAAGAATCGTTTGAAACTATGTGGAGAAAAGGAAAAGTGAAATGAACGAAGAAAATGAAGGAACTATGAGCAGCAAGGAATCAATATTGTCCAATATAAAGAAGAATATTTCCGAAACTTATGATATGCCCGATTTGTCCGTCAAAGGCGTGCAATATGCCGATACGGTGGAACAATTCGTGAAAATCAGTAAGATTGTGGGAGGGGATGTTCATTTTGTGAAGAAAGATGAAGACATCAATATTCTGATACGTCAACTCTATCCTGATGCAACGGTTGTTGCATCCAACTTGTCCGAAGTCACTCTTGCAACAATCAATCCTGATAAAGTAGCTACTCCTCAGGAATTGAATGGAACGGATGTGGCTGTGGTGAGAGGGGAAGTGGGCGTGGCTGAGAACGGGTGTATCTGGATCCCTCAGACGATGAAGGAAAAGGCAGTCATATTCATTACGGAATATCTGGTGATTCTCATTTCCAAAAGTAAAATTGTGAATAACATGCATGAGGCTTACAAAGCGATAACCTTTACCGATTATGGCTTTGGCTCTTTCATTTCGGGACCATCCAAAACTGCCGATATCGAGCAGGCTTTGGTTATGGGTGCCCAAAGTGCCAAAGGCGTCACAGTTCTCATTACAGAGGATTGATAACAGGATAGTCTCAATAACAAAAAGAGCCGGGAACGTAAATCAGAAATCATTCTGACTTGTTCCCGGCTTTTATTATGGTGAATCTTGTTCCTTTTTAGAGAAAGGAAAGAATTTCATCGACTTTGCTGATAATGTAAGAGGGATTTTCTTTCATTAATTCCTCTTTGGGACGAAATCCCCAGGTAACTCCACATACATCGACTTCCGCGGCCTTTCCCGTTTGCATATCTACATTAGAGTCTCCCAAATAGATTGTGCTTTCTTTGCTGATACTGGTTTCTTGAAGTATATTATTGACAACAGCAGGATTGGGCTTGACGGGAACTCCTTCACGTTGTCCCCATACAGCCGAAAAGTTTATCTCCGGAAAGTAATGGCTGATCAGTTTGGATGTGGCTCTTTGGTACTTGTTGGATGCAACGGCAAGCTTTGCGCCTTTTGATTGCAATGTTTTCAAAATTTCAGGCATCCCTTCATAGGCTTTGCTCATATCGGCATTGTGTTTGTCGTAGTAAGGTACGAAAAGCGAGCGGACTTTTACTATATTTTCTTCCGTGCGTGCGTCTTCCGGTAAAGCTCTTTCAAAGAGTTTCATAACGCCGTTGCCTACAAAATACTTGTATTCTTCTGTCGTATGTGTAGGGAATCCTAGAATCCTGAGTGCCTGATTGGTACTTTCCGCCAAATCTGCTATCGTGTTGATAAGGGTTCCGTCCAAATCAAATATAAATAACTTTTTCATAATCCTTTTGTCTCTTTTTTACCAGATGCAAAAGTAATCATAATTACTGAGAGTGGGTGCTAAAAAGGCTCTCTATGTTTTGTATTCGGATTTACTTACATGTAAAGCAGGTTCTCCGGATGGGGTGGAGAAAGTCTTGTCCTATACTTTTAATTATTATTTTGTAAAGCGGAACCAGTCAACTTCTGCACATCCGCCATCGTTTGTGACAATAGCCGGTCGTGTACAGAATACTCCGACTTTTGCTCCTATCCATTTCCCTTCTTTCACTTGGAAGGTCTTGCCCATGGATGTATAGTTTTTTCCATTCGTACTGTAACTCATTTCGCACTTAACAAGAAGGTCACTGCCACCTTCACTTTCTTTGATTTTTCCTTCTGTGTGGAATTTTGCTCTCAGATAGACTGTTGCATCTTTCAATTCTTTGGAGGAATTGACAGTTTCAGTTCCTTTGTTGTCGGCTTTCCTACATTCCACTTGCGACAAAAGAATACCTTTTTCTGTATTCTCAAGAATGAGTCCGCAATAATCCATTCCCATAACAACCAAACCAGTGCGTTCCCCTTTATATTTGGGAGATGGCTTGAATGTCAGTTTGGCCGTTACTGTGAATTCCGGAGCCGGAGTCTTTTGCAAAAGAAGATTGGACACATCCCATAGACTTTTGTAATCATCAGGTACCGGATAGGAGTAGAGACGAACGAAGCCTTTGTTTCCAGCAAAGTATGCCCATTTTTCGTTAATGTTGGCATTCCATTGCCATTGAGGTGAAAGGGTATAGCCGTTGAATTCATCATCTTCTTGCGGAGTGCAGATGGAATGATTTTTCCCAACGTTTGGTTTTTTGTAAGAAAGTACAGGTTCTCCGCATCCGTCACCGTCTTTATCTACACCGATAACGGGCCATCCATTTACCCATTTCATGGGTTGCAAATGGAGGAGACGTCCGTATGCACCTACATCCTGAAAATGAAGGAACCAGTTTTCTCCGGTCGGAGTATCGACCCAGGCACCTTGATGAGGCCCGTTTATACTACTTTTACCTTGTGCCATTACAATTTTTGCTTCATAAGGTCCGTATATGTTGGAAGAACGCTGAACGGTTTGCCAACCGGTCGGTACGCCTCCTGCAGGGTGGAAGATATAGTAGTACCCTCCATGTTTGTATAGTTTAGGGCCCTCGCTTGTTTCTTGTCCGTCATGACCGTCGAAAACAATTCGAGATTGTGTAATGGCTTTTGTTGCTTCACTATTCAGTTCACAGATGGCAAGCACACTTTTGAATCCGGCCCGGCTTCCTGCATAAGCATGTACCATATAGACTTTTCCATCTTCATCCCAAAGCGGACAGCAGTCTATGATACCTTTACCGGGCTTTACCAGAACCGGTTCGCTCCAAGGGCCTTTGATGTCTTTGGCTTTGGTCATATAAGCTCCATAATCCGGGTCTCCCCAAAAGATGTAGAATTCATTATCGTGATGGCGAATACTCGGAGCCCAGACACGATTGCCGTGCTGAGGGCGTGTATCTGTATATGGATATAATGCATAAGGTACGGCTGATGAACAGAACTCCCAATTCACAAGATCTTTGGAATGAAGGATGGGCAATCCCGGCAGGCAGTTGAAACTCGATGCTGTGAGGTAATAATCATCACCTACGCGGCATGCGTCGGGATCAGAATAATCTGCATACAGTATAGGGTTTTTGTACGTTCCGTTTCCTTGGTCGGCCACCCACACTTTCGATACATAGTTTTCTTGTTGAGCAAAAGCAGCAGTCGTAAACATAAAAAGTAGAACTGCCAACGTTGTTCTATTCTTCATAATTGTTAATATGATTATTTTATACTGATGTTACATGTGTGTTGTAACTGTTCTTTCCATTTATTCAGATAGTCGAACCAGCTTTTGCTGTCCTTATATCCATTTTCCTCTTTGGCAGCGCAAAAAGTCAGATTGTATTTCAAATTTTTCTTCCCATTGGTATTGAGCAGAATCAGATAATTGTTGCTGTCTTCCATAGTTTTGCCCACATAACTTTGGGGTACATAGACGCCTAATCCAACAGTTTCTACATTGTCCGGTTCGCCTTTTTCAGGAATATTCTTTCCCCAAGAACCGGCCAGTCCTGTGTTTTGGACAAAACCTGTATTTTCGGTCTCCAGTTTCATGACTCCCGTACAGAATGTTTCATTTTTCACGTCTGCTTCTTCGAAATGAATGCTTACCTCAACATCACGATGTCCGGCATAGAGAATGTAACGTTGGGTCATATTCAGTTTCTTTCCGTTGTATATCCAGTCCTTATCGGCTATCTCGACAACAGTCCTTACGGGTCCGTAAGCCAATATACCCTCACTTCTTAGCGATACCTTATTTACATATGTAGGTTCATTGTTTTCCCATCCACGAAAAGAACCTACACTTACGCTTTTCCCAGCCCAGAGAACATCGCATCCATAACCTTTCTCGCGCTGTTCCTTAGGTGTATAGAAGTTTGTTTCAGTCAATTCAAGCTGTCGCTTGATTTTTCCGTACAGATCAATGGACTGTCTGTTGTCAAAATAAACACGGAAAGCTGTCAGTTCTGATTCGAAGCAAGGGCCATGGCCGAATAAAGCACTGTATATATCAGCATCGGGAGTATTTCCCGGAACGGATAAATATTGAATCTCAGGACTTTTCTTGTTCTTGTCACTTAGCTTCATTTGTGCATGGACTTTTGCCGGATAGGTTTTGGTACTTGGTTGTGAGGAAAGTACAACTCTTAGAGTTTTATTACTTTTCGCTGGTATATCTGCTACGAATGCCAGTTCGTCATTGTTCCCGTCGCGGTTCAAATCATCGAGTTGTGATGGAATTTCCACATTCCCATCCCATACGACGGCCGACTTTACTTCCATTTTCAGATTTTTCCAATCCTTCAGATTCTTGAATTTAATGACAACAGGTTCATCTTTCTTTTGTTCGTTCCAGCTGTTACTTACAGTGACGGAATAGCTCTTTTCTTGTGCGATTATAAAAAGGCAGCAAAGGGAAGCCACACCTAATGTAATTATTCTTTTCATGGCATTTTCCAGATAATCAAAATTTATTATACGTCACAAAAGTACAAAAAATAATCGACAAATGTTTTATAAATTCAATTTGAAGCCTTTGGAATCTATATCATTATATTTCTTTCCGTTGATGGTGATATTTTTCACATCAGACATTTGCAGGTTTTCTCCGTCCTTTTGAGTTTTGACTATCACATTCTGTATGTTGACGTCTTCTGCCTGACTTAGCCTGGCACCTTCTTTAGCATCAGAAATAGTGATATTCTCAAGATTGATATTTTTTATTTTCATTTCGGGTAGCCCGTTGAAGAAAATGGCCCTGCCTGCTCCTTTGCAAATTACATCTTTGATATAGATGTTGCGGAAACAGGGTGTACCTTCGTTGACATCCTGAATGACTGTACGTGCCTCCTTGCTGTCGCTGTCTTTGGCTTCAGTTGGGCTTTGTCCCCCGTAGAATAAATCGAACAGGATTCCTTCAGTCGGTATGTTTATCATATTTATTTTGCTGATATAAATATTTTCTACGACACCGCCTCTGCCTCTAGTACTTTTGAAGCGAAGGCCTACATCCGTTCCAAGAAAAGTACAGTTGTCTACATAGATGTTTTTCACTCCACCGCTCATTTCGCTGCCAACGACAAATCCTCCATGGCCATGCAAAACCGTATTGTTCATGACAATTACATTCTCCGTAGGTTGCCCTCTTCTGCGTCCTTCTTCATCTTTGCCTGATTTCAAACAGATGGCATCGTCCCCGGCATCAAATGAATTATTGATGATAAGAGCATTTTTGCAAGACTCCATGTCCAAGGCATCTCCGTTTTGGGCATACCATGGGTTGGAAACGGTTACCTTATTAAATGTAATATGTTCGCATGACAGCGGATGGATACACCAGCTGGGAGAATTGCGGAGAGTAATTCCTTCTACCAAAACTTTATTGCATCTGACGATATTCAGAAGGACCGGACGAAGCCAATCCCGAATGCTTGCCCATTCTGCCTCTGTATTGATGTTACTGGGTACATTGAAATCTTTTGTGGCATTCATCCCCTTCACGGCTCCTTCACTCGGGTACCAGATTCTTCCGTCTTTGCTAATTACTCCACCTTTACTTAACAACTCTTTCCATTGGGAGTCAGTGAGTTTGTCTTTCTTTACCGGACGCCAGGTATCACCGTTTCCATCGAACGCACCTTGGCCGGTGATAGCAATATTTTCTTGATCGAATGCCGAAATGGGCGATTGGCATCGGCGGGTTTGCAGACCTTCGAAGGAAGTCTTTATTATAGGATACTGGTTATGGTCGGCCGTGAAAAGAACCAAAGCATTCGTTTCCGTATATAGATTCACATTGCTCAGCAAGGTTATGGGGCCTGTCAGCCATAAGCCTTCCGGAATGATGACTTTCCCGCCTCCTTTTTCATTGACATGCTTGATAGCTTTGTTTATGGCATCCGTATTCAGTGTGATGCCATCACTTTTTGCTCCAAAATCGACAATGTTTACCGAATAGTCTGGAAATGAAGGTTGAATGACTTCTTCCATTCGAAACGGAAGATTCTTGTAAATCTCTGGTTGGATATACTGAAATGTCTTAACGTTTGATTGTGCTTTCAGTATATTGGCGCTAACGAAAGCTAACGACAGAATAAGCACTGTTTTGAAAAGTGTTCTCATGTAATGTATATGTTATGGTGGTTTATAAATTTCCGATTTGTTTAAGAGTTTATTATTCTACTTGCAAACGGCTCTCCCGAGTAGTTTGCAAGTGAATAATAATGTTAACCTAATTCTAACCTTAAATAAATATTATGAAAAAAAACTCTTAATTACTTTGCAAAGATAATTGATAAAATAATAGCTTGTGTGCAGTTTTTGTCACTTTAAGTGTAATTTTTGTTGTTTTCTCTTATTTTTTACACAATTTCAAATATTTGTATGTATCTTTGCAATAATATTTAACATTTGAAGTCATCAATGGGTAAAAAGATTACTTTTTTGTTTGTGACAATGGTCTGTATATTCGTTTCTTCTTGCAAATGGCAATTGAAGCCTGAGAATGAGAAGAAAGAGGATATGGGTGTGACTGTTGTGCGCTACGACAAACTATTGATGGATTATGTTTCTGCCAACAGCTTTTCCGCTTTGCAGAAAATGAATACTGACTATCCGTTGCAAACAAAATTTCTTCTGGAAGATGTGCTGGTACTTGGAAAGGTAAATGATCCCGATATTAATGCCAAACTCCGCAGTTATTTTGCTGATACAACTCTTATGAAGCTAGATAAGGCTGCACTTTTAAAATACAAAGATATGGGGGATATCGAAAGAGATCTGACTAAAGGATTCAGAGCACTTAAGAAAAACATCCCGTCTTTGTCAGTTCCCGTCATCTATTCCCAGCTCTCAGCATTGAATCAGTCGGTAGTCGTGGGCGATAGTATTTTAGGCTTTAGCATTGACAAGTATATGGGAGCCGATTATCCATTGTACAAAAACATATTCTTTAATTATCAAAGCAGATATATGACGCGTTCCAGAATTGTTCCCGATTGTTTCTTGTTTTTCCTGATGAGTGAGTACCCATATGATTGGGGAGGAGATAGGACTTTGATGGAGCAGATAATCTATCAAGGCAAGATTCACTGGGTTATCGCAAAGATTTTGGGAATGCAACTGGATGAGGAAATTGGCTATTCAAAATATGAAAGCCAATGGGCACAGGAAAATAGAGAGCGTGTGTGGAAGTTTATGTTAAAGACCCAACAGCTTGAATCACGTGACCGCGAACTTTTTGATGTTTATTTCAAACCGTCACCGTTCAATCGTTATTTTGGGGAAACTTCCCCGTCATTTCTTGGAGTGTGGCTAGGCGCTCATTTGATTGATGAATATATGCAAAAGAATCCTCAAGTCACCATACTTGGTTTGCTTCAGGACAGACATTACAAAAAGATGCTATTGGATGCTCTTAAATAATCAGGCGCTATTATGGATACAGCTTTATATTTGTTGCCGGTAACTCTTGGAGATACCCCTTTGGAGACAGTTCTTCCTTCCTATAATAAGGAAATCATTTCACAAATCAGGTACTTTATCGTCGAGGAAGTGCGCACGGCACGTCGTTTTCTTCGAAAGCTTGATCCTGCTTTTGATATTGACGGTTCCACTTTTTTCCCTATCAACAAACATGTTTCTCATGAAGAAATATCAGACTATCTGAAACCTTTGCTCGAAGGACATTCCATGGGGGTTATTTCGGAAGCCGGATGTCCTGCTGTTGCAGATCCCGGTGCCGATGTGGTAGCCATTGCCCAAAGAAAAAATCTGAGAGTGATTCCTCTGGTAGGCCCTTCATCCATCATCCTTTCTGTGATGGGTTCCGGATTCAACGGACAGAGTTTTGCATTCAACGGTTATTTGCCTATTGACGGAGAGGAAAGAACAAAAAAACTGAAACAGTTGGAACAACGTATTTATGCTGAGGACCAAACCCAGCTCTTTATAGAAACACCTTATAGAAACAAAAAAATGGTGGAGGATATTTTGCGTGTCTGCAAACCCTCCACCAAATTATGTATTGCCGCCAATATTACTTGCGAAGGGGAATATATCAAAACCAGACCTTTGAAGGATTGGAAAGGAAATATTCCCGATTTGGACAAAATTCCTTGTATTTTCCTGATTTACAAATAGCGGTTATTTCAATTCATTGTTTAAAAAGTCCGTCATGCGGGTAAAGAGGTGCAAAGAGGTGTTACCACCTCTGATACCATGATTTCGATTGGTGTAAACCTGCATTTGGAATTGTTTTCCAGCTTGAACCAATGCTTCACTGTATTCCGCACAGTTACGGAAGTGTACATTGTCATCTGCCAAGCCGTGTACAAGAAGCAGACTGCCGTTTAGTTTTGAAGCTCTGCTGATAGGGCATTCATTGTAGCCTAAAGCATTTTCTTTCGGTGTCCTCATGAAACGTTCGGTGTATATGCTGTCATAGTACTTCCAGCATGTTGGTGCTGCCACAGCGATACCGGCTTTGAATACCGGACGTCCTTCACTCATGGACATCAGTGTATTGAATCCGCCGAAACTCCATCCCCAGATAGCTATCCTGTCTTTGTCGACGTAAGATTGCTGTCCTAACCAGATAGCTGTTTCTACTTGGTCCTTAGCTTCTTTCACACCGAGATTCAAGTAAATGTCTTTCTCGAAAGCCGCTCCACGGTTACCTGTTCCACGTCCGTCAACACATACAATGATGAAACCTTGCGAGCATAGGACACTTTCCCACATTCCTCCGTTGCGGTTTATTCCGATAGTCCAGCCGTCAAAGACTTCTTGTGAACCGGGACCTCCATATTGGTACATTAGTACTTTATATTTATGTGAGGGATTGAAGTCGGAAGGCTTTATCATCCAGCCGTTTAGTTTCACACCGTCTCCTGTAGTAAAGCTGAACAATTCCTTTTGCGGCATAGTTACAGCGGCCAGCTTTTCTTTAAGAGCATCGTTTGATACTAAAGTTTTCAGCGTTTTCCCGGCATTGCTCATCGAGGTGACTACCGGAGGGGTGGTAAGGTTGGAATACGTGTTAATGTAATATTTGAAATCTTTGCTGAAAATAGCACTGTTGCTTCCTTTTTGTGAACTCAGACATATGGTCTTTCCTTTCATGTCAGTCTTGAATATGGCTGTTCTGAGTGGACTTCCGTCTGTTGCAGAATAATAGAAAGATTGCGTAGCCGGTTCGTAACCGTAAAGATTCGTAACAACCATTTCACCGGAAGTTATTTTCTTGATTTCTCTTCCGCCGATGGTATACCAATAAATATGCTGATATCCGTCACGTTCACTGAGAACGGCAAAGTTATCTTTATAGAACCTGATTTGCCGGTAAGCTCCTTCATTGATGTATTTGGAATCTTCGTCACGGTAGATCATTTTGCAGATTCGTGAACGGGGATTTGCCATATACAAAGAAAAACGGTCTTGATGGCGGTTGAGAGTCAGTACGGCCAAGGCATTGGGATCCTCGGTGAATTGTATTCCGGCTATGTAGCCATCGGTATCGATTGGCAAGTCCATTTTGCGGATAACATGGCTCTTGATGTCGAATGTGTGTACAGTTGGAGTGGAATTCGTCATTCCTGCTACAGGATATTTGTATTCATAACTGCCGGGATAATCGGCGAAAGATTTCAGTTCCGGATTCATTCCTTTATAGAGTGGAAAAGAAAAGGTCGGAACTTGGCTTTCATCAAAGCGGATAAAAGCAATCATCTGACTGTCGGCACTAAAGTCATAGGCACAATTGTAACCAAATTCCTCTTCGTTCACCCAATCGGGTATTCCGTTCAGTATAGCATTTTTCTTTCCGTCTGTAGTGACTTGGCTTTCACTGTTATTGAAGAGCAGTTTCACCAGAAAGATGTTATTATCACGGACAAAGGCAATGCAATTTCCGTCCGGTGAAAATTTAGGGACTTGTTGTGCACCTTTGTCGGAGAGAGATTCAAGTGTATTGTTCTTCACTGTATAAATGTAATACTGTGCAGTGAATGAACGCCGATAGATAGGTTTCGTTTCCGTCTGAATCAATATGCGGCTTTCGTCCGGCGACATGATATATCCTTCCACGCGTTCAATTTTTTTGTTACGGGCAGTTGCTGCATCAAACAGGACTCCGGTTTCTTCTCCAGTCTTGAATGATTTTCGGATAATCCGTTTCCCGTCAGTACTGATTTGGGAATAGCTTTCTCCGTCATTCAGCGGATTAACTCCCGAAATGCGTTCATAAGCGTATTTCCCGTTAAAGATGTCAGCCATATCTGGAGCACTTTTTTGTGCCCATCCCATTATGGCAAACAAGCATAGACTAATAACTAATGTAACTCTTTTCATATATTCATTTTTTTCTTATTGTTTTTCTGATGGCAAAAGAGGCCAGTTAGGGTCTTTAACGTGGGCTTTTACCATGATTGATTTCATCTCTTTTTCTATTTCCAGATACTGTCCGATGATGTTATGTTTTTCCTGAGGATCGGATGCCAGATTATACAACTCATATTTCTCAAGTGAGGGCACGCTTACATTGAGATGAACCAGTTTCCAATCGCCCTTGCGTACAGCCTGCCGACCGTTCATTTCGTGGAATTCAAAATACAGATAGTCATGAAGTTGCTGTCCTTTTTTGCTTTCCAGTAAAGGAAGCAGACTGATGCCGTCGGTATTCTTTATGGGTTTGCCTTTCAACAATTCATCGAAAGTAGGCATCATGTCCCAGAAAGAGCACATGAAGTCGGTTTGTGTTCCAGCTTTGATGTGTCCCGGCCAACTTACAATCATGGGTACACGGATTCCTCCTTCGTAAACATCTCGCTTGATACCCCGATAAATGCCATTGCCATTAAAGAAATCCGGATCGGCTCCGCCTTCCATATGAGGCCCGTTATCGCTGGCAAAAACAATGATGGTATTGTCATAAAGGCCCAAGTCTTTCAATTTCTGAACCAATTGTCCTACACGGACATCAAGCCTGTAGACCATGGCGGCAAAGGTGGCGTGAGGATAAACCTGGGAACAATATCCGCCTTTTCGTTCATTGCTGTCGTTTCCATGATACGGCGTTTCAGGGTATAGACCTCTGAATTTCCGGATGATGCTGTCTTCTGGTACAATCAGTTCCGCATGAGGTATCGTAGTAGGATAGAAGAGAAAAAAAGGTTTGTCTTTGTTCTCATCAAGAAATTTCATCGCTTTGTCATGAATGAGGTCTGCGGAATATGTTCCATGGCCACCGTTGAGATTTTCCGGGAAGTCCACTTTCTGGTTATTATCCCAAAGGTGATCGGGATAGTAATTGTGAGCAAGGCTCTGGCAATTATATCCGAAGAAATTGTCTATCCCCATTTTGTCCGGTTCTCCTGTGGAACCTATATTCCCTAGTCCCCATTTGCCGAAAGCTCCTGTTGCATAGCCGTTTTGCTTGAACAGGTGAAAGATGGTGTAAGTATTTTCCGGTAAAGGAAATTGTCCTTCTGGCTTGGCTCCTTTGTTTCCTCGTACTGCCGTATGACCTGTATGCAGGCCCGTGAGCAAACTTGCTCGTGATGGAGCGCTGACAGTTGTGCCCGAATAGCATTGTGTGAAACGCATGCCTTGAAGGGCCAGATTATCGATGTTCGGTGTTTCGAATCGTTCTTGGCCGTAACAGCTTAAATCACCATAACCGAGGTCATCGGCCAGGATAAACAATACATTGGGGCGTTGCTGCACCTGCTTGCTTTTCTTTGTCTGGGCGGCGGTTGGGATGGTGAGCAAAGCTGTTCCCAAAATGATAGAGCCGTCGATGATAATACGCTTGTTCATTTTGATAATTTTTGAAAAACCGTTTGCTTTGTTCTCAAACGATGTTTGAGCGCAAATTTACAAAAAATATAAATTGAATCCGTAGTGGGGCAAGGCTTAAATTCATAAAAGATGCTATAGTTTGCTTTCATAAACAAAGAAACTCCTGAAAGAACCCTTTTTCAGAATTCTTTCAGGAGCTTTATGTCGTTTTTCCTCTTTTCAGTTGAAGATGAAAAAATGTCCAGTCAGATACATCAATGTGATTATCAAATACGTAATCAGAATTTTTGTAGTTAAACTTGTTTTCATAATTTTAGGTATTATATGTGCCTTTTTTTCAAAAACAAATATACTTAAGTAATATTACAAAACCGTTACAAAGAAATGAAGTTCATGTTACGTTTTCCTTCAAGCACAATTTGGATTCTATCAGCCGGTAGTAGTTGATAAGGAAAATAGAGTTGCTTCGGTATTGTCTTTGTGTTTTTTTATGTAGGCACGTACGGTTTTTTCAGAAAGATCATCGAGCAGATGCTTGTGAGCTACTGCATCGAAAGAATCATCGAAAGACCTTAGGTAGATAATTCGATTGGGCTCGGTGGTAAAGGACAGCTTTTTCCCGATATCGGTTGTCAACCCTATCGTTAGATTTTGCTTTTTGTCTTCGAATATGTAGACCCAATGTGCTATCATTTTTTTCTTTTGTATCGGCGAAGTTGTTAATTAATTACGGGAGCTAAGGTATTTCAATTTAAATTATTGTATGTCTCATGGGAGCAATTTTTTGTTTCACTGGCGCAAAAAGTGAGTACAAATCGATAAATTAATATATTCAATCCGGAATTTCTCCTTTTTCTTCTTTGATTATTTATGTGCCTAATCAGATATTTTTATAGTAAAATGATTTCAAAAAATAAAAAAGTATTCATGTTGGCTATAAGTAAGAATAAATTAATAACTTTGTGACATCAATTCAAAATAAAACAGATGAAAAGGTTATTATTAATTGCAGTGTTATCTCTACTCTATGTAACAGGTAGAGCCTGCACAAACTTGATTGTCGGCAAGACTGCTTCTGCCGACGGTTCCGTAATTTGTACTTACAATTGTGACGGCTATGGCGGCTATGGCACTTTGACCATTACTCATGCCGGAAATTTTCCTAAAGGAACCATGATGCCTTTGCGCAGTTGGTGGGGCAACAAGGCAGTACCCGATTCCATTCCTCAAGCTTCACATATATATAATGTGGTGGGCAATATGAATGAATGTCAGGTAACTATTACAGAAACGACGACTGATGGACGCAAGGAACTTATTGACGAAACCGGTTTGTTGAGTTATCCTCAAGTGATGCAATTAGGACTTCAACGTGCTTCAACTGCTCGCGAAGCTATCAAAATCATGGCGGAACTGATGGACAAGTACGGTTATAATTCGGAAGGCGAAAATTTTTCCGTGTGTGATCCAAATGAAGCTTGGGTGATGGAACTCTTCGGCAAAGGCAAAGGAGGACATGGAGCCGTTTGGGTAGCTATCCGTATTCCCGATGATTGTGTATGTGCTTATGCCAATCAGGCACGTATCGGAAAGATACCTTTTAGTGACAAGAAGAATTGCATGTACTCCAAGGATGTAGTAAAATTTGCACGTGAAAAAGGTTATTACAAGGGATCCGACAAAGACTTCGTTTTTTGTGATGCCTATTGTCCGCTCGATTTCAAAGGATGTCGTTATTGCGAGGCCCGCGTTTGGAGCTTTTTCAACAGGTGTAATCCGGAGATGAAGAAATACCTGCCGCTGATTACCGGTGAGAGCAACGAGCGTATGCCGCTTTACATCAAGCCGACCCACAAGCTTTCCGTACAGGATATTCAGAACGCTATGCGTGATCATTATGAAGGAACTCCTTTGGATATTACTAAGGATTATTCGTGGGGGCCTTATGGATGTCCTAATCGTCCGGCACCTTATCAGTATGAGGTCAATGGAAAGAAATACTTTCAGGAGCGCCCTACGGGAACCGTTCAGAGTGCTTTTACCCTGGTTGCGCAGATGCGTAGTTGGTTGCCGAATCATATTGGCGGAGTGCAATGGTTTGGATGTGACGATGCCAATATGGTTGCCTATGTTCCGATGTATTGCTGCACGACGGATACTCCCGAATGTTTTCAGCGTGGAGTAGGCAGCGATACCCGTTTCTCTTTTAAGTCAGCTTTCTGGATGTGCAATTGGGTTGCCAATATGGTCTATCCGCGGTATAATCTTCTGATTGATGATTTCCGATATTATCAGAGTAATTTGGAAAATGGTTTTCACAATCGTCAGGATTCCATAGAAAGCATAGCCAAAACCCTGTATGCAGAGAGTCCCGCAAAAGCTCAGAAGTTCCTGAACGACTATTCACAACAGTCGGCACAACTCATGATGGATCGTTGGATGACTCTGGCACAGTTTCTCATTGTGAAGTATAATGATTTTAAAGTCCGCGATTCCAAGGATGGAGCCATTATAGAAGGAAGAGGTCATCTCAAAGATATCCAGCTTCCAAAGGAATTCCTTGAAATGATGGTTAAAGAGACAGGAGACCGTTACCTCATGCCGAATATACAGTAGGGAAAAAGGTTTCTATCATATAAATATGCATGGATATGTGTTGAAAAACATATACCCATGCATATTTTTTTTGCTTATTCTTTCAGTTTGATGTTAAAAGCTTAGCTTTTGCTTACAGACAGTTATTATTTAACACAAAATAGACTTTTATTTAATTACTTTATAAAATGACTTTAAAAATATAAGTTTTTGAAATGGGATAAACATATCTTTTGTAAATTTGCATTATGAAACCTAAAATAGATAATTATATATCATAATGATTTAAATAAAGAAAAATATTAATCAAAAAATTATTATAAGTAATTTATATTATTTCGTTTTGATATTTATATTATAAGAGTTCATATAGCTATTATTTACATAAACACGACAAAAATGGGTAAAAGATTGTTTTTTGTTTTTACTTTACTTTTATTTCTGGGCACGGGCTTGGGGTCAGCTCAGAATGTAAATATAAAAGGTAAAGTTGTGGATGCGGAGTCGGAACCGGTTATCGGTGCCTCCGTAGTCGTAAAAGGTTCTACAATCGGTACTGTGACCGATGTGAATGGCGCTTTTTCTTTTGCAGTTCCAAAAAATTCCATTTTGGAAGTATCTTATGTTGGAATGTTGTCAGAGAGGGTCCGTGTAGATGGCCACACAGTTTTCAACATAACCTTGAAAGAGGACTCAAAGACGCTAGATGAAGTTGTCGTAGTAGGTTATGGTACTGTAACCAAGAGGAATGTGACGGCGTCTGTTGCAACAGTCAAAGGGGATAATTTCAGGGATATACCAAATCCTAATGCGGAATCGGCCTTGCAGGGACGAGCTTCCGGAGTCAGCATCATTACTCCGAATGCCGGAGTAGGACAGGCGCCTGTGGTACGTATCCGAGGCGTCAGCTCCATTACTTCAGGAACAGAGCCTTTGTATGTTGTAGATGGTGTTCCTGTAGAATCAGGAAACGTATCCAATCTTAACAATATCAATGCCTTGTCAGATATCAATCCGGCGGATATCGTTTCGATGGATGTCTTGAAGGACGCGGCTGCAGCTGCTTTGTATGGTTCCCGTGCAGCCAATGGGGTTGTCTTGATAACTACCCGTAAAGGACAGCAGGACAATACCAAAATATCCTATAGTGGTTGGGTAGGGATATCTTCACCATCAAAGACTCTCCCTGTGATGAATGCACAGGAATATGTCGATTTCAAGAATATGGCGGTAAAAAATCGCTATGGAAAAGATGAAATGTCTTTAACCTCTGGCTATGTTTCTCCATACGGCAACAAGGCATTCAACATGTACACTCTTAGTGATGGCAGTACGGTGGACACAGATTGGTCAAAATATATTTATCAGACTGGATTTCAGCACTATCACAATGTTTCCATGAGTGGTGGAAGCAAGAAAATACAATATTTTCTTTCCTTTAATTATACTAATCAGACGGGTGTCGTAATGAAAGACCATTATGATCGTTTGGGTGGCAATGCATCCGTAACGGCCAATGCTACGGATTGGTTGAAGTTTGATTTCAAGATGAATGCCACACAATCCAAAACGGAATATGCCGACAAAGGTCGTAAAGGAAGCTTGTATGCTACACATAATTTCTCACGTATGGCTTTGATTTTGCCTCCGAATGTTCCTGCATACAATGAAGACGGAACACCGTATAACGGTGATAACGGAGGTATCGGTTATGCTTCGAATACCGTCTATAACGGTTATGCAACAGCTACCGGCATTTATGATAACGGCAGCATCAAGAATTCGGACATTGCCAGAATCATTTCGAGTTATTCTGCAACTGTGACACCAATTAAGGGATTGAGCCTGAAGTCCTTGTTGGGCATCGATTACATGACCATATCCGATTTTCAATTTGATAATCCATACACCGGTGAC
Organism: Bacteroidaceae bacterium; assembly: GCA_036804505.1. GTDB lineage: Bacteria > Bacteroidota > Bacteroidia > Bacteroidales > Bacteroidaceae > Phocaeicola_A. The sequence goes on from DAIRSI010000024.1 coordinate 43,162, forward strand.
GGATTCGAAGGAGATGCTACAACAAATGGAGCATCCTATCAGTCTCGGGTGAAAAACTATGCAGTAACATTCTCCAATACTGCTCAGTACGATTGGAATTTTGGCAATCATCAATTCAGTGTTTTGGCAGGATTCGAAACTTATTCCAAAAAGCGGGAACGTTGGGGAGCTGAAAGAACAGGCTTGCTCGATTCTGCATTCTCCGTATACCAAGCCGATTATTATAACACTTATCCTTATAGCAATTATCTGGCAGAGACAACCATGATGTCCTATCTTGGAAGATTGAATTATGATTACAAGTCCAAATATATTCTTTCTTTGAATTTTCGCCGCGACGGATTTTCTGCCTTAAGCAAGAATAACCGCTGGGGAAATTTCGGAGGAGTTTCCGCTGCATGGCGTATATCGGAGGAACCATTCTTCGAACCGTTGAAGAATGTATTTTCCGACTTTAAAATCAAAGGTAGTTGGGGTGTTGTTGGAAATACCAATGTAGATGCCTACGCGGCAAAATCATATTATAGTTCAGGTTTCTATGGAAACAGCGGTGCCTATTATCTTTCGAGTATTGCCGATTCCGAAAACTTGAAATGGGAATCTTCCACAAAATCGGATATCGGTTTCAGTGCCCTGTTGCCCGGCAATGTCAGCATAGACTTCGATTATTATTACAACAAGGCAAGTGATTTGATTTTGAATGTTCCTACTGCCGTTTCGAAAGGAATCCCGAGCAATAAAATAACGACGAATGCCGGCAAAATGAGTAATTCGGGAATCGAGTTCTCCGTATCGGCTGATGTCATTCATTCAAAGAGTTTCAAATGGAACACTCAGTTCAATATTGCCACCCAGCGTAACCGGGTATTGGCTCTTGCTTCGGGAATCGATTATCTCTTAGGAGGTGAAGAAATGAATATGACGGTGGTTGGAAAATCCATTGGGCAGTTGTATCTCTACAAGACAAAGGGAATTGATCCGGAGACGGGTAGGAGAATCTATGTAGCTAATGTCAACGGACAGGAAGTAGATGTGCTTTGCAAGTATGAAAAGAGCGGCAAGTTCTTCCGTAAAGACGATGGAACCTTAGTTTCACAATCGAATTTGGTACAGGACATTTGTGGAAATACCATGCCGACCTATTATGGAGGATGGACCAATGATCTCACTTACAAGAATTGGGGATTGTCCGTTTTGATGCAATATTCCGGAGGAAACAAAATCTATAACGGTACGACGGCGACTACTTCCGACATGCGTTATTGGAACAATACCAAGGATGTTCTTCACAAATACTGGAAGCAGGCAGGAGATGTTGCCAAATATGCTTACCCTATTTATGGTGATAATTATTCCAACGGTTCTGCATTGCCTATATCGGATTGGGTTGAGAACGGTGATTATCTCCGTTGCAAGCAAGTGACGCTGAGCTATAATTTCGATACCAGCAAATGGTCAAAGAAAATTGGCGTTTCCAGTCTTCGGGTATATGCTTCGGCAACTAATCTTTTCTGCATAACCGGATACTCCGGATTGGATCCTGAATCCCTGATATCCGACAACGGACAGGCAGCATTGCAAGGTGGCATTGACAAGAACTGTCTGCCTCAGGCAAGAACGTATACATTCGGTGTGAACATAGGCTTTTGATAGGATAACCAAAAATAATGAGAAAAATGAAAGCAAAAATAATATATATCTTGATTGGGGCCGGAGCCTTGAGCTTTTCCGGTTGTGACAAAAACTTTTTAGATCAGGATCCTCCGCTGAATCTCACCGAGAACCAGATCTATACAAATTCTTCCCGTTTGGAGGGAGTTGTTGTCGGCATGTACCGTGCTTTGCATAGTCAATATATTCTAGGAGGAAAAACTCTCCCTGAAATTGATAATATAGGAGATGATTTCATCAATGTTTCCGGAAATGGATATGAACTGCAGCAAACTTATGAAATGACAGTGGGAATATCCGTAATGGACAATTACGACACTTGGGGATATTTTTATCAAGCCATAAATCAGGCAAATACGGTAATTGAAAATCTTTCCACATATAAAGACAATATTGATGCTTCGAAATATAATCAGTATATGGCCGAAGCCAAATTCTGCAGAGCCATTTCCTATTATTATCTGCATCAGTTCTGGACGATGCCCTATGCTGCCGGTTCTTCCATTGGAGGCGGTCCTGAAGCAAAATCCGTAGTTCTCAGATTAAAAGCAGAAAAAGATACGGAAGGTAATGACAAGGCTCGCTCCACTTCAAAAGAAGTGCTCGACCAGATTCTTTCTGATACGGAAGACTTGAGTAATTTGCCCGAAGGAGACCAAACGGAAACAACTATTGCACGTGCTTCGAAAGCAGCTGCACACATGTTGAGAATGCGTGTCTATATGGTTGAGGAGAACTGGGACAATGCCATCAAGGAGGGGGAAGCCGTTTCGGGTTATTCATTGACTCCAAGTGTTGCAACCGCTTTGACCGCACCCTATACGTCGAAAGAGAATATATTTTCCATAGCTTTTGCATCTACCAACTTGCCTGACGGACAATACGCCTGTCCTTATTTCTATTTGGGAGGGCGCTCTTGTGTTCTGGATAAAGCTTCAGGCATTGTAAGCATAAAAGGATATGGTGAAGCCAAGGATGCTAGAATCATCAATTTCACTAATTTGAATGCAGGAGGCAGATGTCTGACCAAATATCCTACGGCGGATTTCAGTGATTGGCTTCCGGTGTTCCGTTATGCGGAAACTTTGTTGAATCTGGCAGAGTGTTATGCAAACAAAGGTGATGACGAAAAGGCTCGGACCTTGTTGCTACAGGTGCGACGCCGTTCTTTGGCTGCAGCCGATGATCCCTTGAATGTGGAAGGAATGACGGGTACGGCATTGAAAACGGCCATATACAACGAGAAGAGACTGGAACTTTTAGGAGAAGGAGTCCGTGGATTCGACCTTCGCAGAAGAGTGGAGGATATTGTGAAACAGCCGGGTACCGTTTATGAAATAGTGACCAAACCGTCATCGGGAACTTCTGCATATATTTGGGATATTCCTCAGACAGAACGTTCAAATAATAATCTTATTGAATGAAAAATATGATTATATTTGCGCAAAGAAGAACCAAAAAGAAAAATAAAATGAAAGTCAAGTTATTTATGGCGGTGCTGGCTTTGGCAGCGACACCCTCTTTTGCCCAACTCAATTCCGGTCTTGATAAAGCAAGGATGGATTTGACGAAACTGCCTGGAACTGATTTCTTTGAATTCGCTAGCGGAGGTTGGATGAAAAGTCATCCGTTGCCAGCTCAGTACGGACGTTACGGACAATTTGAAGTTCTGGATGAAGTCAATGCGAAAAGAATTCGTTCTTTGGTGCAAGATGTAGCATCGCAGAAAAATGCCCTCGGTTCCGATGAACAGAAGATTGCCGATTTGTATAAGCTGGGGATGGATAGCGTCCGTCAGAACAAAGAAGGTTTTCTGCCTGTCAAAGCCGACCTGAGACGCATTGAATCAGTGAAGAAGAGCAGCGAGATTCTTCCCCTTATGGCCTATCTCAACAAGAAAGGCGTGCAAGGGTATTTCGGAGTCAGAATCGGAGCTGATGACAAGAATTGCATGATGAATATCGTGAACATCAACCAGGGAGGACTGACACTTCGACAGAATAATTACTATCTGGATACCGATGAACATACCGCCAAGGTGCGTGATGCTTATCGCAAACATATCACGAATCTGTTCAAGCTTGCAGGCTTTAAGGAAGCTGATGCTTTGAAAAAGATGGAATCCGTGATGAAACTGGAGACTCGCATTGCCAAGGCTTCCAGCAGCCGTATCGAACTTCGTGATCCCGAAAGCAACTACCACAAGATGACGGTTGCCCAATTGAAGAAGGATTATGCCGACATCGACTGGAACACACTGCTTTCCGCTCTTGACATGAGTGCTGCAGCAGACGTGGTTGTAGGGCAGCCGAAAGCTATTCGGGAAATAGGAAGGCTCATTAAGGATACTCCGATTGATGACCAGAAGAATTATTTCGAGTATAAGTTGATTGTTGCTGCTTCGCCATTCCTTACGGATGCTTTTCGTGCTGAGAATTTCGATTTCGACGGACGCTTTATGATGGGATCTAAGGAAGATAATCCGCGTTGGAAACAGACAGTCAATACCGTGCAGCGTGTGTTGGGGCAGGGTATAGGCAAACTCTATGTGGCCAAGTATTTTCCCGCTGCGCATAAGGAACGTATGGAGAAACTCGTGGAGAATCTTCGCACGGCTCTTGGACAACGCATCGAGGCTCAGGAATGGATGAGTGAGGAAACGAAGAAAAATGCCTTGGACAAGTTGGCTCATTTCGGTATCATGATAGGATATCCCGATAAATGGACGGATTATAGCAAACTCACAGTCAATCCCAAGTTATCTTATTGGGAAAACATGTGCGTTGCCAGCGAATTCAATCATAACAAGCAAATCAATGAAAAACTGAATAAGCCTGTCGATAGAAAAGAGTGGCACATGATGCCGCAAACGGTGAATGCATCCTACAATCCCACGTCTAATTCCATTTGTTTCCCTGCCGGAATCCTGCAGTATCCGTTCTTTGACATGACTGCCGATGATGCTTTCAATTATGGAGCCATCGGAGTGGTTATCGGTCATGAAATGACACACGGATTTGATGATGAAGGTGCCCAGTATGACAAGGACGGGAATTTGAAGAACTGGTGGGCAGATGGAGATGATGCCAAGTTCCGTGCCCGTACCAAGGTCATGTCCGACTTTTTTGATGCTACGGAGGTTTTGCCGGGTTTGCATGCGAACGGAAAAATGACTTTAGGTGAAACCCTTGCCGACCATGGAGGTCTTCAAGTAGCTTTCCAGGCATATAAAAATGCCACGAAGGATGCGCCCTTGGGCGAGAAAGACGGTTTCACGGCCGACCAGCGTTTCTTCATAGCCTTTGCCACGGTATGGGGGCAGAACATCAATGAGAGTGAGCTTCGTCGCCGCACCATGGTCGATGAGCATGCACAGGGACGTTGGCGCGTAAATTGCGAATTGCCTCATTGCGATATGTGGTATGATGCTTTCCACATTACCGAGCAAGACCCGATGTTTATTGCGAAAGACAAGAGGGTACAAATCTGGTAATCGTAGTTTCTTTTTAAGACTATAATAAGTTTGCCCTAAGCTCCCTTCACCACAACAAGTTGTTTTTTCAGCAAGTTCCGGTGTCGGGTACTCAGGGCAAACTTTTGTCGTTGAAATAAGGGGGCGCGAAGTTGGCTTTTGGAATCTCCGTAGTTAGCCATCGTACTTGCCGTAGTTAGCTATGTTAATTGCCGTAGTTAGATAGTGCAACTGACCTGCCCCATTTTATTCCGAAATATCCTTCCGAAAGATAATCTCTTGAAAAGTGGAAAGAAAAACCTCATGTAGAGTATATATTTCGTTACCTAAAAAGACTTTTTTTTATTCAACTTCTCACAAAAATCAGGAAATAAAAATTTTTATTTGTGTTTTATTAGAACGAATCAAAATAAAGTGTAAATTCGCGCCGGTTTTAACATTGCTATTCATTAAAAACGAGTTCATATGAATTTAATGATGTTTGTTAGTGCGATTGCGGCTGCCTTCATTTTGGTCTTTGCCGCTCTCACTATAGCAAAATGGATTAGTCCACGTTCATTCAATGCACAGAAAGGAGAGCCTTACGAGTGTGGAATGTTGACGAGAGGGGAAACATGGGTACCGTTCAAATCGGGATATTACATGTTCGCCATCTTGTATCTGATGTTCGATGTCGAGGCAATGTTTCTTTTCCCGTGGGCTACCGTGGTAGGTAAATTGGGACAAACAGGTCTTGTAGACGTATTGTTTTTCCTGGGTATATTAGTTCTAGGCCTTGCGTATGCATGGAAGAAAGGAGCGCTGGAATGGGATTGACGAAGAAGCCTGTAATAAAGTCCATTCCCTATGAGGAATGGCAGGACAACGCCTCTCTCGAAGAGATGGTGAAAGAAATCAACTCCACGGGAGGACATCATGTATTCGTAGGGACACTGGATGATCTCATCAACTGGGGAAGAAGCAATTCCGTATGGTCCCACCTTATTGGTACAAGTTGTTGTGCCATCGAGTTCATGGCTCTTGGAGCCGCACGCTATGATATGGCGCGCTTTGGCTTCGAAGTAACCCGAAACTCTCCACGCCAAGCCGATTTGCTGTTGGTCATGGGAACCATTACCAATAAAATGGCACCTGCCATAAAGAGGCTCTATGACCAGTTGGCCGAGCCCAAGTATGTCATTGCAACGGGTGCCTGCGCCATCAGTGGAGGGCCGTTCAAAGCTTCTTATCACGTGGTGAACGGATTGGACAAGATAGTCCCCGTGGATGTCTTTGTCCCCGGATGTCCTCCGCGGCCTGAAGCGTTTTTCTATGGATTGATGCAGTTGCAGAGAAAGATGAAGGTAGAGAAGTTCCTTGGCGGTGTGAACCACAAGGAAGAAAAACCGAAGGAGGAACCTGCAGATGAATAGCATGATTGAAAAGATTGTAGCTTTGGCACCGGGTGCCGAAGTGATTGAAGGTATGGACACCCTCGTGAAAATTCCTCTAGAATCTTTCCGCAAGGTGGCTGAATATCTTCGCAACGGGTGCGATGATAAAATGGATTATCTCAGGGATATCGTAGGCATGGATTGGGGAGAGACCTTCGGTGCCTATTATTATCTGGAATCCTCGCAGACCTATGACCGCATCACCCTGCGCACGGAGACTTCCGACAAGGACGAGCCTCTGCTGCCTTCCGTATATGACTTATGGAAAACTGCCGAAATCAAGGAACGTGAAGTCTATGATTTCTTCGGCATCAAGTTTACGGGGAATCCCGATATGCGCCGTCTTTTCCTGCGCGACAACTGGAACGGTTATCCTTTGCGCAAGGATTATGATGCCGATTCCAATCCGCTGGACATGACCAACGAGATGAATGCCGAATTTGCCGATGAATACGAACTGGATGCCGATGGTAAGGAAACCGATCGCAAGAACCGGGTATTCGATGAAGACGAATATGTGGTGAACATCGGTCCCCAGCACCCTTCCACACACGGAGCCATGCGCCTTCGCACTTCCGTGAAGGGCGAAATCGTGACCAAGGTAGATCCCGTTTGCGGATACATCCACCGCGGCATCGAAAAGATGAACGAAAGTCTCACTTACCCTCAGACACTGGCCTTGACGGATCGTCTCGATTATCTTTCCGCCAATCAAAGCCGCCATGCCCTGTGCATGTGTATCGAGAAAGCCATGGGTTTGCAAGTGACGGAGAGAATTGAATACATCCGAACCATCATTGATGAGTTGCAGCGTATCGATTCCCACCTTCTGTTCTTTGCCAGCATGATTCTGGATATGGGTGCCTATACACCGTTCTTCTATGGCTTCCGTGACCGTGAGATGGTTCTCGATATCTTCGAAAAGACTACCGGAGGAAGGCTCATACAGAACTACAACCGTATTGGAGGCGTTCAGGCAGATATCTATCCTGAATTCCAAAAGGACGTGAAAGCTTTCATCACCCATATGCGCGGCATCATTCATGAATACCACGAGGTGGTTACGGGCAATATCATTTTCACCACAAGGACCAAGGGCATCGGTTTGCTCAGCCGCGAACAAGTTATCGATTACGGCTGCACCGGAGGTACCGGACGTGCTTCGGGATGGAGCAATGATGTTCGCAAGCATCATCCTTACAGTGCTTATGACAAGGTCGATTTCAAGGAAATCATCTATACCGAGGGCGATTCCTATGCACGATACATGGTGCGTATGGACGAAATCATGGAATCCATGAATATCATCGAACAGCTCATTGACAATATTCCCGAAGGAGAATTCTACGTGAAGAGCAAGCCCATCATCAAGGTCCCCGAAGGCGTGTACAGCGCCAGTGTGGAAGCATCCAGAGGAGAATTTGCCGTGATGCTCGAAAGCAAGGGCGACAAGATGCCTTACCGCTTGCACTACCGCAGTACGGGATTACCTTTGGTGCATGTGCTCGATGCCGTGTGCAAAGGATTCAAGATTGCCGACCTTTTTGCCATCGGAGCTTCGCTGGATTATGTAGTACCTGATATAGACAGATAAAAAACGAATCAAATGAATACTTCATTTTTAGATTATTACAACCTGGCACCTGTCACCCGATGGATCAATGAGGTACTATGCAGTGTAATGCCTCAAGGACTGGCCTATTTGATAGAAGGGCTGCTGGTTGCGGTTTTGTTGATAGTGGCGTACGCAGTATTTGCCATTATCCTTATTTATATGGAGCGAAAGATTTGTGCATTCTTCCAGCTTCGCCTCGGCCCTATGCGTGTGGGCAAATGGGGCTTGCTGCAAGTCTTTGCCGATGTGATCAAGATTCTCATCAAGGAGATTATCCGACTGAAGAATGCCGATCATTTCCTTTATGCCATGGCTCCATACATTGTGATACTTGCTTCCATATTGACTTTCAGCTGCCTTCCATGGAACAAGGGAATGCAGGTGATTGATTACAATATCGGCGTGTTCTTCCTCATTGCCGTTTCCTCCATCGAAGTGGTGGGAATATTGCTGGCAGGGTGGAGCAGCCGCAACAAATATTCACTCATCGGAGCCGTGCGCGGCGGTGCCATGATGATCAGTTATGAATTGTCACTGGGCATGGTGATGCTCACCATGGTCGTGATGAGCGGCACGATGAGCATCAGCGGTATTGTGGAGCAGCAAGCCGACGGATGGAACATCTTCAAGGGACATGTGCCCGCCGTCATTGCCTTCATCATCTATCTCATTGCCGGTAATGCCGAAGCCAACCGCGGTCCTTTCGACCTTGCCGAGGCAGAGCAGGAACTTACCGCCGGATACCATACCGAATATTCGGGTATGCACTTCGGATTTTTCTATCTGGCTGAATATCTGAATCTCTTCATCGTTTCGGGAATCGCTTCCACGCTGTTTCTGGGAGGATGGATGCCGTTCCACGTGAGCGGTCTCGACGGATTCAATGCCGTGATGGACTTCATTCCGGGCTTTGTATGGTTCCTGGGCAAGACCTTCTTCATCGTATTCATTCTGATGTGGGTGAAGTGGACATTCCCCCGTTTGCGTATCGACCAGGTGCTGCAACTGGAATGGAAATACCTGCTGCCGCTGGGCATGCTGAATCTGGTTTTGATGACGGTGCTGAAAATAGCCGGACTCGTATTTTAAAGGAGGATAGAGATGAACAAATTCAATACATACTTTAAAGAGGCGTTTGCCGGAGCAGGTACGTTACTTGTGGGCATGCGCACGACCCTGAAAATCTTTTTCAGAGCGAAAGTCACCGAACAGTACCCTGAGAACAGGGCTACCCTGCAGATATCCGACCGCTTCAGAGGCGAACTGGTGATGCCTCATGACGAGAACAACCAGCACCACTGTGTGGGGTGCAAGCTCTGCGAGATGGCATGTCCTAACGGCACCATCCATATCACGACGGATGTGAAAGAAGATGAAGAAGGGAAAAAGACCCGGTATCTGGTGAAGTACGAGTACGACCTTGGCAGCTGCATGTTTTGCCAGCTGTGCGTGAATGCCTGTCCTCACGATGCCATCCGTTTCTCCAATCACTTCGAGAATGCGGTTTTCAGCCGAAACACCTTGGTGCGGCAGTTAAACCACGAAGGTTCCACATTAAAAAAGTAAACGAACATGGGTATAGCTTTACATCAAATAGTTTTTTTCGTAGCGGCGATACTTATTATCGTCTGCTCCATTCTGACGGTGACCACCAAGCATCTGCTCCGTTCGGCCACGTATCTTCTGATTGTGCTTTTCAGCACGGCAATGCTCTATTTCCTGCTTGATTATACGTTTCTGGGTGCCGCTCAGATCATTGTCTATGCGGGAGGCATCGTGGTGCTCTATGTCTTTTCCATTTTCCTCACCCGCTCCAACAAGAGCCTGTATGCTTTTGCCGACAAAGGCAAGCTGGCATCGGCGGCAGTTGCAGCCATTGCGGGAGGTGTCATCCTTCTGATGTGTATCCTCAGTCACAGTTTTGCGCTTCAAGTGGCGCCTACGGCCGACAATGAGGTCACGATGGACATCATCGGTCAAGCCCTTACGGGAACCGGGAAATATCAGTATCTGCTGCCGTTCGAGGCTGTCAGCATTTTGCTGCTGGCATGTATTGTAGGCGGCATAGTCATAGCACGTAAAAAATAAAGGGATATGGAAATACAGTTGGAATATTATCTGATAGTCAGCACAGTGATGCTGATAGCGGGAATCTACGGATTCCTTGTACGCAAGAATCTTCTGGCCATGCTCATTTCGATTGAACTGGTTCTGAATGCCACCGACATCAACTTCGCGGCGTTCAACAGATTTCTGTATCCGGATCATCTGGAAGGGCATTTCTTCACCCTCTTCGGCATTGCCATTGCAGCAGCCGAAACGGCGGTAGCCATAGCGATCATTATCAATATTTATCGGAATATGCGCAGTATCGAGACGAAAGATATTGAGGATATGAAACATTAAAAGAAGTAGAATATGGAATATACGATATTTATAGTTCTGTTGCCGATGCTGATGTTCCTGTTTCTGGGACTTGCCGGCAATAAGCTCAAGCCCATCACGGCAGGTATCCTCGGATGCACTTCGCTTGCGGCGGTTACGGTATTGTCCTACGCCACCGCGTGGCAGTATTTCACGATGCCCCGTACGGCAGGAGGAGCGTATGGCGCCATTACCGTTTTCAATGTGCAGTGGCTGCATTTCACGGAATCGCTTCACATAGACCTGGGCATTCTGCTCGATCCTATTTCCGTGATGATGCTGGTGGTCATCTCCACCGTTTCGTTCATGGTTCACATCTACAGCCTTGGCTACATGCACGGCGAGAAAGGATTCCAGAGATACTACGCCTTTCTGTCGCTCTTCACCATGTCCATGCTGGGATTGGTGGTAGCCACCAACATTTTCCAGATGTACCTCTTCTGGGAACTTGTGGGCGTTTCGTCCTATTTGCTTATCGGATTCTATTACCAGCGCCCTGCGTCGGTATCCGCAAGTAAAAAGGCATTCATCGTCACCCGTTTTGCCGATTTGGGCTTCCTCATCGGTATCCTGATATTCGGATATTACGAAGGCACGTTTGATTTTGCCTCGGTGGGTGCCGGAACCGGTTTTGCCGGAGTTGACATCATGGGGGCGGGCAGAGTGATGCTGCCTTTGGCTTTAGGGCTGATGTTCATCGGCGGTGCCGGCAAGAGTGCCATGTTCCCGTTGCACATCTGGCTTCCGGATGCCATGGAAGGACCAACTCCCGTATCGGCATTGATTCATGCGGCCACGATGGTCGTTGCCGGAGTCTATCTGGTAGCGCGCATGTTCCCGCTTTTCATCGTTTATGCACCTAATGTTCTTCATATAGTTGCCTATGTGGGCGTGTTCACCGCTTTCTTTGCCGCGAGCATAGCCTGCGTGCAAACCGATATCAAGCGTGTGCTTGCCTTCTCCACCATTTCGCAGATTGCGTTCATGATGGTGGCGGTAGGTGTCTGCACCCCCGACGGCATCGGTACCGAAGCCTTCAATGAAGCGGGAGGTCTGGGCTTCATGGCTTCCATGTTCCACCTCTTCACGCATGCCATGTTCAAGGCCTGCCTCTTCCTTTGCGCGGGTGCCATCATCCACACCATCGGAAGCAACGAGATGACTCTCATGGGAGGTCTCCGCAAGTACATGCCCATCACGCACATCGCCTTCCTCATCTGTTGCTTGTCCATTTCGGGAATCTTTCCCTTGTCGGGCTTCTTCAGCAAGGACGAAATCTTGAGCGCATGCTTCCATTTCAGTCCTGCCATCGGATGGATGATGACTCTCATTGCCGGCATGACGGCGTTCTATATGTTCCGCCTTTACTACGGCATCTTCTGGGGCAAGGAAGCTCAGCACGAGCACACTCCGCATGAGGCTCCCGCTACCATGACGGTGCCCCTCATCATACTCAGCACGATTACCGTCTTTGCTGGGTTCATCCCCTTCGGGCATTTCGTGAGTGCCGACGGTACCGCCTTCACTTCCCATATCGAGATGAGCACAGCCGTCATCAGTCTTACGGTCGCTGTGGTTTCCATTGCGATTGCAACCTTCATGTACAGAAAGGACAAACAGCCCCTTGCCGATGCTTTGGAAAAGGACTGCAAGGGACTGCACACAGCGGCCTACCACCGTTTCTATATCGATGAAATATATCAGTTTGTCACGCACCGCATCATCTTCGGATGCATTTCGCGCCCGATAGCTTGGTTCGACCGCAATGTGGTGGATGGCTTCTTCAACTTCCTTGCATGGAGCACTCAGGAATGTTCCTGGAGCATACAAGGATTCCAAAGCGGCCGCGTGCAGCAATATACGTATGTTTTCTTAGTGGGTGCTTTGGCAATCATCGTCTTTGCGCTGATGTTATAATGAAAAAAACAGAATAAAGATATGAACTTTCTATTATTATTCGTACTCATTCCCCTGCTCATGCTGCTGGGGTTGTGGCTTGCCAAGGATGGCAGGCAAATACGAGGGGTGATGGCTGTCGGAGCTTCGGCTTTGCTCGTTACGGCCATTGTCACCACGGTGATGTACATTTCCCGCCGTGCTGCGGGAGACGGTGCCGAGATGCTTTTCACATCCGACATGATGTGGTATGCACCCCTCAACATCAAGCTTTCCCTTGGAGTGGACGGCATTTCGGTAGCCATGTTGCTGCTTTCGTCCGTCATCGTCTTCACGGGCACTTTCGTGTCTTGGCAGATGAAGGAGCTTGTGAAGGAATTCTTCCTCTGGTTCACTTTCCTTGCAACCGGAGTGTTCGGATTCTTCATTTCGATAGATATCTTCACCATGTTCATGTTCTATGAAGTGGCCCTCATCCCGATGTATCTTTTGATTGGTTATTGGGGAACAGGCAAGAAGGAATATTCCGCCATGAAGCTCACGCTGATGCTGATGGGTGGTTCCGCCCTGCTTCTGATAGGTATCCTTGCCATCTATTTCGGCAATGGCGCCACCACCATGAATCTGCTGGAGATTGCGGCCAACAACCATATCCCCGAGAGCGTACAGCGCATATTCTTCCCGCTGCTCTTCACGGGCTTTGCGGTGCTTGGAGCCATGTTCCCGTTCCATACATGGTCACCCGACGGTCATGCTTCGGCGCCTACGGCAGTGTCCATGCTCCATGCGGGAGTGCTCATGAAACTCGGAGGCTACGGCTGTTTCCGTGTGGCCATTTACCTCATGCCTCAGGGAGCGCACGAGTGGAACTGGCTGTTCCTTATCCTTGCCACCATCGGAATCGTGTACGGAGCCTTCAGTGCCTGCGTGCAGACCGACTTGAAATACATCAATGCCTATTCTTCCGTGAGCCATTGCAGCATGGTGCTTTTTGCCATTCTGATGCTCAATCAGACGGCAACTACGGGAGCCATCCTCCAGATGGTGAGCCACGGATTGATGACAGCCTTGTTCTTCGCCCTCATCGGAATGATTTACGGGCGTACGCATACCCGCGATATCCGTCTGCTTTCGGGATTGATGCAGATCATGCCGTTCCTTTGCGTCGGTTTTGCCATCGCCGCCCTTGCCAACCTCGGACTTCCGGGACTTAGCGGTTTCGTGGCAGAGATGAGCATCTTCGTTGGCGCGTTCCAGCATGTGGATACCTTCCACAGGGTTTGCACCATCCTCGCAACCACTTCCATCGTGATAGCGGCGGTCTATATGTTGAGGCTTGTGGGCAAGATTGCCTATGGCCGTGTGGAGAACGAACACTACCGCCTTCTTACGGATGCCACTTGGGACGAGCGTCTCGCCGTCATCTGCCTCATTTTCTGTGTGGCAGGAGTGGGATGTGCACCGTGGTGGCTCAGTGGAATCATCAGTCAGAGCGTGATGCCGGTAGTGAATTTAATGTCAGGAATGTAAAAACTAAAGCAAGAAGAAAATGGATTATACTCAATTCTTAAGTATGAAAGAAGAACTTTCACTCGTAGCGGTGATTCTTCTTGTGTTCTTGTTCGATTTGATTTTCAGCGAGAAACGGCACGACAAATGGTTTGCCCCCGTAGCCATCGCACTGCTCGCCGTGCACACCCTGTTCACAGCCGTTCCTGCCGATGGATATACGATTTTCGGAGGTATGTACTATCACACCTCCATGATGAGCGTGGTGCGCACCATTCTCAATGTGGGTACCCTCATCGTCTTTCTGCAAGCCGAAATCTGGCTTCGCCGCGAGGATACCTCCTTCAAGCGCGGAGAATTCTACATTCTGATACTCTCCACTCTGCTCGGCATGTACTTCATGATGGGTGCCGGAAACTTCCTGATGTTCTACGTCGGTCTCGAAACGGCTTCACTGCCTATCGTAGCCCTTGCCGCTTTCGACAAGTTCCGTGCGCAAAGTGCCGAAGCCGGTGCCAAATATGTGCTCACGGCCATGTTCTCTTCGGGATTGCTCCTCTTCGGACTTTCCATGATTTACGGCGCTGTGGGGACACTCTATTTCGATGATATCAGCAGCAAGATTACTGCCGAACCCATGATTATCGCCGGCCTCGTATTCTTCATCTCCGGCATCGGATTCAAGATATCCCTCGTTCCGTTCCATTTGTGGACGGCCGATGTATATCAAGGTGCGCCCACGTGCGTCACTTCCTATCTGAGCGTCATTTCCAAGGGTGCGGCATCCTTTGCCATGCTCCTCATTCTGATGAAGAGCTTCCAGCCCCTTGCCATGTACTGGCAGCACATACTGGTGTGGATTATCATCGCCACCATCACCCTGGCCAACCTCTTTGCCATCCGTCAGGAGAATCTGAAGCGCTTCATGGCCTTCAGTTCCATCTCCCAAGCCGGATACATCGTGCTGGGAGTGCTGGGTGACAATGCCTTGAGCATGACTTCACTCGTTTATTACATTCTGGTATATATTGCAGCCAATCTCGCCGTTTTCGGCATCATCAACGTGGTGGAGCAGAAGAGCGGCAAGGTGGACATCAGTGATTACGACGGCCTCTACAAGGTGAATCCCAAACTGGCTTTCCTCATGACGCTGTCGTTGTTCTCCTTGGCGGGCATCCCTCCGTTTGCCGGATTCTTCAGCAAGTTCTTCATCTTTGCCGGAGCGTTCAAGGCAGGATTTTGGCTGGTCGTGTTCATCGCTTTGATCAATACCATCGTGTCCCTGTACTACTATCTGCTCATCGTGAAAGCCATGTACATCAAGGACAGCGAGCACCCCATTGCACACTTCAAGAGTGACGGCTATACCAAGGTGAGCCTTGTCATCTGCATGGCGGGAGTCATCGGTCTGGGACTGGTGAGCATGGTCTATGATGCCATCAATCTCTTCAGTTACGGATTCTGATGCCGATGGAAGAGGTTTTGCCATATCATGATTTCTCCAGCTACATGAAGGAGGTTTTTCCGGACTTCAAAGTCCAGAAAATCTCCATCGATGCAGGATTCACCTGCCCCAACCGCGACGGCAACAAGGGCAGGGGAGGATGCACCTATTGCAACAACCTCACCTTCAATCCCGCTTATTGCCATGAGCAGAAATCCGTGGCGGAACAGTTGGAAGAAGGCAAACGCTTCTTTGCACGCAAGTATCCCGAAATGAAATATCTGGCTTATTTCCAAGCCTATACCAATACCTATGGAGAGCTGCAGCACCTCATGGAACTCTACGAAGAAGCCTTGGCACAGAAAGATGTGGTGGGGCTTGTGGTGGGCACCCGTCCCGATTGCATGCCCGATGCCTTGCTCGATTATTTCGAGGAACTTTCCCGCCGCACCTATGTGGAAGTGGAATACGGCATCGAGAGTGCCAATGACGATACCCTTCACCGCATCAACCGCGGGCATGACTTTGCAGATTCCGTGGATGCCGTGAAGCGCACTGCCGGGCGCGGAATAAACACCGGCGCCCATATCATCCTCGGCTTTCCGGGGGAAGAGCACGATGAACTTATGCGGCAGGCATCCCTCATCAGCGGACTTCCGCTTACCACCCTGAAGCTCCATCAACTGCAGATTATCCGCGGCACACGCATGGCGCGCCAGTACGAGCGTCATCCCGAGGCATTCCACCTTTACAGTGCCGACGAGTACATCGACCTTGCCATCGACTACATAGAGCACCTCCGTCCCGAAATCGTGGTGGAGCGTTTCGTGTCGCAATCACCCAAAGACTTGCTCGTGGCACCCGATTGGGGCTTGAAAAACCATGAATTCACCGCCAAAGTGAGGAAGAGGATGAAGGAACGCGGTTCTTTCCAAGGCAAAGCTTTGGGGGAAGAAAGCAAAAGCATATAAAAACGATAACGATGTTTCTACATTTTGGATTCGTTTTCAAAATTTCTTCCTATCTTTGCAATCTGAATCAAAAAAGATGATATAATCATGACAATACTTAAAGGCAAGGTAAATTATGTAGGCGTGAACGACCGTACGAAAGACCTTTTCGAAAGTCTGTGGCCACTGCCGTATGGAGTTTCTTACAATTCATATCTGATTGACGATGACAAGGTTACACTTATCGACACCGTGGACGTGTCCTTCTTTCCCAAATTTCTGAAGAACATTCACGAAGTCATCGGAGACCGCCCCATCGATTACCTCGTAATCAATCACATGGAGCCCGATCATTCCGGTTCCATCAGTCTCATCAGGAAATATTATCCCAATATAACGATTGTGGGCAACAAGAAAACCCTCGAAATGGTGAACGGATTCTACGGCGAGCATACTCAGACTCTTGCCGTTTCGGATGGCGCCGAACTCAATATCGGACATCACAAACTCCGTTTCTACCTCACTCCGATGGTGCACTGGCCCGAAACCATGATGACGTTTGATGAAAACGACCATATCCTCTTCTCCGGCGATGCCTTCGGGTGCTTCGGCGCACTGAACGGTGCTGTGGTGGACAAGGACATGAACATAGAGCACTATTGGGGCGAAATGATTCGCTACTATTCCAACATCGTGGGCAAGTATGGCTCTCCGGTGCAGAAGGCACTGGCAAAGTTGGGTGGCATCGACATCGAAATGATTTGCTCCACGCACGGTCCTGTTTGGACGGAATACATTCCGCAGGTGGTTGCCGAGTACAACCGCATGAGCCTTTATGAGGGCGCACGGGGCGTGGTCATCGCTTACGGTTCCATGTACGGACATGCCGAGGAAATGGCCGAAGCCATTGCCGCAGAGCTTGCCGCACAAGGCGTGAAGAACATCGTGATGCACAATGTGGCGCGCACCGACCATTCCTATATCCTTGCAGACATTTTCCGCTACAAGGGTCTCGTTTTGGGATGCCCCACCTATAATACACAGCTTTTCCCCGAAATGGACAAGCTCCTCAAGGAGATTGCTTCGCGCGAGGTGAAGAACCGCGTCACGGCTTACTTCGGCACCTTCAGTTGGGCAGGGCAGGTAGGCAAGAAGATGTGCGAATGGAACGAAAAGATGAAGTTCACGGAGGTTTGTACTCCCGTGGAATGCAAGCAGGGAATCACTCCCGAAGTGCTTGAAAACTGCAGTCAACTGGCAAAGGCCGTTGCAGCACAGTTGTAGTTGGATTTACCGCTAGAAACAGATAATGAAAGCCGAGGACTCCGAAGTCTTCGGCTTTGTTTTTATCCCTCGTCGAGCACGCCGATGCCCTGGCGGATAATTTCGGGCACATCCTCCACACAATTCACGATGGTGGAGAAATCCGTTCCGCCGATGCCGCCGTCGATAATCATATCCACCACGTCCCCGAATTTCTCCTCCATGAGTTCGGGATTGGTCGTATATTCTATTTCGTCATCGCCGTCATAGGGCACGGAAGCGGTGAGGATGGGAGCGTCCAGCGTGCGGCAGATTTCCTGCACGATGTTGTTGTCGGGCATGCGGATGCCCACCTCCTTGCGGTTCTTGTAGATTCTGGGCAGACGGCTTCCTGTGGGCAGGATGAAGGTGAAGGGGCCTGGCAGATTGCGTTTCATCAGTTTGAACACCGTGTTCTCCATGCGTGCATATTCGGCGATGTTGCCGAGGTCGTAGCAGATGATGGAAAGATTGTTCTTCTTGGGGTCGATGTTCTTGAGTTGGCAGATGCGTTCCACGGCACGTTCCTTGAGAGCGTGGCATCCGATGGCATAGCGAGTGTCCGTGGGGTAGATGATTACCCCTCCGTCCTCCAGCAGCGCCTTGATTTCTTCGAGGTCCTGCGGAGAGTTGTTCTTGTCGTAAAGTTTTTTTATCATAGTATTATTTCTCTTTTTTCATTTCGCGCAGCCGCTCCGCAATTTCCCATTGGAGGGCGGCTTCGTCAGTTTTTCCTATGCGGCTCAGTGCATCTCCGAAGAGTTCGTGCGCTTTGGGATGCTCCGGTTTCAGCGTGGTGGCTTTGTCGAAATCAGCCACGGCTCCCTCCATTTCGTTTTGTTCGAGGCGTGCTTTTCCGCGGTTGTACACGGCCTTGAACGAGGTGGGGCTCAGTGAGAGCGCTTTGCTGAAGTCTATTTCGGCATCGCGGTATTTGCCTTCATCCAGAAGCGTCACCCCGCGGCGGATGTAGGCTTCGGTGAAGCGGGGATTCAGTTTCAGAGCCTTGTCGAAGTTGGCAAGGGCGGCTTTGGCATCATGTGCCTGAATGATGCATTCGTTGCCCATCTGCAGATATTCTTTGGCCAGTTTGTCGAGCTCTTCTTGGGTGTCGCGCATGCGTTTCTTCAGTGCGGTGTTTTCGGCTTTGAGGGTGTTTATCACGTTGAGCTTTTTGCTGATGAAACGCTTTATGAGCGGCTTTTCGATGTCGTAGCGCAGATGGATGGCGCGGAAGAATTCGTCGAGGCTGGCGGTGAAGTCGCCTTCATTGAAGAGGCGCAGCGCTTCGGCGTATTTGATGTCGGCTTCGGCTTGTTTCAGGGCTTTGTCGATGCTTTGGCGACTGTTGAATTCTTGTGCGAACTGCACGATTTCGGGGCGCACGAAGATGTCCGAGCGCGTCACGGGTTTGCTCAGCTGGATGCCGTCCAGCGAGGTGCAGCGGCTCAGGGCCACGTAGGTCTGTCCGCCGGCAAAGACGCCTCCGGTGAAGTCGATGACGACCTTGCGGAAGGTGAGTCCCTGGCTTTTGTGGATGGTGATGGCCCATGCCAGACGCAGGGGGTATTGGATGTACACGCCCAGTTCTTCTTCTTCGATGCGCTTTTCCTGTTCGTTGTAGGTGTAGCGGGTGTTGCGCCATTGGTCGCGCTCTACCTGGAATTCGCGGCCGTCTTCGGTGATGACGAAGATGTCGCCGTTGTCCTGGTCGATGCTGCTGATGATGCCGAGGGTTCCGTTTACCCACCGCCGTGCCATGTCGTTCTTGATGAAGATGATTTGCGCACCGGGTTTCAGACAGAGTTCCATGGGGGTGGGGAGGCTCGTCTCGGGGAATTCGCCGCGTATTTCGCCAAGGAAGGTGAGGGTGTCTCCGGGAAGTTCGTCGAGCTTGCGGGAGTTGATGAAGTCCACATTGTCACGCCGTGTGGCGAGGGTCACGAAGAGGTCTTTGCCTTCTTCGGACACCCGTTGGCCGTAGCGCGTGTTGAGCAGCTGGAGGTCGGCGGCGCCGGCGGTGTTGGTGCGTATGTGGTTGAGCACGTTCACGAAGACGGGGTCACGCTGGCGGTACACCTTGGTGAGCTCTATCGATACCAGTTCCATCTCTTGAAACACGCGGGCGGAGAAGAAGTAGGGGTTGGGGTAGAACCGGTTCAGGATTTCCCTTTCATCGGCTTTCACCACGGGCTCCAACTGGAAGACATCGCCGATGAAGAGCATCTGCTTGCCTCCGAAGGGCTCGCGCGTGTTGCGTGAGTAGATGCGCAATACCTTGTCCACGAAGTCGATGATGTCGGCCCTCACCATGGATATCTCGTCGATGATGATGAGCTCTACTTCCTGGATGATTTTGCAGAGGGGCTTGGAGTATTTCAGGGTGTTGCGGATTTCTTTGGCGGAATAACGGGGGTCATCGGGCACAAGCGGGTAGAAGGGGAGCTTGAAGAAACTGTGGAGGGTGCTGCCGCCGGCGTTGATGGCGGCAATGCCCGTGGGGGCAAGCACTACGTGCTTCTTCTTGGTGACTTC
This sequence comes from Bacteroidaceae bacterium, assembly GCA_036804505.1. GTDB lineage: Bacteria > Bacteroidota > Bacteroidia > Bacteroidales > Bacteroidaceae > Phocaeicola_A. The sequence goes on from DAIRSI010000024.1 coordinate 63,413, forward strand.
ACACACGTACTTCAGAAAGGTGGACTTGCCGGTCCCTGCCTTGCCGGTGAGGAAGACGGAGTTGTGGGTGTACTGAATGAGATTCAGCGCGTCCTGGAATTCTTTACTGCTGGTGTCGATTTCTTTGATCATGGGTGCAAAGATAGTGCATTTGTTCTTTTTTCTTTCATCACTGAAAGAAAAAATGAACCAAAAAAGAAAGGTGCCGACTACGCTGCGCAAGCTGAAAACCGTCCTTCTTTCCTAGGCTTTACCAAACGCGCTTCGCTTGAACGAGGTAAAGCCTTTCACGGAAAGAAGGATGGTTTTCTTTTCGCTTGCTCCGCTGAGGTCGGAATCTTTGGAGAGAGGGAGAGGGAGAGAACGTCGGCTGCGCCTCGTCCTTGGGGGGTGCAAGATGCGATGCAATGCGAGAGAATGTCGGCTTCGGCCTCGTCCTTGCGATGCGATGCGGTGCGAGAGAATGTCGGCTACGCCTCGTTCTTGGGATGCGATGCGAGATAGAGTCAGCTGCGCCTCATTCTTGGGATGCGATGCGAAATAGAGTTGGCTTCGGCCTCGTTCTTGGGAAGGGTCCTGTTTGTAATGGGTTTAGGGGGTTTGTATTAGT
>DAIRSI010000025.1:0-62690 GCA_036804505.1 Bacteroidaceae bacterium
ATAAAACGAAAAAGAGGAACTTCATTTCTGAATTTCCTCTTTTTCTGTGATCCGCCTGGTATTTGAAAATAGCTCTTTTTTATCTTCAAAATTCAAGCGTTGTCTTCTCTATTTCAGCATCTTCCGATGTTCAATGATAGCGTTCAATTTGAGTGAGTAACACAATGTGGTAACACGGATTAATAAACTCACGTGGCGGACTCTCTTCGTCCGTCTTCTTCGCAAAGGTACTTTTTTCTTTTGAATATCAGTTCTTTTTATGGGGCTAATTTGTTTATAGAACCAATTTTCAGGTAGCCCAATTTATCTTCCCATTCAAAATGGGACTTGCTACCGTCCACTTTTTGGACATGTATTCAGACCTTGCATTTACATTATGGATTCCTTTTTGAGCATTTGGAGTATGAAAGTGAGTATGAATGCTCGTTCTTATAATAATATGCGTTAAGTATCAAAAGATATTTGTTGTGAATTTCGTTTTCCCGATTTCTCTCCCTGTACTTTTGTGTCGCTTCCTGATTGATGGTACCGCAATCTTGAAGCGATTATGAACATTAAAAAGTTACAGTATGAAGCATGAAAATTATATTAAAGTGGTGAACGATGTGGTTCAACGAATGGAGCGGCATACGGATGTCGTGATGAATGTGAAGCAGGTGGCAGAATATCTTGGCTTGTCTGTAGGGGCGGTGCGTAAGCGTTGCCAACGTAAACAGTTGCCTTATCACCTCAATGCCAAACACCTTTATTTCAGCAAGCTGGAAGTGGATGCGGCATTGCTCAATCGCTAATAGTATGGAAGCGAACTCTTTTGATTACATGAGGCAATTCTGGCGGGAGAACGAAATACAGCTATTCTCGGCGAAAGAGACACAGTTGTATTTCTTCTTCCTGGCTGAATGTAACCGTCTGTATTGGCGCAATCCTTTCGGATGCAGTACGCAGCGTATTACCAATAATCTCGGCATAAGCCGACAAACACTTTGCCGATTGAGAAAGAGGCTTCAAGACCGTGGACTTATCACTTATCAAGAGGGAAAGAACAACTCTTCCACGCCTGAATACACTTTGTTGATGAAGGCAGATAACCGAGTGGCACGGCTGAATGTGACACCAAATGGAACACAAGATGGAACACAGGATGGAACAGCAAACGTGACACAGGATGGAACTATTATAAAGACATATAAAACAGAAAACAATATATCTGTTATAGATAAAGAGGAACTTCTTCCTTTGAATCAGTTACAAAATCATTTGTCCGGTAATAAAGCGTGGTTGTGCAGCGTAAAAGAGTATATAGGTAAGCAGGGTGTCGAATTGGATGCAGCATATATCGAAAAACAACTTGAAGCATTCTTTCTCTACCTGCAAACAAGCGGTGCGTCTCCGAAATCGGAAGCCGATACACAAAGGCACTTTGTGAATTGGCTGATAAAAAGAGAAAACAAGAGGGAAAGTAAGCAAAAGCAGCTTCCTTCCCTACAAGTTGGAGTAAAATTGACGGACAATAATCCGAATAAATTCAAAGACATATCAGGATGGTAAACATGGATTCAAACAGCATAATAGATTTCGGCGCTTCCGTTCAAAACTTTAAGGAGCGAAAAGTGGACTTGCAACCCCAACGGCTGCATATCCGTCTGCCTAATGCAAGAAACATATTATTTGCAGGATTGAAGCATTTCTTAGGCGATACCTTCAAATGGTTGCCCGAATATGATGAAGTGGCAGACTGGCTGACCGACAACAAGAAGATGGGACTGTTTTGTATGGGTAATTGTGGCAGAGGGAAAAGCACCATTTGCCTGCAAGTGCTGCCCTGTATTATGGAACAATACTATCACAAGATATTCTCTATTGTTTTAGCTCGTGAAATGAACCGCCATTACAATGAGGTAATGCAGAAGCAACTGCTTATCATTGATGATGTCGGACGTGAAGAACCTTATCAGGAGTATGGCAACCGTTTCAATGTGTTTCCCGATTTTGTGGATGACTGCGAGCGGAAAGGCAAACTCCTTATCACAAATACCAATTGCACCAAAGAACAGTTGGCAGAGAAATACGGAGAACGCACCCTTTCCCGTTTGAAAGCGACTACGCGGCTGGTGGCATTTGCGGGTGCGGACTTGAGGCATGGATGAACAAAAGGCTTTTCGCCTTATAGCCCACTATAACTTCTCCGTTTTGCTCTCGAAGTTGTGGGCTCTCCCGAGGGGATTAAGGCTTTGCCCTAATAACCCACTCAAGGCGTTTCACCCCTGAGAACCTCGAGTAAAGAGTGACCCTCTCTTTGCAATCTCCGCTTAGGATATACCCTAAGAACCCGATATTGGAAAACAGAATAATAATCAACCCCATGGCACAAAAGACATCCATCAACATCAAGCCTTGCAACACAGGCAGCAGCGAAGAACATAACAAGCGAAAAACTGAATACCTTGCCCATATCAACAAGGAGAAGCTCTATATACGCACCGACCTCATGGTTTCAAACGAAGCATGGGTAGCATCTGAATTGGGCAACAGTTCATTGTCTGACCGCTACAATCAGATTGCCCAAATGGTCAAGGAGAAGACAGGTCGGGCAATGCAGACCAAAGACCGTGAGCGAGTGAACAAAGAGACTGGTAAGGTGACCATCGTGCGTGGCAGCACCCCACTCAAAGAGGGTGTGGTCGTAATCAATAATGAAACGACTATGGAACAGTTGCGGCATTTCTGTGAAGTGTGTAAGGAGCGTTGGGGAATTACACCCCTGCAAGTGTTCATCCACCGTGACGAGGGACATTACAGCAACCCACAAGATCTAGCCACATGGAAGCCCAATCTCCATGCCCATATCGTATGGGATTGGATGAACCACGAAACAGGCAAGTCCTGTAAGCTGGACGAGAAAGCCATAAGTGAGATGCAGACGCTTTTGGCTGAGTGCTTGGAGATGGAAAGGGGCATCTCAAAAGAGCTTACGGGCAAGAAGCATCTGGAGCGGACGGACTTCATCATCGCCAAGCAGAAACAGGAAGCCGAGCAAGCCAAAGCGGAAAAGGAAGCCGCCCTCTCTGCCAAAGCGGAAGCCGAAGCCGAGCGCAACTCCATAGAGATTGAGAACATGGTTAAAGCTGAACTGAGTGCGGTACTTGACAGTGAAATAGCCGACAAACAGAAAAAGCGTGATGAAATTCGCAAGAACACGGTGGACGGCATCTTGGATAGCGTGGGGCGTCTGGTCGGTATCGGCAAAGCCGCCACTCTTGAAAGGGAGTACAAGCAACTCGTTCAGGAATATGATTGTCTAAAAATTGCGTTCAAGCCTACCGTCATCAAAGAGGTGGAGAAGCAGACGAAGGTGTTGGCTTCGGAAAAGCAGAAAGCCGAAGCGGAGCGTGATAATGCCATAGCACAAAGTCGCTCTCTTGCCACAGAACGTGACAAGGCAATCAAGGAACTTAACAGCCAAAACGAGAATATGCAACTGTGTATCAATAATGCGGTCAGACTTGCCAATGCGGAGAAAGATAAGACCATCAACCGATTGCAGGGCGAATTGAAATTACGCAAGCAGGTTTTGGCTATTCTTGCCGATGTACTCTATGCAGCCAGCGAGGTATTCAAGCGTGCCATTGATGCGATTATCCATTATGGTACGGACAAATACAAATCCATCTTTGGCAATGATGAAGCTGCCGACATCAAGCGTGTAATGCAGAATTATGGCGAGACCAAAGAAAAACAGCAGGCTATCGGTACTTGGCTCTGTGACTATGCGGATAGCCGACAGACCTTTGACAAAATAAGACATCGGCAGACCTACAAAGAGGTTGCCGATGTCGCTAATGGAGCGTATGATTGGAAGATACAAAGAAAAAAGGGACAAGCACTATAAAATATCAAATATAATTCTTTTAAATGCGACTCTATTGTGCTTATCATTGCATATTATGCTATAAATCGTATTCTTTTATCGTAGTACCTTGCGAAGTAACTGTTCCTGTTGTTATATTCAAATTTACAGTTGCTCTTGTTTGAATAAATTTATCCATCTGTGCTGTAGTACAAATCAAAAATTGAGCAAATTTTTCTGCGTCTTCAAGAGAATATTTAGAAAAGTCAATCTTCGCTGCTTCAAATAACTCATTTACTTCTGATTGTTGGTCTTCAAAAGTTGTTGGCAAAACAAGTTTGTTTATCCATAGTCCTCTACCAATCATGTGATAATTATAAACTTCGTTTTTCTCATTAGATTCATTGAGTTTGATAACGTTATCACAGTCTATCAAATAAAGTTCATGATGTAACCTTGACTCTTCAATAGAACTTCCTGCGATATATACTATAAATGGTTCTTCATTTTCATTATGGAAATGTTTAAAGAACTCTAAAAAAAACTCAGTAAAATGTTTTACATGGTCTATTTGAATTGAATTTCGTTTGCTTTCAATCTCTTGTATATAATATCCGTATGGTTTCCCGTTTATAAAGCCTCCGCCAACAAATGAAACAAGAAACCTATTCCATACGGTAAATGTTCTTTTAGAGGATGCTTCAAATCCTTCATCATTTTGTCTTAGGAAAGCCAATGAATCAGAGGACAAAACAATGCCCTCTGGAACAAATACAGCAATATTAAGTCCCATACTTAGAAACCATATTTGAGATAATTATAGTATCGGTTATAGTAATTACGATAGTAGTTACTATAATTCGTATAATACGTAGCATAATTGTAATAATTACTATAGTTGTGGTAGTTACTATAATTAGAGTAGTTAGAGTAGTTACTATAATTGCTGTAATTATAGTAATTAGAATAGTAATTGTAATAGTTACGGTAGTAATTATAATACTTTGTGTAGTTACCATTACCATAACCAGAGTTATAATAATTGTAGTACTTGTAATAATATTGGGCGTCAGCCATTAAAGGCGACAGCACGGAAAGGCCTGTAACCCCTATGGCAAATTTTGCCATACGTTTCAGGGCATCCCTTCTGCTCATTGGTTTATTTGCTTCCATACTTATGATATTTGTTGATTTATTAAGTTTATTAATTCGTTTGGATGGTTAAGTATTTGATTGTTGGCGCACATTATTCCATTTTCATTCTTCACTAGAATGTAATTTAGTCCGACTGCCCTGCAAAGAGCTGTGTAATCAGATTCGTTTGTGATAATTAACGCAGATTTATTTTGAGTAGCAATTAAAGGAAGATACTCCCAAGTTACTAATTTTCTGTAATCCTTACATCCTCTAATACAGGGAAGAGCCATTGTTCCCGCAGATATTGTAGTAATCTGCTGTACCTTAAAAACATTTATAACTATATCTATGAAATTTAGATTCAATGGTTCTTGTGGCTCGTCTGAAAACATCAGAAACATATCAACTAAGGAAAAATCCAATACTTTTGGTATGTTTGGATTATACATTGACCATGTATCACGATTCTCCACTCCTAGCTTTTTTGCTATTTGACATGTCAACTCCTTGAAATCTTCTACATCTGTTGGATTTATTATGATAAGCTGGGAATCCTCACTGTTTTCATAAAATCCACTCATGGAAATATGTGGATGATTCTTGAACAACTTAGCAAACCGCGTTTTTCTCACCAAAAAGAACTCAGTGTCTGGCACATCGTTTAAAACAGATGCAACAGCATAAGCATCAATGATGCGATCACTTTTTATGTATATCCACTTATTCATATTTTGTTCCGTTAAATTTCAAGCCTGTGATTGGTTCAAAATAGTTCTTAAGAAAATATCTTCTACTTAAACACCATTCAGTTTTCGACATTATAGAACCTGTTGAATTCCAACCGTCAAGCGGGCATCCGCCATGACATATTTTAAAATATTCGCATCCTTTACAATCAGCCTGCTGTAAATATTCAGAGCGCATTGCAAGCTGCTGCCTATATAAACTTTTGAATGCATCAATAATATTCATTTCTTGAATATTGCCTACTTCAAAGACATCCCAATCTGAAGCACGTCCGCAATGTGACAGTTCTCCTTCTGGCCCTATATAAATATGTGAATAGGCACAATTCCCGCTATCACTACAACATACAGGACCGCCTTTACCATAATGGTTTAGGTATGAGAAAAAAGGTTCAACATAAGGATATAATTCTCTTTTATCCCACCAAACCTTAAAGATTTCTCCTAAGAAAACTGCAAATTCTTTGGCTGTTATACCAACTCCATTAGGGTCTTCATTTTTATAAGAATAGACAGGATGTAATTGGAAACCACCACGAACTTTAAAGTTAGTAAGTATGTTGAAAATTTCCAATGGTTTATCAATTACTCTACGAGTCACAACATAAATGAATCCCCAAGAAAAACCATTTTTTTCAATAAGTTCTATTCCTTTGAAGAATTTCTTATTGTAAGCATCAGAATCTCTATTCTCACCGAATCCCCTAATACCCTTATAAGGCTCATAACTCGTACCGACACGAGTTATTCCCATCCTCTTAAAAACATCTATCATGTGTTGATTGATGAGAGTGAGGTTGGTTTGTATATCATGTTCAATTCTATTCTTCGTATTTGAACATACTTCATTTTCCAAGTCAAGAACGTGCTCATAAAACTCTGCTCCGACAATGCAAGGTTCGCCACCATGCCAAACTATAGAGAAATACTCCTGAGGGTATTGCTCTAAATACTCGTTGATACAGATGAAAACCCGTCGCAACAAATCTTTCTTAATTGTGCGAGGCTTTTTGCGGGCAATTACATCGCAATAAATGCAATTTGAATTACAAGCTTCTGTTTCTTTAAAAATTAATGTCGGCATAGTTCATTAGTATTTTGTTTTTGCATTTTTTGGAATACCAAACAATCTTCAAGACATGCTGACATTGTCTCTTCACAATTTGCCAGCAGGCCATGCATCATTCCAGAACAAATTCGGAAAGCATTACATTTGCTACACTTGTCTAAATCAAGAAAGTGAGAATAGTATGTGTCCATCTTTTGTGATACGCTTTGTTCATATTCTTTTTCTTCGTCATATTCAGACAATGGACAAATATATTTACCCGTTTCAGAAGAGTATAGTTTTAATTCTTCATCGACAAATATATAACAATTGTCATCTTTGAAATAGACATGATTGAACGAGAGATTCTTTTCACCTGTAATTCTTGTCGCAATATAGTCAAATGGTTCTATTTTAGCATGCGGAACTGGCGACATATAATAATAAGAAGCTAAATCAATCAATAGCTCGTCGCTAATAGGTTTTTCATTTTGAATATATAACCCACAATCAATACCAAGAGAAGAAAGAATTTTTAATCCATAATAGTTATCTTTAAAAGTCGAAGATAAAAAGATTCTCATCTCTAGTTTCTTTAATAATTCTAAACGGTGGAATACAGAATCTAAATCTCCAATATTGTAAACCCTCAGAACAAGAGGGGAATTTATTTCCTCCCATATCTCATTGAAGTCTATCTGCGACAAAGAGCTAAGTGGCATATCTAGCATGAAAGCATCTACATGATTTCGTTGCTGGCATGAAAGATAGTTTTGCATTAACGAAGCCACATCATGAAATCTGACTACAATATGAAAACCGCTTATTTTTTCAATAAGAGTCGAGCTATAATCAAATATTATTGTCTTCATGTCTGATATTACCTTCTTCTATTAAACCATTAAGAATATGAGCAACACATCCACCAGAGCAAATGTTTTCTTCTCTGTATAAGCATGTGTCACAACTTTCATATATACCTCCTATTTCCTTTCTAACTTCTTCTATCTTACGTCCATAATACATCGCAATTTCTTGATAAGAAGAGAATTCAAATAGGCTCTTTTTGTGAAAACCAGAAAGAGGGAAACATGACCAAACACTCAAGTCTGTACCAATGTCAATTGCAGGTCCGCATTGGAAAGAAACTTGTCCTCGGGAATATTTGAAAACTTTCCCCAAATCTTCATCGCTAAACATACACATAGGAAATCCACAGTCAAAACCTGGGACGATTCTGTATTTCTCAAACTCAGCAAAGAATCGCATAAGTTTGTCTTTGACTTCACAGAATTTGTCAGGTTTGATGTATAGATTCTTTTCTCCTGGAATTGGATGTGCAAGACCAAGTCTTATATGTCGATTCAAACCGTAATTGACGATATAATCTATTAGAAAGTTCATATCGAACTCTAACCTATAAATATTGAAACTAAGAGAAATTCTATTTGGAAAGAACTCAAAGAATCGTTTAACCTTCTCGAGATCGGATTTCTTGTTGAATTGTGGCTCGTTCACATTACAAACAAAAGAAACATGCAAATCATTGTACGATAGGAGTTTCTGTACAAAAATCTGAAACTTCTCATCAGGCATGATTCCACTTGTAAAAACAGTCACATCCAAACCACGTTTGTTCAGGTAAACTATCACATCTGCAACTTTTGGGTGAATCAAAGGTTCTCCACCCAAAAGAGAAATATGTCGTTCCCCAGAAGACAGCAATAAGTCTGCAATGTAAATGATGTTGTCCCAACTCAAAGCATCCTTCACATCTGCTTCCGACATATACTGCTTTGCGAAGCAATAAGGGCAGCTTCTTACACAAGTTTCTGTTAAAAGCACATTTGCCATATTACATATATTGTTTCATTCGTTTTTTGTTCATTATCGCCCTTCTACTTGTGCGTTGCGCAGAATTATAGCATCCACAATACTATGAATAGGTCCAAAAGAATTATTTTCCAATAAACAATAGCTATATGTATTGTGTAAAGTTTATTACGACCATCTCTTTTTGCTGTTTTAGAGTTCTGCAAGCTCTATTCACACAAGGTTGATGGGCATAGTGCCTCGTTTTTCCCTATACTCCTTTTAGGGGCGACATATATTTATTGCAAAAGTAACATTTTTTTTGGGTATCTCATATAAATAGTTGTTTTTTCCTTTGAGAGAAGTTACTCTGAAGTAACTTTTTTATGGCTGATCAGCAAAAACAGCAACTAATTATTTGTGTGATCTCAATGAAATAATTTTAATAACTAATATTCCAAAGGAAATAGTATAATTATTCCATCTCCTTTGGGTATTTTACTTATTACTTCCACATCTGAAACATCTTATCTCCAATGTTTTGCGAAACAAACTGCATCGGCAGCTTTGCATAGATTTCGGTTGTCTTGATAGAAGTATGTCCCATCATAATTTGCAGCACCTCTTTGGAAATGCCTTGTCCGAGAGCCACAGTACAGGCAAATGTATGACGGGCAATGTGCGTGGTCAGAGGAAAAGGACAACCAAGAGCCAATCCGATACCTTTGAGAAACTGATTGTACTTCTGATTGGATGTTATCTCCATCTTGTAGTTGTTGCGTTCCAAAATCTTCTGTGTGATAGGCAAGATGGGCGTCACAAACTCATTCCCTGTTTTGATGCGGTGTCCGTCAATATAATCCTTTCCCTCTATCGTCACAATATGCTGCGCATAGTCGAAAGTTTTGGCATCGCTGTATGCCATACCTGTGAAGGTCTGAAAAAGGAAGAAGTCAAGATACTTGTTCATTATGCTGTCCGTACTTTCCTCACGCATTCGGATTAATTTTTTGAGTTGCGCTTCTGTAAGATGGGGACGGTCATTCTTTTCTCCACGCTTGTCTTGAAAACGCTCGTATGGATTTTCTTTGATAAGCCCAAGACGATAGGCTTCGGTGACATACGACTTGAAACGCTTATGGTAGTTGTGAACGGCTGCTTGGCTTCTGACGATTGGCTTTCCTTGGGTTGTATAAGTCTGTTCCTCTTTAATGAAAAGGTCTAACTCATAGATATGCTGGAGGGTCACATCGTCGAAGGTTTTGAACTTGCCAAAGCGTTCAAGTGCTTTATAAGTAGTGAAATGTCCTTTTCGAGTTCCTTCACGAAGCGGTCTGTTTTCGATACGCTCTCTAAGCCAAGCCATAAAGTTACGGCGGTTGCCGCCATCAGTGCCCAGATAAGTTTTGAATTGGGCAATGGTCATATCGTCCTTGTTCACCTGCATGGCGATAAGGATATGCTCAAATTCTGTTACTTTCTTTTGGATTTCCTCGTTGATGACAACGGCACGTGGATGGTTGATAACCTTTCCGTCTTCCCATTGATTGAGGTTTACACTGTGTCCTGAATAGAAATAACTGCGCTCTCGCTGGAGGCAGACTACGATTTCAATAGCTCCTGCCACTGTTTCGGTGGCTTTCTTCTTCCGGTTGAAGAATAATCTTACGAACTTACTCATAATGGTAACACATTTGTGAGATTGGTAACACAGCTATGGTAACACAAAACCCGTCCAAAGGGGGTTTTTAGCGTCCAAGTGTGTCGCTTTCTCTCGTTTTTTTTGATGGTGTCACCACCTTATATACTGCCTCAAAAAGAAAGGTAACCGATTGAGCATCAGCGGCAGTACCCGAGCTAAAAAAGAAAGGTCTTCAAAAACTGAAGACCTCTTTTGGTGATCCGCTCGGGGCTCGAACCCGAGACCCCAACATTAAAAGTGTTGTGCTCTACCAACTGAGCTAGCGAATCAAGCCTCGTGCATCATTTCTGAATGCGGATGCAAAAGTACGGCTTTTTCTTTAATTTGCAAACTATTTAGATAATTATTTTTATTTATTTTCCGGTTTTGTTTGTTTTAGTCTCTTTTTCAGGGCCTTTTTCCATCTCTTTGATGCAAATCTCATTTTCAATATCTCTTTTATTGAGGTGTACTACATACTGTTTGTAATAGGATTTCAAGAGTGTAGTGAGCGGAATGGCTATGATCATGCCTATCATTCCAAGGATGTATCCCCAAATGGAAAGTGACAGAAGCATGATGGCTGGATTGAGTCCGGAGGCTTTACCCATGATTTTGGGGGTCAGAACGAAATCCTGAATGAGCTGGACGATGCAGAAAACAAGTAAAGCACAGAACATGATCCACCAGAAATTTTCTCCTGTGTTGGCTGCTTTGAGCAAGGCGAGCAGGATGGTAGGAATAAATCCGATCAGTTGAAGGTAGGGCACCAAGTTGAGCACTCCGATGAAAAGTCCCAAGCCAATAGCTACGGGAAAATCAATGATCAGAAATCCTATACTGAAAAGTATGCCTACGCAAAAGGCTATCAGGGTTTGTCCGCGGAAATAGCTGTTAAGATTCTGCTCGGCATCTTTAAGAATACCAAGAATCAGGGGTTGGTGTTTGGCCGGTATCATTTGTATCCACCCTTCTGATAATTTTTCATAGTCTTTCAGTATGAAGAATACATAGAGGAGAACGATGAATGATGCCACAATGCTGAAAATGATATTTACGCTTTGGTACAGAAAGCTCCAAAGCTGGGGAAGCACCGTTTTGCAGGCATTCATGATGTTATCTCCCGTTATCATTTTGCTGAGGGCGTGCAAATCAATATTTTTCTTTACAAAATGCTCTATCAGCCCCGGAATGGTGGTGTGATAGTTTCCTTGGATGTAGTTGGTGAGAAAATCATTAAGGGTAGCGATTTCCTGAACCATGGGCGGAATGAGTAACCAGAAAGCGCCTACAAGTGCACCGATGGCCAGAAGCATTACAACAATGATACTAAGTACCCTGCTTTTGAAATGTAGTTTTTTTTGAAAAAAGATGACAATGGGGTATATCATGTAGGCAATGAGCCATGCAATGAAAAATGGAAGAAGTACCCCGCTTAGCCAATCTATCAGACATATGGCCGCACAAGCCAGAATGACGTAGATGGTTCCTCTTGCAAAACTATCAAAAGTGATTTTCTTTTCTGTCATATCATTATTATTTAGTTTCTTGTTCTTCTTTTAAAGCACGTTTGTAGCATTCTCTGCATAGGGGCTCGTATTCCATCTGCTCTCCCAAAAGAACCCGCTTGTCATTTTTGACTGTACGGTGAGATACGTAGGCCAGCTGTCCGCATTTTACACAAATGGCGTGAACTTTTGTCACTTCATCGGCTATGGCGCAAAGGTTAGGCATGGGGCCGAACGGAATTCCTTTGTAATCCATGTCGAGGCCGGCAATAATTACCCGAATGCCTTGGTTGGCAAGTTCGTTGCACACATCCACGAGTCCCATATCAAAAAATTGAGCTTCGTCTATTCCCACAACATCTATTCCGGAAGTGAGCAACAGTATCGCACCTGAGGAGTCGATGGGAGTGGATAGGATGGAATTACTGTCGTGTGAAACCACCTCTTCTTCCGAATAACGGACATCAATGGATGGTTTGTATATTTCGACTTTCTGTTTGGCAAACTTTGCCCGCTTCAACCTGCGTATCAGTTCTTCGGTCTTGCCGGAAAACATGGAACCGCAAATAACCTCAATTCTTCCTCTTCTACGGGTTTCGTATAATATATCTTCTGAAAAATTACTCATAATACTTTTAAAGTTGTTGATAAAAACAAGTCCTGCAAAAGTAGGATTTTTTCCTTAAAAATCAGTATTATGAATCTTTTTATTCAGCAATAATCGATAAATATCCGGGAAATGTGAAACAACTGTTAAAAGATACCAACAGATTTACTGAACAGATTAAATTCTTCCTACATTTGTCACAATAAAAAGTTGATTATGGGTAAGCTTTATGTTGTACCAACCCCAGTGGGAAATTTAGAGGATATGACATTTCGGGCCGTCCGCATTTTGAAGGAAGCTGATTTGATTTTAGCCGAAGATACGCGAACTTCGAGTGTACTGTTGAAACATTATGATATCAAGAATGCCATGCAGAGCCATCACAAGTTCAATGAGCATCAGATGGTGAGTAGCGTGGTGGAAAGGATTTTGGGTGGTCAGACAGTTGCTTTGATATCTGATGCTGGCACACCGGGGATATCCGATCCCGGATTTTTATTGGTTCGCGAATGTGTGAGAAATGGGATTGAAATACAATGTTTGCCCGGAGCAACTGCTTTCGTCCCGGCTTTGGTATCATCCGGACTACCTGATGATCGTTTTTGTTTCGAAGGCTTTTTGCCGCAGAAGAAGGGACGGATGACATGCCTGACAGCTTTGAAAGAGGAAACTAGAACGATGATTTTTTATGAATCGCCTTATAGACTGTTGAAAACCTTAATGCAATTCATGGAATATTTTGGGGAGGACAGGCAAGTGTCTGTCTGCAGAGAAATATCTAAAGTACATGAGGAAAGTGTAAGAGGCTCATTAAAAGAAGTCGTGGAACATTTTACAGAAGAAGACCCGAAAGGGGAAATAGTGATAGTGCTTGCCGGTAGAGACGGAAAGGAAGACAAAAAAAAGCACAAATTTGATAGTAAAGATTAAAAATTATAAAGTAAAAGCGTATGAAAAAATTACTTTTATTGTTCGTAGGTGCCAGCATGTTGGTGGCCTGCAATGGAAACCAGGCAAAACAAGATGCTTTGAAAAAGCAGAATGATTCTTTATTGGCTGTCCTTTCAACAAAAGGAACGGAACTGGATGACGTGATGAGTTCTTTCAGCGAGATTCAGGAAGGATTCAATAAAATTAATGAAGCTGAAGGTCGTGTCGACTTGAACAAGAAAACGGCTGAAAATGCTTCTAACGCTGAAAAGATAAAGGAGGACATGCGTTTCATTCAGGAAACGATGGCTTCTAACAGACAGAAAATCGATGAATTGACCAAAAGATTGAACAGCAGCAACCATGCTTCTGCACAATTGAAAAAAATGCTTGCCAATCTTCAGTCTCAACTTGATGAAAAGACAGCCCAATTGGCTTCGTTGCAAAAAGAGTTGGAGGCAAAGAATGTTAGAATAGCTGAACTTGATGATGCTGTAGCCGGATTGAATACGGATGTGAGCAATCTTCAGACTGAAAATGAATCAAAAGCTAAAACAGTAGCTGCACAGGATAAAGCTTTGAATACTGCATGGTTCGTTTATGGTACAAAATCTGAATTAAAGGATCAGAAGATTCTTCAGAAGGGTGAAGTTCTCAAGACTGGAGATTTCAACAAGGATTATTTTACTGAGATTGATATCCGTACAGATAAGGAAATCAAGCTTTATTCAAAAGGAGCGAAACTGCTTACCAATCATCCTGCCGGTTCCTATACTTTGGTTAAGGATGCAAAGGGACAGTACATCTTGAAGATTGCCAATCCTAATCAGTTCTGGAGTGTATCACGTTATTTGGTTATCCAGGTTAAATAGTGAAATGTTTTTTTAATGAATAAGATAAGGATGGGTTGTGTCATTTCAATGGTGCAACCCATCTTTCTTTTTAATAGTTTATGAAATACGAGAATATATTTTTTGATTTGGATGATACTCTTTGGGCTACATTGAGAAATTCCAGAGAAACTTTTCATCAGGTTTATGATGAGTTCCATTACGAGCGGTTCTTTACTTCGTTCGATACTTTTTTTGATATTTACCAGACTCGCAATCTTGAACTTTGGGAGGCTTATGATGATAATAGGGTGACAAAGGAAGAACTGAACAG
Organism: Bacteroidaceae bacterium; assembly: GCA_036804505.1. Classification (GTDB taxonomy): domain Bacteria; phylum Bacteroidota; class Bacteroidia; order Bacteroidales; family Bacteroidaceae; genus Phocaeicola_A. The sequence continues at coordinate 14,481 of DAIRSI010000025.1, forward strand.
AGAACGTTTCTATCATCCGCTGGAGGTCGCCGGAGTATGTGATGCTGAACTGGCAAAGAATTTCTCAGAACGCTTTTTCGAGATTATCCCCACAAAAACCGGTGTGATGCCTTATGCCAAAGAAATATTGAATTATCTCCAGCCTCATTATAATCTTTATATTTTGTCCAACGGATTCAGAGAATTGCAGGAAAGGAAGATGAAAGCTGCCGGATTGTTTGATTATTTCAAGGATATTATCCTGTCGGATGACATACAGGTGAACAAGCCTCATGCAGAACTTTATTTATATGCACTAGAAAAGACTCGTTCCCAATGTGAGAATTCAATCATGATAGGCGACAGTTGGAAAAATGATGTGATGGGACCTTCCAAAGTCGGTTTGCAACAGATCTTTTACAATGTAGAGGGGAAAACTGATTTTCCCGTTCAGCCTACTTATGTGGTGAACTCATTGAAAGAAATTGAACAGATCTTATAGAGGCTTAAGCAATAAGAAAAGAGCCGCTTTCCTGATAAAGGAGAGCGGCTCTTATTTTTATTGTCCTAGGGAATTTATTTTTTGCTTTTTGATTTGGATGAAGAAGCTGAGATTTCCAATCCTCTGCTCTTGAGCAGACCTTTTATTTCAGGTTCTCTACCGCGGAAATTCTTATACATCTCCATGGCATCATCAATGCCGCCTCTTGAAAGAATGCATTTACGGAATTTGCCTGCAATGTCTTGATCGAATATGTCTCCTTTTTCCTTATAGGCTTCGAAAGCATCACAATCCAGTACTTCTGCCCATATATAGCTGTAGTATCCTGCCGTGTATCCGCCGCCCATCACGTGATTGAAGTATGTGGTTCTGTATCGTGAAGGAATCTGCTTTAACAATCCTCGTTTTCCTAATGTCTTTGCTTCGAAGTCCATGACATTCAGGTTTGCAGGGATGGACTTGAGTGTGTGGAAATCCATATCGAGCAGCGATGCTGCCAGGTATTCGGTCGTAGCAAAACCTTGGCCGTATTTTCCGCTGTTAATGATTTTTTCGACTAATGATGCCGGCATCACTTCGCCCGTCTGATAATGCTTTGCATATACTTTCAGCACTTCGGGTTCGAAAGCCCAATGTTCGTCAATCTGTGATGGGAGTTCTACGAAATCTGTTGGTACTTCGGATGTCCCATTGTAGTGCACATCTTTGAAGAAATCATGAAGGGCATGACCGAATTCATGGAAAAGGGTCTGTGCTTCATCCACACTCAGAAGAGCGGGTTCTCCAGCAGCGGGTTTGGTGAGGTTACAGACAATGTAGACGTTGGCATTTACTTTATGACCGTTTTCATAATAGACGGGGCGATAGGTCCCGCACCAAGCGCCACCGGCCTTGCTTGGGCGTGGGAAATAATCGAAGTAGATGACTCCCAGAGAGCTGCCGTCTTTGTCGGTGCACTCAAAGGCTTCTGCATCAGGATAAGGCATAGGCATATAATCCAGTTTCCTGAAAGTGATGCCATAAAGACGCTTTGCCACATAGAAAACGCCGTCGCGCACATGGTTCAACTCCAGATATGGGCGTATTTCATTTTCATCAAGATTGTATTTGGCAATTTTTGCTTTTTCGAAATAATAATGCCAGTCCCAGCCTTCTGCCTGGAAATTCTTGCCTTCTTTCTTTATTTCTTTTTGGATATCAGCCAGTTCTTCTTTTGCCTTGTTCACGGCAGGAGTCCAAAGCTGGTCGAGTAATTTATAGACATTTTCTTCTGTTTTTGCCATACGGTCATCAAGGGCAAAAGATGCATAGTCCTTGAATCCCAATAGCTTGGCCTTTTCAAGACGTGCACTCAGCAGATTTCTTACCAAAGCTTTGTTGTCTTCTTTGTTGCCGTTGTTGCAGCGGTTGATGTAGGCTTTGAATATTTTCTCTCGCAAGGCGCGATTATCTGCATATTGCAGGAAAGGCATGATGCTTGGATTGTGAAGCGTAAAGACCCATTTGTCGTTGATGCCCATTTCCTTGGCTGTTTCTGCAGCTGATGTAACAAGGCTTTGCGGCAGTCCCGACAGATCTTTTTTGTTGTCAATGACTAGCTTGAAGGCATTTGTTTCTTTCAGCATATTTTGTGCAAAGGTCAGTTGCAGTAATGTGATTTTACTATTGAGTTCGCGTAGCTTTTTTTGTCCTGCTTCATCCAGATTGGCACCGTTGCGGACAAATTTTTTATATGTCTCATCCAACAGTTTGTTTTGCTCCTTGTCGAGGTTGAACTTGCTTCGGTTGTTGTAGACTTCTTTTATCTTTGCGAAAAGGGCGGCATTCATCAAGATGTCATCTTCATGTGATGACAGTAATGGAGAAATCTCCGTATCCAGATTCTGCATTTCTGGAGAAGTGTTACAATCGTTTTGTGCGTAGAAGACGGAGGAAACCGTGTTCAGGATTTTTCCGCTGCGGTCGAGTGCTTCTATCGTGTTCTGGAAATCGGGGACAGAACGTTGCGCTACAATTGCATTGATTTCTTGTTTTTGCTGTTCCATGCCTTTGAGGAAAGCTTCGCGATAGTCTTTGATCGTTATTTTCTCGAAGGGAGGAACTCCATAGGGTGTAGTGAATTCCGAGAGAAACGGGTTGCTTGGAATTACTGCTGTGCTCGTGCTTTGGCCATACGCAGCGACTGATGAACTGAGAATGGCAGCCATTAGAATCTTTTTCATATATTGGATAATTATTTATATTATAGCAAAGTAAATGATAAAAAACATTTTCTGCAAGTTTTTAGTAGGAAAGCTTTGATATTATGTGATGCTTGCGTAGGTGTGGTTTGATAAAACAAAAAGAAGGAGAAAACGCAGGGTTTTCTCCTTCTCAAATCAATAAAATCGGTATTTAGAAATTACCTTTATTTACATCCCACCACAAGCGGGTAGCGATATTGTCGCCGCCTCTTGAGCTAAGAATTTCCACACCCGACTGATAACCTACAGGGTTATTGTTTTTCTCATCTTGGCAGAAAGGCATTCTGCGGATACCCAGTTTCGTGAGTTCAGGATATTTGCTGCGATTAGACACAATCGGGAATAATTTAGGATAGCCGGTGCGACGGAATTCACTCCATGCATTGAGTCCTTCAGGGAAACCTGCAATCCATTTCTGAGTAATGATTTGCTGCAGTTTTTGTTCGTTGGTACCGCCGGTGAGGAACTTCACAGGAACGTCGTTCATCGCTGCGATATTCATGGCAGGATTATGCGGATCTACATAGTCTGCTGCAAGTGTTGTTCCTTCAACATATTGGTCGTAAGAAGAAGTAACTCCGTAATCATCGAAAGATGCTTTGATACCTTTCTTGTAGAAATCTTCTGCTGTGCCGCCCATGTTCCAGCCTCTCAAAGCTCCTTCTGCGCGAAGGAAGAATGATTCTGCACGTTTCATGATTGGAAGAGGATAGAGTGTTGATTTCGGATCGGAACCATCTGTGCTTACCGTTGGAATGGAATACATTTTGTATTCACCTGCAGAGGGCACTTCAAAACCGTTGCGCATACCGTGTATCTGGCCTATGGAATTTGTCGGACTTCCCTTCATATCCTTGATATCACCTTTGCCCATCCATCCTACCGGAAGAGCCATTTTCTCCAGACGTGGATCCTTGTAGCCTTTCATAATAGATTCGAAGGAGGCGCTGATTCCGCAGTCGTTGTAATCGCGGCAAACTACCATAAGAGGATTACGGGTATTATCATCTTTCACTTCTACGTTGATATTTTCCAAGAGTCCGTACTTGTTGGCAACGGCAGCTTCTGCTTGTGTTTTTGCCAGTGTCGGGTTTGCTTTCACAATACGCATGGCGAGGCGAAGACGGAGTGTATTGGCAAATTGCAGCCATGTCTTGTGGCTTTTGTTGCACATAAGGTCAAAACCAAGACGACTGCTTTGTTCGCCATTGGCATCGATGAACTTTGTCAATCTGTCTGTTGCATCAGCCAAGTCCGTGAAGAAGGAGTTGTAGATGGTTTCTTCATTATCATAGGTCACTGACAAACCGCCTTTCATGGCTTTTGTGTATGGCATTGGGCCGTAAGTATCCACAACTTTGGAAATGCCTGCCACCTGAAGAATCTTGGCAATAGCTACAAAGTCATCAGCTGTTTGAGTGGAAAGGACGGTTGTGCAAGGTTTCATTACATGGAGCAAACCATAGTTCAGGTTCATGCTGTTCCATCCGTCAACCATATAGTAAAGACTGTTGTTGTTATTGGAACCAAAAGGTGTCGGGATTGCCAGATATCCTGAATATAGGTCGGCATTCAGAGCTTGTATAAGCTGATATTCCCAGTTACCGTTGGATTGGTTGTAATAGATGGAAAGCTGTGCTTCCTGCATGAAGGATTTCAGCTGTATCTGCGATGAAGTCAGTCCGGTGGGATCGGTGTTCAGCGTTTCGAAGTTATCGGTGCAGGCTGCGCTCCCTAACATGACGGCAGCACCCAAAAGCCATGCACAACTTTTCGTATGTAATTTATTTATTGTTTTCATAAATGATAGATTTTAGAATGTTGCTTTCAAGTTAATACCAAAGCTGCGAGTAGCAGGCAGTGCAAAATAGTTGGAACCACCATAACCATTGGATGTTGACATGGATACGTCTGGATCAGATGGACTGTTCTTGTAGATGAAGAACAGGTTACGACCTACGAGGCTGATACCCAAATCTTTGCCATTGCCAAAAAGGTTGCGGAGACTGTATCCGAGTGAGAGTTCGCGAAGACGGAAGTTGGTTGCCTTGTAAACATACCAGTCACCACCTTGGCCTTTTTGTCCGACTGCCTGATAGAATTTGGCTGCATCGGCTTTCTTTCCGTTGCCGAGGTCTACACCGCCGTTGTTGCGGGCGTCAGCAGTTGCTTGTGACACACCGTAAACGTCCAGTACAGATTGTGTAGCATCTACGAAGTTGCCGCCAATGCGTCCGTCTACCAAGAAGTAAAGTTGGAAATCTTTGTAAGTGAAGGTATTGCTCCATCCTACATTCCACTTCGGATTCACATTTCCTACTTTAACTTTATCGCTTGTGAACTGAGGCACGCCTTGATCATTTACTTCAATTACACCGTTGGCATCTCTTTTCACTGTTTTTGAGTAGATATCGCCGTAGGAACCGCCTTCAATCAGTCGCATGTCATAACCCATCACACTACCTATTTGAACGAATGACAAACGGTCTTTTTCCTGAATGCCAGTACGGTCATCGAGTTTAACGATTTTGTTGTTGTTGTAGGAGATGTTGAAAGATGTCTTCCATGTCAAGTCCTGTGACAGTGGCTGTCTCCAACTCAGGCTCGTTTCAAAACCGGAGTTCTGAATATTTCCTGCATTGAAGAAGTAATTGCTGTAACCGGTTGCTGAAGGCACGGACATGCTGAAGTATTGGTTCGTATTGTTTGTCTTGTAATAAGTGAAGTCCATTTCGAAACGGTTGTCAAGCAAGCCCAGGTCGAAACCGAATTCAAGAGATTTCAGTTTCTCGGGTTTCATCTCTGTAAAAGGAATACTGGTATTGAAGCTTACTGAACCATTGGAGAATGAGTGAGTAGGGTTGGTAATGTATGCCGGCATGTCATTACCTACTACGGAGTAGGAAGCGCGGAGCTTCAAAAGGTTGATGGCTTTTGGCATCTTCACCATTTCATTGAGCAGGGCGGTCAAACCTACAGCAGGATAGAAATAAGAACCGTTGGGGGTGAATGAAAGGGTTGAAGACCAATCGTTACGTCCGGTTACATCCACGAAAATCATGTCTTTGTAACCTACTTGTGCTGTTCCGAATACGCTGTTCAAACGTTTACGTGTGATTGAATTGGAAGAACCATTTTTGGAACCGTTGCTAAGTACGAAATAATTAGGGATGTAAATATCACCTGCACTTGCTGCGGTCAGTCCTGTTGCTTTGGTGTCGGTGAAACTGGTTCCGGCAGTGGCACTTACGTTCCATTTTCCGAATTCTTTGTTGAAAGATGCCAGCAAGTCACCGTAGAACTGGCGGTTTTCATTGCGTTCCTGACGGTATTCGCCGTTCACATTGTGAAGGGTTGTGGAGGTTGAAGCATAAATCTTGCGTTCATAGATGTCGGCAGATTTATCGTAATTCATACGTCCTTGAATATTCAGATAGCTAGTAATGTCATAGCGGATGCTACCTGATGCCATCATGCGGTCGCGGTTTTCGTTGTGAGGATTGCGATTGAGCACCCAGTAAGGGTTGGCACTGAAATCCTGATTAACCTCACGGTACCATTGCTGTACGGGATAGCCTTTCACATCGTCATACAGTTCGTAGGTATTCTTGTAATAGTTGAAATCACCATTTGCAGGGAATGTATACAAACCGGTTAATGAATTGCGGTATTGTCCGGGTTCGTGACGGTTCTTCCCTTTCTGAACGATGTAGTTCAGAGATGCATTCACCGTGACTTTGTCATTGAAAAGTTTGTAAGTCTCCTTCAACATCATGTTGTGGCGACTGAAGGTGTTGGTAGGTAAAATACCGTTGGCGCGTGTATTAGAGTAAGAAGCATAAGTTTGGTTTTTCTCTGTACCTCCACTTAAGGCCACCGAGTTGATAGTAGTAATACCTGTGCGGAAAAAGTCATTTAGACGGTTGGCACCTTTGGCATTGCCTGAGATCTTATCGCCCCAGCTGTCCTGAGCTAAAGCTCCGTTACCTGATACAATTGCTCCGTAGGTACTTTGCAGTTTGGGAGCATCGAGAGTGGTTTCGAGAGTGGTATTGCTCGAAAGTTCTACGCGAACGTTACCAGCGCTACCTTTCTTTGTGGTGATGAGTACTACGCCGTTAGCTGCCATACTTCCGTACAGGGCAGCTGCAGAAGCACCTTTCAGTACGTTGATGCTGGCAATGTCATCGGGGTTGAGGTTGGAAAGGGCATCACCTCCGTCACGGCCGCCATATTCACCTCCCAACTGTGTTGTGGTAGGATTGGCCATCGGCATACCATCAATAACGATGAGCGGCTGGTTGTTGCCTTGTGCGGATTTGTTACCGCGGATGAGCAGTTTGGAAGAACCACCGGCACCTGAAGAGTTGGGAGTGATGGTAAGACCTGCGGTCTTTCCTTGCAAGCTGTTGATGAGGTTGGTTTCCTTCACGCGAGTCAGTTCGGCTCCGCCTACCTGCTGGGTGGCATAAGTCAAACTTTTGGCCTTGCGCTCTATACCCATGGCAGTTACTACCACTTCATTCAGTGCAAGGGCTCCAGAGGAAAGAGAAACATTGATTACGGAACGGTTGCCGACGAGCTCTTCTTTTGATTCCATTCCCACAAAAGAGAACTTCAGGACATCGTTGGCCGAGACTTCGATGGAGTACTTTCCATCCACGTTAGTTACTGTACCTTTTGTGGTACCTTTTATTACAACGCTGGCTCCGATAAGTGGTTCATTTGCGGACTTGTCCATAACGATACCCGTTACCACTTTCTGGGCCCATAAAACATTTGTAATGCATCCGATGCAGATCACTACAAATATCATCAAACTTTTTTTCATACCATTTGATTTAGGGTTAATTAAATAATAGATTGATTGATAATTAAATTTTAAACTTCTGCAAACGTAATTAAAGAAATTTATAAAAGCAAATACAATTAAAGAAAAAAATTATTCTATTAATCTCTCTTACCATAAATATACAACTTTTATGAATTAGATAATCTACTTCGTTATTATTATAAATAAGGTGGAGAAATTTGATATAATTTAAGGGAAATACTTATTGTTTGTTTTTTGTTTGCAATATCTCCCGTTTTTCTGCTCTGTACACTAAATTTATATACATATCTTTTTTATTAATTTTTTGTATTTTTATCTATTATATCTAAATTTGCAGCAAAGAATCTTTTCGTTGTGGAAAACAAAATATAATTGAGTGTGAGAGCTTTATTATCCGTATCTATTTTCAAAACGTTTATAAATTGGATTATTTATGAGACAGGTCTTTTTATTAGTCATTTTTTTGTTAGTGGCGGAAATATCCGCCGCTCAGCAAGACTTTCATATTGATTTGGATAATTTGCCCCAATCTCACCCTCGTGTAATGACAACTGCTGCTGAAAAAGGGCAGACTCTCACATTATTAAAAAATGAATTGTGGGCAAAGAATCTTTTCGAAGGATTGCGGCAACGGACAGACAAATATATAGTTCATGGACCGGAATGGCTTTCCAGCCGACTTTGTATGTACTGGAAATCACATGCCACGGATGTTTTTATCAAAGGAGAATATTATGATCATGCGGGAGGGGAAAAAGCTCCTGAACCCACTGTCATGTTTAATGGTGCCAGAAGTCATGCTACCAATTACGACAGACCTTCCATTGAGAATCTGAAGCCTTACGATGAAGATGAACGCGGTCTTTATTTATCCAATAACAGCCTGGAGGGACATCCTTCGGAGTATGTCAGCATCAGCAAGACAGGATGCCAGGTGGCGGCCATCAATATGGATATTCTGAATGTAGCCAGAGACGCTGCTTTTATCTATTGGATTACGGGGAACAGTAGGTACGCAGAGGTAGCTGCACAAACTTTTGATACTTATATGGCTGGTATTTATTACCGGCATATACCCGTCGATTTGAATCATGGGCATCAACAGACATTGGTGGGTATGACGACTTTTGAAGTCATACATGAAGATGCTTTGAGTGCACTTGTTCCGTTGTATGACTTTTTATATGACTATTTAAAGACAAGTAAGTCCGATCGTATGGAAATGTATGCTGCAGCATTCAAAAAATGGGCTGACAATATTATAGACAACGGCGTACCTCATAACAACTGGGATTTGATTCAGGCGCATTATATTATGAATATCGCATTGGTGCTGGAAGATAATAACCAGTATAAAGATGGTAAGGGCAGACAGTATTATATTAACAATGTGTTGAATGCAAACAGTATCCGCCAGTGGGGATTGAAGAAACTCGCCGATTATGGATTTGATTCCAATACTGGTATTTGGGCCGAATGCCCCGGTTATAGTTTGGGCGTTGTGAATGATTATGTAGATTTCGTTTCTCTTTTTGGAAAGGCTTTGGGCATTGATATGCTCCCTCAGTTTCCAATTCTTGAAAAAGCCGTTACAGCTACACCTCAATATCTCTTCCCAAACAGAATGACGATAGGATTCGGTGATACTCATCCTTCTTTTTTGCGGAGTGAAATGATTGTCCGACTTATTCAGAACGCACAGCAGTTTAAAAAATTAGATCAGGAAAGACGGTTTACCGCGATGCTGCGCTTGTTAGCACCCGACGTTTGGAATAGGTTGCCTGATAAAGGACATTCTAAAAAAGAGCATGTCGGCCAGGTAGTGCAAGATATGCCGCTACATATATCTTCTTTTTTTGCCGGTAAACCGATTGAACTGGATAAAAAAATCCCTGCGGCATTTATTGGCGATTTTGTAAGTCCGCTTTTTTATGCTCCTAATGTAAGCTGGCTGGTGCAACGCAACGGCATGGAAAAAGATCATAGCCTCATGATTTCCGAAAATGCATCTTTGGGAAACCATATGCATGCCAATGGCATCTCTATGGAGCTTTACGGAAAAGGATTTCCTTTGGCTCCGGATGCCGGAATAGGACTTTCATTGTATTCCGGTCAGGATTATCTGGAATATTACGGACAATATCCTTCCCATAACACAGTTTGTGTGGATGGAGTTAGCAGTTATCCTATTATGATGAGTAATCATGCTTTCAAAGTCTTGAGTTCTTATCCTCAGAGTGGATTAAAGACTGGGATTTATGGGGATGTCAGTTATAGTAATGTCTATTTTCGGGAACCGGAGACACAAGCTGATCAAACTCGACTACTGAGCATCATCACCACATCTCCAGTCTCGGGCTATTACATAGATATATTCCGGAGTAAGCGTTCAGACGGAAAAGACAAAATGCACGATTATTTTTATCATAATCTTGGACAGACCATGACATTGGAGGCTGCTGACGGTTCAGCTCTCTCTTTGAATCCTACTCAAGAACTGGCTTTTGCTGGAGGACATCTATATGGCTATTCTTATATATACGACAAGAAACAGGCTGTCACAGATAAAAACATCAAAGCTTCATTTGTGATAAAAATGTCTGATGGAAATGATATAACTATGAAAATGTGGCAGAGAGGTGATGAAAATAGAGAAGTTTATTCTGCATTGGGTCCTATGTGCGAAGGCTTGAGTCGCATATCCGACATGCCTTATTCCGTGAAAGACCAACCAATGCTGACGTATGTGGCCAGACAAAAAGGAGAAGCCTGGACGCATCCTTTCGTTTCAATTTTAGAGCCTTCTACCCGGAAGGAACCCGGAAGTATAGCATCTGTCAGTTATTTCAATTCACAGAATAATCTTCGCGATTTTGTAGGAGTTTGTGTCAAGGGGGTCTCAGGGCGGACGGATTATATATTTTCACAGACAGCTTCATCTGACAAGGCCGATTACCAAGATATGTCCGTGACGGGTGATTATGCTGTGATAAGTGAAACGAACGAGAATAATTCAGTTCTCTTTTTAGGTAAAGGTACTTCTATCCGTAAAGGAACTGTTTCCTTAACTTCTAGTGAAGACGCCCATCTTGTTCTGGAAAAGAAAGACGGGATTTGGTATATTAACTGTTCTCAGTCGTGTATCGTTAAAATTGGAACTTCTCAGTTTCATGTGGATGCCACGCCGTATCGACTGTTATCATTAGATAAAAGATAAGGAATAGAAATTTATCTTTGTAAGCCTTTAATAATTCATTAAATTTTGTTACATTTGTAGGCATGATTGGAATGTAACCAAAATTGATGAAAGAATATATCAATAAGCTACTGTTTGTTATCATAGTCTTCCTTTCTTCATTGACGGGGAGTGGACAATCTTATACGTTTCGTGGCTTGACTATGACGGACGGTTTGTCGGACTTGCTGGTCAATGCCATCTATAAGGATTCGTCGGGTTTGGTATGGTTTGGAGGTATCAATTCTGTGGATTGCTTCGACGGCATTGATATCAAGCAATATCCATTCAACAATGCTGACACGAAGCTAAAAAGAGTCTATACCCTTGCGGAAACGGAAAACCGAAAAATCTGGATGGGAAATAATCTGGGACTTTGGTTTTTGGATAGGAAGTCGAATAGCATGTTGCAGATTGCATCAGATAAAATAGATTTTCCTGTATACTCCTTGCTTTATGACAAAAAAGGAACTTTGTTCATAGGGACAGAGAAAGGATTGTTCTTGTGGTCAAAAGAAAATATCAAGGGCAGACAACTTGATCGTAATGAATTTGCTGCATGTAACAGCGTTAGAGGAATGGCCCTTGATAGCAAGGGGAATCTGTGGCTTGCCACTCGCGGCGGATTATATAAATATCAGATTGCAAACGGCAAAATAGTTTCCTATACAAGCAGCAAATCCGGTGTCTCCGGTTTAAAGAATATTGTTTGCATCGGTGATGTCCTTTATATTGGTACTGAAGAGAATGGTTTATATACCTTTAATATCAAAAAAGGAACTTTTTCCAAATATATGGATGTCGGGTGCGAAGTCATATCATCTTTGTCTACGGATGGGAAAGATATGCTTTATGTGGCAACAGACGGTGCAGGTGTTCATTTCATTTCCACGCGGTTAAACAAGGAAGTGCAGGTTTTCAGGCACAATGTGAATGATCCCACAAGCATACGTTCCAATTCTGTCTATTCTCTTTTGGTCGATAAAGAAGGTATTGTCTGGATAGGTTATTATCAATCCGGAGTAGACTACAGTCTTTATCAGAGCGGTCTGTTCGAAACTTACCGATGGAATGATTTTGACTCTCAGGATATGGTAGTACGTTCTTTTGCTGTCAAAGGGAAATATAAAGTCATCGGCACCCGTGACGGACTTTTCTTCATTGATGAGAATAAATCTGTTGTCCGAAGCTATGACAGCCGCCAATTGCGTTCCAATCTGGTCTTTTCAATTCAGCCTTTTCAAAATGAATTCTACATAGGTACTTATGGAGGCGGTTTGTGGATTTTGAATCCTGAAAACGGAAGTATCCGTCCATTTACTTTCCCTCAGGAAGTCTTTAGGAGCGGGACCATCTTCAAGATGTGTACAGACGCTTCCGGTAATCTCTGGATTGCCGCTTCCACAGGAGTCTATTGCTACCAACCTTCCGGTAAAAATCTGAAGGAATATACCAGTCGGAATTCTCAATTACCGGAGGGGCAGGTCTATTCTGTCTTTTTCGATTCCACAGGAAAGGGATGGTTTTGCACCGAGAATGGAGTTGCATTGTATGATCCTTCTTCGGCAAGCATAAAGGTCAATGTCTTTCCTGACGGCTTCATTAATAAGGAAACCATTCGCTCCATGTATGAGGATAGTCATCACCGGTTGTTCTTCCTTCCCGATAAAGGTCCGCTCTTTATTTCATCTTTGGATATGAAGAATTTCTCCCGTTATCATCTGCATCCTGCTTTGCGAAGTAATTCCTATATGTCAGTAGTGGAAGATTCTGCGGGGTACTTGTGGCTTGGCAGTGATAACGGATTGATGCGTACTAAGTTGGGTAGTGATTCCTATGCTGTATATGGATTCAGCGACGGAGTTTCCAGTCCGGTGTTTTCTTATGCAGCAGCTTACAAGGATGATCAAGGACATCTATGGTTTGGAAATGCCAAAGGATTGATTTATTTGAACAGGCAGCGTTTCAAGTCAGTCATGCGCCATCCCTATAAAATAGCGATTACCAAAGTGGCAGTCAACGGGCAAGACTTATCTTCTGAAATGTTTAGGCAGTATTCAGATGATGGTTATCTGTCCCTGAATTCCCATCAGAATAATCTGGAGATACATTTCTCTTCCAAAACTTTTACTAATCCTTCTTCCATGGGATTTGAGTATAAAATGGATGGTGTTGATGAAGGCTGGCGTGTGATGATAGGTTCCAATGTTGCCTCTTATTATGATTTACCTACGGGTAATTATGTGTTCCATGTTCGCGAAATGGGTGATCCGTCCAATGAATCCGTTTATGAGATTCATATCGGACTAGGTATGATGGTTTGGAGATGGCTCGTCTTCATTCTTATAATCGGAGCTTTGGGTTATTTTGTTTATAATTATATCCGTCTTATTAAAGAAAAGAAAATAAGCAGGAAGAAACAAGCGGAAGCTGCTCAGTTGGCTGCGGAGGATGCGCTAAGGGCAGAAGCAAAATCTGTGGAGGACAAATACAAGACCAATCGTCTGTCGGATTCTGAATGTAAGGCTTTGCTTGCGAAATTAACAGCGTATATGAAGAAAGAGAAGCCCTATACTAATTCTGATTTAAAAATAGGAGACTTGGCGCAAGTCTTGGATACGCCTTCTCATTCTCTTTCTTATCTTTTCAATCAATATCTCAACCAAAATTATTATGACTATGTGAATGAATTTCGTGTGCAGCATTTCAAAATGATTGCTGCCGATGCACAATATAGTAAATACACGTTGGATGCTTTGGCGGAATTATGTGGTTTCTCCAGCAGGGCAAGTTTCTTTCGCAGCTTTAAGAAATCTACCGGAATTACCCCTAATGAATACTTAAACAGTCTCAAATAATTATTTGAGACAGACCTTTAGAATAGCATTAAATATCTGTATATCAATTATATATAATATAATTTGTCTAATGAAATAAGCTGATACTAATTCACACCTTTTTACTATTGCTATCTTTTTTTTACGATTTATATTTGCATCGTAAATGTTATCCCAAAAGATAGTAATATGGAAAATAAAATGAATCAAAGTCAAGCAATTATTGCCGAGGCATTCAGGCAATACCACTCATCTTTGCTTGGATATATTACATATAAGATTAATGATGCAGAAGAGGCGAAAGATCTTTCGCAAGATGTTTTTTTGCGCCTGATGGATTATCAGGACATGCTTCGTCCCGAAACCATTAAATCCTTTCTATATACCATTGCACGGAATTTGGTAATCGATTATCTCCGTCATCAATACAAAAAGCAGGAATTTGCTTCTTATATATATGATGTATGTCCTATCACTTACTATGAAACAGAGCAAGGTATCATAGCCCGTGATTTGGAACAGCACGAGCAGATGAGGGTGCAGGCGTTGCCTGCAAAGCGTCGCCATATTTATGAGCTCTGCCGCTATGAAGAGAAAACGGTCGATGAAATATCCCAAGAACTGAATCTCAGTCGCAGAACGGTTGAGAACCATCTTCGGATAAGCCGTCATGAAGTCCGTGACTATATGAAAGCATGTATCTAATTATATAAAGAAAAAAGCCTATGAAAAGAAAGAAAAACAATCAAAACTCCTATGAGAATTTATTTGTAAATGAGAAAAAATTATAGTATTTTGTTAAACTTAATAATAAACTTATGAGAAATTTTAAAATGATTTTCGTGTGTTTGGTTATGCTGATGATATCAGCTGTATCTTATGCGCAAAACAAAATTTCAGGAGTTGTGAAAGACTCCCAAGGTGAAGCTGTCATTGGTGCCAGTGTTCTTGAAAAAGGAACTACCAATGGTACTATAACAGATTTTGATGGAAAATTCAGCTTGATGGTTAAGTCAAATGCTACGTTGGTAATTTCCTATATAGGTTATCAGACGCAGAATATCCCGGTTGCAGGGAAAAGAACTTTGCAGGTTACTTTGAAAGAAGACTCTAAAACCTTGGATGAGGTTGTAGTTGTAGGATATGGGGTTCAGAAAAAAGAGACTTTATCGGGGTCTGTGTCTCAAGTTAAAGGCGATGAGGTATTGAAGGGCAAGGCCACACAAAATATGGCATCTGCCTTACAAGGGACTATCCCAGGCTTGACAATTCAAAGAAGTTCTTCTCGTCCTGGTAATGAAAACACTAATATCACTCTTCGTGGTGGAGTTTCTGTCAATCAGGATGGAAACAAACCAATGATTTTGATTGATGGTGTCGAGGCTTATGATTGGGAACTTTCTCAGATTAATCCTAATGATGTGGAAAGCATATCCGTATTGAAAGATGCTGCGGCAGCTATCTATGGAACACGTGCTGGTGGTGGCGTAATTCTCGTAACGACAAAAAGAGGAAAGGAAGGAAAAGCCAAAGTTACTTATTCCGGTTCTGTTCATTTGAATTATATTGGTAAAAAGTTTCCTTTGGCGGATGGCGTAACTTGGGCAAAAATGATGGTTGAAGCCCAAAAGAATGATTTCTCCAATCCAGCCAATACATCTAATTGGTGGATGTGGACATCTACTAATGATGCTGGTTTGACTGTTTGGGAACGTATGGCACAAGGTGAAATTATAGAAGAAAATGTAAATGGTGGTTATTGGAGAAAGTTGGATCCCACAAATACCGGTACAAGCAATCAATTTGATCAAGTTTACGGGTCTTCATGGGGAGAAAGTCATACAGTAAATATAAACGGTGGATCAGAAAAAGCAAGAGTAATGACTTCTATCGGATATTCGGATGATAAATCTTTAATCAAAGCTGCTTATGATGGACAGAAGAAATATAATTTCCGAACGAATGCTGATTATAAGATAAATGATTTAATCAAAATGGAATTCAACTTGAGCTATGACAGACGTGTTACAAAGACACCTACTCAAGGTGTTGGACAAGGTGTGCAGGATATGTTTATATTTCCGATGTTTAATGAATACGGACAGTATTATGATACATTCGGGTCAAATAATATTATGGCAAAATTACAAACCGGCGGCAATACCAAAACAACTAATGAGATTATCCGTGTTGGTGGTAAATTGACTTTGGATTTTAATAAATGGATAAAAGGCCTTAGCTTTAATACTAGTGCAAATTTCCGTATTCGTAAGACTGAACAAAATGCTCGTCAGATAGCTCTTACATTATATGATTGGGGTGGAGAGACTTCAAAGTCTTCTGATAATCCGGATCAGCGACCATTTGTTGGGATATATAAAACTAATGGTACGGGTGCGATTTTCAAACAAGGAGCATCTAAAGACAGTTGGATAAAGAATACATTAAATAATGCGGATTATCAAGTTTACAACTTTTTTGGCAATTATGCTCGTGGATTCGGTCAACATAATATTGCATTGCTGGCAGGTATTACTGCTGAGAAGACAAGTAACCGTAATTATTACCAATATCGTTCAGGAATGACCGTTAACGAACTTGATGATATTAATCTTGGAGATGTATCAACTACAGAGGCAACAGGAGGAAGAAACTCTAACGGAATGGTCTCTTATTTGGGTCGGGCCAATTATGATTATAAAGGAATTTATCTTTTAGAAGGTTTGTTCAGACGTGATGGATCTTCAAAATTTGATAGTGAGCATCGGTGGGCTAATTTTGCGGGAGTATCAGGCGGTATTCGTTTTTCTGAATTAAGTTTTATAAAAGGATTGAATTTCTTTGATAATTTGAAATTAAGAGGTTCTTATGGCGAAACTGGTTCACAGGCTGGTATTAGCAACTACTATGTGTCTTCTATTTCAACAGGTACAGCTATTTTTGGAACATCTCCAGCTAAATATACCAATAGTTATATTAGCGGAATGACTACTGCTGATAAAACATGGGAGCGTATTGCTACAACCAATGTGGGGCTTGATTTTGCCATGTTGAAAAATCGTCTTTCCGGTAGTTTCGAATATTATATTCGTAAAAATAAAGGAATGTTGATTAAACGTACATATCCATCTACTTTGGGAACAACTGCTGCTACTACAAATTCAGGAGACTTCAGAGCAAACGGTTGGGAATTGCAATTAAATTGGAATGATAAGATAGGCAATGACTTTAATTATCATGTCGGATTTTCTTTAGCAGATGCTAAAACAAAAGTCACTAAATATCTTGGTGCAGTAGCTATTAGTTCCGGGTTAAATAATAGAGTAATATCAAATGGGGGGTCTACAAGCATGATTGGTACCAATTCAACGATATTAAGTAATAACGCTTCGTTTATTGAAGGAAAGCCATTGAACGCCATATACATATATCGTACTAGTGGATTTTTGCAGAGTTGGGATGAAGTTAATGCTTATTATACAAAATATGCAGCTAGTGGCAATGGATTGATCCCTGCCCAAAATACAAATAACCAATTAACTCCAGGGTGTGTGAATCGTATAGATACTAATGGTGATGGCAAGATTACCACTGATGATTTAGACTATTATGGAGATGCTAATCCGCATTTTAATTTCGGCATCAATTTGGGCGCAAGTTATAAACAGTTTGATTTTTCAATGTTTATCCAGGGAGTGGGTCAGCAGTATGTAGTACGTGAAGGTCAATTATCTTCTCCTTGGTATTCAGGATGGACAAATCAGAATTCAACATTCTATGGAAATTGTTGGACTGAAAGCAATACGAATGCGCGTTACCCGATTATGTCTCGAAATGGTAGTCGCAATACGTGGAACTATAAAAATTATAACGATATAAATGTTTCTAACTGCTGGTATGCACGTGCTAAAAATGTTGTTCTTGGGTATACATTACCAAAGGTCCTTATAAGAAACGCAGGTCTTGAGAACCTTCGTCTTTATGTCTCGGCAGATAATCTGTTTGAAATATCAAATGTTAAGGATGGCTTTGATCCTGAAGCAACCGCTGCAACCGGACAAGGTAATGTAGATGTATATGCAAGAACTGTGACATTCGGCATTGATTTGACTTTCTAATATGTATAATATGAAAAACTATAATTATATGAAAACAAGATATCTTATTCCGATTCTGTTTGGTGCATTATTAAATACAAGTTGTAATGAATTTTTGGACTTGGACCCAGAGGATTCTCAAACAGAAACTGTTTATTTTAAGACAGCTGCGCAGTTCCAGGAAGCCGCAAATTATCTTCATACAGATTGTTGTTATCAGTGGGGACGTGGTTGGGATAGTAGTGCCAATAATAATTATGCTATAAATTTTGATTATGGGGCAGACACTAGTTTGGCTACATCAGATGAACTTAGTGGTACCAATGTGGCAGGAACGTCTTCTGTGTATTGGAATTATCCTTATATTTCTCTACGTTATTGTAATCAGTTGATTCAGAAGGGTAAAGAATACAGTGGTGCTGAAAATATTGATGCGCCAATCGGTCAGGCTTATTTTTTCCGGGCATATAATCATTTCTTTCTTCTTCGCCGTTTTGGAGGTGTGCCGATTGCTGATGCTGTGACAACGACAAATTCTGATGATGTGATAGTAAATGGTCCTCGTAAGAGCCGTTATGAAGTGGTAAAATGTATATTAGATGATTTGGATATGGCTATATCAAAGTTAGCATCTACAACTAAATCTTCAACAAAAAATGACGGACATGTAACTTGTGCAGCAGCTCGCGCTTTGAAAGCTCGCGTATGTTTGTTCGAAGGTACATGGGAAAAATATAATGGAAGAGGAAGTGCAGATGTTACGAATGGTGACGGATCTTCAAATGGAGCTGGAGTTGGAATGCCGACAGGTTATCCATCTGTAGAAGAAATGCTGACAGAAGCAAAGAAACAATCCAAAACCATTATAGATTCAAATGAATATGCATTGTTTATGGGTGTGGAAAGTGTGCCGGCAGTAGCATCTGCTGAATCTTATGCGCATACGAGTTATTATTATTTGTTTAATTTGGAAGGTTCAAGTTCCAATCCGGCTGGTTTAAGTAAGGTAGACAATAACGAAGCAATTTGGCGTAGTGTTTTCGATGCGACTCTTAGAACAGGGAATATGAACATTACGCACTCAGCACCGGCTTCTATGACACGTAAAATGGTTGATATGTATCTATGCAGAGATGGGCTACCTGTTCATCTTTCTCCTGAATTTAAAGGCTACACAGGTTTAAATACTGAATTTGAAAATCGTGATTATAGGCTTTTGGCTTGTCAAGGTCAGGCATTCCATAATTATTGGGGAACAGGTATGTACGGTACAGGTGCTGATTATTCAAAAGATTTGGCAGGGTTGTTTGACTATGATAAATTCCTTTCAGATCCTTCTTATAAAGGTACAACAACTTATTTGAATGTCCCTTCTTTGAAAGGCGGCGCCGGTTATGGTGGTCGTAAATTCTGCTCCGAGTTACAATCTATGAAAACAGATGGTAACGAATCAAGTGATTATATGCATATTCGCCTTGCAGAAGTATATTTGATATATGCTGAAGCTACTTGTGAGCTAGGTAATGGACAGATATCCGATTCTGATTTGGATTATTCTTTAAATAAAGTCCGAGCTCGTGGTGGTGTCGCTCCTTTGAATGCTGCTTTATTGACCAAGGCAAATGCAATTGCTGCCGCAAAAGGATATGGCTCGTTAACATATTTGGGCGAAATCAGGCGTGAGCGTGCTCTTGAACTTTATGCAGAGGGATTTCGCCTGAATGATCTTTGTCGTTGGGGAATAGCTGAAAAAGAACTTGCCGGACAGCCTACTTGTGGTATGTATACATCTTACAACGGAGAGGTGACTTACTTGTGCAAGCCTTCAACCGTAAGTCCTATCGATGGAAAAGCCTTGTATCAAGCAAGTACTTATACAAATAAGATATTGAATCATCGAATAGCTTATTCATACGATGGACTGACACCAACTGAGCCAAACTGTATTATCAACGAACAGGCAACGAACCGAAAATTTGCTAAGAAGAATTATTTGCAACCGATTCCAACAGATCAGATTAAATTAAATTCTAATTTGAAACAAAATCCGCAATGGTAATACGGATTGTAAAATCAAAAGCAATAGGTTTTCAGTACTAGATTATAAAAATTTTAAAGTAAAAGCCGGATTATTCAGCAAAATGAGTCTTCCGGCTTTTTCCTTTTTGAAAACAGGAGGTTTTTTGTTGATTGTAATTTAAGTGTTATTTGAAAATAATTCGTATTTTATTTAAATGATGTTTTAATAACAACCCTTAAGATATGAATAAGAATTTATCCGCTGTCTCATTTATTGTCATCCTTTTATTGTTAGGACTGACAGAGAATGTTATGGCAAATGTCACAAGTAAAACGTTGGTCACTTATTTGGCACCTGCTGGAGCAGAATTGAACCGAGATTATACAGTACATGTCACTCAGAACGGAAGCACGTGGATGGAATCTCCTTGTTATCTGGTGTTGGTGGACGAAGTAAAGAATTGCAAGCATAACACTGAAAAGTCTTCCATTTCTTCTTTCGACTTTTCCGGGAATGTGGATGTAGCTGTAACCTATAATAAAGGTACGATTGATTCGGTTCGGATCCGTCCTCTATCTTATGGAATTAAGTATCGTATAGACAAAAACACGGTTTACTTCACATTGGACAAACCTTCGAATCTGTCTGTTGAAGTGAATGGAGATATATTTCATAATCTGCAGTTGTTTGCCAATCCGCTGGAAGAAAATATTCCTAAGAAGAAAGACAGGAATGTGATGTACTTTGGTCCCGGTATTCATACTTGTGATGGCGACGGCTTCATCATTCCTTCCGGTAAAACGGTGTATGTGGCTGGGGGAGCCGTCTTGAAAAATCGGCTGATTCTGGATGGAGTACACGATGTGAAAATCATGGGGCGAGGCGTTATAGATTATACTGTGAAAGAAGGAATAAGGATTGCACGCAGCGAAAATATTTCGGTCGAAGGGGTTGTGCTGACGCAAATTCCTGTTGGAAACTCCAATTATGTATCCATCTGTAATGTGAAGAGTATCAGCTATTATGGTTGGGGTGATGGAATGAATGTTTTTGCCAGCAATCATGTACAATATGACAGAGTCTTTTGTAGGAATTCAGATGACTGCACAACCGTTTATGCAACACGTAAAGGTTTCAGTGGGGGTGCCAATGATATTATCATGCAAAATTCTACTCTTTGGGCAGATGTGGCTCATCCCATTTTTATTGGACTTCATGGTAATCCTGAAAAACCGGATACCATTCAGAATCTCAGATATCATAACATAGATATACTCGATCAAAACGAACATCAAGTTGATTATCAAGGATGTCTGGCTATTTCGGCAGGTGATAATAATTTGGTGCGTAACGTAGTATTCGATAATATCCGGATAGAAAATCTACGGGAAGGGCAATTGGTAAACCTCCGTACTACTTACAATAAGAAATATTGCCATGCACCGGGAAGAAGGATAGAAAATGTCTTGTTCAAGGATATAAGCTATAATGGTAATAAACCTAATCTATCTATTATCTGTGGTTATAATGAGAACCGTCCAATCAAAGATATCCGGTTTGAAAATCTCCGTATTAACGGGAAAGTAATAACAGATGATATGGAGAATAAGCCAAGCTGGTACAAAACTAGCGATATGGCAGGCTTCTATGTTGGAGAAAATGTGGAAAGCATTTCTTTTAAATAATGACTATTAATAAAAAATGAAGTAAATGGTATTCATCTTATGATAAAAAATATTTTTGGAGGAGTAATTTTATTTTGTGTGACTGCTATTGCTTATGCCGGCAATGTAAAAGAGTTGTCCGTCTCATCTCCCGATGGCAATCAAGTGATTAAATTTTGGCAGAAACAGAAGAACCCTGAGATTCGGGGATTGGTTTATAAAGTAGATTATAAAGGAAAAACCGTATTGAAAGAATCACAGGCAGGTTTGCAACTTGGTAACAGGGTCTGGGAACATGCCATGGGCAAGCGTTTTGTCGACCCTGTATGCTGGATGGATAATTTGGAAGTGGATTCCGTCAGTTATGGTCATTTTGATGAAACATGGAAACCTGTGCTGGGAGAGCGGAGTGCAATCCGTGACTGTTATAATTCCGGAGTACTTTATATGTCCAAGAAAGATGGTTCGAAATACAGAATGAATGTGGAGGTGCGTGCTTATAACGAGGGTGTCGGATTCCGTTATTATTTCCCTGAACATCCGGAAGGACTATATCATAAAGTTACAGCCGATTTGACTGAATATCATTTTGATTCCGGGACTCAAGCTTGGGCTGCTGAATGGGCACAGGCTCCATATAACTTGCTTCCCATAGACAGTATCAGTAAACCGGTTGAGCGTGCCCTGACGGTGGAGCTTCCTAATGGATTGTGGGCTAGCTTGATGGATGCTGATGTAGATGACTGGTGTCAGACGCGATTCATTGCCTCCAAAGATAAATCCAATACACTCTCTTCAGAGATGTACAGCGTGGTGGATGTAGTAACTTATGCCGCTTCTCCTTGGAAAGTCATTCTTATAGCCGATTGTGCCGGGGATCTTCTTGAACATAATGATATGGTGTTGAACTTCAATCCTCCTTGTGAAATCAAGAATACGGATTACATAAAGCCGGGTACTATGTTCAGGTGTATCACTCTGAAAAAGGAGAGTATGTTGGATGCCATTGATTTTTGTGCGGCGCATAAGATTCCTTATGTCCTGTTTGATTGGATGTGGTACATGCCTGTTTCTTCGCGTGATGGAGATCCGTTGAAACCTGTCGATAATCTTGACTTGCCCTACGTTTTGGCTTATGCCAAAACTAAAGGAGTTAAAATCTGGCTTTATTTGAACCAGCACGCTTTGATGAGGCCCAATGTAGATGAAATTCTTGGTACTCTCAAAACATGGGGAGTAGCGGGCATCAAACCCGGTTTCGTGGAATATTGTTCCCATCGTTGGGCTGTTTGGATTCATGATATCGTTCGTCTTGCAGCCAAACATGAACTGATGGTGGATATACACGATGAGTTCCGTCCTTCAGGATTCAGCCGTACTTATCCTAATTTGGTTACGCAGGAAGGCATTCGGGGAAATGAAGAGTTTCCGGATGCCACGCATAATACCGTACTTCCTTTTACCCGTATGATTAACGGTGCTGCCGATTATACAATTTGTTATTTCAGTGAACGTCTCAAGAATACGCATGCGCATCAGTTGGCTTTGTCTCTCATCATGTATAGTCCTGTGGTGAGTGTATTTTGGTATGACAAGCCTTCCAGTTTCCATAATGAACCGGAGCTGAAATGGTTCGAGCAGTTGAAAACCAGTTTTGATGACAGTCGCGTATTGGATGGGCGTCCCGGAAAAAATATCACCATGGCTCGCCGTGGCGGTAAGGAATGGTGGGTGGGAGCTATCACAAACAATGAAGCATCTCGTCAGACGGTAAACCTTTCTTTCCTGGATGCAGACAAAGTTTACTTGGCTCGTATATATACGGATGGAGGCAGTCAGATAAATACCGTTACTCACGTTCGTTGTACGGATTTGTTGGTTACCGGCAAGCAGGTGCTGACATTCAATTTACAGGCACGGGGTGGTGCGGCTATTCATCTTACTCCCGTTTATAAGAAAAGTGCAAAGCAATATAAGAAATATCGTGGCGAGGAGTTATAGAAACGTCCCAATACACATATAATACACCCCAAATGATATTCTAGAATTCAAATTTTAATAATTTGTTTTTTAAAGACGTAACCAACCGAGGAAAAAAACGTAACCAGCGGAGAAAAAAACGTAACCAGCCGAGGCGGCACCGCTGGTTACGTTTTTTTGAACGGTTATATCACTTGCAAATACATAGTCTTTTCGGACAAGATTGATAGTATATCTTGTATGGATTGATAGTAAATTCTGTCAGAATATGGAATGGATTCCGACGAGGGTCAGTTGTACTAGCTAACTACGTTGATTAACATAGCTAACTAACGAAAGTACGATAGCAAACTACGGAGACTCCAAAAGTCAACTTCCCTTGTTTCAAATACAAACGGTTTGGCCTATGCTCCCGTCACCAGAAGTTGCTGATTATCAGGAAACGCTGGTGACAGGACGAAATTAAGAAGGCTTTGAAAGCATTTTTAAATAGTTATATGTTTTATTTACAGTCTATTAGATTCTTTTTTTTGTCTCATTTGCCCGTTTTTTTTCATCCTGTCACCAGAACAAGCTGAAAAACAAGATATTGTGGTGACGGGAGCATAAGGCAAACCGTTTGTAATATTTTATTGGGACTGGAGGTATATTTACATTTCGAATTTTAAGTGTGATTTGAGATTTATTCGTATAGTGTTTAAAAACTATTTAAACGAATACAACTATGAAGAAAATATTTATTTTTATTGTGATGGCATTCTTTCTTATAAGCATTCACGCACAAATAATTGAGGTCGGTACCAAAGCTGAACCTTTTACTCATTACTGGAGCATGGGGGTTGGTGCAGGAAGAGTGAATGAAGGCTTGAGAGCCGGATGGCAAGAGCAGTTGAAATTGGTTCATGAACAGTGTGGATTTCAATACGTCAGAATGCACGGCTTGTTTCATGATGATATGTTTGTGTATTTTCAGAAATCAGACGGAAAGGTTGTTTATAATTGGCAATACATAGACGATGTGTACGACCGCATGCTGAGTCTAGGTGTCCGTCCTTTTGTGGAGCTCGCTTTTTTCCCGAAGGATATGGCTGCACCTAATGGCAAAACTCAGTTCTGGTGGAAAGCCAATATATCCGTTGACAGAAATAATTTCGGGAAATGGCATGATTTGGTGGAAGCTTTTACCCGGCACATAGTGGACAGATATGGAATTGATGAAGTTTCCAAATGGTATTTCGAAGTATGGAATGAACCAAATCTGAATACAGCCTTTTTGGATGGAACCAGAAGTGATTATTTTCGGTTGTATAAGGAAGCTTGCCTTGCCGTCAAGTCAGTGAACGGATGTCTTAAAGTGGGTGGTCCTGCTACAAGCAATTTCATTGCAGACAGCCGGCATGATGGCGAGCTTATGGACAACAAGAAGTCTGTGTTTTTTTCTCAGGAAGAGATAAACAAACAACAATGGAAAGGCATTTGGGTGGAAAAGTTTTTGAAGTATTGTGAAACTGAAAATCTGCCGCTGGATTTCATCTCTGTTCATCCTTATCCTACCGATTATGCACTCGACCCTGTGACGGGGCGTGGAAAGAATGCTATTCGTTATGCCAATTCTCTCCATGATGACATAGCCTGGCTTCGTAAGACCTTGAAGGAAAGCAAATATCCCGATGCTCAAATTCATCTGACTGAATGGAGTACTAGTCCCAGCAGTAGGGATGTGATGCATGATCTTCTTCCGCCAGCGGCCTATATCATCAAATCTTGTTTGGATAATATAGGTTCTGTTTCATCTTTGATGTATTGGGCTTTCACGGATATTTTTGAAGAGAAGGGGGGAGGCGAGGAAATATTTCACGGGAGTTTTGGAATGATAAATTTCCAGGGCTTGGTGAAACCGTCATTCCATGCCTACAGAATGTTGAACCAATTGGGAGATGAAAAGCTGTATTATCGTGATCAGGTTTTTGTGAGTCGGTTCTCAAAGACAGGCAAAGTATCTATATTGGCGTATAATTATCCGAAAGAGTACGATTATTGCGTGCCTTCTTCGGCAGATGCCAATAACTATATGAATTCCAGCTCGAAAGAATTAAATCTGGAAATAAAAGGTCTGGCACCCAATGCAACCTTTGAGATGGAACTGTTGGATAAAGAACATGGAAATGTGTATGATGCATATAAAGACATGGGTTTGCCGCATTCTCCTTCACCGAAGCAAATCTCTGAATTAAAGGAGAAAGCATGGGGAGTGCAGAAAACAATATTGAAATCAAACGAAAGAGGTGTATTGGTCGTTAAAAGAACAGTGGAACCGTGGGCATGTCTGTCAATAAAAGAACAATGATTATGAAAAGGAAATTTTTATCGATTTTGGTCTTCACAAGTTGTGTATGTATTGCACACGCTATAGGAATTAATTCCTTCAGGACCTCTGAACATCCTCGTATATTTGTGACTCAGGCCGATAAACAAACCATTTGGAATAAAATTAACCAAGTGGCATGGGCTGATTCTATTTTCCAGAAACTGAAACGGGAGGTCGATCCTATTGTAAGTATCCATGCTGTCAATCCAAGTTATGTAATTTCCAGAATGCAGATGCATTGGGAACCCGGACATCATTATACTGATTTTTATGCAAATGATAACTTCATAAAGCGCAGGGAAGGCAATGCCAAATATCCTACGGTCAGAGTGACTTATGGCCGTGCAGCAAGTAATTCTGCTCCTGCCATGCCGCTTGATAAAATTATTCCTTATGGCAACGGTGCGTTGACAAAGCCTGCAAAGGAACAGCTAGGTATTGTGAAGATTACGGAAAATGGCAGTGATGTGTTGTCGAATATCGGGCAAAAGATAGATTGCGATACAATACCGTTTGAAAAGACAGGACTCGGGACGGAAACAATAAACCGCAGTTTTGCTCATCTGGCATGGAAGTCTTCCATCTTGTATTACCTGACAGGGGAGA
The DNA here is from genome assembly GCA_036804505.1 of Bacteroidaceae bacterium. Lineage (GTDB taxonomy): Bacteria > Bacteroidota > Bacteroidia > Bacteroidales > Bacteroidaceae > Phocaeicola_A. The sequence goes on from DAIRSI010000025.1 coordinate 40,846, forward strand.
AAAAATATGCAAAACTCGCTGCTGACATTTTATGGACATTTGTACGTGGAGCTTCACAGCAGCAACAAGTCAATCCCGACTGGGAAAAATATAATAAAGATATTTGCATGAACGGATATTTATCATACGAGACATTAGGCGATACTCGTCATTTCGCTACATTGCCCTTGGCGTATGATATGATTTATGATTATCTTCACGGCGAGTATTTCGATTCCAAACAATTTACTGAAGGAATAAAAGGAGAGTTATGGGCTCCTCCTCATACCGAGGGCAAGCAATGGGCGTTGAGTCGGTTTGAAGTGATGTTCAAACGTTTGATAGAAAACAAATTGAATCGTGGTGGCGGTTTGCATGGAAACTGGAATATGAATGAACAACAATCGGCAATGCTTTATGCATTGGCATTGGATGATGACAATCAGTATTCCGACGGAAAAGGGCGCGGCTATTATGTGAACAAATTGGTTTATGGACCTACAACAGCCACACATGGCGCCTATGTTGATGTGTTGCATGCCAATGTAAGTCCGACAACGGGTCTTTGGCCGGAGGCACCCGGAGGATATGGTCAAGGTTCAAACGGGCAGTTGATAAGATTTGGATACATTTATTATAAAAATGGTTTGGACCTACTTTCAGAAGATTCTCTTTATGTCAAGGCAGCAGGATCCATGTCGCAAATGTTGTTTCCTAATGGATATTCTACGAATGTAGGCGATGCTTCCTATTCCCGTATGTTCGATTCTCCATTGGAACTGTATTTGGCTTATGCCAGTGAAAAGAAAGATACAATACTGTTCAACAGAATGGCATCTCTGATGAAATATGTGGGAGCCCGTGAACTAAATGATGAGTTTTATTATTCTCTGTTCTTCTATTTGCCTGAAATTCCGAATGTACAGAGCAAAGCTGAATTATCGCCTGTTTCTTATTCCAAGGTGTATTCACTGATATTTGAACGGGATCATTCTGATGATCCGAAAAATGCATTGGCATTTACTTTGGCGGGGTATGGAAAAGATATGGGACACAGGCAGCCCAATGGTATGACTATGGAGTTGTATGGCCGCGGGCACGTATTGGCGCCGGATCAAGGAATCGGTCAGGATTATTGGAGTAACGATTCTCATGAATATAAGATGAACGTGGCAGCACATAATACGGTAAGCCCGAATGGAAAGGGGGCCGACCCTACGATGCCTCAGAATCTTGAAATTGTCTGTGCTGAGCCAGAAGTGAAAGAAGGGGTGACTTGCAGAAATCAATTGACTGACAAACACCAGTTTGTGGTTGCTGACAATCATTTTCTGACAAAAGAAGTGGATGCCCGACAAAGGCGTTTGTTGTCAATAGTCAGGGCAAATCCTCAACAAGGTTACTATGTAGATGTGTTTTGGTCTAAAGTTGTTGATGGCAAAAATCTTTATCACGATTATTATTATCACAACATGGGCATTGGCTCTGCTTTGTTCGACAGCATGGGAAAGTCATTAGATTTGGACAAAGATACATTGGATAGTAGTTCGGGCAAAGGTTATCAATACTTTAAAACTCTAGGCAGCACCTCTCGATATGAAGCGATGAGTGCAGATTTCTCGTTTGGCATTGATGGCATTCGAATGCGTATGTATCTGCCTCAAGGTTCAGAAAGAAAGGTTTATCAATTGGAATCGCCAAATAATCACCGTTACTATATTCAGAGTTTAAAAACGTGCCCGGTTCCAGCTTTGATGGTTCGTCATTATGGAGACTCCTGGTCGAAGCCTTTTGCTTTCGTCTATGAGCCTTATGAAGAATCTGCAGGAAGACTTATAAATACTGTTACTGCCGATAAGGATGAGCAAGAAGGGATCGTGAAACTAACTGTTGCATATAAAGAAGCAGAACGCTATGATTATATTATTGCATCTGATACGAATAATCGAATCATAAAATATAAAGACATCCTTTTTAAAGGAACGTATTGTGTGGTTTCAATGAAAAACGATAAAGTGATTTCAGCTTACGTAGGAAATGGTTCTTATTTAAAAGTAAAAGGGTTTAAAGAAGGTTCAAAGAAAAATGGACAATCCAAAAACTTCTTTCTTGAAAGTTTAGGAAATAATCAATGGAAATTAAAAAAATAAAAGGATTTGAACTAACTTTGATTTCTAAAAATTATTAGTATATAAAAGTTTGTATATTATTTGGAAGCTGTAAATAATGGGATCGTTAGTGCGTATTTTAATAAAAAACAAAAATAATGGAACAAGGGAATTTTGATAGAGTGTTTTCCAATATAAAGAAAAGGGCAGTCCTGAGTTTGTTTTTCTGTCTCATATCGGTATCTTTGTCTGCCCAGGTATGGCAATGGTCAATTCCGGTAAAAAACAAAAGTTTGAATCCAAGGAAGAATCCTTCTACGGCTTTCCTTTGGATCCCTTCTTCTTGCAAGAACGTGAAGGCTGTCATTGTTGCTCAGAACAATATGGAGGAAATATCTATTCTGGAGGATAGCGGTTTCAGAAAATCCATGTCCCAACTGGGCATTGCGGAGGTTTGGATTACTCCTTTGTATGATCCATCTTTTGATTTTACCGAAGGAGCTTGGGATACGCTTCAAGGTGTGCTCGACAGTTTGTCTGCCGTTTCAGGTTATAAAGAGATATCCAATGCTCCCTTGATAGGAATGGGGCATTCTGCTTGTGCTAGTTTTCCTTATTATTTGGCTGCTTGCCAACCGGAGAGAACAGTGGCTTGCCTTTCTGTAAGCGGTCAATGGCCTTATGTACGTGGCGGCTCTTTTGCCAAAGATGTTTGGGGCAATCGAAATATTGATTATATACCCAGTCTGGAAACAATGGGGGAATACGAAAGTGCCGAATCATGGAGTCGCGAAGGATTGAAGGAACGTGCGGCTCATCCCAAAATGCCACTTAGCATGCTGGCATGTCCTGCGGAAGGGCATTTCGCTTATTCTCCAGAGAAAGCACGGTATCTGGCGCTTTATATACGGAAAGCTCTTCGATACGGCCATGTGGATCCTACCCAAACCGGCTATTTGGCAGAAAGCTGGAAGAAAGATTCTAAACCGTCCTTCAAAGCAGCACCGGTTGGAAAGTATAAAGGAAATCCGGATAATGCATTCTGGTTTTTCGATAAAGAGATGGCAAAAGCAACAATGGCTTATGGCGAACGTCATAGAGGAAAGAAATATCAGTTGGTGGGGATTTCGCAAAAAGGAAAAGCTGTGGAACAGCAAAACAATCACTTGCAGCTTCATCCTCAGTTCTTGACGGAGACAGATGGAAAGTCCATAGTATTGTCTCCATTCTTTTACGATACGGTTCCGGGCATTAGCCCTCGTCCGAGTAATTGGACGGGAAAATCTGTAGGCACTGTCATTGGTCATGCAAAGCAAGGAGCTCCTATTACATTGAAAAAGATTGCAGGCCCCTTTGTAATTAAGAACGATACCGTACTGGAGATTGCCTGGAACCGTGCAGTAAACATACATGCGACGAAAGAATCCATGGTTTTTGCCGTTTGTCACGGAGGTGATGCAGAATATCGTCCGGCAGTGCAGCAGGCACAATTGGATTTTCCACTCTATCGTACACTAGGTAAAGTTCAGAAAATCGATTTTTATCCTATTGCAAATTACGGATTAAATTCATTGTCGGCTTCTATAGAGTTAAAAGCGTCTGCCTCCTCTCGTTTGCCTGTAAACTTTTATGTGAATGAAGGTCCTTGCGAAGTGAAAAACTCCATACTTGTTTTTGAAAAGATTCCTCCGAAAACCAAATTTCCGATGAAAGTTACAGTTACTGCATGGCAGGAAGGAAATGATGAATACCAGACTGCACAGCCGGTTATTCAAACTTTTTTTATTGAAAAATAAACTTTATCTCGAAAAAAATGCCGATATTGTAGTCTCTTTATATTATTGCGATAATGAGGCTTAAAGTGGTTTTAAGATATTATCTATTATTTCTTGTATTGCTGGTCTTTCCATTGTATATGGAAGGGCGGCAATTACTTTTCCATAACTTGTCAGGCGCAGATGGATTATCTGATTTAGTTATCAATTCTCTTTATAAAGATTCCAAAGGTTTTTTATGGATTGGTACCAATACGACTCTTGAACGATTTGATGGCATTAGGATTAAACGTTATTGTTTATCAGATCAAAACGCTGAATTAAGTACTGTAAATGCAATAGAGGAGACAAAGAATAATCAGATTTGGATTGGGAGTAATAGGGGTTTGTGGAAAGTATGCGGAGAAAAGCTTGTGCATGTAGCTTCAAAGATTATTAAATCGCATGTTGTTTCTTTGCTACACGACAGTCATGGAATTCTATATATAGGAACGAGAGACGGATTATACATTTACAAGGATAATAAATTTGAACATGTACTTTTGAATAAAGATTATTTATCTTTAGACAATGTGATAAGGAAATTGTGTCTTGGTTCAAACAATCAACTTTGGATTATTACGGATAGTGGCTTATTATCCATGACTATGAGTGGGCGAAAAGTAGTGCGTCATTATAAGTCAGAATATTCATTTAATACTATTTGCCGGGTTGATAAATATCTCTATTTAGGAACTACTAACCAAGGATTGATTAGATTTGACATATCATCCAGCCAGTTCACACCTTTTATGAGTTTGGGATTTGCTGTTATTAGTTCTTTATCTTCAGATGGCAAAGATATACTTTATGTTGGAACAGACGGTTTAGGCGTGAAGTTTATATCAATAAAGAAGAAACAGATTGTTCAATCTTATACGAATGATGCGGAGACGGAAGGCTCTTTGCATTCTAATTCTGTATATTCAGTTTTGGCGGATAGGGATGGCGTTTTTTGGGTTGGCTTGTATCAATCAGGATTGGATTGTACATATTATCAGACCGGACTTTTTGAGACTTACGCTTATCCGCCTTTTTTTGATTCAAAAGGTTTGCCTGTGCGAACTTTATACGTAGGAGATGACGGCAAACTTATTGGTTCTAGAAACGGATTGTTCTATGTAGATGAAAAAAGAGGGAAAGTGAAAAAGTTAAACTATCCTTTCTTACGTTCAGATTTGATATTGTGTTGTTATTCATATCATCAGAATCTTTATATTGGAACTTATGGAGGCGGAATGTACGTTTTTAATCCAATATCATTGACCATACAGAATTTTACGACAGATAATCCTGACACCTTTTTGAGAGGGCATATATTCTGTATCAATTCAGATGTTCAAGATCGGCTTTGGATAGGAACATCAAACGGTTTATTTTGCTATAAGAATGGGAAAATGTTATATCATTTCGATGAAAATAATTCTCATTTACCAGGAAACAGGGTTCACGTAGTTTTTTTTGATTCAACACATAAAGGATGGATAAGTACAGATCAGGGCATGTGTCTTTGGGATCCGTTTTCTTCTTCTTTGAGAACAAATATATTTCCTAAAAACTTTATTAATCGAAAAAAAGTTTATGTTATTTGTGAAGACCACAGGCATCAGCTTTATTTTGTTCCGTACAAGGAAAATATATTTGTATCGAATCTTTCAATGACACAATATGGACATTTATCCAATGCAAGCCCTTTAGAAGGGAAAGAAATAGTTTTTATTAAAGAGGATAAGAAAGGCTGGCTGTGGATTGGAACGAATAATGGATTGTTTCACTATGATAAAAAAAAGACTTATGTACCTTATGGATTTGTTGATGGAATTCCGAGTCCGATCTTTTTTGATTGCATTCCTCAAATAGACTCAAAAGGTGTTGTCTGGTTTGGAAATTCCAAAGGTTTGGTTTTCTTAGCTCCGGGAATAGAGAAAAGAAGGAATAAATCCATTTATTCGGTCAAGATAACCGATATTTACGCCAGTGGAAAGAAAGTGGATGAATCATTTATAGCGTGTAAAAACGGTAAAACAAGCATTGATTTAAATACTTCTCAAAATGATGTAACAATCTTTTTTTCTGGTTTATTGTATACTAATCCAATTTATGTTTCGTATGAATATCAAATGGTCGGCACTGATAAGGATTGGAAAGTAATTACCGGTAAATCTGAAGTAACCTATTATAATCTTTCTTCAGGAAAGTATCATTTTAGAGTGCGCAGAATGGGACTTCCTGAGACGGAAGCTGATTTATATATTAATATGACCACTTATTGGTACATAGGGAAATACACTTTGTTTATACTCATGATTATTGTTATAAGTTTTTATATATTTATCCGAAGGAAAAAATTAATAGCAATAGGCGAAAGGCATATATCTATAAATAGTAAATATAAAACAATCAATTTATCAACTAGTGAATGTGAACAACTTACGTCCAAATTGAAAAATATAATGGACTGTAAAAAACCGTACGTGAATTCCGAATTGAAAATAAATGATCTGGCGGCAATGATGAATGTATCTGCATATACTTTGTCATTTCTATTTAATCAATATCTGAAATGCAATTATTACGATTTTATAAATGAATATAGAATGATTGAGTTTAAACAATTAGTTGACAGAGGTGATTATTCAAAATATACATTAAATGCTTTAATAGAATCATGCGGGTTCAGTTCCCGTACCACTTTCTTTATGAACTTCAAAAAACGATTTGGTATTACTCCCAACGAATACATCCGTAGACAAAAAGAATTAAAAGAGAACGATTAATGTTAGTTCAAAAGTCTCATATAATTATTTGAGACTTTTGTTTTTTATGATTAAACTATTTATAAATTAGATAGTTACATCTTCACTGTGTCCCGAATAACAAAATAGGATATTTTGTATGGCTTTATAATTTATTTTTTCTTCTACGATTTATACCTTTACAACAGTTTGGAGATAAAAATTAAATCTAATAAATAATTTGCCTATGATAATATCTTAAATAAGAGAGAAAAAATGATTTGAATCATGCAATGAGAATTTTAATTATGAGTATTTTTTGTTAAACTTAATATGAATTTATGAACTTTTCTAAGATTTTATTTTTGAACGCATTGATGCTGTTGTTTACTTCAATGGCTTTTGCGCAGAACAAAGTGACAGGCATTGTAAAAGATGTCAAAGGCGACCCTATTATAGGTGCAAGTATCCTTGAAAAAGGAACGACTAATGGTACTATAACAGATATTGATGGAAAATTTAATCTGTCTGTATCCCCAAGGGGTACTTTGGTCGTTACTTATATTGGTTATCAGAGTCAATCTATATTGATTGGAGGAAAGCATTCTTTTGATATAGTACTAAAGGAAGATGCTAAGATGATTGATGAAGTTGTGGTAGTTGGGTATGGAGCTGTGAAAAAATCAGATTTAACAGGTGCTGTAGCTTCAGTTTCAACAAAGAATTTAATAGATGGTGGAAGAGCTAGTGCTATTGGGGCTATGCAAGGTTCTGTACCGGGTGTGAATATCCAACGTTCTTCGAATAAACCAGGAGGAACTTATAATATATTAATCAGAGGACTGAATACAATAAGTGGAAGTACAACACCTTTGATTGTTATCGATGGGGTTCCGGGTGCTACTTTGGAAAACATCAATCCGGAAGACATTGAGAAAATAGATATCTTGAAGGATGCTTCTTCAACAGCTATTTATGGTTCCAGAGCAACTAATGGTGTAATTATTGTAACTACTAAAAGGGGGCAATCCGGTAATCCGAAAGTGAACTATAATGGTTATGTCGGTTTTAGGGATTATACCCATAAGCCAAATATGATGAATGGACCCGAATATGTTCAGCTTGCCAGAGAATATGCAAGAGCAACAAAAGGGAACGGAAATTATGTGGATGATAGTACTATTTTTTCAGCTTCCGAATTGAAAGCAATTGAAGATAATAATTATACTGATTGGTTTGATGCCTTGACATCAACAGCGATGATGACAAGCCATACTTTATCAGTGAATGGTGGTACAGACAAAATCAATTATGTGGTATCTGCAGGTTATTATGATGAAGACGGTTTGCTGGATCCTCAATACTACAGACGTTATAATCTTCGTTCTGCGATAGATTTAAGAGCCAATGATTATTTTAAAGTAGGTATGAGCATGTATGGTACTCATTCTCTCCAGGAAACAGGAAATGAAGATGGGCTCCAAACCATTTTCAGATTGCGTCCGACTTATAACCGCTATAATTTAATAACAGGTCAAGAGGAAACGAAATATGGTAGTGGTCAATGGAATCCCTATGTAACTCAGAAAAATCAATCTTGGAAATATAAAAAATATGATTTGTTAAGTAATTTTTATGTAGAAATAAACCCGATAAAAAATTTATCTTTAAAATCCACATTTTCTCCTGATTTTAATTTTACAGATTATGGGATGTATGCAGGTAAATATACAAAGAGAATGCAAGGGTCAAATACTATGGCATGGTATGATAAAACAACTTATGTGAATTGGGTTTGGGATAATTTGGTAAATTATAAATTTACTTTGAATCAGAATCACTACTTTGATGTTACAGGTGTATATTCGATGTCACAGACACAAAATGAATATCTTGATGGAACAGCTTATGGATTTTCTTATAATTCATTATGGTTTGCTTTACAAAACGGTGCGACATCCAATACAACCAAATCAAGTTATTTAAAGACTTCTTTAATATCCTATCTGGCACGATTGAATTATAATTATAAAGGTAAGTACTATGCAACGGCTAGCATGCGTTATGATGGTTCTTCTAAATTAGCTGAAGGACATAAGTGGGGCGGTTTCTGGGCAGGAGCTTTAGCTTGGCGTATAACTGAAGAAGACTTTGCAAAAAACATTGATTGGCTGAATAATTTAAAGTTACGTGTCAGCGTAGGACAATCCGGTAATGATAACGTAAGTGCCTATCAAACGCAGGGGTCAATAAGTGGGGCACAATATTATACATTTGGAACAAGTGATTTAATTGGATATGTACCTAATAATTTACGTAATTTGGATCTTGGTTGGGAAAGAACCACCGAATACAATGTCGGTTTAGATTTTGGATTGTTTAAAAATCGCGTTTCAGGAAGTCTCGAGCTTTATAGTCGTACCACGAATGATTTGATAATGGCTAAAACCGTTCCGGTAACCACTGGTTATTCGTCTGTAAAAGCTAATGTGGGATCGGTGAGAAATCAGGGATTCGAGTTTAGTCTGAATACTGAAAATATAAAGTCCAAAGACTTTTCTTGGTCGACTACTGTTAATGTAGCATATAATAAAAATAAAATTGTTGACTTACAGTATAAAGAAGATCTAACATCAAGAGGCCAATCATTGAATGGGATGAAGGGTGATTACAGTAATTTATGGGTTATTGGACAACCTATAGATATTAATTATAATTTAAAAACAATTGGAATCTGGCAAACTGACGAAGCCCAAGAAGCTGCAAAATATGGTTGCAAACCAGGGCAATACAAAGTTCTTGATTTAAATAATGATGGTAAAATTGATGATTCAGATCGCGTAATTGATGGAAAACGAACTCCAGATTGGAATGGCGGAATGACAAACACTTTTACATATAAGAATTTGGATTTAAGTATAGCAACATCTTTTCAGACAGGTGCTCGCATGAGAAACCAGTTTTATGTAAGTTATGCTTTGGAAAACAATAACATGAATCTTAATAATCTAGTCAAGGATTATTGGACTCCTGAAAATCCGACAAATGCATCGGGACAACCTGGCAACATGGGTACTTATCGTGATAAAGCAGGACAGTGGGGAAATACGAAATCAGCAATGTCTCATACAATGTTTGCTTCCAATTATTTCAAATGTACGCACATTACATTAGGCTATACATTTAGCAAAGGATTATTGTCAAAGACTTTTCTGTCGAATCTCAGGGTTTATGCAACTGTACAAAATCCATTTATTTTTTGCGATAAATACGTAGTTGATCCGGAACAGCTTTCTTCATCAATAAGCAATACGGACGTTATAACGCGAAATGTGATGTTCGGTTTGGATGTCTCTTTTTAAAACTGATAAAAATAAAATAGCTATGAAAGTAAAAAATATATTTATAAAAGGTGTTTTGTTGAGTTTTGCCTACATATTTACAGGTTGTTCTTCTTTTTTAGATGAAACGAACCTATCTAGTCAATCGGCTGAAGAATATTATAAAACTGCAACAGGATATGAAACTTTGATTACGGGAGCTTATGCGACATTAAAAACCGTATATAATAATATTAATTATTTCCAATTGACACAACTTGGGACTGATATAGGGACCCAAGGATTGGGAACACAAACTAATGATTTGAATCAGTATATAGTTACTTATGACAAAACTAATTCTACTGTTTATTCCCAGTGGAGAACACTTTATGCTGCTCTGAAGAATGTAAATGCTGCGATAGATCGTTCTGCATCTGTCTTGACAAAAGAACAAGACAATCAAAACGGAATAGATGCAACAGTTTTATCTCAGAGGATAGCGGAAGCTAAATTCCTCCGTGCATTATATCTTTTTGAAATTATAAAAAACTGGGGTCAAGCTCCTCTTGTTTTACATGAACCCACGGCTGTATCTACAACAGCCACTTTAGATAGTGGTGCTGATTTTTATAAACAAATTATCTCGGATTTGAATGATGTTATTGGCTCGTCTCTACCGGAAAAACAAAGTGCTTCGAGTTTTGGTCGCGTTTCGAAAGCGGCTGCAAAGAATCTTCGTGCACTTGTATATTTGACGAGAGGTTATCAGAGTTATGCAGAACCTACTGATTTTAAGAATGCATTTAATGATGCGGTAGATGTGATTAATAATTCCGGTCATAAGTTGTTAAATGATTATGCTTTGGTACACAGGCAATCAAATGAGGGGAATGATGAGGTTATTTTTGCCATTAATTTCAATAATACTACTCAATATAACACAAATATGGAAAGTGAATATTACTTGTTTTCATATCGTGAAGGATGGGAAGGCTTGGCAAAATGCAATTATTATGCTAACGATTTTGGTTCTGTCATGCCTACGAAGTATGCATACTTATTATTTAACTGGAAAAAAGACAGACGTGCAGAGGTAACATTTATGAGTCCTTTAAATGGCAATCCTGCAACTTCAGTAGATGGACGTACTTATGGCAGAAATGCTTTTATGAATACTACTCAGTTAGCGAAGTCGAGTAACGGCGTTGCTGATACAGTTATTTATTTTCCGGTACCCAGTCAAAAAGATTTTAAGATATATACAAAAGAGGAACAGAAAGAATTTAACAGTAAGATGAAGTTCGTCTACAATTATCCGGCAGGTTCTTACAATGACTGCTCTTCGGATGATTATTACATAACCGGTATGCAAGGAAATAGTTCCATGACACGTGCTTGGTTACCTGTATGGAAATTTAAAGATGCTAATACCAATTATAATGAAGCAGGTGTTGTTAGTTATGGTTCTCGTGACATTGTTCTGTTCCGTCTTGCCGAAACCTATCTTATAGCAGCAGAAGCTGCTGTGAAAAATAATGATAATGTGAATGCCCTTAAATATATCAATGCAGTTCGTGACCGGGCTATGAATAATGCTCCTGAAAGTGGATTAAGTGAATATACAGGTACTGTGACAATCGATAATGTTTTGGATGAAAGGGCTCTTGAATTGTTCGGGGAGGCTCCTCGGTGGAATGATTTGCAAAGAACAGGGAAATTGGCAGAAAGAGTTCTTAAATATAATTGGGATGTTACTCACGTGACTGGTGGTTTAATACAGACTCTTTTAAATGAATCCACAAATGCAAAATATAGCCTTAGACCGATTCCTGTTTCTTGGTTAAACACTTTGTCAAATGGTCAAGAATTGGTAAATAATGCAGGTTGGCAATAATCTTTATGATTATTAGAGTTTCAATAGGTTTTATCTTTATAAAAAGGGAGCTTTTTGAAAAACTCCCTTTTTATTTAAACAATTAAAAGAGAAAAATGAAGAATCAATTAACGCAAATACGGAAAGGTATTCTTTTCTTGTCTTTATTATTATGGACGGTAAATGGCTTTAGTCAGATATTTAAGGATCCTTTTATTGAGCATAATCTTGAGTATTGTAAAGAACAAGCTTTACGTACAGTATCAACAATAACTTCAGTTGATAAGATTCCTGATTGGATTAATACGAATGGAACGAGATGGAACTATACCCGGCGTGAGTCTTGGACTGCCGGATTTTGGCCGGGCATACTTTGGTATTTATATGATAATACTCGAAATGATACTCTAAAAACGTATGCTGAATTGGTATCGGATAATATAATTCCCATAACGAAAGAGAAAATCAAAAGTCATGATATTGGTTTCATAACCATGTGCAGCTTGGGAAATGGTTATAGAATTATGAAAAACGAAGCATATAAAGATGCTCTCTTGTGCGCTGCTGATTCATTAGCTACTTTGTTTAATCCAAGAGTAGGCACTATCTTATCGTGGCCGGGAATGATGGAAAGGCAAAACTGGCCTCATAATACAATTATTGATAACATGATGAATCTGGAACTTTTATTCTGGGCATCAAAGAATGGAGGCTCTCATCGGCTATATGAGATAGCGTGTAAACATGCAGATACAACAATGAAGTATCAATTCCGGAAGGATTATTCTTGTTATCATGTCACTTTATTCGATTCAAAAACAGGTAAATTTATTAAAGGTATTACTCATCAGGGTTTGAACGATGATTCTATGTGGGCAAGGGGACAAGCATGGGCAATATATGGTTTTACTATGGCATATAGGGAAACTCGTGATCGTCGTTATCTTGATTTTGTCCAGAAAGTGGCAAAAACGTATTTAAATCGTTTGCCTAAAGATATGATTCCCTATTGGGATTTTGATGCTGTCAAAATTTCTGATAAGGAACCGCGTGATGCATCAGCAGCGGCTATTACAGCCTCTGCCTTATTGGAGTTGTCTACTTATGTACCAAATAAGAACCTTTCAAAATATTATATCGCGAAGGCAAAAGATATTTTAAAAACTTTATCTTCATCCAAATATCAGGCGCGGAATAAGAATAGTTCATTTCTTCTTCATTCCGTTGGGCATAAACCTAATAACAGTCAAGTTGATGCTTCTATCATTTATGCTGACTATTATTATTTGGAAGCTTTACTGCGTTTGAAGAATATAGAAAAAGGCAATTCCGTCGTATAAGTCTCAAAATCCAATAAATTATATCATTAGAAAGATATGAAATGCTCTAAAATACTTAATTTACAATATGTGTTTTTAATCCTGATGGGTTTGATGCCTTTATTGAAAATTAGCGCCAAGATTATTTCTTATCCTTTTCCGAAAGAAATGAAAACATCATCTGTTTATGTTGTTGAAATCAACGGAAAGTATATACCCGTTTATGATGTACAAACCCAACATCATGATAAGAAATATTATATGGCATATTTTGATATGGTTGGCAGTGTTAATGTAAAAATTAAAACTAATATATCTCTTCGGAATTTAAAAGTTTTGCCAAGTCGATATAATATTAAACCATCTGTTATTGGGGATGAGGCTGATTTTACCTTAGATAAACCATGTGATATTTCGTTTGAGCCCAATGGCTGTAATAGTCCCTTAATTCTTTTCGCTAACAATATAGAAAAGAATATTCCTTCTAAGAAGGAATCGAACGTGATTTATTTTGGCCCGGGGGTACATAATCCTGTAGGAGGATTAATTAAGTTGAAAAGTAACCAGACGCTCTATATAGCAGGAGGCGCAGTAGTAAATGCTGGAATTGAAGCTACCGGTGATAATATCACCATATGTGGTAGAGGTATTATTGATGGAACTGATTGGGATCATAATGCAGGGCCTACGGATTTTATGATTAATGCCAAAAATTGTAACAATTTCGTGATGAAAGATGTTATATTGAAAGGATCGTATTATTGGACGATAGTTCCGCAGAATTGTGATGGAGTGTTGATTGATCACGTTCGATTAGTCGGATCTCGAGTCGGAAATGATGATGGAGTGGATCCTTGTAATTCAAGTAATGTAAAAATTCGTAATTGCTTTTTTCGTACTGATGATGATTCTGTATCACCGAAAGGAATTACTAGATCAGGAGGCGAAAAGGATTCTAAGTCAGTTGAAAATATTTTGGTTGAGAATTGTACCTTTTGGGTCGATTTTGCAAATGTTTTTCGTATTGCAACCGAAAGTAGCTGTCCTTCTTTGCTGAATTTTACGGCAAAGAATATTGATGTGATTCATTTTCCGAATAGGGAGCAAGTTCAAATTTTTTGGTTACATCCGACTGGAAAAATGGCAATGGATAATTTGTTTTTTGAAAATATTCGTATAAATGGTGAACATTCATATAATTTGATTAAATTAACGCCTGATTTGAATTTAGTGGGAACTCGGCCCATCATTCAACCTACACCTAATAATATTCAGGTTGGTACGGGAAGAAGGGGCTTGGGAAGTCGTGGATACGGGGAATTCGTTGTAATTCCTTCTAATGGGCCTTATATTCACAATGTCATTTTTCACAATGTATGCACATATAATCCGTATACTGAATTAAATAATGAAAGAGGACTTGTGATTCTAAAAGGAGTGGATGCACAACATAATGTTTCGAACATTACTTTTAATAATGTGAGTTATTTTGGTAAAGAATTGAAAGCAAATAGTAAAAATATTATTGAAAACGAGTTCGTGAGCAACATACAATTTATTGAAAAATAAAACAAACAATATAGATATGAAAAAATATATATTTGGTTTCATTGTAGCTACAATGTCTTTGTCCATGCAGGCGAAGAATGTAGAAATAATTTCACCGAACGGAGATTTTCGGATGCTTTTGTCTGATGAAGAAGGAGCATTGACCTATTCTTTGAAATGGAATGGGAATGTGATGGTTGAATCTTCTCGGTTGGGAATAAAGGCGAACAGTGATTGGAAGGACGGACTGGAAATTGAAGGCGTGAGTACAGAAAAACATGACAGTATCTGGCATCCTGTATATGGGGAAAGAAGCACAATTAAAGATATCTATGACGGTTGGTCGGTAGCAGTGAAAAAAGAAGGACTTCGTGATAAGCTCATCATTGATATCCGGGCCTACAATGAAGGGATAGCCTTTCGTTATCGTTTTCCGGGAGGCCAATATTTGAAGATTGTGGAAGAATATACTGAATATGCCATGCCTGAAGGAACTAAGGCTTATTTTACTCAAAGAGCGCAAACTCCCTATCAATATCTGTCTTTGGAAAACTGGCCGGATGAGTGTGAAAGGCCTTTGCTGTTGTCTTTGAGAAATGGAAAGTATGCTTGTTTGGCAGAGGCTCAGGTAGTGGATTATGTCCGTACTAAATTCAGACTGTCGTCCGACAAGAAGAATACCATCTTGGCATCCATGTACGGGCCGGTAGAAGATATAGCTCCTTATGTAAGCCCGTGGCGTGTGATTATGTGTGCAGACAAACCCGGGCAAATTTTGGAACACAACGATTTGATTCTCAATTTGAATCCTCCGTGCAAAATAGGTAATACTTCATGGATAAAACCAGGGAAGGTGATGCGGGAGGTGACCTTATCAACAGAAGGTGCAAAGTCTTTGGTTGACTTTGCAGTTAAACGCCATTTGCAATATATCTTGTTTGATGCCGGATGGTATGGTCCGGAAGGTGACAAGTCTTCGGATGCTACCACAGTTACTTTGGATCCCCATCGCAACCCGAAGATTGATGCCTTGAATCTGCAGGAGGTCATAGCTTATGCAAAGCTGAATGGTATCGGAGTGATCTTGTATGTGAACCAACGGGCACTGCAACAACAATTGGATGAAATCCTGCCTCTATATAAATCATGGGGAGTATCAGGTATCAAATTCGGATTTGTGCAAGTGGGATCTCAGGTATGGACCAAATGGATGCATGAAGCTGTGATGAAATGTGCCAAATATGGATTGATGGTGGATATTCATGATGAATATCGTCCTACAGGTTTCAGCAGGACTTATCCTAATTTGATGACTCAAGAGGGTATTCGTGGTAATGAAGAATTTCCGGATGCCACTCATAATGTGACCTTGCCTTTTACCCGTTTTGTTGCAGGTGCTGCTGATTATACAATTTGTTATTACCGACAGGATTTTGGCAAATTAGGCAAAGAGAAAGATGCTTACGGTGTGCCACGGTCCAAAACTTTAAAAACGACACCGGCTCACCAGTTGGCGCTGTCTGTTGTTTATTATAGTCCTTTGCAGCATCTGTATTGGTATGACAAGCCTTCAGATTCACAAGATGAGCCCGAATTGAAATTTTTTGATGATGTCTATACTACTTGGGATGATACGAAGGTACTTCAAGGCGAAGTGGGGCAATATATTACAGTAGCTCGCAGAAAAGGAAACGAATGGTTCTTAGGTAACATAACGAACAATGACAGCCGGATGTTGGACGTGGATCTAAGCTTTTTGCCAAAAGGGAAGAAATATATAGCTGAAGTGTATACGGATGGAGACCAATCGATAAAAACCCGTACGAAAGTCAGAATCTCTACATTCAGAGTGGATGGAACTAAACAGTTGCATTTTCAGTTGAAGGGGTCCGGCGGTTCTGCCGTTCGACTAGCACCTGAAACCTTCAGACAAAAGTCAGTTATGAATTATAACAAACAAGTCTTATGAAATACAAAGAGATAGTGACTTTCCTTTGGATAATCTTGATAGCAGTTCTCCCCGTACAGGCAAAGCTTTTTGTACATCCCGGCATTTTGCACACTAAGGCCAGAATTGAACAGATTAAGCAAATGATTGATAATAAAGAAGAACCGGCTTATAGCTCTTATAAAATATTGTCATTGCATAAATGTTCTCAGGCTGATTACCATCTTTGGGGACCTTTCCCTATTATTTCTCGTGATGGAGAATATCGAGATACAAAGTCAAAAATGGAGCAAGACTTTAGTGCTGCTTATCAGAATTCACTCATGTGGGCATTGACTGGTGATGAAAGCCATGCCAAAAAATCATTGGAAATTTTGTTGAAATATGCTGAGACATTAAAACTTATTCCGGAAACGAATGATGCTCCTTTACTGGTAGGACTGGAAGGTTTGAAGATTATCTATGCCACTGAAATGTTGCGTTACACATATAAAGACATGAATAAAAAAGCATTCGGGAAAATCAGCAAAATGATTGAACATATCTTTCTACCGGTAATGGATAATTTCTATAAACGAAAACCTTACACAAATGGGAATTGGGGACCTATTGTAACTAAAGCATATATGGCTGCGGCAATCCTTTGGGATAATAAAAAGATGTATAGAAAAGCCATTGACTTTTACCTTCATGCAAATGACAATGGCACGATTACTCATTACATAGATGAAAAATCCGGACAAATTCAAGAAAGTGGAAGGGACCAAGGGCACAGTATGCTAGGCATTGGAGCCATGGCTACTGTTTGTGAGATGGCATGGCAACAAGGGGATGATTTGTATTCTGCATTGAATAACCGTTTGATGAAGGGTTTTGAATATGTAGCAAAATATAATTTGGGATATGATGTCCCCTTTTTTAAATGGAAAGATGTTACAGGCAAATATTCTGATTGGAACGTGATTTCGGATAAGGGACGAGGAAATTTCATTCCAATCTTCGAAATGGTTTATAATCATTATGTGGGTAGAAAAGGCTTGGACATGCCGTTTACTAAACAGGTCTTGGGTAAGATTCGTCCTGAAGGCTTTGATAGGGACCAACCATCGTTTGGATCTTTATTATTCAATGAATATTCCAAATATACAACCGATTGGCATCCTCTTGACTCTCTCATTACTTCATGGATGCGGAAAGGTTACTATCCTGGGGGTGCAGTGGCAATAGCCAAAGGTGATAACCTTTTGTTTAGTAAATGTTACGGTGCATTTACTAATGATTCACAAGTCTATGTAGCGTCTGCCGGCAAATGGGTGGCAGCGGCAACGATAGCTGCCGTTGTGGACAGAACGGATTTGGGTTGGGATGATACAGTTGACAAATGGTTGCCGGAGTTTAAAGGCAATGACAAAGGGAAAATAAAGCTTCGACAGTTGCTTTCGCATACTTCGGGTGTAAGACCTTATCTTCCGGAACCCAAAGTCGATAATTATAATCATTTGGATTCAGCGATACACGAGATTTTGCCTTTGGATACAGTTTTCGCTGCAGGAATACAATTCCAATATGGAGGTTTGGGTATGCAGATTGCCGGACGAATGGCGGAAGTCGCTTATGGAAAAGAGTTTGAAGAAATTTTTTTGGAGTTGCTGGCAGGCCCTTTGGGAATGATGCGTTCTCATTTCACTCCGATCAATACAGATGGAGGACATGCTCCGATGCTTGGCGGTGGGTTGTGTACGACGCTTCATGATTATATGTGTTTTTTGAAAATGATTTCTTGCAATGGTGACTTTAACGGCAAACGGATCTTGAGTGAAAGTGCAATCAAAGAGATGCAGTCGGATCAAGTAAAAAATGCCATTGTTCATCCCGGTGAATATGTAGAAAGGGCTTTGAATTTGCATCACCATGGAATCTACGGGTTGGGAGAATGGAGAGAGAAAGTAGATGAAAAAACAGGTGATGCGTATCAGATAAGTAGTCCGGGTTGGGCAGGTGCATATCCGTGGATTAATAAGATAGAAGGAATTTACGGATTCTTTATCACACACGTAAAAGGCGGTTCTCAAAAAGAAGATGGCTTTTCTTCTTTTTACAGCAGTCCTATCATATCAGAAACGGTCACAAAAATCCTGGATTATTGAAGTTAATGAAATTTTGAGATAAAAATTAGGTGCGAATATGATTTTGTTCGTATTTTTATCCGGAACAAATAATAAATATTATGAGACTAATTCAGTTTTTACACTTTACTGCCCTTGCCTTTCTTTGTGTGGCAAGCTCGGCTATGGCACAGCAGAAAAAAGATTCTGTGAGAGTTTTGTTTATCGGGAACAGTTATACGCATTATCACGAAATGCCCAAAATGGTGCAGAGCGTAGCTGCCAATGTAGCCATGGATTATCGGTTTAATCTGTTTTTTAAGATGTTGGCTCCCGGAGGTTGCACTCTGAAAAAGCATTGGCAGACTCCTGATGAGATAGCTGAAATTAAAAAAGGGGGCTGGGATTATGTAATACTTCAGGAATATAGTTCTGCTCCTGCAAGGCCTACTAACGAGGTATGCAGAGAAACTTATCCTTATGCACATTCTTTGGATAGCTTGGTACTCCGTTATAATCCAAAAGCTAAAGTTATTTTTTATATGACGTGGGGGCATAAGGATGGCTGTCAGGTACCCATAACTAACTATCCAATAATCGATACATATATCGGAATGCAAGACAGACTGATGACCAGCTATTTGGAAATGGCTTACGCAAACAATGCATGGTGTGCTCCGGTTGGTATGGCATGGAAGCGCATACGCAACGAGCGCCCTTATCTGCCTTTGTATTGGCCCGATGGTAGTCATCCATCTGTTTTGGGTTCTTATTTGGTTGCCAATGTGATTTTTGCTACAATATTTCAGAAACCTTATCAGACAACTTATTTATGCGGTTTTGAACCGGAACTTGCTGAATACATACAGCAGGTGGCTCAGCAAACTGTATTTAATAATAAAAAACTATTGAATTTGGAAAAATAATAAATGGCAATGAAGAGCTATAGAAGGTTTTGGAGATGCATATTTGTTGTAATGATATTCTGCAATACTGAAATATCAGCTAAAGGAATGTCAGACTTCCCTTATGAAAAGGTGCATTTTGTCCCTTTGAGTGAAGTCCGTTTATTGCCCGGCCGCTTTTATGATAACATGAAACGTGATTCGGCTTGGATGGTCTCTATATCGGTGAACTCACTCATTCATAGCTTTCGGAACAATGCCGGTGTTTTTGCAGGGAGAGAAGGCGGTTATTTTGATACGCCAAAATTAGGCGGTTGGGAATCTCTTGATTGCGATTTGAGAGGACATACCACAGGACATTTGCTTTCCGCTTTTTCCCTGATGTATGCTTCAACAGGAAGTGAGGTATTTAAGTTAAAGGGTGACAGCATCGTCAATGGTTTGGTAGAAGTAAAGCAAGCTTTGGGTGACAGCGGATATTTAAGCGCTTTTCCGGAAACCTTAATAGATCGTTGTATTGAAGGAAAACCAGTTTGGGCACCTTGGTATACTCTTCATAAGATACTTGCTGGATTGATAGACCAATATATTTATGCAAATAACGAGACTGCGTTAGAAATAGCAGTTAAGATGGGCAATTGGGCATACGGCAAAGTGTCGGCTTTGGATTCTGATTCGCTACAGCGAATGATAAAAAATGAGTATGGCGGCATCAATGAAGCTTTTTACAATCTCTACTCCATTACCAAGGACAAGCGATTCTTTCATTTAGCCGAATTATTCTATAAGGCGGATAATATTGATCCGTTGAAAAATAGTCAGGATAGATTAGGGACCTTGCATGCAAATACTTTTATTCCAAAAGTGATTGCTGAGGCCCGAAGGTATGAATTGACAGGTGAAGTGGCCTGCAGGCAGGTTGCGGAATATTTTCAGAAATTGATAGATGAAAAATATTCATATGTGACGGGAGAAATAGGCGACAAGGAACATTTCTTCGATCCCACAACCCTGTCAAAACATTTGTCGGGTTATGCAGGTGAAACATGTTGCACATATAATGAGTTGAAACTCTGCCGACACATCTTTTCATGGAATGCTGATGCCAAGGTTATGGATTATTATGAGCGTGCTCTTTTCAATCAGATATTGGGGCAGCAAGATCCCGAATCGGGGATGGTTTGTTATTTCACCCCTATGCTGAGTGGGGCCTATAAACTGTACAGTACTCCTAATAACAGCTTCTGGTGCTGTGTAGGCTCTGGATTTGAAAATCATGCGCGCTATGGGGAATGTATTTATGCTTATGATGCGCAAGGTGTTTTTGTAAACCTCTTTATTTCTTCTTCTTTGAATTTGAAAGAAAAGGAGATTGTGTTGCAGCAAGTTACCGATTTTCCTCAGACTGGAAAAACGAACTTCGTGATTACTCAGACACCCAAGAACAGATGGACTTTGTTTCTTCGTTGCCCTGAATGGGCTAAATCTGCTAGAGTAAGCATAAATGGAAAGCCATATTCGGCAAAGCGAACTAAGAATAATTATCTCATCCTTGACAGAAATTGGAAGAGCGGTGACAAGATTTCCATGACTTTTTCTTTGCAATTGCAGCAATCTGTTGTTCCTGGCAATATGGATTTACTCGCTTTGAAATACGGACCTATTGTTCTTGCAGGTGAGATGATGAAGGTGGATAATCCTTTTTCAAACCCCCAAAAGAACAATGATTATTATACTTTCGATTTTCAAGTACCGTCTGTTTTGGATAATACATTAACTTCGTCCGAAATACAAGCATTGAAGAAGATTCCGAATAAACTGGAATTCATAACCCCTACCGGTAAACTGTTGAAACCGCTATATGACATCCATCATGCCAGATATGTAGTTTATTGGGGAAAAAAGTAAATATAAATTTGAAATATTGTTGTATATTTGCTTATAAAACAGGGAAACATGAAACAATATGGTTTACTATTAGTCACTCTGATGGGGCTTTCGAGTTTAACTCTTGCTCAAACACAGTATCATTCCTTCCTGCCCGGGCAAATATGGAAGGATAATAAAGGCGTTCACATCAATGCTCATGGAGGTGGAATCCTCTACCAGAAAGGTACGTATTACTGGTATGGCGAGCACAAGATAGGAGGTGATGCGGGTAATCAGGCCCGTGTGGGAGTGCACTGTT
>DAIRSI010000026.1:0-56566 GCA_036804505.1 Bacteroidaceae bacterium
GAGCACAAGATAGGAGGTGATGCGGGTAATCAGGCCCGTGTGGGAGTGCACTGTTACTCTTCCAAAGACCTGTACAATTGGAAAGACGAAGGCATTGCCTTGAAAGTGGATCCTAAGGAAGGCAGCAAATTGGAGATAGGATGTATCATCGAACGCCCCAAAGTAATCTACAACGCGCGGACACGCAAATACGTGATGTGGTTCCACTACGAACAAAAAGGCCATGGCTATGACCGCGCTGCAAGTGGAGTGGCCTTAAGTGCTAAAGCTACAGGTCCTTTCAAACTGTTGAAAATATTCCGTCCCGATGCAGGTACATGGCCGCTGAACGTACTTCCCATGCATAAATCGACACCTTTCAACGCTATGGGTGCCAAATTCAATGGCGGTTATTGTTCCAATGATGTGGACTCCGTGAATTTCGTAAAACGCGATTTCGAAGGGGGCCAGATGGCGCGAGATATGAACCTCTTTGTAGATACCGATGGCAAAGCCTATCTCATTTATTCATCTGAAGAAAACAGTACACTGCACATATCTTTGCTTACACCTGATTACCTTTCCACTTCCGGAAAATGGGTGCGCGTGTTTCCCGGAAAGCATAACGAAGGTGCTGCGCTCTTCAAGAGAAAAGGAAAGTACTATCTTTTCACTTCGGCATGCACCGGATGGGCACCCAACCCCGGACGCAGTGCCATGGCAAGCCACATCTTCGGCCCTTGGAAAGAACTAGGAAATCCTTGTACCGACAAAGACTCGCTCACGACCTATCATTCGCAGAGTACCTTCGTGATACCCGTGGCAGGAAAGAAAGATGCTTTCATCTTCATGGGCGACCGCTGGAGTCCTAAAGATGCCATCGACGGGCGTTACATCTGGCTTCCCATAGAATTCAAGGGCGACAAACCTATACTGAGATGGCGAGATGAATGGACATTGGATGTATTTTGAATAAACAAGAACCGCCAACATACTCAAGAAATAAATGAGGCTGTTGGCGGTCTTTCATATCTGGGGAGATTTTGTGTTTCTTAACGCATATTTCACTAGCAATATCAGCACCGGCACTTCTGTCAGTGGACCGATGACGGCGGCAAAAGCTTCTCCTGAACTGATTCCGAATACTGCAATGGAAACGGCAATGGCAAGCTCAAAATTATTGCCAGTCGCTGTAAAAGCAATAGATGCCGACTTGTCATAGGATACGCCTGTATGCTTTGTAAACAAAAACGAGGCGAAGAACATAATGGCGAAATAAAGTATCAACGGAACGGCCACCATGATCACGTCATAGGGTAGTTTTACAATATATTCGCCTTTATACGAGAACATCACAATGATGGTGAAGAGCAGAGCAATAAGGGTTATAGGACTGATTTTCGGGACGAAATGCTCGTAATACCAGTCGTTGCCTTTGATTCTTCTGAGTATTCTTCTAATGAGATATCCGGCAGCAAAGGGAATACCGAGGTAAACAAGCACGCTCTTGGCAATCATTCCCATCGTGATATTCCTCACGGCATCAGTAGAAGGAAGCCCCAGCCAATCCGGGAAAACGGCGATGAAAAAGTAGGCATAAACTGAATAGAAGAGCACTTGAAAGATACTGTTGAGAGCAACGAGTCCTGCCGCATATTCTCCATTTCCTTTTGCCAGATCGTTCCATACTAACACCATGGCGATGCAGCGTGCCAATCCTATCATGATAAGCCCGTACATGTATTCAGGATGTGAAGAAAGGAAAAGTGCAGAGAGGGCAAACATCAAAACCGGACCTATGATCCAGTTAAGTATCAGTGATGTGGCCAGTACTTTCTTGTCAGAAAACACTTTTCCCAATTCTTCATATTTGACTTTTGCCAAGGGAGGAAACATCATCAGAATCAATCCCAATGCTAAAGGTATATTTGTGGAACCTACTTCAAAATGGCTCCAAAACTTTACAATTCCCGGGTAAACATATCCGATACCGACACCGATAAACATTGCCAGGAAAATCCATAATGTCAGATATCTGTCTAAGAAAGCCAATTTTTTCATTACTATAATATAATGTTATATAAATATCCAAGTAAAACGATGAATAATGTAATCGTGCCAAAAAATATTCCTATCAATCGCCATGTCATTACTTTCTTAAGCATAGTGGCTTCGGGCAGGGAAAGTCCCACCACTGCCATCATGAAAGCGAGAGCGGTACCTATAGGCACACCTTTTGCCACAAACACTTCGATGACTGGAACTATACCCGCAGCGTTGGCATACATCGGGACTCCAAGCACTACGGAGAGGGGAACGGCAAACCAACTACTCTTTGACATGTGTTCCTGAAAGAATCCTTCGGGAACATATCCATGAATGACTCCGCCGATGGCAATACCGATAATGACATACACAAGCACTCCTTTGACTATTCCCCATGAATCCTTGAGAATGCCCGGAAGGCGGTGGAGGAAGGATACTTTCTCCGCTTCCCATCTGGCGGTCTCCGCTTCCGATGATTTCTGGATGTTCTTTACCCAGTCGCTCAAGTAATTCTCCAGCTTCATCTTGCCAAGGATAAAACCGCCAATCATGCCTAGAAACATACCGCTTACCACATAAATAATCGTTATTTTCACTCCGAAGGTTCCTAGAAACATAGCTACTGCCACTTCATTCACTAAAGGCGATGTAATGAGAAAAGCAAAAGTTACACCCAAAGGTATCCCACCTTTCACGAATCCTATGAATAATGGTATAGATGAGCAGGAACAAAATGGAGTAATGGCGCCGAACAGCGAAGCAAAGAAATATTGAAATCCGTAGAGCTTATGGGTGGTGAGATATGTGCGTAGTCGGTCGATAGGGAAATATGCATTGATAACTCCCATTATCGCACTTATAATAAACAGAAGGATAAGTATCTTTGTTGTATCATAAAAGAAAAAATCTACGGCTGCTCCTAAGCGCGTTTGCGCATCAAGCCCTAGCAAACTGTAAGCTATCCAGTCGGCAAATTGTCGTAACATAATGAATTAATACTTTAAATTCTACAGATAAAACGTATATGCATAATAAAATCCTACGAGGATAAAAAGAATGGCAACAATTCTGTTGAACCATTTCTGGAATATCTTCATGCGATGATAGAACTTTCCTACTCCTGCCATACTGTAAGCAAGCAACCAAGCCACGAGTATTACCGGAAGTCCGGTAGCGAAAGCGAATATGACGGGGAGGAAATATCCTGCAGTAGCCTGAGCCGACATCGGTATAAGCATACCGAAATACAGCACGCCACTCGTTGGGCAGAATGCCATTGCAAAGAGCATGCCAAGCAACAGACTCCCCCATATCCCTTTTACTTTATCAGATTCTATATTACCCGAAAAACCAAATTTAGGCAGACGCAGACGGTCTCCGAAAAGCATGAAGAGCCCTATCAGAATCATGGCGGGAGCAATGAGTATCTCTCCCCATTTGCTTATTCCCTTTTGGATGAAGAACATGTCCTCGCCTTTGTGCAGAATGTAGATGAGGATGGCACCAAGCACGGAATAGGCGATGATGCGTCCTGCCGTATATAGAATTCCGTTCCAAAAGATGCGGCGTTTGCTTTCTATGTTACGGCTTATGTATCCGATAGCTGTGATGTTAGTTGCCAGCGGACAAGGGCTGACGGCTGTCAACAGCCCGAGTACGAAAGCCGTGACGATAGGAATATCGCTATTGTCAAGTATGTTCTGCAAGAAATCCATCGTGTGGTTTTATTTCAAGAGTTGGTTAATTTTGTTTTTCAGCCCCGTGCGAAAAGCTTGTGCGTTGTTGCGTGCATTTTCGAAACCGAAGGAAGTCATATCATTCCGTTTTTCCTTGCCATTCTTCCATTGGTTGACATACAAGGAAGACCACGTTACGCGATACTTATCGGCAATTTTTTCACCCTCGGGAGTGGAAATGTCAATTTCCTTGAACTTAACCTGACCTGTCTTTACCTGATTGGCAAAGTCTTTCATTATCAAATCCTTTGAGTTATTGCCTATAGCGATGCAAGTTGGACAGCGCTGTTTTCCATGGAAATACAGCACTTCCACACTAGTCTTTTGCACAGCTTTCTTAACGTTTCCCTTTGTCTGGGCATTCGCACTAAAGCAAAGAATTGCCATCAGTGAGATTAAAAGCAAGCGTTTCATGTTCTTTTTTATTTTTCCGTAAGGATTTTCTTGACATCATTCTCGGAAATACGCCCTTTTGCAACGACTTCTCCGTCGATGACCATTGCCGGCAGTGTCATGACATTGTAGCTCATGATTTTTTCCAAATCCTCTTCTTTCACAAGCGTAGCTTCGATATTCAGTTCTTTTACTACTTTCTCTACTGTTGCATACAAGGCTTTGCAAGTACTGCAACCTGTTCCTAAAATTTTGATTTCCATAATTTATTGTATTAAATGATTCAATATTTGTAATTCGTAAAACAACGAACAATAAGTGCAAAAAAATATCAGCAGCATGAATTCTTTTTCCGAAGATCTCTGTTGAAGAAGTTACTGAAAAGCTGTTTGGCTAGTTCCCAGTTTTCCCGATTGATACAATATCTCACTTTCGGTGTTTCTATTTCGCCTTGAATGAGTCCGGCATCTTTCAATTCCTTTAAATGCTGGGATACTGTTGCTTTGGCAATAGGGAGTTCTTCATGGATATCTCCAAAGTAGCAAGTTTCCTGCCTTGCCAGAAAATCCATAATAGCTATTCTTGCCGGATGTCCTAAAGCTTTGGCAAAACGTGCTATTTGCTCTTGGCTTGCTGTATATTCTTTTTTGTTTTCTTGCATAATCATTGTTAGATGTTCGCAAATATACGAACAACTTTTTTATTTGAATAATATTTCTGAGAGAATTATACTTTTTTTATATTTGCAGATTATAAGGGGTCTCTCTAAGTGAAAAGTAAAAATGGTAGTATAATCAGTAAAATAGGTAAAAGCCAATAGGATTATTCAATTTATTTTTGCAAACAAATAATGAATAAATATTATTACATGAAAAAAAAGGAACTAATTATCTTTATTGCATTAGGTTTTAGTGTAAATATAAGTGCACAGGAAATTTTACAAGACAGTATTAACGAAGTGGTTGTAACGGCTACGAGGCAGAAAACGGATATTAGATATCTGCCGCTTACTGTAACATCAATCAATAGAACGAGTATAGAAAACAGATATGAGCCTTCGCTCTTGCCGGTGCTTGGCGAACAAGTACCCGGCTTGTTCATCACCAGTCGTGGTATGTATGGTTATGGAGTTGCTGCAGGGTCGACAGGCGGAATGAAAATACGAGGTATTGGTGGTTCTCCAACTACAGAGATGATGGTGCTCATTGATGGCCATCCGCAGTTTGCCGGACTTATGGGGCATACCATTGCCGATGTTTATCAGTCTTTGCTGGCGGAGAAGGTTGAGGTTGTGCGCGGACCTGCTTCCTTTCTGTATGGCTCCAATGCCATGGGAGGTGTCATGAATATCATTACCCGAAAAAATATGATTGATGGATGGAAGAACAATCTCCGTTTGTCTGCCGGATCCTATGGAACGGTTACGGGGGAATATAGCAATCTGTTTCGTAAAGGGCGTTTCAGTAATGTCATGGCAGTGTCCGGAGGAAGTTCCGACGGGCATCGGAAAAACATGACATTCAACCAATACGTAGTTTATAACAAAATAGCTTATCAATTGACTGACAACTGGTCATTGAATGCCGATGTGAATATCAACCATTTCAATTCACAGAATCCGGGAGCCGTTTCATCCTCCTTGCTGGACAATATCATGCGCATAACCCGCGGCATGGCTTCGGTAGGTGTGTCCAATGATTATGGACGGGCATCCGGTTCTCTCACCTATTATATAGATTGGGGACATCATAAAATTGATGACGGATACAAGCCAAACGCTCAACCCAAGAATTATCTGTTCCATCTCCGCGATCACATGTATGGCATCAACTGGTTTGAGACTTTCCAATTGTTCAAAGGCAATCACACTACTTTCGGTTTCGATTATCAGCATACCGACGGTACTGCCTGGAATGCTTCCAAGGCTGATGATACCCGTACATATTCGGCACAGGACAAGAAAAGCGATGAAGTGGCCGGATACATAGATTTCCGCCAGGTAATCTCCAATTATCTCACCTTCGACGGAGGTGTGCGCTATAACCATCATTCAGCGGCAGGAAGTGTGTGGGTTCCACAGGTGGGCATCAGTCTTACTGCAATAGAGAATTCCACTTTGAAGGCAACCGTGAGTCGGGGATTCCGTAATCCTACATTGAAGGAGCTTTATATGTTCAATCCGAAAAATCCTGATTTGAAGCCCGAACGTATGATGAATTACGAATTGTCGTGGTCTCATCGTATGGAACGTTTCCGTTACGGAGTGAATGTCTTTTATATAGATGCCGATAATCTTATTGAAACCAACATGGTGAATGGGCGTCCTCTTAATGTGAATACCGGAAAATTAAGGAACTGGGGTATTGAATATACGGATTCTTATCAGGCAAACAATCATCTGGTTCTTAATGCCAATTACAGTTATCTCCATACAAGCAAAGCCATTGTTTCCGCTCCCCGTCATAAATTGTACGGCGGTGCCGACTACGTGAATGGTCCTTGGAATATTTCGGGCGGTCTTCAATGGGTGGGACATTTGCTCACGGCAAATTCTCCCGAAAAGGTGGAAGATTTTGTGTTGCTGAACATTCGCACGTCCTACCAGATGAATCGATGGCTGAATATTTTTGCCAAAGGTGAAAATCTGTTGGCACAGAAGTATGAAACTTTTGATGGCTTTCCTATGCCTCGCGCCACTTTCATGGCAGGAATAGACATTCACCTATAAGAATTAGTCTTGTCTATCCTTTAGATTAACTTGCCCGAAAGGTGAGATTAATGCGTCGGCTTGCAAGGTGACACGCGTCACTCTGCAAGCCGACGTGTTGCTGATTGCAGTCCGACGCGCGTCGAACTGCAGACCTACGACTTAATCTTACCTATATAAAGACTTAATCTTGCTCATTTGAAAACTTAATTTTGCTTATAGAATATGAAAGCACTTTGTTTTATTTGGGTCCTTTTGTACAGATGTACAAGAATCTGAACGAAAATCCTATGTTATATGCTTGCTCTGCAGATAAATTTGCAACGTTTAAAAACAAGATAAACACTTTTTAATTACTTAAAATTTAATTTATGAAAGACTCAGAGAAAAAGTTCTGTAGAGGATTGTTGGGAGTGTTCCAGCAATGTTTTATTTTAATTCTGCTGTCAGTGCTGTCAGTTACAGCATCAGCTCAGAATAAGTCTGTTTCGGGTACAGTTGTTGATTCCAATGGAGAACCAATCATCGGTGCGAGTATATTAGTGAAAAATACCACAAATGGAACAATTACGGATATCGACGGAAAGTTCAATTTGGGTAATGTCCCGGCTAATGCCACTCTTGTGGTAAGTTATGTAGGTTACGTCGGACAAAATGTACCTGTATCAGGAAAGACGGCTTTTAAGATTACGTTGAAGGAAGACACCAAGACGTTGGATGAAGTTGTTGTAATCGGTTACGGTTCAGTAAAGAAAAGTACCTTGACTTCGGCGGTATCCAAGATGGATTCAAAAAGTTTGGAAAGTCGTCCTTTGGCACGTGCTGAAACAGCTTTGCAAGGTAAATTGGCCGGCGTTACGGTTCGTACAACAACGGGAGAGCCCGGAGCTACCGCTCAAATTCGTGTACGTGGAGCCGCATCAGTCAATGCTAATTCAGATCCTCTGTATGTAGTTGATGGAGTTCCACTTTCTGATTTGAGTACTCTTAACCCTTCCGATATAGAATCCATTGAAGTATTGAAAGATGCAGCCTCTTCGGCAATTTATGGTTCCAGAGGGTCCAACGGAGTTGTTATTGTCACAACAAAAAGAGGGAAGAGCGGAAAGCCTAAGATTACTTTCGATGCAAGTTATGGCTATCAAAGTCTGGAGAAAAAAATCGATTTGCTGAGTGCAACGGAATGGATGGAATTTAGGACAAAATGGATTGATGCCAATTATTTGGCCGCAGCCAAGAGTAAAGGTATTTCCAATGCCAGTATCGCAGATGCAAATGATGTTCGTCTGAAAAATCTGAAAGTTGCTTCGGGTACGGCATCATCTTATAATTATATTTTCGATGAACGTTGGTTCAACTATGTAAGTGATAACGTGAAAGCTGGTCATACTTATACACCGAATTCGGAAAGTTTAAGTTTGCTGGATTGGCAGGATAAGTTTTATCGTACTGCGGCAATTCAGAACTATAATATGAATGTGAACGGAGGAACAGAGAATACAAGTTATCTTTTTTCTGGCGGGTACATGAAGCAGGAAGGTATTGCTACCGGAACGGATTATGAAAGAATTGCTTTCCGTACTAATATTGAATCAAAAATCAATAAGTATGTGACTGCCGGTATTCAGTTGGCACCTACTTATATCCGTACGAATGGTTCCGGAAGAGTGAACGGTAAGGATTCATCTTCCCATTCCGTTTTGACTTCTACTCCGGTTTCCGAACCGGGAGTCGGTTATATGACGAACGTGCAGCCGAATGTGAAATATAATTGGGCAGGTAGTGCCTCAAGTCCTATCTATATCATGAACACAAATATTCGCAGGGATGAAATAGTTAATGTTTTTGGTAATGCTTATATCCGTTTGTTCCCTTTCAAGGGTATGAAGATGGAATTGTCCGGTTCTGTGAATTATTATGATTTAGATGGCTCTACTTATACTTTTTCAAGTACAAGCAGTAGTTGGGCATCTGGTGAAGGTGCCAATTCATCCGGCGGACATAACACAAGCAGAAACTGGAAAACATTGTTGCAGGCTTTGATAAATTATGACAGGACATTTGGAAAGCATGGTATCAGCGCAATGCTTGGAGCGTCTTCCGAACGTGATAGCGAAGGATTCACTACTAACCAGACTTTTAACAAACCATTTCCCAACGATGCAATCAATTATTCGTTCAATGGTGCCAATGTTGCTGTAGGTACAGATATCGTTACACAGTCCACACCCGACAAACTTCTTTCTGTTTTCGGACGTTTGCAATATGATTATGACAATCGTTATATCATTTCGGGCAGTGTTCGATATGATGGCGGCTCCGTTTTTGGTACTGACAACAAATGGGGATTTTTCCCGGCATTGTCAGGTGCATGGAATGTTTCAAATGAAAAATTCTATAAGAATCTGCATTGGGATTGGCTGAATACGCTGAAACTTAGAGCCAGCTATGGTGTAACAGGTAATAATTCCATAGGCAATTCGGCTGCATATCCTACCTTATCGGCCATAACTTATGGAGGTGCTGCAGGTTATTATGCAAGCAGCTTGGGAAATGCCGACTTGGGTTGGGAAAAAACATATAGCACAGACTTGGCTATTGATTTAGGATTCCTCCGTAACAGGATTCAGTTGTCTTTCGACTGGTACACAAAGAATACGAAGGATTTGTTATATCAGGTTCCTTCTTTGGGAGCTTCCGGTTTTACAACTATCTGGGAAAACTTGGGCGAGATTCATAATGAGGGATTCGATGTGGAGTTGAATACCCGAAACCTGACAGGTTCTTTCAAATGGGATACCGCGTTCAATGTTTCTTATAATAAGAATAAGGTCATCTCGTTGGGTGCAGATGATACTCCGGTATATGCCGGTTTTGCAAGTAACAATCCATCCAATGTCTTGATGGTAGGCATGCCAATCAATGAGTTTTATATGTATGATGCAGTCGGTGTGTGGAAAACTCAGCAGGAAATCGATGATTTTAAGGCAGCACATAACGGACAGGCGGTAACTTTCGAAGGAAAACAAATAAAGCCGGGTGATATCCGCTATCGTGATGTGAATGATGATGGCATTTTTGACAAAACAAACGATAGAGATTACCTGGGTAGTCCAACTCCGAAATTTACGTATGGTATGACGAATAATTTTTCATATAAAAACTTTGATCTTTCCATTTTGCTGACAGCACAAACGGGAGGGAAAATCTTCGGAGCCTTTGGACGTGCCAATGACCGTCCGGGAATGGGCTCATCCAGTAATGTATTAGGACGCTGGAGAAATGCATGGTGGTCTGAAACAGAACAAGGTGATGGAAAAACTCCATATATTCTGAGCTCGACAACTGGAACCACTTTGGATTCACGCTGGCTCTATTCCTCTGATTATTTGCGCGTAAAGAATGTAACCTTAGGATACAAACTTCCTATTAATCCTAAAGTGATTTCTTATGCTAGAGTCTATCTTTCTGTAGAGAATCTGATTAAGTGGGATAAGTACTATGGCGGATATTCTCCTGAATCTGCAAATTCAGGACAAAGTGATGCTCCTGGTGGCAGCACGGCTCTGGGTATTGATTACAGTGGATATCCAATCGCTCGAATATTTACGATGGGAGTAAGTGTGACTTTCTAACTTAAAAAACGAATTAAAATGAGAACAATAAAAAAATATATACATATAGTAGGAGTAGCGGCAACCCTGTTTGCATTAGCTTCATGTAACGACTATTTGGATACTCCTCCTGTCAACAGCTTGACTTCTGACGGATTCTATCAGACTGCTGCACAATGTGAACAAGGTGTTTTAGGAGTTTATGCAGATTTGAGATATATAGCCAACGATGAATATCTGTACTTGTCGGAATGTCGGTCGGATAATGCATGGGTAGAACCTTTAACTAACGGCTTGCGTGAATATTCGGAGTTGGGAACCTTTAGAGCTGCAACGGATCTTGAAACTTTCAATGATGTATGGAATGAATGGTATAAAGTCATCTATGATGCGAACGTAGCTATTGCGAAGATACCTAAATGCGATTTTGGGAAAAACACGGCGATACAAAACCAGTTCCTCGGCGAAGTATACTTCCTGAGAGGATGGGCTTACTTTGAATTGTCTCGTTTGTATGGAAATATACCAATCATCGATACTCCGATGTCTCCAAGTGAAGTTGACAATGTTTCTCAGTCTACAGCAAAGGAGGTATTAGATAAAATGGTGATTCCTGATTTGACCAAAGCCATATCTAATCTCCCTGTGGGTACCAGCATGAAGGATAATGTGGGGACCTCCATAGCAAAAAAGGGTCGCGCTGATAAAATTGCAGCCCAATCCATGCTGGCTCGTGTCTATATGACAATGTCTGGATATCCTTTTAATGATACTTCGGCCCAGGCTCTTGCAGAGACCCAGCTGAAATCGGTAATTGACTATTCAGAAAGTAACAATAATAAATATTGGGCACCGGACAGTACGGAACTAAGAAAGCAATGGATGCCAACAGATGATTACTATAATAAATACACAATTTTCGCTATTCAGTATCGCTCGGGTGGGACAGGAAATACGGCAATCTTTGATTTCAGTCCTGCATTGCCCACTTCTTATACTACAATTCGTATCTTTGGAAACAGCATTTTCGTGGAGAAGACCCTGATGCATGAGTTCGATAGAGTATTTACAAGTACGGGAAAGAAACTGAGAGATGCCCGAGGTCTTAATTACGGGATTCTTACGGGTTATGATGCTGAGACAAATTATCCGAAATATACGAATGCAACGGAAACTCTGACTCTTGAAGATGGCTCAACTACAAATGTATTTGTCAATTCAATGTTCTATAAGTTTTTTCCCACGAAAAGAAAAATCGCAGCATTGGGGATGTCTTTGGATATAGAATCATCAATGAAGGATTACAACGACTGGCCTGTCAATTATCCGATATTAAGGTATGAAGATGTTTTGTTGATGTATGCCGAGGTCTTGGCAAGTAAAAATGATATTTCGGGAGCAATGAACATCGTGAATAAAATTAGATTAAGAGCCGGATGCGATCCAGAGACAGCAACAACAGGAGCACAGGCACTGAAATATGTAAAGAATGAAAGACGGATAGAATTGATGGGTGAGGGTATCCGTTGGTTTGATTTAATACGCTGGGGCGAATGGAAATCTTCGATAGTAAGCATGTTCAATCGATATAACAATCCGGAAGGAACTGATATAGGCAATGTAAAGGATGGACGATATTTGTGTCCGATTCCATTATCACAAATGCAGGCAAGACCCGGACTTTACACCCAAAATGCAGATTATTGAGAGTGAACTAGAATAACTAATCATATATAGTCTTTCATGCAAGGGGGTTATCGATGACATTGATTGTTTAGAGATAACCCCCTTTTTTATCTATCTCTTTGAATATTTTGTTCTGTAAAGGTGCAAAAGTCCAAAAAATTAATTAATATTGTCTGATAAATTGAATTTAGAAATTATGAAGAAAATAATTTTGTTCATGGCAATCTTTTTGATTGGTATTTCAGTTCACACAAAGGCTGCTTTCGATTTCTCTAATACCTTCATTACGTCAGCTGATGGACTTTCTCATAATTCTATATCCTCTCTTTATCAAGATAAAAAAGGTTTTGTTTGGTGTTGCACATCAAATGGATTAAACCGTTATGACGGCTATTCTTTTATTTCATTTTTCCCCAACAAGGCGGAAGACGTTTCGCTAATCGACAATCGGGTGCGTAATGTGAGGGAAGACAAAAATGGCTTTTTATGGGTTTATCTGGATTCCCAATCATTCAGTTGTTTTGATATGAAAAAGGGAAAGTTTGTTGACTATACAGGCTGTGGCGCATATCAACGTCATTATCAGAAAATTATGATTGCGTCCAATGGCGATGTATGGTTATGGCACAAAGACAAGGGATGCTGTAGAGTATCTTTTAAAAATGGGAAATTCACTTCTGTCTTCTATAATATTAAAAAAGGAAATATTGCTTCAGATATAATTAATTTTGTGGCAGAGGGTAGTGGCAGTTCCGTATGGGTTGGTACTGGAAAAGGCCTGTTAAAGGTTGACCCTTCAAAAACTGTTTTGATAAATAAAGAACAATCGTTTGTTTCAGTTGTAAAGTTCCAAGGTAATTCTTTTTTCTTGACTGATAGGGGGGCTGTTTATGTGTATGATTCTAATGGAATGCATCGGGTAGGCTTTTTGGATAGGAACGTGAATGATTTTGAATATCAAGCTGATTATGAAATATCGGGGAATTGGACAATTGCATCGAGAGGGAAGACCTATGTTTTTAATTTGTCAAGTCGCAAATTATTATTTGAGGAAAAACAGGAAAACGAAATTAAGTTGCATTCTGATGAATGCGGTGATATATGGATATCAAATGGAACGGGATGTGTTGAATACATACAGAAAGATACAGGTATAAAAAGAAAATTTCAATTGATTCCGAGCACGTTAATACAATCTATAGGAAAAGAACAATATCACATTGTCCGTGATCATATAGGTAGAATTTGGATATCCACTTATGGTAATGGACTATTTGTCTATAATCCAATGGCTGATAAAATGACTCATTATTTATATTCTTCGAAGTGGCAGACTCAAATTCCATCCAATTTCTTGACCTATTTAATGAAAGACAGAAATGGAAATATATGGGTGGCTTCAGAACTATCGGGAATTTCAATCATTTCGGTCATTAATGAAGGCTCTTGCAGAATTTTCCCGGAATCTGAAGAGTCAAATGATCGGTCGAATGAAATTCAAAAGATTGAGTTAATGAGGGACGGTAATTATTGGGTGTCAAATCGGAAGGGTAATTTATATGTTTATGATGCTCATTTTGGAAAAAAACTTCAAAAAGAAAACTATCCGTATGGAATATTTTCGATTATCTATGACAAACAGGGAAATCTGTGGAAAGGAAGTATGGGTAATGGAATTTATGTCAATGAGACCAATTACAAAAATAATCCTTTTGATTCCAAATCTTTGTCGGACAATCATATATATTGCATTTCCAGTGACAGTAAAGGACGAATATGGATTTGTACCTTCGGAGGAGGGGTGAATCTTGCCGTTAATAAGCGAAATAAACTGGAGTTCTCTCATTTTTTCACAGGTAAAAATGGCTTTTCTGGTAACTTTCGAGAGATAAAAATGGATAAAAAGGGATGGATGTGGGCTATTGGTAACGATGGATTATTTGTATTTCATCCTGATTCTCTGATAGCGAATCCATCGAAATTCTATTTGTACAATTATGCTAAAGGCAATTTAATGGGAAGTGAATTGCATAGTCTTACTATTGACAAAGAAGGGCGAGTTTGGATTGGAACACTAGGTGCAGGTTTGTCTGTTTGTAAACCAAATGGAGATTATGGCCATCTGAAGTTTCAGACATTCAATGTGAAAGATGGCTTGGTATATAATGTGGTACAATCTATTATTGAAGACCGCCAAGGGAAAATATGGATAGGGACGGAATATGGGATGTCTTGTTTTGATTGCAAAAAAAAGGTTTTCGAAAATTATTATTTTTCGGCTACGATGCCTGGAAATTTCTATACAGTGAATAGTGCCCGAATGGATCAAGAAGGTAAACTACTGTTTGGAACCAATGAAGGGCTTGTCATAATAGACCCCTTAAAGGTGAAATCCTTGCATAATGAACAAAATGTCGTGTTGACCGATTTAAAGATTGATGGCTTAAGCGTAAATGTGGCTGATGAAGATTCTCCAATGGACCAGACTATCAGTTTTTCTAAAAAGATTAATCTGAAGTATAACCAAAATTCCTTTTCCATTGAATTTTCAGTTTTTGATTATAATATACCTCGAGGAACAAAATACACGTATTGGTTGGAAAATTATGATAATAATTGGAGCGTACCATCACGAATTAATGTGGCTACCTATAAGAATCTTTCACCGGGTAATTATCGTTTGCACGTAAAAGCAAGCAATACTGCAGGGGTATGGACTACAAAAGAAACTGTTTTGGATATAAGGATAACTCCTCCTTTTTGGGAAACTATATGGGCTTATTTATTCTATATTGCTTTTTTCGCCTTTGTCGTTTGGTTGGCATATAGGATGTTATCAAAAATCAACTCTTTGCATAATCGAATTCAAGTTGAGAAACAACTGACTGAGTACAAACTGAAGTTCTTTACTAACATTGCACATGAATTTCGTAGTCCTTTGACATTAATTGAAGGAGGGTTGGAAAAACTGTTTCAATTGAAGACTTTACCTTCTGAGGCCAAGCAGCCCCTTTCCGGCATTTACACAAGTTCCAAGAGATTGATGAGACTCATTGATCAATTGTTGACTTTTCGAAAGATTCAAAGTGGAAAGCTTTCTTTGCATATACAGAAATTGGAGATTATTGAACCGATAAGGGATATATTTGAATCCTTTCGCTCAAGTACCTACTCTAAAAATATAACGTATCGTTTTATTCCATTTGCACAACAGTTTGAAATGTATGCCGATTATGATTTTCTGGATAAAATCTTATATAATCTGTTATCTAATGCTTTAAAGTATACAATGGAAAACGGATTTATAACATTATTTGTGCAAAAAGACGAGAATGAATTGATCATCAAGGTAGAAGATACTGGTATAGGTATTCCAAAAGATAAACAAGAAAAACTTTTTAATAGGTTTGCTCAATTTACGACATCTACTGACAGTTTTGGCATTGGCTTGAATGTCGCAAAAGACTTGTGTGAGGCTCATCATGGTCATATTCGCTATAAAGAAAATCCTAAAGGGGGTTCTGTTTTTATTGTCTCTTTACCTTTATCACTGACTTGTTACAAAGATACTGATATGACAGATGCTAATGTACAGTCTCATAAAAATAACAAGACTGAACATGACTTTGAAATGCAAAAAGATATAAGTATTTTGGGACATCCAATAAATTCTAATGTTAAAATGCTCATCATAGAAGATGATTCGGATATTCGTTCATACATTCAGAATATTATGAAAAATTACTTTCTGATAAGTTCTGCTGCTGACGGCAAGACTGGATTGGATTTATCAAAATCATTCCAACCCGATATTGTTCTCTGTGATGCACTTATGCCTGTAATGAATGGATTTGATGTGATTAAACAATTAAAGAAAAATAAAGAAACGGCCGATATCCCTATTATTTTGTTGACGTCCTTATCGGAAGACGAAGATAGAATCCATGCTTATGAATGTGGGGCTGATGATTTCATAACAAAACCTTTCAGTGTAAGATTGCTTTTGGTGAGAGTCTTTAATATTATTAGGCAGCGTAAGAAACTGAAACAGAAATTTGGTGAAGAAAAAGTTCAATTAATAGGTGAATCTCTGGTAACAAATAATGAGGATAAGCGTTTTATCGAGAAGCTAGATTATATATTGGAACAGAATATTTCAGATTCTTCTTTCAGTGTAGATCTTTTTGCGGAAGCTATGGGGTATGGGCGTACTTCGTTTTTTCAAAAAGTGGGTGAGGTTACAGGTTTGACTCCCAATGAATACTTACGAAATGCACGTTTGAAGAAAGCTATAGAATTGATGAAAAATAATGATCGGATTACGGTATCCGAGATAGCATATCAAACAGGTTTCTCTGATCCGGCCTATTTCAGCCGATGTTTTAAAAATATATATGGAATGACGCCATCACAATACAAAGACACCAAATTGAATCGGTTCTAAAGAATTACAAAAGTCCAACGATATCTGCATATTATTAAATCAACTAATATTCTTTTGAGCGATTTAGCTTGCTTGTACGAATTATAATAAAATACCATGTTGGATTAACAAATTATTAGAAAATGACAAGTAAAGCGTATGAAATAAAATAAAAACATTGTATTTTTGTGTCCAAAATCAAATACATCAATTATGAAAAAGACAATGGTACGTGTAGGTATCCTTTTAACTTTGATGACCGGGATACTGACAACAATTCAAGCCCAATCTTTCAATTGGGTGAGTAGTAAGGATGGAAAATTCTGGAAACAGAATTCGGAAAAAGTTCAAAACAGAGCCGTCGGGAAGACGGATGTGGTTGTGAAGGGAACCGAAAAGCTTTCCACTTTCAAGGCCTTCGGCACATGCTTCAATGAGCTGGGATGGGATGCTTTGAACATGCTTTCTTCTACACAACAAGAGTTAGTGATGAAACAGCTTTTTGCTCCTGATGGAGAAATGCATTTTTCTGTAGGGCGCATTCCAATGAATGCAAATGATTATGCCCGCAGTTGGTATAGTTGTGATGAAGTGGATGGTGATTTCCAATTGAAATATTTCAATGTCGACCGCGACAAGCAGACACTGATTCCATATATCAAGTTTGCCCAAAAATACAATCCGGACATAACGTTCTGGATATCTCCCTGGAGCCCCCCGACGTGGATGAAGATAAATCATCATTATGCATGTAAGACAGGCAAATTCAATGATCTACCGGAGGATCGTCAGGTGAACCTGTTCACTGATGACCAATTCATTCAGGATCCACGTTATTTGCAGGCTTATGCGGATTATTTCTGCAAGTTTGTGAAAGCCTATCGGCAGGAAGGCATATCGATTACCAGTGTGATGTATCAGAATGAAGCTTATGCACGCACGGAATATCCCGGGTGCGCTTGGACGGCAGATGGTACAGCCCGCTTCATTGCAGATTATTTGGTCCCGACACTGACAAAGGAAGTCCCCGGTGTAGATGCTTATTTGGGCACTCTCAATACCAACAGAATGGATGTGGTCGGAAAGATTCTTTCCAATGATAAACTGGCAAAGAGCATTAAAGGCGTTACTTTCCAATGGGAAGGCGGACAGATTCTTCCCAAAATCAGAGCACAATATCCCGACTATTCTTATATACAGTCGGAAAGTGAATGTGGCTGGGGTGAGATAGATTGGAAAGCTGCCGAACATATCTTTGATTTAATAAACCATTATTTAGCCAACGGAT
Source organism: Bacteroidaceae bacterium (assembly GCA_036804505.1). Classification (GTDB taxonomy): domain Bacteria; phylum Bacteroidota; class Bacteroidia; order Bacteroidales; family Bacteroidaceae; genus Phocaeicola_A. The sequence goes on from DAIRSI010000026.1 coordinate 17,873, forward strand.
GTGAGAAATATGTTTTTTGGAATTCTATTCTGGCTGATAAAGGTATGAGCACATGGGGATGGTCGCAGAATTCTTTGATAAGGGTGAATTCTCAGACAAAAGCTGTGACTTACACTCCAGAGTACTACGCAGCAAAGCATTACAGTCATTTTATTCCGGCAGGTTCTGTCGTCTTGGGTTATAAAGAGTCTGGAACGAATAAAAAACCGATATTGGTAATGATGACCCCTGAAAAGAAATATGTGGTTATAGCAGGTAATCTTGCAGATAAAAAACAAAAAATGAGCGTGAAGTTGGGACCGCATTATTTAAATGCCGACTTGGATGCGCATAGTTTTCATACATTCGTCATGAAGTAAAATCAAATAAAAAGAAAAATGAGGAAAGAACTGCAATGGTCAATGATTTTGACTAGCTTGGTGTCATTGGCATTTTCAATTCCAGCAGTAGCTGATAAGGCGCAGCCTGCCCATGATTGGGAAAATGAGGCCATTTTTGCTATTAATAAGGAACCGGGGCATACCACTTATGTACCTTTTAATTCTGTGGAAAGTTTGAAGAATTCGCCTTCATATCGCAAAGCATGGGTGCATCCGAATTCTTCTTGTTATCAATTGTTGAATGGTATGTGGAAATTCCATTGGGTGAAACAGCCTTCCGAGCGGCCGGTGAATTTCTATAAGCCGAGTTATGACGTGAAGGGATGGAAGGAAATACCGGTCCCGTCAAATTGGGAAATGTATGGCTATGGTACTCCTATCTATACAAATATCCGATATCCATATAAGGTAAATCCTCCTTATATTCAAGGAGAAGGTGATTTTACCAGTGTTACAGAACCTAATCCTGTTGGTTCTTATCGAAGAGATTTCAATATACCGGCATCTTGGAATGGTCAGGAGATATTTATTCATTTCGATGGCGTGTACAGTGCAATGTATCTTTGGATAAATGGTCATAAGGTTGGTTACAGCCAAGGCTCGAGCACTGATGCAGAATTCAATATTACTCCTTATGTGAAGATTGGGAAAAATGTGTTGGCATGCGAAGTGTATCGTTGGTGTGACGGCAGTTATTTGGAAGATCAGGATATGTTCCGTCTGAGCGGGATCCATCGTGATGTTTATCTGTTTTCTACTCCCAAGCTTCGCTTGCGTGATTATTTTTTTACCACTTCCTTCAACGATAATCTCAGTGATGCGGTGTTGAATGTTCGTACCAATGTGAAGAACTATGGAAAAACTGCCGATGCCGCTTCTGTTGTCCTTTCTCTTTTGGATGCTGAGGGCAATCAAGTTGCAGTAACTAAGGGACAAGTGCCTTCCGTTGCTGCATCGCAGGAGAATGTGGGTAATATGAGCGTTACAGTAAAGAATCCGCATTTGTGGTCGGCAGAGACTCCGTACCTTTATACGGCAATCATGGAGTTAAAGGACAAGTCGGGAAAAACCATCCAAGCGATGTCCACTGAATATGGTTTGCGTAAGGTTGAAATAAAAGATAAACGCGTTTATATCAACAACGAACAAGTCTTTTTCAAAGGAGCCGACCGTCATGACATTCATCCTCAGCTCGGTAAGGCAGTTCCAGTTGAATCTATGATACAGGATATTTTGATGTTCAAGCGCTTCAATCTGAATACCATTCGAACCAGTCATTATCCTAACGATCCGAAAATGTATGCACTCTATGATTATTATGGTATCTATGTGATGGATGAGGCTAACGTGGAATGTCACGGAGATCAGAAAATCAGTGATATGGAAAGTTGGTGTCCGGCTTTTGAGGATCGTATGGTCAGAATGATCGAGCGTGACAAAAACCATCCGGGAGTCATTTTCTGGTCAATGGGAAATGAGTGCGGAAAGGGAAAAAATTTCGATTCTGTCTATATGGTTGCTCGCAAGATGGATGCTCGCCCTATTCATTATGAAGGGAAAAGCTCTGTGGCTGATATAGATTCACGAATGTATCCTTCTTTGGAATCAATGCGTGATATGGATCAGCAGCAGACTCAGAAACCCTTTTTCTTGTGTGAATATGCACATTCCATGGGGAATGCTATCGGTAACTTGGCGGAGTATTGGGATTATATTGAAAATCATTCCAGCCGTATGATTGGAGGATGTATTTGGGATTGGGTAGATCAGGGTATCAATCGTTACGGTGATTTGCCTAACCGTTATTATTTTGGGGGCAGTTTCTTGGACAAACCGAATGATTTGGATTTCTGTTGCAACGGTATCGTGACAGCCGACCGTCAGGTGACTCCCAAATTACTCGAAGTGAAAAAGATATATCAGTACATCAAGTTTAAGGCGGAAGATTTGAAAGCCGGTAAAATATTGTTTACAAACAAATATGATTTTCTGCACTTGAATCAGTTCACTCTTAACTGGCAAATCATTAAAGACGGGAAGTCGGTGGAGAATGGTTCGATGCCTTTCGAAGACATTGCACCGAATGGAAGTGTAGAGATGACTGTTCCTTACCAGACCAAACTTGATGAGGAAAGTGAGTATTTCTTGAATCTCTCAATTACTCTTAATAATGATTGTGTCTGGGCAAAAGCCGGTCATGAAGTTGCTACTGAACAATTTGCCTTGACACCTCGTGTAGCGGTACCTGCTATAGAGACTTCTTTTGTCAATATATTGAAAGAGGAAAAGCCGGAAGGAGAGGTTGGATTCCGCTCTTTTGGATTTTATGTCGGATTCAATCCGTCTACAGGAGTCATATCATCTTTACGTTATGCCGGCAAGGATATGATTTATGATAAGAAAGGGTTTATGTTCAATTGGTATCGTTCTATCAGTAATGATCGTCATGAATATCTTCCAACTGACATCCTATTGAAATCATTTGTTTCGAAACTGGCTGAAGATCAGAAATCGGCAGTAGTGACCACAGAAATGGAAGCTGTTATAGGGACAGGAGAGAAAGCAGTGCATCAGCCGTATTCCGTGATTTATACTATTTATGCTAACGGCATCATTGAGGTAACTACAGAATTCAAGACGCCTGATAATTTCAACTTGCCTCGCTTAGGACTACAAGCTTCGCTCAATCCTTCTTTGGAAAATATAACATGGTATGGTCATGGTCCGATAGAGTGTTACTGGGATAGAAAGGATGCTGCATACGTAGGCCTGTATCAGTCTACTGTGTCGGGTATGGAAGAGTCTTACGTGCGCGCTCAATCCATGGGTAACCGTGAAGATGTACGTTGGTTGACGTTGACTTCCAAAGACGGCCAAGGTGGTATTAAAATTATATCTGAAGATCATTTGAATTTCAGTGCACTCCATTATAGCGATCCTGATTTGTGGCAAGTGCTCTATGGGCATGACAAGGAGAATATTCGGAGAGCGGAAGTCCTACTTACGCTGGATTGCATTCAGAATGGAATTGGAAACGGAAGTTGCGGGCCTCGTACCAGACCGGAGTATATGATTGAGAAGAATAAGACATATCATTATTCTTTCCGGATGGAACCGGTGAAATAATTTGAATGGATATAAAGTAAAAGCCACTCCTCCATATACGGGGAGTGGCTTTCTCTTTATGAATTATTCCGGGATAATTTCGAAAACTTCCGCTTTCCCGCTTATTTCCACTTTGGCAGTACCTTTAGCCACAGTCATATTGAAAAGAGGGGTAGTCAGAGTATCTTCGCACAACAGCTTTCCTTTTGCATTGAACTGTCTGAGAGTTACCGGAGTATTTTCTTCGTTCAATTTCAGAAGCAATGTGTAGTTCTTTATATTTTTTGCGACTTCAAAACTAAAGCGATCATTGTTGTTATAGGAAGTCAGCGGATTGCCATCAAAGGCGAAAAGAGCTTTGTCAGCATCAGCAGCTTCAATTCGGAATCCGAGCCTTTCTGCTTTAAGCGGATTTATTTCGAATGAACGAACGGAAGCCCAATTAGTCTTTGCTGAATCGAGACGTTTCAATCGGACATATCTTGCTTGTACAGGAGATCCTTCCCAAGATATCTGATACTGTTTTTGCAATTCTTCCGTAATGGGTATCCAAGTTTTTCCATCAGTAGAATATTCCAAAATAGCATGATCGAAATAGTCACTGTCACCATCCGATTTGCGTCCTTGCAGAATGGAGATTCCATATATTTCCTGTTGATGTCCCATATCTATTCCAATCCAATCTCCGCTTTTTTGTGCATTTCCCGAAGTGTAGAAGGTAGTGGAATCATTGTCAAGCATCAGTTTCCCTTGGATCTTCAGATTGTTGTAAGTCCCAATGGCCTTATGAATGTTAGCGGCTTTTCCCGTCAGTTTGTTATAGAAGGTAGCAGCCAAATCATTCATCGTGCTTTCGTAGAATGGTTGCAGTTTCATTGTGCCCGACTTATGCTCCATATAATCATTTTTGTCCTTGCTTGTCATAAGGTTGTTCACATAAGCCGACCAAAAATCTTTGCTGTTCCCGGTTTCATAAATTTTGATAAGTTCAAGAGCTTTTATTCCTCTATTACCAAGTTTTCCGAATTCGGTCAGCCATGGATTTAGTTCAGCTAGCAGTGCTTTGTTTTTGCATTTTTCCATTGTTTCGGGTACACCCGCTATTTTTGTGAACTCGGAGTATAGATCGTTATATTGTTCTGTGGTGTATTTATTGAAAGGAAATGTCTCTATGTTCCACGATTCGTCCCGGCGATAACCGGTTTCCGTGTCACCGGAATGAATGGCAAATGTATGATACGCATCTTTCACTTCAGGAGAAATCTCCGTAAAGGCTCTTTCCCAATTGTCCATGGGATTATAACTGGCGATGTTCCATGTGTAATCTGCTACTCCGTAGAGGGCAAGTTTGGAGGCTTCGCCGTGTTCCATCGGATTGCTTACAAAAGCACAAATGTCTTTGTCTGTCAAAGAAGTGTCTAAACCGTAAACAGGTCCTTGCAGAATGATGTTACGGACATAATCCGTTACGGGGTAATTCCACCAAAAGAATGCAGGCCTTTGTATACGCGAGTTTACCCAATCAAGAGTAGCTTTTGTGAGGTCACTGCATACCACGTCACCGGTCCAGAATACTTTGACAGAAGGATCCAACTTTTGTCCGTAAATGCTCAGACTTCCTTGCGGCGTAGGATTCGCCCATAATTTGGAATAATCCGTCGGACAAATGATAAGCGGATTTACATCCTTTTTTGCTTTGACAAACTCTGTGGTAAGGCGGTTCAGCAAATCGACTTGTTTTTCAGGATTGGTTCCTTCTCCCGATATATCATCAAAGAAAATGGCAAACGAACGGACTCCCAAATTGTACATCATATCGAATTTGCCTACAAGGTTTTTGAAGTCTTCTTCATTCCATTTGATGTCCTGTCCCGGATGTATTGCCCATACAAAGTCCACGTGGTTGCGATTGCAGGCTTCTACCAGTTCTTTGATGTTGTCTGCTTCCTGTTTGGGATAGGGGAGACGCCAGTTGGGGCAGCTATGGTATGGATCATCTTTAGGACCGTAAATATACGTATTCATCTTGAATTTACCGTAGAAATCAATAAGCGAAAGGCGGACTTGATGAGACCAGGGCGTACCGTAGAAGCCTTCCACAACACCGCGTAAGGCAAGGTCCGGATAATCATTGACAGTCAGGCAAGGCAAACTTTTATCTGAATCAGAATTCTCCATAATCTGATGGAGAGTCTGAATACCGTAGAAAGCACCTCTTTCGTCGTAACCGACAATTGAAATCTTTTTCTCGTCAATATTCAGTATATAAGCTCCCGATACTGCTTTAACCTGGGATTTGGCAGCAATCTTTGCTCCAAAATCAATGGTCAGTTTCAATCCTTTTTTATTCTCAGTAATAAATTTTAGATTGCCAGAAAATTTTTGTTGTTTGTCTTTTACAGCCAGTCCTTGGGATATGTCGACCCGCTTATTTTCTTTGACAATGAGGTCATGTGGCGTCGGGTTTATTGTGATGCCATGATGATTTATTACTTTGCCAGGAATTTTCGGGATATTTTGCATCTCAGACCGTTGGGCAGATAAATCAAAATCTGCATCCTGTGCTTCCAAGCTGGCGCACGTCATGAATCCTATAGCTAATAGGAGTAGTAATTTGTTTGTTTTAGTCATTTGTATGAGGTTATTATTAAGTTACATCGGTAAAGATAAATAAATTAATTCAATCAATGCAAGTTTCTTACTTGAAAAATTGAATGACACGTTCATTGCCTGCTGAACTTCTTTATAAAGACAGAAATTGTCTGTATATTTGCAAGTATATGAAAGAAAAAATAAGAACAGATACGTTTGGCTTGTCAGTACAGCCTATTCCTATTGTCCGTATCGGACTGATAGGGCTAGGCAGTCGCGGCATAAAGACACTGAAGCGTTATGTGATTTTCGATAAGGTAGAAATCAGGGCCTTGTGCGATTTATCGAGAGACAGTCTTGATGAAGCGCAGACAATATTAAAATCCTGTAACAGACAACCGGCTGAAACCTTTCAAGGGATTGATGGATGGAAAAGGCTTTGTGAAAAAAAAGATCTTGATCTGGTACTAATTTGTACGGACTGGCTGAGCCATGCTTCAATGGCTGTTTACGCTATGAATCAAGGTAAACACGTGGCGGTGGAAGTCCCGGCAGCCATGACTGTGAAAGAATGTTGGCAGGTGGTGGATACAGCCGAAGCAACGCGCCGTCATTGTATGATGTTGGAAAACTGTTGCTATGATACATTTACCCTTTGTACACTCGAAATGGTTCGGAAAGGATTGTTTGGGGAGATTATGCACGCCGAAGGTGCTTATATACACGATCTTCGGGAGCAGTGTTTCAATAGTAAATGCGGAAATTCTTGGGAACTTAATTATTATAAAGAGCATACGGGCAATCCATATCCCACCCATGGTGTAGGTCCGGCTTGTAAGTTGTTAGGCATTCATCAAAGTGATAGAATGGTTCGCCTGGTTTCTATGTCTTCAGTTCCGCAAGGATCTTTACTGCATGCTGTTGATTCTTTAGGAGAAAATTTGTCGGGCAGGCAGGAAACATATAAACTTGGCGATATGAGTACATCTCTCATTATGACCGAGAGGGGAAAGACCATTATGTTACAGCATTGTGTTACCTTACCGCGCCAATACAGCCGAATACAGTCTTTGAGTGGAACAAAGGGATATGCCTGCAAATATCCGGTTCCAATAATATCATTTGATAATAACTCTCCTTCGATAATAGAAGGTGCTGAACTGAAAGAATTACTTGACACTTATCAGCCGGAGTGGATGAAACGCTATGATGAAGATGCTGTGAATTTGGGTGTGACCAATCTGATGAATTACCGAATGGACAGGAGGGTGATAGAAGCTTTGCAGAAAGGACTTCCGCTTGATATGGATGTTTATGATGCGGCTGAATGGTCATGTTTGGTTGAACTGACGGAGCAATCGGTCCTTGGCGGAAATATCCCTGTAGACATCCCCGATTTTTCTAGGAATACCAAGAGTAAAGAGAAATCAATATAGAAATATAAACACATAAATCCTATGATCATGAGAAAAACCGTTTTATTTTTTATTCTTTTAGTCCTTTTGCCTCTGAACATGAAGGCTGAAGATTTGAAACTATGGTACAAACAGCCGGCAAAAGCTTGGGAGGAAGCACTGCCTTTGGGAAATTCCAGATTGGGCGTAATGCTTTATGGTGGAGTGACTCAAGAAGAACTTCAACTGAATGAAGAAACTATGTGGGGAGGAGGTCCTCATCGGAATGATAATCCTCAGGCACTGTCAAAACTGGCGGAAGTAAGAAAACTTATTTTTGAGGGAAAGGGTCGAGAGGCTCAGGATGAAATGGGGAAATATTTCAAGACACCGCGAAACGGTATGCCTTACCAGACTATAGGAAGCTTGAAACTGGATTTTCCTGAACAGGAAAACTTTAGTGATTATTATCGTGATTTGGATTTGGGTAAAGCCATAGCCACGGTTCGCTATAAGGTGAATGACGTGATGTTTACCCGGGAAGTTTTTACCTCCTTTACTGATAATGTTGTTATAGTCAGGTTGACGGCCGACAAACCATCCCGTATTTCTTTTTTCGCTCATTACTCTTCTCCTTTGGCAATACAAGTCAAAAAAGTAGGTAATAAGTTGGTCCTGACAGGAAAAGGACAGGAGCATGAGGGTGTGAAAGGTATGATTCGTATGGAGACACAAACGGCAGTAAAGGCAGAAGGAGGAAAGGTTTCGGTATCGGATGATCGGATAGAAGTGAAAAATGCTACAAGTGCGGTCCTTTACATTTCAGCAGCAACAAATTATGTGAATTATCGTGATGTGAGCGGCAACGAGAGCAAACGGGCTTCCGTATATCTGGCAAAAGCTATGAAAGTACCCTATTCAAAAGCTTTGGAAAACCACATGTCTTGTTATCGGAAATATTTTGACAGGGTAACATTTAATTTGCCGGAAACAGAATCTTCTAAACTGGAAACAAATGTCCGTGTTCAACATTTTAATGATGGAAATGATCCTTCTCTTGCTACCCTTATGTTTCAGTATGGCAGATATTTGTTGATTTCATCTTCCCGGCCCGGCGGACAGCCTGCGAATCTGCAAGGCATCTGGAACAAGGCTTTGTTGGCTCCTTGGGATGGAAAATATACTATCAACATTAATACTGAAATGAATTATTGGCCTGCAGAGGAAACCAATCTGTCGGAAATGGTGGAACCGCTGGTGCAGATGGTAAAGGAATTGTCTGTAACAGGCAGGGAGACGGCGAGTGAAATGTATGGTTGTCGAGGTTGGGTTGCTCATCATAACACAGATATCTGGCGTTGCACCGGAGTTGTCGATGGTGTATTCTATGGCATGTGGCCCAATGGCGGCGGTTGGTTGAGCACCCATCTGTGGCAACGCTATTTGTACAATGGGGATGAAAAATATTTGCAATCTGTCTATCCTGCATTGAAGGGTGCTGCAGATTTTTATCTGGATTTTCTCACCGAGCATCCCAAATATGGATATATGGTGACGGTGCCGTCTATGTCTCCCGAACACGGGCCGAATGGAGAGGACAGCAAAGGGGTATCGGCAACAGCCGGATGTACGATGGACAATCAGATTGCTTTTGATGTATTAAGCAATGCTTTGCATGCTGCAAAAGTTCTAAACCAACCTCTTTCTTATCAAGATTCTCTGAAGCAGATGATAGGTCGTCTGGCTCCTATGCAAATCGGTCGTTACAACCAATTGCAGGAATGGCTAACTGATTCAGATGATCCTCATGATCAGCACAGACATATCTCTCATGCATACGGACTCTATCCCAGCAATCAGATTTCTCCATTTACCCATCCTCTGCTGTTTCAGGCTGTGAAGAATACGATGATTCAGCGTGGAGATGAAGCTACGGGATGGTCTATCGGTTGGAAAATAAATCTTTGGGCACGTCTGTTGGATGGCAATCATGCTTATAAAATCATACAGAATCTTTTGAAACTGCTTCCGGCCGACCAACCGAAAGGAAGTAGCGGGCGTACGTTCCCGAATCTTTTTGATGCACATCCTCCTTTTCAGATTGACGGCAATTTCGGATATACGGCAGGTGTAACGGAAATGTTGCTTCAAAGTCAGGACGGGGCTGTTCACTTGCTTCCTGCATTGCCTGACGCCTGGGCAAAAGGCAGTGTCAAGGGGTTGGTGGCCCGAGGCGGCTTCGTTGTTGATATGGATTGGAACGGAGTACAACTTCTCAAGGCTAAGATTCATTCAAGGCTTGGAGGTAATCTGAGAATTCGTTCCTACATACCTTTGAAAGGAGACGGCTTGAAAATTGCAGAGGGAAAGAATCCTAACGCTTTTTATGAACAGGCCGTCATAAAGGAGCCTCTTGTTTCCAAAGAAATTAATCCCCAAAAGCCTCTTCTTTATAAAGTATATGAATACGATCTGTCAACGGAAGCGGGACAGGATTATATTGTGGAAAGATAAAACCACAATACATTATTTTGAAAAAAAGGAGTACTCTGTTGAGTGCTTCTTTTTTTATATCCGTATATATAGCAAAAAAACATGCTTTATGAAGAATTTATTAGTAAGCATACTGATTGCTTTGATTGTACTTCCTTCTTATTCTTCCACCACGGATAAAATAAAAGAGAGCAAGGGCCTTCGTTATTGTGACAGGCAAGTGCAGAGAACTCTGGTGGAATTGAAGGAAGGCAAAGGGACTATTGATTATACAATGATGCCTCGTGCTATAATGGGAAGTGCCTCGTCATGGGATTGCAAAAAGGCCGTCAAAGAAGAGTGGTGCAGTGGCTTTTGGCCGGGTATCCTATGGTATGATTATGAAGCTACCGGAAATGCGAAGGTAAGAAGTGAAGCGGAGAAATTCACCCGCTCCCTTGAATTCCTTAGTCGGATTCCCGCTTATGATCATGATCTGGGATTCTTGATGTTTACTTCTTACGGGAATGGATATCGTTTGACTCATCGGGAAGATTATAAAAGAATTCTGATTGATACGGCAGACTCTTTGGCAACTTTGTTCAATCCTAAAGTAGGTACCATCCTTTCCTGGCCGAGAGAAGTGAAACCCCGTAATTGGCCCCATAATACTATTATGGATAATATGATTAATCTGGAACTTCTGTTTTGGGCGGCAAAACATGGTGGAGAGAACCAAAAGTATTTGTATGATATTGCTGTTAGACATGCCGACAAAACGATGCAATACCAATTCCGTCCGGATTATACTTCTTATCATGTGGCAGTTTATGACACAATTACCGGAAATTTCATCAAGGGGGTAACCCATCAAGGATATCGAGATGACAGTATGTGGGCGAGAGGTCAGGCTTGGGCCATTTATGGATTCACCATGGTCTATAGAGAAACAAAGGACGTAAAATATCTCGATTTTGTCACGCATGTTACGGATGTATATTTGAAGAATCTTCCGAAGAATGGTATTCCTTATTGGGATTTCTCAGATCCTGGTATACCTCATGCATTTCGTGATGCGTCGGCTGCAGCTGTGACGGCATCTGCCTTGTTGGAATTATCCAGGTATGTATCTGCTGATAAAGGTGCTGAGTATAAGATGCAGGCATTGAAAATGCTTAAAACACTTGGCAGCTCAGCATATAGATGCGGAAAAAGAAAGCCGGCTTTCTTGAATCATAGTGTAGGCAATTTGCCGGCCGGAACGGATATTGATGTCTCTATTATTTACGCCGATTATTATTACATAGAGGCTTTGCTGCGACTTCAAAGGCTAAAACAAGGAAAGCCCGTAGTCGATATGGATTAAATAATTGGTTTCAATTTCATCTTCTCAGCCTTTTCCATCATGAACTTGTAGGCGGCATCATGCTCGTTGGGAATGATGCCGTCCAGTATGGCATCTTTTATGGAGCTTTTCAGCGCGCCGACTTGAGAACATGGTCCAAGACCAAACACGCGCATAATTTCTTCTCCGTCGACCGGCGGCTGAAAATTGCGTATTCTGTCTTTTTCTTCTATATCTTTCAGCTTCTGGCGGACCAGTTGGAAATTGTTTAGAAAACGTTGCTTCTTAACTTCATTTTTGGATGTGATATCGGCTTCGCAAAGGAGCATAAGATCGTCTATGTCGTTTCCTGCTTCAAAAAGAAGGCGGCGCACTGCAGAATCCGTCACTTCATCATCCGCAATGACAATCGGACGCATGTGCAGACCAACCAGTTTCTGCACATATTTCATCTTTTCGTTCATGGGAAGCTTTAGCTTGCGAAAAATGTTCGTAACCATTTTCTCTCCAATAAAATTATGGTTGTGGAAGGTCCATCCTATTGTCGGTTCGAACCGTTTTGTGCGAGGCTTGCCTATGTCATGCAACAGGGCTGCCCATCTTAACCAGAGATTGTCCGTCTTTTTTGCCGTATTGTCCAGAACTTCCAGCGTATGATAGAAGTTGTCCTTGTGCGCTTTCCCGTTTCTCGTTTCGATTCCTTCTAATTCCGTGAGTTCGGGGAAAATGATGGATAGCAGTCCGCTTCGTTCCAAATCCACAAATCCTTTGGATGGAATCGGTGACAGCAAAATTTTATTTAATTCATCGGCAATTCTTTCTTTGCTGATGATATTTATTCTTTCTTTATTGTTGCATAATGATTGGAACGTTTCATCGTCGATATAGAAACTCAGTTGAGTGGCAAAACGAATGCAGCGCATCATTCTCAGCGGGTCATCGCTGAAAGTGATGTCCGGATCGAGAGGAGTCCGGATAATCTTCTCCTTTAAGTCATTCATCCCGTTAAATGGGTCGATCAGTTCACCGAAGCGGTTTTTGTTGAGACATACGGCCATAGCATTGATAGTAAAATCTCTTCGGTTCTGGTCATCTTCCAGAGTACCGTCTTCAACAATGGGCTTTCTGGAATCATGTGTATAGGATTCTTTTCTAGCCCCTACGAATTCCACTTCAATTTGTTTGTATTTCACTTGGGCCGTACCGAAAGTCTTGAATACAGAAACATGGGCATTTTTTCCCAATGCTTTTCCTAGAGCCTCAGCCATGGAGATGCCACTTCCTACCACCACCACATCAATGTCGTTAGAAGGACGCTCCAGAAAAATATCCCTTACGTAACCTCCTACTACATAGCATTCCAAGTTCAATTCATCGGCGACTGCCGATATCTGTTCGAATATTTTTGCTTTGAATTTTGCTTTTAGTTCTTTCTCTGAAAGTTCAATCATTATGAAATAGTCTTAATTTGAGCGGCAAAAGTACTATTTTTTAGCGGAATATGGATGCTTTAAGTGAATTTATTGTATTTTTGCTCACATAAATTTTTGAAAATATGAGGAAACTTGCGATTATATTTTTTGTGATTACAGCAATTTGTGCCTGTGGAGGAAATGTAGAAAAAAAAGCACAGGAACGTTTGACTGCGGCTCAGAAAGAAATGGGAAAAGGAGATTATAGTGCTGCAAAATTGCAACTGGATACCATCCGGTTACTTTATCCCAAGGCTTTCAAAGAACGGGAGCAGGCAATCAAATTGATGCAACAAATTGACTTGAAAGAACAAGCACATACATTGGTTTACTTAGACAGCGTTCTTCTGGCGGTGACCAAAGAGGTAGAGTCTCAAAAAGGTAATTTCATTCTCGAGAAAAGCGAACAGTATCAGGATGAAGGCAATTATCTTGTTCCTTCACAGACGGTGGAACAGAGTATAGGACGCAGTTTTCTTCGTGCACAAGTAAGCGAGTCCGGTCAATTGGTGCTGACTTCCATTTTGTGCAGGAACAATATCAATCATAATTCCGTGAGAGTAATGTGCGGGGATTCTTTTGCCGAGACACCGGTATCAAAGGATATTTATATCAGCAAGGATTTGAGTGGTATTACTGAAAAAGTGGATTATCAGGATGGAGCCGATGGCAATGTCATTGCTTTTATCGCATCCAATAAAGATTCCAAAATGACAGTACAATATAAAGGTACGCGAACGAGCACGCTTGAGTTGTCTCAAAAAGATAAGGATGCAGTGGCTTCCATCTATCATTTTGCACAGAGGCTCAAGGCACGTCAGGAAGTGTTGAAGGCCATTAAGCAGGCAAAGTTGAAAGTGGAATTTATTCATAGAAAGATGCAGGAAGACCAAAAAAAGCATGGCTGAGATTCCCGTAGAACATCATCCTCTAGAACCGTTCCTGCCACATGATGCACGACTGTTGATGCTGGGCAGTTTTCCTCCTCAGCGAAAACGCTGGTGCATGGATTTCTATTATCCTAATCTTCAGAACGATATGTGGAGAATTTATGGCTATTTGTTTTATGGTGACAAGAATCATTTTGTTGACACCTCAACCCGAATATTCATAAAGGAAGATATTGTGGCTTTCCTCAAAGAAAAGGGCATTGCCATTTTTGATACGGCTGTATCCGTTCGGCGTCTTCAGGACAATGCTTCGGATAAATTTCTGGAAGTGGTACAGCCCACTCATATTGACGAATTATTGGAACAGTTGCCTTCCTGCCGTGCTATTGTCACTACCGGTCAGAAAGCAACCGATACCATTTGTTCACAATTGGGTGCAGAGGGACCGGCTGTTGGAGCCTTCACAGTTTTCCGCTTTGGCCGAAAAGACCTTCGTCTCTACAGAATGCCTTCTTCTTCCAGAGCTTATCCGCTGGCTTTGGAAAAGAAAGCCGCATTTTATCGTAGCATGTTCCAGGAACTTGATATGTTATAGCCTTTTCAGAGCCAGCTTTATCACTTTTTCTACGGGTGCTGAAGGATCTTCTTTCAAGATAGTGGCAACTACTTTTTGCGAAGCGGCAGCTGCAAATCCCAACATGGTTAGTGCCGAGACGGCTTCTTCTCCTGTCTCTGTCATTTGGGATGCAAAGGAATCTTGAGTGCCCGGCGAAGATGTATGTCCGATAAGCTTGATTTTGTCCTTCAAATCTACAATGACTCGTTGCGCCGTTTTTAATCCGATGCCTTTTACTGATTTCAGAATATTGTCATTGCCGTTGCTGATGACATCGCACAGTTCATTCACCGTGAAGGCGGAGAGAATCATTCTGGCTGTATTTCCTCCGATGCCGGAAACTGAAATCAGCAGCAGAAACAACTCCCGCTCTTTTTTCTCAAAGAAGCCGTAAAGCATGTGAGTATCTTCACGTATCACTTCGTAAATATATAATTTTGCCGTATCGAGATTCTGAATGGCACTGTATGTGTTGAGCGAGATATTTATTTCATATCCAACTCCGTAACATTCCAAAATAGCTGTGGCGGGAGTTATCTCCGTGACGTTGCCTTTAATGTATTCTATCATATATCATATTGTTAGAGCAAATAGGTGTCTCACTTATTTATTGTAAGATAAAAGGTGAAGTTTTTTTAAATTAATAAGCTTTTAGCCATAAAAATAAAATTTATTGCTATAAAAGCCTGTGAATTTATTCCTTTTGCTTAATTTTGCGCACCAAATTAATCATTTTGTATTATAAAACCAACAAAAGAATGAAAAAAATTAGAGCAGCCATCGTAGGTTATGGCAATATTGGAAAGTATGCTTTGGAGGCACTTCAGGCAGCTCCCGACTTCGAAGTGGCCGGAATCGTTCGTCGTAACGGCGATGCGGAAAAACCGGCTGAACTCAATGATTATCCCGTTGTAAAGAATATCAAGGAATTGAAAGATGTGGACGTGGCTATCCTGGCTACCCCGACCCGTAAGGTCGAGGAACATGCGTTGGAATGTCTGGCACTCGGAATCAATACGGTGGATAGCTTTGATATCCACACTCAGATTGTGGATTTGCGCCGTTCTCTGGATGCAGCTGCCAAGAAGCACGGAGCCGTTTCCGTCATTTCAGCCGGATGGGATCCGGGAAGTGATTCCATTGTCCGTTCTTTGATGCAGAGTCTTGCTCCGAAGGGTGTTACCTATACCAACTTCGGTCCCGGCATGAGCATGGGGCATACGGTAGCTGTGAAAGCCATCGAAGGAGTAAAGGCTGCTTTGTCCATGACAATCCCATTAGGTACGGGCATTCATCGTCGTATGGTTTACATTGAACTGAAGGACGGATATAAGTTTGCCGAAGTGGCAGCAGCTATCAAAGCCGATCCGTATTTCGCAAATGACGAGACTCATATCACCGAAGTTCCATGTGTGGACGATCTTAAGGATATGGGACATGGAGTGAACTTGGTTCGCAAAGGTGTATCCGGCATGACACAGAATCAGTTGCTGGAATTTGATATGAAGATAAACAATCCGGCTCTCACCGGACAGGTGCTGGTGAATGTGGCTCGTGCTTCCATGAAGCAGCAACCGGGAGCTTATACCATGATTGAAATTCCAGTCATAGATATGCTCTTCGGAGAGCGTGAAGAACTCATCCGCCATTTGGTATAAAAGCTCAAATAACATTCTGATATTCACAGAAAAAGACATAACGGATATTCCGCTATGTCTTTTTTATTTACAGAAATGACTCCTTTGCCCTATCTGTTTTGTTCCATTTTACCTGAAAGATGATACGAATTCAGTCTATTTGATTCATAAATCCACAACCTATTTATTTATCTGTTACTTTCGCTGCAAAATAGAAAAAGATAAATATATATGGAGTATCAATTAACGGTCATTGTGCCGGTCTATAATGAGGAAGATAATATGGAGGCTTTGGAAAGCCATTTGGTTTCGTTCCTTCAAACGTCGTCTCTCGAGGCTTGCGTACTTTTTGTCGATGACGGCTCAAAGGATGGCAGTCTGTCATGTATCAAGGGCCTGTGCAATAAAATCTCCGATTTTTATTATATAAGTCTGGAAAAGAATTCCGGGCTGAGTGCAGCACTAAAAGCAGGGATTGATGTCTGCAATACGAAGTATGTAGGCTATATCGATGCCGATTTGCAGACGCATCCCGAAGATTTCAATATGCTGTGTCCTTATCTGCCGAGTTTCGAACTGGTTATGGGCATAAGGACGAACAGACAGGATTCCGGTTTCAAGAAATTTCAGTCGAAGATAGCAAACAGCATACGACGCTCGTTTACTCATGACGGAGTTTCCGACACCGGTTGCCCTCTCAAGGTGATGCATACGGATTATGCCAAACGCATTCCTTTCTTTACCGGCATGCATCGTTTTCTTCCTGCCTTGATTCAGTTACAACACGGCAGGGTAAAGCAAGTATCGGTACATCATTATCCTCGTGTGGCAGGAGTGTCGAAATATAATTTCCGGAACCGGCTTGTATCTCCTTTCATTGATTGCTTCGCTTTCCAGTGGATGCGAAGCCGTTATATCAATTATGTCATTAAAGACCGCAGTCTATGATTTTCATCTATGCAATAGGATTCTTGGCTCAAGGTTTCTTCTCGGCACGCATCCTGTGCCAGTGGATTCTTTCCGAAAGGGCAAAGCAAAGCGTTTCTCCTTCTATCTATTGGATACTGAGCATTGCCGGATCCTGGCTGCTCTTCATTTACGGATGGCTTCGTGCCGACTTTTCCATTATTTTGGGACAGGTCATTTCCTATTATGTATATTTGTGGAATCTGCAGGCAAAAGGAATATGGACCAAGATATTCAAGCTGGGAAGAATCCTGTTGGTTTGGGTCCCGGTCATAGCCATCCTCTTTACCGTACGTCATGCGGGAGATTTTGTGGAACAGTTTCTTCACAACAAGGACGTTCCTTTGTGGATGTTGCTCTTCGGCTCTGCCGGACAGATAATTTTTACCTTGCGTTTTGTATATCAAGGAATCTATTCTTATAGAAGGCATGAGTCACTGCTTCCGGTGGATTTCTGGATTATTAGTTTGGTAGGTTCTTCCATCATCGTTTGTTACGGAATCTTCCGGTTGGATCCGGTGCTCATTTTGGGACAATCGGTAGGCTTCATTGCCTATTCCCGTAATATTGTAATTGCTTTAAAACATAGACCGATTTTAGAAAAATGAAGAAATTCCCGTATCGTTACCTTGTTTGGGTGATAGCCTTGATTCCTCTTTTGTTATTGAGAGATTACACACCCGATAATGAACTCCGCTATTTGTCCATTGCCGACGAGGCTTTGCGAGGTGGACATTCCTTCGCTTTCTTCACGCACGGAGAGATGTATGCCGACAAACCTCCCTTGTATTTGTGGATTGTTATGTTGTTCAAAACCCTTTTCGGTCGTTACAGCTTGCCGGGACTTTGTCTCTTTTCCATTCTTCCCGGTCTGGGAGTACTTTATGTGATGGACCTTTGGGTAAAAAGACATGTCTCTGATGCTGAAATGCGTAAGTCGGCACAGTGGATGCTGGTGACTACTACCTATTTCATAGGATGCATGTCGGTTTTGAGAATGGATATGCTCTTGACTTTCTTTGTCGTTACAGCTCTTTATCTTTTCTACCGGATGTATGAAGATGGTTGTACGCCCCAGCGTCAGTGGAGTTTTTCAATAATGGTTTTTTTCGCTATTTTCACCAAGGGACCTTTCGGAATTGCCTTGCCTGTCTCCATCATCGCAGTCTTTCTGCTCTGCAAGCATCAAATCAAAACCATCGGTAAATATTTCGGATGGAGGTTCTGGACCCTTATCGTGTGCTTGTGCGGGCTTTGGATGCTGGGTGTCTATCTCGACGGAGGGTATGAGTATATGCACGATCTTCTTTTCAAGCAGACAACCGGCAGGGCGTTTCATGCCTTTGTCCATCGCAAGCCATTCTATTTCTATTTGACTACTTTTATCTATTCCGCAGCGCCATGGTCTCTGCTTTGTTTGGTGGTTTTGGTCGTAGCTGTCATCAAGAAATGGATATGCACTGATCTTGAATTGTTCTTTTCCGTGTCTTTCCTGACCATTCTTGTGATGCTGTCCTGTATCAGTTCCAAACTCGAAGTATATTTGCTTCCAGTCTATCCGTTCATCATCTATCTGGCATTCTTATTGATACCCCGATGGGGAAAGACGAAATGGTGTAAGGGCTTGTTTTTATTTATGGCAGCGGTTTTAGTTCTTGCTTTTCCGCTTGTACTTGTGTTCATTAATGTCTGTCATTCTTTTTGCGTATACAATATCTTCCCTGTGTGGCTGGCAGCAGGAGTCCTGACGGTGGGCGGCGGGTGCATCATGAGAGAATTGCTGAAAAAACAACTGGATGCCGGTGCGTTCATCCGCTTTTACTCTATGATTATTTTGACGGGAATATTTATTCTTTCCTTCAGTGTCCCTGTTTTCAACTATAAATTGGGTTATGGAGAATTGGCTGATAAATGCCGGATAATATCTGAAAAATACCATTTGGAGCATTATGCGTCGTATGTCCTGCGGAGAAGCGGCGGTATGGATGTTTATTTGGGGTGTCCGATGGAAGAGATCAATCATACACAGGTTAGACGGTTATTGTCTGAGGATGGTGGTTCCACCTTGGTCATCATCAAGCAAAGTACATTGAAAAAAGAACCCGATTTAGTCCCGAGATTAAGGAACCATATATGTTATACGTTCGATAGATATCATCTGGTTGTTTGCACTAAAAGAATAAGAAAATGAAAGTATTGGTAACAGGAGCAGCCGGTTTCATCGGCTATTACATGACGAAAGCTTTGGTCGAAGCCAATCATGAGGTAGTGGGCATTGATAATCTCAATGATTATTATGATATCAGTCTGAAGACCGACCGACTTCGGCAGATGGGTGTTCAATCAGAATCTTTTGAATACGGTGAGGTGCAGAACAGTATCAAGTATTCCGGCTACCGATTTCTCCGATTGGATATCACGGACGAGGACGCTGTCAATAAACTTTTTGAAAAAGAAAGATTTCAGTATGTCTGTCATTTGGCGGCTCAGGCAGGAGTTCGTTACTCTATAGAGCACCCCGATGCTTATATCCGCTCCAATATAGGAGGTTTCTTCATCGTACTCGATGCCGCTCATCGTTGTGGAGTGAAGCATTTTGTGTATGCCAGTTCCAGTAGCGTTTACGGTGCCAACACCAAGGTACCCTATTCGGAACTTGATCCGGTGGAGTGTCCCGTCAGCCTTTATGCAGCGACAAAGAAATCCGACGAACTCATCAGTTACTCCTATAGCAAGATTCATTCCCTGCCTACTACAGGACTGCGCTTTTTTACCGTCTATGGTCCTTGGGGACGACCGGACATGGCACCCATCAAATTCATGAGGTCCATTCTTTCGGAACAAACCATTCAAGTCTACAACCACGGCAATCTGTTCCGTGATTTCACTTATATTGACGATATCATCAATGGTATGATGCGCATTCTGTTTTCATGTCCCGAGGGGGCCGTGCCTTATAGAATCTATAATATAGGTCATTCCTCGCCTATATCCTTGATGGAGTTCATACATACTATTGAACATACAGTCGGGAAGGAAGCTCGCCTGGAAATGCTCGATATGCAACCCGGTGATGTCTATGAAACATTTGCCGATATAACGGCCCTCGAACGGGATTTCAAATACAAGCCTGAGGTATCGATAGCAGAGGGCATTGCCAAACTTTATGAATGGATGCTTTCCTATGATGTGAAAACACCATCGAAGTAATAGAGTCTTTACACCACTCGTATGAAGAAGACTCTGTTTCCCATGTTAGTAATGGTAAGAAAGGAGAACGACTAATGTTTATACCCTATTCAATTAGTTGTTTTCCTTGTGGAAACTAATGTCTTTATGAGCAAGATTTAGCTTTCGCATTGCAGTGCTATAGTTATCGCATTGCAGTGCGATAACTCTCTCATTGCAATGCGATAGTTATATCATTGCAGTGCGATAACTAAATGTTGCTTATCTACACATTAATTATATCTGAATAAAAGATTAATCTTGGGGCTTTTGTTCATTAATTTATCTCATGTTGTACAGAAGCTTTTTATACATAAGTTTCAGTTGCCACGTCAGAGGATAGTAGAAACCTTTTGATAAGTTCAAGGACGAAGAGAATTTCCCGGTGTGACTTCCTTGGGAAGCCACTACAGGATGGCACCAATAATAATTCAGTTTTCCTTCTTTCAGCAAGCGGTAATGGGTTAAATCATAAGGAAGGTCGAACTTGTGTGTTTCGGCATAGTTCACCAACAATAAGGCTGCCTGCCTGTTCAAATAGCAGGCGCCGGTCATTCTGTCCCTGTCGCCTGCATATAAAACTTGTCCGGGCCGTCTCCGGCTTCTGGGGACGAATCTCATTCTGGTATCTTCATAAGAGATGATAGACGGTTTGTCTTCTTTTTCTTCCAACTCCTTGATGCTTTGATTGAATATGTGAATGAATCTCTTCCTATTCAGGCAGATATCATCTTCCAGAATAAGAGCTCCATCCAGTCCCTTGTCTATGATTCTTTTGCAGGCAATCAAGTGTTTATAGGCACAAGATACCTCAGAATTACATCGATGCATTTTTCCTTCAAAATATTTATTCAGAACGTCAAAAGTCAAATCCTGAATATCGCCGTCAAGAATGTATTCAAAAGGAATTTCCATTTCGGAAAGCATCTTGTCGATATGTCTTTTACGAATTTCGTAACCGTCTTTTACGTGCAGAACAAGCACGTTCTTGTTTTTGAGAATAATTTCCATAGAGCATAAATTAGAAACGAAAAATTTAAAGAAATAGATGTGTGAAGTCAGTATAAAGGCATTAGCGGCAAGTTTCCTTGAAATTGAAAGGAGGAAGTTTGCCGCTTAAATGTATAGATAATTAGAATTTATATCCTAATCCGAGATTAACTGTATAGCCATGTCCGTAGAAGTTCAGCATATTCTTTTTCAAAGAATACTTTCCGTCAATGAAATAGAACAAGTGTTTGGCTTCCAATGAAAGTCCTGCTTTCACACCATAGGTGAAGTGATCTCCAAAATCCTGATGCCACCAACCTTGTGCTACAGATTCTTTATTATCACTAAATATAACTGTATGTTTGTCATGTCCGAACAGAGCATATTTGAGATAAGGACCGGCATTGAAGCGGAGAGACAATCCATTGTCCAGATTTACTTTGAAGGAAGCCAAAACAGGCAGTGTGAGTCCGTATTGACTGTAAAAACCTGTCTCCGTATTTTTCAACTCGTTTTCTTCATAAGAGAACAGCAATTGGGGCTGAATGTAGAAATTATCACACACCTTTATGTCATAAAGGCCTCCTACAAAATAACCCGGTTTTACTTTTGAATCTTTGGCGGAACTTGTAGATAGACTTCCACCCCCTAAAATGCCGAAACGGCTTTGTGCCAATGATGGGATAGCCAAGCATAGTAGTGCTATTCCCAATAACAGCTTAATTTTATTCATACTTTTAATAATTTAGTAAATACTTTTGCATAGATAGATGTACATACACTCCACTAGAATCGAAATCGCGGCAAAAGTATTTTGGATTGTTCATTTTGACAAATTTTTTTGTATAAAACTCTTTACTTTTTCGTTTCTTTATTGAAACATATATCCTATGTTATAAATTGTGTATAGAATAATAACTTTGTTTTCATAATTGTTTGTTTTAAAATTATGCTGCAAAGTTATGGGGAATGTTAGACGTGAACTAATATTTACTGTGACATTGCATTTTTGTAATTGGCAGATATTTAAGACTTTAAATTTTCTTGCTGTGACATTTTACCTTTCATTCTTGATTTTCTCTGATTAATGGCAATAGTATCAGAATATCCAAAACATAAAGAAATGGTTTGTGAATCGAATCCTATCTTTTGTAAACAAATCAGGAGAATGTCGTCATCCGTCAATCGTGGATAAGAAGTTTTGAGAAGGGATATATATTGGTTATGAATTTCAAAAACTGCTTTCTTTAATTTTTCTGATTCTTCGGAAGTCAAAACTTTGCGCTCACGCTTTTGAGAAACGTTCTGATGAGATAATTCTATAATTCTTTTGTATATAGGAGTTTGTTCGAATAACCAGGTTTGTAATTTGAACTTTTCTTCTTTTAACTGTTCAATCAATGTTTCTCTCTCATTAATTTCTTTTGCGTTTTTATTTTGTTCAAATTGCAATACATTTATAAACTTTTCATTTTCATCAATGCGTTGCTGCATGGCATTGATTTTTTCATAGCTGTGTTCTATCGATTGTCGATAGAGTGCTTCTTTGCGTTTTTTGCGGTTTACTTTGTTTTGATAGTAAAGGATAATAATGAAACCTATCGTGATGAAAAGAAAAATGCAATATCCGATGACGCGCTTGTATCTATTTTGCTCTTCTTTTACTTTCATCTCTGTCTGGTGCTTATAGACTAGATGCTGAATTTCTGTCATTTGCTTCCTATTATTTAGAGAATCTCCAATTTCTACAAACTTGCTTAGGTATTTGTAAGCTTTTGGGAAATGACTTCGTTCAGCCTCTAAAAATGACAAAGACCAGTAATTCATATATTTTAATCCTGACAAACGAAGACTTTTATTCAAATAATATTGAGCAGAATCAAGTTTTCCCGAATTTAGATATAAGTCACCTAAATTATAGCAAAAATTTCCATAATCATTATTTGTGGGGTCTATTTTGCTAATTGCACTCTTCGCATAGTTTATAGCAGAATCGGTCTCTTCGAAATGATCATACTGCAAACTGGCATTATATAAACAGTTCGTTAGAAACTTCACATCATTTGAATGTTTTGCATATTTTAATGATTGCTCCAGATAGAATAAGGCCGAGTCTTTTTTCCCTTTCATGGTATATACATAACTTATATTGCTATATGCAATGGACGAATCTTTTGCAGAAAGGGTAAAAGCAAGTGATTGTTTTAAAACTTCTAGAGCCTTATAGTACAAACGAGAGTTTCCGTACCAAAGTCCAAGTGAACTGTAGAGAAGTCTTCTGTACTTTGTATCTTCAGGGAAGTTTTGCAAAACATCAAGGGCTTTCAGACTTGTTGCTATAGCTGCCTTCTCATCGTTCATCTCTGCTTGCAGCCTACCTTTATATAATAGGGCGATAGCTTTTCCCAAATCATTGTCTCCATAATAATCGATGGCGGCATTGAGCAGGGAATCACAAGGCAACAAGGAAAGCTCATTTTTGTCCGTGGCAGCAGCAAGGAGAATGGCATAATATGCCTTGTCCGCTTTTGTGAATTTCTGCGGTGCGGGAATCTTTTTCAATAAAGAAAGCGCCTTCTCGGGATTCTTTTCCAGAAGGGAATCTATTCTTTGCAATTGGGCATTGGATGATGTCCGGTTGGAGCATGAAAACAACATGCCTGCAAATAATAGGAGGCAGCATAGAATAAAAAGAAAGCTTTTCGAGTATAGATGCATAAAGGTTTTCGCCCTTTATCTTAAACATTTCTTGTATTCATCGATGGCTGTGCGCAGACCCAGGTACAGGGCATCGCAGATGAGGGCATGACCGATGGAGACTTCACTGAGCCATGGTATGTTTTCATACATGTACTTCAAGTTCAGAAGGCTCAAGTCATGACCGGCATTCACTCCCAAACCTATCTTGCGGGCAGCCTGTGCGGCACGGATGAAAGGGTCAATCGCTTTGGCACGATCTTCCTCATAGTGTGAAGCGTAAGGCTCTGTATATAGTTCCACTCTGTCTGCTCCAATCTTGGCTGCACCTTCCACCATCTTCACATCTGCATTTACAAAGATTGACGAACGGATGCCTGCCTCTTTCAAGCGGGAAACAATGACGCTAAGGAAGTCAAACTCGGCTACTGTGTCCCATCCTGAATTGGATGTCAGTTGGTCAGGCTTGTCGGGTACCAAAGTGACTTGTGTGGGTTTCACATTCGTGACCAGTTCCATGAAATCGTCACTGGGATAGCCTTCTATGTTGAATTCAGTTTTTAATACCGGTTTTAAGTCTATCACATCGGCATGGCGGATGTGGCGTTCGTCCGGACGGGGATGAACGGTAATTCCGTCAGCTCCAAAATGTTCACAATCCAACGCAACTCTCACCACATTGGGATTATCACCGCCACGGGCGTTGCGTAAAGTGGCAACTTTGTTTATGTTTACACTTAATTTTGTCATTTTTCTAATGATTATTATTAACTTTTCTCTCGTTTTATCCTTTTAAAAACGTATATTTGCGTTCGCATAATGCAAATATACAGTTATTAACTGGAAATTGCATTGCTTTGAGGTAAATTTAATATAAAAAAGTCGTTTTATGAAGTTTGCTATATTCGGAAATGCTTATCAGGCAAAGAAAGCCCGGTATGCGGAAGAACTAATCGGATTGATGAAAAGAAAGGGCGCTGAGATCCTTATAGCTGAGGATTTCTATCGTTTCCTGCATGATGATTTGGGAGTTGATGTCCGCTGTGACGGCCTCATCGGGAATGCTCCGTTTCAAGCGGATATGGTAATCAGCATAGGTGGTGACGGTACTTTCCTGAAGGCGGCCAGCTGTGTGGGCGATTTGAATATTCCTATCTTAGGTATCAATACCGGGCGATTGGGCTTTTTGGCAGATGTCTCTCCGGAGGAAATGGAAGAGACTTTTGATGAGATTTATGCCGGGCGTTACAAGGTTGAGGACCGTACTTTGCTGGAGGTGAGAAGTGAGGGAGAGGAGCTGAAAGGCTATCCTTTTGCTCTCAACGAGATTGCTGTGCTCAAGAGAGACAGTTCTTCCATGATCAGCATCCGCACGGCAGTGAATGGCGCCGATCTCACCACATATCAGGCTGATGGACTGGTGGTGGCAACCCCTACGGGTTCCACAGCTTATTCCTTGAGCGTGGGTGGTCCTATCATGGTTCCTCATTCCGAAACGATTGTACTGACTCCCGTTGCACCTCATAGTCTCAATGTACGCCCCATTGTCATCCGGGACGATTGGGAAATTTCTTTGACCGTCAGGAGTCGTAATCATAACTTCCTTGTAGCCATAGACGGCCGCAGCGAAAGTTGCAAGGAAGGCACTACCTTGGTTATCCGTAAGGCCGATCATAAAATAAAGGTGGTGAAGCGTCTGGATCATATTTTTTTCCATACCCTGCGCAATAAAATGATGTGGGGGGCTGATACGAGAGACTGATGGAAAAGTATATAATCATTGTGGCAGGAGGCAAGGGACTGCGAATGGGAGGGGATGTCCCCAAACAATTCATTCCTCTTGGAGGCAAGCCGATCTTGATGAGAACAATGGAGGCGTTTGCCTCTTACGACAAAAATATACATATTATTCTGGTTTTGCCGGAATCTCAGGTGCCGTATTGGAATTCTCTATGTAAAAAGTATTCTTTCGCATTGCCTTATCTTCTGGCTCTTGGTGGTGATACCCGTTTCCAGTCGGTGTGCAACGGACTCGCTTTGGTGCACGGTGATGGCTTGGTAGGGGTTCATGACGGTGTCCGGCCTTTTGTGAGCCGTGATGTGATAACCCGATGCTATGAAGAGGCGGCGGTGAAGAAAGCGGTGATTCCGGTTGTGGATATTGTGGAAACGGTGCGCCATTGCACTTTGAATGGGAGTGAAACGGTGAATCGGAATGACTACAGACTGGTACAGACACCGCAGGTCTTTGAAGTTTCGCTTTTGAAAAAGGCATACGGACAGCCTTATGTGCCTTGTTTTACGGACGATGCTTCGGTCGTGGAGGCTTTGGGAGAAAAGATTTTTCTGGTGGAAGGTAATCGGGAGAATATCAAGATTACCACCCCTTATGATTTGAAAATAGCTGGAAGTTTGTTGTAAATGTTTGATATAGTTACCCGTGACATAAAATATCTGCAAGGTGTGGGCCCTGCCAGGGCTTCCATCCTGAACAAGGAACTGAATATCTTTTCCTTGAATGACTTGTTGCATTATTATCCATACAAGTATGTGGATCGCAGCAGACTTTACTATGTTCAGGAGATTGACGGTAATATGCCCTACATCCAGTTGAAGGGGGAAATACTCAGCTTTGAGCTTTTCGGCGAAGGGAGGCAGCGAAGACTGGTCGCGCATTTCTCGGATGGAACGGGTGTGGTCGATTTGGTTTGGTTTCAAGGAATCAGATTCATAGAAGGAAAATACAAAATTCATTCTCCTTATATTGTTTTCGGAAAGCCTACGGTGTTCAACGGGCGTATCAACATTGCTCATCCGGATATGGATCCGGCTGCGGATATCGTTCCGGAGACTCTGGGGTTGCAGCCTTTCTACAATACCACGGAGAAAATGAAGCGAAGCATGCTGAATTCTCATGCTATGGAAAAGCTGACGGCCAATCTCTTCCAGTTGATTCAGGAACCGTTCCCCGAAACACTTCCATCCTATATCGTTTCCCAATATCACTTGATGACTTATGATGAGGCTGTCCGGCAGATTCATTTTCCCAAGAGTCCGGATCTGCTTCGTAAAGCTGAATACAGACTGAAGTTTGAAGAATTGTTTTATGTGCAGTTGGGTATTTTGCGTTATGCTAAAAACCGGTTGCGAAAGTACAAAGGCTATGTCTTCGGAAAGGTGGGTGATGCTTTCAATACCTTTTATGAAAAGAATCTGCCATTCGAACTCACCGGTGCCCAGAAGAGGGTGATGAAGGAAATCCGCAACGACATGCGGAGCGGGAGACAGATGAACCGGCTTCTTCAGGGAGATGTGGGAAGCGGAAAAACGCTGGTTGCGCTCATGAGCATGCTCATCGCCATAGACAATGGCTTTCAGGCATGTCTGATGGCTCCGACGGAAATTCTCGCTGAACAGCATTTTGAAACGGTTTCCGAATTGTTGTTCGGATTGGGAGTGAAAGCGGCTCTCCTCACAGGTAATGTGAAGGGGAAAAAGCGTGAAGAAGTCTTGAGCGGATTGCTGACGGGAGAAATAAAAATCCTCATCGGCACGCATGCTGTTCTGGAAGATACTGTATCTTTTTCATCTTTGGGACTTGTCATCATCGACGAACAACATCGCTTTGGAGTTGCTCAAAGAGCGAAGATGTGGTATAAGAATGCATGTCCTCCTCATGTGCTGGTGATGACGGCAACACCTATTCCTCGTACATTGGCCATGACGCTATACGGCGATTTGGATGTTTCTGTCATCGACGAGCTTCCTCCGGGCAGGAAGCCTATCCAGACAATCCATCAGTTTGACAATAGAATGGGCAGTCTCTATCAGAGCATTCAGAAACAGATAGAGGAGGGCAGACAGGTGTATTTTGTCTTCCCTTTGATCAAGGAAAGTGAAAAAATAGACTTGAAGAATCTGGAAGAAGGTTATAGAAATATTTGTGAGGCTTTTCCGCAATATGAGATAAGTAAGGTTCATGGCAAAATGAAAGCCGCAGAGAAAAATCGGGAAATGCAACGGTTCGTGACGGGCGTTACCCGCATCATGGTGGCTACCACTGTAATCGAAGTGGGTGTCAATGTTCCTAATGCGTCGGTCATGGTGATTGAAAATGCGGAACGTTTCGGCTTGTCGCAACTCCATCAGCTCAGAGGACGGGTAGGACGTGGTGCCGATCAGTCCTATTGTATTCTGGTAACCAAATATAATCTCACACAAGAAACACGGAAACGACTGGACATTATGGTTGAGACGAATGACGGATTCGAGATAGCTGAAGCTGATTTGAAGCTTCGCGGCCCCGGAGATTTGGAAGGAACCCAACAAAGCGGTGTTGGCTTTGACTTGAAAATTGCCGACATTGCACGCGACGGACAATTGTTGCAGTATGTCCGCGAGATAGCGCAAAAGGTCATTGAAGATGATTCTGACGAAAATAAACCTGAAAACAAACTTTTGTGGTCACAACTGGATGCACTTAGAAAACATAATGTTAATTGGGCGGCAATTTCATAAAAAAGAGTTTTTTGTTTGTTAATTGCATAAACATGTTCTTAAACATGTAAATTAGCTAAACAACTATTATAAGTTAGTTTCAAGCCGGTTATATACATGCTACCTGATAGCCGCATCGCAAAAAATCGTTAAAACAGGGCTTGCAGAAAAAGAAAAATTATTATCTTTGGATGATTTTTGTGTTGAACGACAAAAAAGAATACCGTAAAAATACTGATTTTGTATGGAGAGAACGTTGGTAATTTTAAAACCTTGTACATTACAAAGAGGTTTGGTTGGTGAGATCACTCATCGGTTCGAACGCAAGGGTTTGCGTTTGGCCGGCATGAAGATGATGCAGCTGACCGATGAATTGCTGAGTGAACATTATTCTCATTTAAGTGCAAAACCTTTCTTTCAGCGGGTGAAAGATTCAATGATGGCTGCGCCTGTCATTGTTTGTTGCTACGAAGGAGTGGATGCCGTACAGACAGTTCGTGAAATGACAGGCTCGACCAATGGGCGCAAAGCCGCCCCGGGCACTATTCGCGGAGATTACAGTATGAGCTTTCAGGAAAATGTGGTGCATACATCAGATTCTCTCGAAAACGCAGAAATCGAATTAAAGCGATTTTTTAAACCCGAAGAGATATTCGATTACAAACAGGCCGTTTTTCAGTACCTGTATGCTTGTGACGAATATTGAGAAAATATAGAAGCATGGTCTTGAGAACAATTAGAATTTTGGCAATAGCTTTTGCCTCCATCGTATCAGTTCATTCGATGGGGCAGGATTTGATTGCCCGCCAAGCACCGCTTGACAAAAAGATGCGAGCCGTGGATTCCGTCGCTCTTCAGCGTCAGATCCGTGCAGAGCAGATAGCATATCCCTCTTACAATTTATATCCCTCATGGAATAATGATCTCGTAAACGCTTATGGAAATGTGGCTTTACCTGATACGTTCCGTATTGATATGAGAGGGTTTTCAATGCCTACACCGAGTCGCGTCATCACATCTAGATTCGGCCCTCGTTGGGGAAGAATGCATAAGGGCCTTGATATAAAGGTCTATATCGGTGATACCATTTGTGCTGCTTTTGAAGGACGCGTGCGCGTGGTGAAGTATGAACGCCGCGGTTATGGAAATTATATTGTAGTACGCCATAATAACGGATTGGAAACTATCTACGGACACTTGTCGAAACAATTGGTTCATGAAGACCAGTACGTACGTGCAGGTGAGCCTATCGGATTGGGTGGTAACACAGGACGTTCAACCGGTTCACATCTTCACTTTGAAACCCGGTTGCTGGGGCAGGCTATTAATCCTGAGCTCTTGTTCAATTTCCCGGATCAGGACGTAACTTGTGACACGTATGTATTCCGGAATTACGGACGCAACGTATCTTTTGCATCCCTCGCTTCTTTGTCCGATCGCTTTAAAAAGAATTCTGAGGTGGAAGAAGAAAGTGTGATTGAAGAGGCTTCGGCTGCGAAATATTACAAGATTCATAAGGGCGAGACGCTTTCTTCCATTGCCGAGAAGAACGGAGTAACAATTGAAGAATTATGCAAGCTGAACCGAATTACCCGTAAGACAAAACTGAGAGTCGGTCAAGTATTGAAATGTTCTTGATAATTATAAAAAACAAAAATAGAAAAGTCTGCAAGGTATTCTTTGCAGACTTTTTTTATTATATTAGGTGGATTTTTTTTATCTTTGCACCCAATAATGTTTAGTCATGGAAGATACCAAAAAACAGTTTGAGCAGATTATTTCTATCTGCCGCGATTTATTTGCAAAGAAATTGCAGGATTATGGTGCTGCATGGCGCATCATGCGCCCCACTTCGGTAACCGATCAGATTTTTATCAAGGCTAATCGTATTCGTTCTATCGAAATGAAAGGTGTGGCCTTGGTTAATGATGAAGACATCCGTTCTTGTTTCATCGCCATCGTGAATTATGGAATTATTGGCCTTATTCAGTTGGAAAGAGGTTATAAAGAACAAAATGACATGACGAATGAACAGGCTTTGGAACAATATGACAGATTTGCCAAGCAGTCTATGGAACTGATGCTGGCAAAGAACCATGATTATGACGAGGCCTGGAGATCCATGCGCATCAGTTCTTATACAGACCTGATCTTGATGAAGATTAACCGTACCAAAGAAATAGAATCACACGACGGACTTACTTTGGTATCCGAAGGCGTAGATGCCAACTACATGGATATGATCAATTATTCAATTTTCGGACTGATTAAAATAGAATTTGGAGAATAAACGCAGATATAGGATTATCGGGATTTGGACCAATCTTTGCCGGCTTCTGCTGGCAGTGGTTTTCATCTTTTCGGGTTTTGTGAAAGCAAATGATCCGTTGGGGATGCAATATAAAATCCAGGATTATCTTCAGGCTTTCGGCATGATATCCTGGGTTCCTGTCTCTTTCCCCCTTCTGGCTGCCATTGCCATGGCATTACTCGAATTTGGCATGGGCTGCTATCTGCTGATGGGAATCAGAAAGCGTTTTACATCAATTGTGGTGTTGCTGATGATGGTTGTAATGACTCCTTTCACTTTTTATCTGGCACTGACCAATCCTGTATCCGATTGCGGATGTTTCGGAGATGCTTTGGTACTTACCAATTGGGAAACATTCTGGAAAAATGTCATTTTGCTGATTGCTGCCTATTCTGTCTTTCGGTGGCACGAAAGGGTTCTCCGTCTCATTCGCCCGAAGAGTGAATGGCTTACTTCGCTTTATATATTTCTTTTCTGTATATGCATTATTGTTTACTGTCTGCGTTATCTTCCTATTTTTGATTTCCGTCCCTATCATGTCGGAGCTAATATACCTCAGGAAATGATTATTCCCAAAGGTGCCAAACCTACCGTATATGACACACGTTTCATTTTGGAAAAGAATGGAGAGAAAAAAGAATTTACGCTTGACAATTATCCGGATAGTACATGGAAATTCATTGACAGTCGCACCGTTGTCAAAGTGCAGGGATATGAACCGCCTATCAAGGATTTCTCTGTTGAGAAAGTGGATGACGGTGAAGACTTGACAGGTGAGATACTGAATAATGAAAATTATGTATTTCTGCTGGTTGCCTATAATTTGAAGGAAACGGATGACAGTGAGACGGATCTTATTAATGAACTGTATGAATATTGCCAGGACCATCATTATGGATTTTACGCACTGACTTCTTCTTTGGAAAAAGATATTGAGGCTTGGCGTGACAGAGCCGGTGCCGAATATCCCTTTGGACAGATGGATGAGATAGCCCTTAAGACCATGGTCCGCTCCAATCCCGGACTGATTCTTTTGAAAAAGGGAACAGTCATCAACAAATGGAGCTATCATAATATTCCCGATGAATACCAGCTTACAAACAAACTGGAAAAACTTTCAATAGGACATCTGGACAAGACCCGGGTGTCGCACAAAGTATTAACCGTACTGCTGAGCTTTATACTACCGCTTATCTTATTGATCATTTTGGACGGAATATTTGCTTTCAGTACCTATTTGAGAAAAAAAGAAGATTTATTTTTAAACCCTTTAAAACATAAGAAAATGAGAAAAAAAATTGTTGCAGGAAACTGGAAGATGAACAAGAATCTTCAGGATGGTATCGCACTGGCTAAAGAATTGAACGAAGTGCTTACAGCCGACAAACCAAATTGCGGCGTAATCATTTGCACTCCTTTCATTCATTTGGCTTCTGTTACTCCTATTGTTGACAGTGAGGTAATCGGAGTCGGAGCGGAAAACTGCGCTGACAAAGTTTCCGGAGCTTATACCGGTGAAGTATCAGCCGAAATGGTTGCTTCTACTGGTGCACAATATGTAATTCTGGGCCATTCTGAACGCCGTGCTTATTATCATGAGACAATCGATATCCTGACCGAGAAGGTTAAATTGGCTTTGGCTAACGGATTGAAGGTTATCTTCTGTATCGGCGAAGTATTGGAAGAACGTGAGGCTAACAAGCAGAACGAAGTAGTTAAGGCTCAGTTGGCTTCCGTATTCGGATTGAGCAAAGAAGAATTTGCGAACATCATTTTGGCTTACGAGCCTGTATGGGCAATCGGTACCGGCAAAACTGCCACTCCTGCTCAAGCAGAGGAAATCCATGCTTATATCCGCTCTTTGGTAGCTGATAAGTTTGGTAATACAGTAGCTGACGATACAACCATTCTTTATGGAGGAAGTTGCAAACCATCCAATGCAAAAGAATTGTTTGCAAATCCGGATGTTGACGGTGGCCTTATTGGCGGTGCCGCATTGAAAGTTGCAGATTTCAAAGGAATCATCGACGCATTCAAATAATTAGAGATAAATGATTCAATTCGGCAGGCAGTTGAAAAACTGCTTGCCGTTATCTATGTAAAAATGAAAATATATCGGACTTTACTTATAGGTTTTGTTCTTGTTTCTTCCGCTTTCATCCAGATGAAGGCGCAGGAAAGTATTGTAAACAGTCTGGAAAAGGAAAACGGGAAGGGAAAGGTTTCTGTCTATCAGGATCCTCGTCTTACCGAACTCTTGATAAACTCCAAGGCTCTTGAAAAGACAGAGGAGGTTCTTGCCGATCTTGGAGAGGGTTCTACAGCTCCGGATGAGAGTGTGGAAAAAATGAAAGTATTAGGATATCGAATTCAGGTCTATGCCGGAGACAATTCGAGAACAGCCCGTGAAGAGGCGTACCGTATGGCGGCAAAAATAAAGAATATATTTCCCGGAACAGCCGTTTATACACATTTCCAACCACCGCGCTGGCTGTGCAGAGTGGGTAATTTCCGCACTTTGGCGTTGGCACAGGCTGCCTACAAAAAGTTATGGGCGGAACCCGGATTCAAGGAGATGTCGATAGTGAAAAGTCCAATTATAGTAGTAAAATAAAGAACGATGACTAGAGATGAAATGAATATTTCGCCGGAAACTCTTGAATTGGAGAGCCATTACAAGAGGATTCTGGAATTACTGGGAGAAGATACTTCGAGGGAGGGACTGCTCAAGACTCCTTATCGTGTGGCAAAAGCCATGCAGACACTGACACGTGGTTACAGCATGGATCCTAAAAAAGTTTTGAATTCTGCCAAATTCAAAGAGGAATACAGCCAGATGGTGATTGTAAAGGACATTGATTTCTTTTCAATGTGCGAGCATCACATGTTGCCTTTTTTTGGCAAGGTGCATGTGGCTTATATCCCTAATGGTTATATCACGGGACTCAGCAAGATAGCAAGGGTTGTCGATATCTTTTCACATCGTTTACAACTTCAGGAGCGTATGACTCTGCAAATCAAGGATTGCATTCAGGAAACTCTGAATCCGCTTGGGGTGATGGTTGTGGTAGAGGCACGTCACATGTGCATGCAGATGCGTGGGGTGGAAAAACAAAATTCAATAACCACTACCAGTGACTTTACCGGTGCGTTCAATCAGGCCAAGACCAGAGAAGAATTCATGAATCTTATCAGTCATCACGTCTAGGTTTTTATATCCATTGCAATGGCCTGTCACCTAATGGCTTGGCTATCTTATTTCTGATTTTTGAGACAGCTTGGTAATGGGCCATCATTTTATCGCATTTGCTCGGATCCTTTTCTTCGAACTGAGCCTTCTGTATGGCTTTGATCGTCTGCTTCAGCTCTTCATTGATAATGGCGTATTTGAAATCCAGCAGGAAATGCGGTACTATTTCGGGCAAACGTTCTTCTTCGCTCAGAATAACCTGTGTTCGTGAGTGATATTTGCTCAGTTGGTAACGGTCCGTACATAAGCGTGCTGTCAGTTCACTAATTTTCGGGTCGGGAAATGCCAGAAAGAATTTTTGGCAGGAAAATCCTTCCTCATGGATATGCTTGGCAGCTTCTGTGATGATTTGCCTGTGCAAGGGGCTGTGAAATTGAATTTCATCGGCTTTCAAATCTTCCACAATAAATTCCACAACGGAAATCATCTTGTCTTCCTTTTCAGACATTCCTATCTTTATTTCGCCGTAACGAACTATGATGCTCATTATCAGTTCTTCTTTTTCAAAGAATGGATAGGTTTCCTGAGTTTCCTGAGGAATGACGGATTCATATTCGGCAGGTGGCATATTCTCTTCCGTAGGAGGAGGGGCTGTCGGCATGTCGGTTTCCTGAGGAGGAGGTACATCTTTTGCTGCAGGTTTTATCAGGGATTGCTTTTCCTTCATCTTGCCTATCTCATGTCTTAACGTGAGTTCCGGCGTTTCGAGCATCTGGCTGCATTCCCTGATATATTCCTCCCGGATAATCGCATCCGGAATCACGGAGATACTTTTCACTATTTCCTGTACCAGACCGGCTCTTTTAATGGGGTCTGTGCCCACATCGTTCAACAGCAGGCCTGTCTTGAAACGGATGAAGTCCATTTCGTGGTCGGTGATGTATTCCTGATATTCCTTGGCGTCGTGCTTGCGTGCAAAACTGTCGGGATCATCCCCGTCGGGCAGAAGTACAACCTTGATGTTCATTCCTTCTTCCAGCAACATGTCAATGCCTCGGATGGATGCATGAATACCGGCCATATCGCCGTCATAGAGAACCGTGATATTGTTTGTGAAACGGTGTATCATCTTAATCTGGCCCGGCGTGAGTGCAGTTCCCGAAGAGGCCACCACATTTTCGATGCCCGACTGGTGCATGGAAATAACGTCTGTGTATCCTTCAACCAGAAAACAGTTGTCTTGTCGCACGATGGCTTGCTTGGCAAGAAAAATGCCGTACAACTCATTACTTTTCTTGTAGACATCACTTTCAGGACTGTTTACGTATTTCATCTTTACGCCTTTGGTCTGGCTGTCGAGTACGCGTCCGCCGAATCCCACTATTTTTCCTGATAGGGACAAAAACGGAAAGATGACACGGCCCCAGAATCTGTCTACCAAACTACCGTCGTCTTTGGTATAGCATAACCCCGTTTTGAGCAGGAATTCTTTCTGGTATCCTTTTTTCAAAGCTTCTTTGCAGAAAGCATCTTTCTGACTGAGGCAATAACCCAAGTGGAATTTTTTGATGATATCATCCCTGAAACCCCGGCTTCGGAAGTAAGCCAGGCCAATGGCACGGCCGTCTACATGGTTGGCCAGAATGTCTTCAAAGTATTCGCAAGCAAACTGATTCACCACGAACATGCTTTCCCTGGCACTCTGTGCCTGCTTTTCCTCGTTGGTGAGTTCCCTTTCTTTTACTTCTATCCCGTATTTATGGGCCAGCCATTTCAAGGCCTCGTAGTAGGAAAGCTGTTCGTGTTCCATGATGAAATGGACCACATTGCCTCCTTTCCCGCAACTGAAGCAACGGCATATTCCTTTGGAAGGGGAAACGCTGAAGGACGGAGTCTTTTCGTTATGGAAGGGACAAAGTCCCACATAATTCACACCCCTCCGGCGCAAAGTTACAAATTCCGATACCACATCCACAATCTGTGCGGCATCCATTATCCGGTCTATCGTTGCTTGGTCTATCATATTTTATCTGAAAAGTGGAGCGAAGATAGCAAAAAAAATGATAACAGTTGCTTTGAGGAGCTTTTTCTTTTATATTTGCAAAAAGGAAATAAAATAAGGAAGACAAATATAAATGGAGAATATACTGGTTTTAATTATAATAGGTTTGGTCTTGGGTTACTTGTTCCATGTAAGTAGCCTCAGAAAAAAAACGGAGCAGCTTTCTTCCAAGAAGACGTTTTTCACTATTCTGAAGAGACATCAATGCAAGTATGAAAAGGATTCTGTGTCCGACGAAAAGAATGAATTCTATTTGTTCAAGTATCAGAATGGTAATTTTCGTGTCGCTTTTTTGCAGGATGAGCCTTATGTAGCCATTCAGTTTTTGAGTTTCCTGACTATGCCTTCCAGCCAGATTAATATAGCAAGAATCTTGTGCAACGAAATGAATTCTTCGCTTCATATACCTTCTCAGGTGGTCTATTCTACGGATGAAGAGGAAAATGAAATCAACCTTCATTTGGTGGTAAAGACTTTGTTGCCAGATACTCCGGCAATGGACAAGTATTTCATAAGTATACTCGACACCAGTTTCCAGATTCAGAGGTTTTTGTGGGAACGATATGAAAAGATGGCGAAGATTCAGGAAGATGATGTTGAGAAACAACAAATGGAAAGCGACCATGATTTGTTTTTGCTTTCAGAGCAAGAGTTACGCGAGGAAGAAGGGAAACAAACAAACCGCTTCAACTGTACCGATGTGCTGAGTTTGGGACAATTGCTTGGAACGCTCTCCGAGGTAGAAAAGGAGAATCTTCTGAACATGAAGATTGTAGCAGATTATGACCGGAGTGTATTGGATAATCCGGAGGATATCTGGAATTTCAATATTTCAACCCTCCTGACAGAATATCAGGAGGACGGAAGTCCCAAAATAAGGAATGGCAATGCTACTTTGGTCTTGAACCTTCGGAAACAAGGAAGAAAAGAAAGGACAGTGAATCTTTTGATTGACTTCCATGCTGAAAATGAATGGGAGGGAATACTTTATTTCAGAGTATCCATGCTGACCCCGTCTGCAGAAGTGAAGCCCAATGGAAACTTAGGCAGGGGGATGCACTACGATTTGAATTTTCTGATAGCTTTTGACGGGAAAGATGCCGGGAAAAAGAAATCCGAATATGACTATATGTGGCAGGATGCACAGGACAAATTACAGAAAGGTAATGTGAAGGATATTTCTCCGGCACAGAATCTTTTGATGCTCAGCGAAAACGGAGTTTATTCTTATAATGTATATTGGGGGAAACGAATGTTTGATGACGGCCGTTTCTATGAAGCGCTCCTTTATCTGGAAAATGCCTATCAGGTGATGCAAGTGGACTATGGACACTTGAATGAGACAGGCAGAAATGCTTTCTATGAGATTTGTTATATGATAGGTTTTATTTATACCGAATTCCGTAACTACGTGGAAGCCTATTATTATTTGGATGCTGTGTTCTATCTGCATCGTATCCGCTATACGCAGGAGTACGTGAACTGCTTGGTGAATGCCAAGGATTTTCGAGCTATCAGTATTATCGACAATCTCCTTCAAACCATTGAGCAATCTTCGGAAAATGCGGAAGAAGGAGAGCCTGTTGAACCGGATTCCGAATTTCTTGAATTCAGAAATTTTCTTCTTCGCCGCAGGGCTTATGTTTATGTGGATTTAGGTATGCTTGATGAAGCGGAAAAAGAATTTAAGGAGATGCTCAAACAGCCTTCCAACAAAGATTATGCATTGGGTGAATTGGCTTATATACAGAAATTGAAGCAAAAGAAGTAAAGTCCTTGGACCTTGTTCAATTTGTTTTGTATCCTTTCCATCCATAATAAGACACAGAAAGCAAAGTATCAAGGAATGTCGGTGACAGGACGAATTTAAGAGGACTTTGAAGGGTGCTTCGTCAATTCAGGTGGAACAATCTATAACCGCAAAGAATCGCAACTACATAAAAAAAACAT
Organism: Bacteroidaceae bacterium; assembly: GCA_036804505.1. Taxonomy (GTDB): domain Bacteria; phylum Bacteroidota; class Bacteroidia; order Bacteroidales; family Bacteroidaceae; genus Phocaeicola_A. The sequence continues at coordinate 55,667 of DAIRSI010000026.1, forward strand.
TTTTTATGCTTCCATACTTCCACTAATACGTAGTCTGCTGTGAATAAATGATTTATGTGTGGAAGTATGAATGGAAGTATAAATTTTTTACTTCCACACATTCTATAAAGAATAAGGATAGATCAATCATTCGGTATAAGTCAAAAACAAATACGACTTAATCCGAATTCTTTTTCGGGTATAGCCGAAAGACTTTTCGAATTATATCAAAACATGAAAGGATACCAATAAACCGGGAAAATTACGTATAGGCTTTATGTAACCCAACTTCCATGGTTACACCATATTTATACCGATGCCTAATGCTTAACGATATAATCTACAGTAATATATATTCTTAGTGGAAGTATGGAAGTATAAAAAACCTTTAGAAAATATTTTTTCACCTGAATTGATGAAGAACCCTTTGGAGGCATTTTACACTTGCTACAAGTTTCATTATCAAGATATTTACTCCTGATTTCCCGTTTCCCGACGCGTTTTTTTTCGTCCTGTCACCAGAATGAGTTGAAAAACAATGTATTGTGGTGACAGGAGCTCAAGGCAAACCTTTCGTACTTATACTAAGGTAGGCGTTCCTCCATGGAAAACGTAACCGACTGAGAAAAAAACAGAACCAGCCGCCGGAAAAAAAATAACCAGCGGAGACGCCTCCGCCGGTTACGTTTTTCTAAAATCGGCAAGTGCAATGTGTGTAACAATAAAATGGAAATATCCGTCATCTGAGTCCTGTTTCGTTAACCTTACGGAAGAATTTAATGATTTCCTCCCAAAAACTTGAAAAAACATGTTATTTAGCATAATATTAAGAATCAGCCGTTTAGGCACACAATGAAAAAATATTCAAAAAATAATTGCAAAAAAGTTGTAGAAAAGTTTGGATAAGAAGAAAAAGTGCGT
>DAIRSI010000027.1:0-53906 GCA_036804505.1 Bacteroidaceae bacterium
CTTGCTGATTCACGGCCGTTCTTAGAACTACCTACACCTTTTTTATGTGCCATTTCTTTCTACTATTTAATGATTAAGCTACTACTTGTTTAATTGTTAATTCGGTAAACTGCTGACGATGACCGTTCAACTTTCTAAAACCTTTTCTTCTCTTTTTGTGGAAAACGAGAACCTTTTCGCCTTTCACCATCGGAGAATTAACTTCGCAAACAATCTTTGCACCATTTACTGTAGGAGCACCTACGGTAACTACACCGTCTTTGTCTACCAATAAAACTCTCTCAAACTCAACAGTTGCACCGTTTTCGGCACCTTGAATGTGATGCACAAACAATTTCTTGCCTTCTTCGGCTTTAAACTGCTGTCCCTGAATTTCTACGATTACGTACATTTAATATTAAAATTTAACAGGTTTCTCCGCAAGGCGGACTCGAATGCAAGTCACTTATTTGAGCCTCCACGGACTAATCGGCTGCAAAATTACTTCTTTCTTTTCTTTTTGCCAAATCTTTTCATTTTCTTTTTTAAAGAAATCAAAACATTTTAACAAAAACTTCAATGGCTCGATATTCTGCCATTCCTATACGATCATACATCTGTGCATTACTCTTAGAGCGTTCTTCGGCTTGCTGCCAGAATTCACGCGTATCTGTTCCAGGAAAAAGTACAACGTCCTTTTGAGATAAATGGCGGTAAATGGCATATCTCTTCTTTATCAATTCGTCCGGACTCAACGGTACAGCCATGTCAACTTGCCCCAAATCCCATTCTTGAGACATTCCACGATAAAGCCACATGTGGCAATCCTTCACCCAAGAATCTTCACGAACAAGATTTAAAGCCCTGACAATAGCTTCCAAACAGATTCGGCGAGTTCCGTGAGGATCACTTGCATCTCCTGCTGCGTAAATCTGATTAGGCTGGACTTCTCTCAGCAAATTCACAATACGCTGAACATCGTCCTCCGTCAATGCGGCTTTCTTTATTCCTCCTGTCTCATAAAAAGGCATTTCAAGAAAATGGGCATGATCGGCTGCATTCAATCCCAATACCCGGCAGGCAGCACGTGCCTCCGCTCTTCTTATTGCCGATTTTATCTGACGCAGTTCAATCGGTTCGGATTCTCCCTTACGCTTATTCCTGATTGTACGGCTGATCTCGGCATAGTTGTCGGCAAATCCCATTTCACAAGCTGTATCTACATTCTGCAGCACCACTTCATCATGAACGCCCAGACTTCCGGATGTCTGATAAGCCACATGAACATCGTGTCCCTGACTTACCAAACGATGAAGGGTTCCACCTATTGCAATAACATCATCCCCGGGATGAGGAGAAAAGATAAGAACCTTTTTTGGATAAGGATTAGATGGCACCGGGCGAGTTGTATCGTCTGCATCTGGTTTTCCCCCCGGCCAACCCGTTATCGTATGCTGCAAGTCATTAAATACTTTGATGTTCACCTGATCATAAGTCCCTGCGCTTTCAAGCAAACCGCCCAGTGAATTTTCTATATAGTCAGAATAAGTAAGCATCAAAATAGGTTTCTTTACAGTATTGCACAACCAGACCACAGCCTTTCGTATGAATTTCGGTGTCCATTTGCATGGCCCGACAAGCCAGGGAGCCTGTTCTCTTGTCAATTTATGAGCTGCATTTTCATCAATTACAAATTCGATGTTCTGATGATTCTGCAGATATGAACCGGGAATCAGTTCCGTTACATCCCCTTCCACTATTTTCTGGATAATATCCGATTTTTCTTCACCCCAAGCCATCGCAATAATTCTATTGGCACGCATAATAGTACCAATTCCCATCGTTATGGCCATTTTAGGTGTATTTTCAAGACCAAAGAAAGCCCCACTCTGAATTTTTCGGCTGTTATGAGTAAGCTGAACCAATCGGGTACGTGATTTATAGTATGAACCCGGCTCATTAAATCCCAGTTGTCCGTCCTCACCTACTCCAAGAATCATTAAATTTATATGTCCCAACTGGCGGTCATAGGCTGCACAATACTCCGAAATGCTCTGCTCGTCCATCATGCCATCGGGAATGTGAATATTCTCAGGAAGAATATCAATATGATTCAAGAATTCCTCATGTATCCTATAATTTCTACTTTGTATTTCAGTTGATTTTATCGGATAGAATTCATCAAGACTATATATGGCTACATTAGCGAAGCTTACCCTTCCAGCTTCGTAACGTTTCACCAGTTCCTGATACAAGCCCAAGGGTGTACGACCTGTAGTAAGCCCCAGCACAAAAGGCTGGGGTTCATCAAACATATAATCCTCTTGGTTACGCACATCATACTTTTGGATAGCGCGTACGATGATATCAGCGACATATTGCACGCCCTGAAATTCACTGCCGAAGACCTTTGTCTTAATCTTTTCATACCTATGGATGATGTCCTGCGGAGCAATATCCGCTTCCAATCCGCCATCTTTAGGCAAACAATAATTCAGATTCATATAACTATCAACTTTAAGTTCTACAAATATACATGAATAATTCCAAAATGGAACATTCACATATAAATTATTGGTAGAAAATAAAAAAACTGCAGTCCTTTTACGAACTGCAGCTTTTAAATATCACATCAGGATTTTTCTAATTATTTGACTGGATTCATGATAAATGTAAATTCATAATTTCCATAGTGCAAACGATATTGTTCCAGAGGAAGTTCTCCCCATGAATTGATACATCCCAATCCCATTTGCGCTCCGTCAATACATACATTGGTATAATTGACAGGATCGACTTCCGGTGTATGTCTCTGAGTCTTCTCATCACCATTATCCAAAGATTCAATGGAATAATGAATTGCCGACATATAGAACGGTTTGTCAGATACGAATTCCAGTCCGCTGCCGCCACGTGTTGTTTGCTTCCACCAACGAATATCACTCTTACCTCCCATTTCTTGAGGACGAATGTATGGATACACTTGTTCTGCGGCCGTTTGCTTGTAGAGCCCGATAAACGTGGAATGATTTCTGTCCACATAGTTTTCAATCGGTCCTCGTCCGTAATAAGTGCTATATTCCAAATTTTCAGGCATCTGAAGCTGCATTCCGAAACGATACATATCAGAAACTTTCGCCCCTTCAGTAGCTTTCATCTTTTGAGTAACCTTCGCGGCTCCTTCATTATTAATAATGTAAGTCAAATACAATTTTGCTGTCACATCAGGCATATCATACTCAGCATTAACAATAACCTGTTTATTTTCTACAGAAGCTTTCAATGATTTCAAATTAAGGACAGGATTCTTCCACACTTTGTATTTTCTCGGTAAACCTGCTCCATAATCATTATCAGTACCAGCCCTCCAGAAATTAGGAGTCAACTCACCATCTTTTTTCAGCATGGAAATGCCTTTTGAATTATACAAGCAAAGATAACCATTGCTTCTATTGAACTCAATTCTGAAATCATTTCCTTTCACAATGAGTCTGCTTACGTCATTTTCATCAATGGAAGGAGTTATCACTTCCTGATTCGAAGCTATTTCATTGTCAAAAGCCAATGATGCAAATTTAGCTTCGCGTATAGGAAGCTGTGCTCTTGCCACCACCTGTCCGGCTGCAATGAGCATTTCGCTCTTCTTCTGTTTAAAATTGACATTCAACAAGATTTCTTTTTCTGCAGGGATTTCTTTCAAGTCATAAGGAAGAGTAAATTGGACAGTAGTCTGCGCGGGGACATCCAACTTGTCTATAACACCCGATTGCACAGCTTCGCCATCGGCCATCAATGTCCATTCCATAGTATAACCGGAAAGGTCACGGAAGAAATTCTCATTGTAGACTGCAATTATTCCCTTTGACAAGTCTACCGGTGTAGCCCAAATATTCTGATAGTAGTATCCTACTTCGTCCATATGAGGATTAGGCACACGGTCAGGACCAATTAATCCATTATTATTGAAGTTATTGTCACTTGCATCGTAATCGTTATAATCGCCACCATATTTATATATCATGGCACCGTTTTTGCCTTTGGCACGCAGTGCCTGATCCACAAAGTCCCAAATAAAGCCACCTTGGTACTTCGGATACTTACGAATCAAATCCCAATATTCTTTGAATCCACCTTCAGAATTACCCATTGCGTGAGCATACTCACACTGAATCAAAGGCTTTTGATCTTTAGGATCATTGCTCTGGCAATATTTTTCACAGCCTTCTATATCTAAATACATCGGGCAATAAATATCTGTAGAAGAAGCCTTCACAGCACGTTCATACTGTACCGGACGACTCTTGTCTTCATTCTTTACCCATTTGTAGCAAGCTTCAAAATTAGATCCAAATCCTGCTTCATTACCCAATGACCAGAATATGATAGAAGGGTGATTGAAACCTCTTTGGACATTACGCTCATTACGCTCCAAATGAGTCTTCGCATAAAGAGGATTCTTTGCTAACGTTTTCTCTCCGTATCCCATTCCATGTGATTCGAGATTGGCTTCTGCTACCAAGTATAAGCCATATTTATCACAAAGGTCATACCAAATATTATCATCGGGATAATGGCAAGTACGTACAGCATTAATATTGTATTTCTTCATGATTTGTATATCCTGAATCATACGTTCACGTGATACTACATAACCTCCATCCGGATCCATCTCATGACGATCTGCACCCTTAAACAAAACAGGTTGGCCATTGACCAGAACCTGAGAATTCTTGATTTCTATTTTTCTGAATCCTACATTCACCGGAATCACTTCGACGGTTTTACTGCCGGATTTCACGATAGCCATCAAAGAATACAGATTAGGAGTCTCAGCAGTCCATTTCAAAGGATTGTTTACATTTATCGTCACAGATTTCTTTCCGCTGAAAGCTTTAACACTTGTATTGTTTACTTGTTTTCCATCTTTGTCCAGCAACTGCAAATCTACAGATCCATTGCCCTTCATGGTCATATCAATACGGAGAGAACCATCTTTATAAGTATTATCCAAATCAGGAGTCACACGAATATCCGCAAGATTCACTGATTTATTGCGTGCATACAGATAACTGTCGCGGGCAACTCCACTAAGACGCCAGAAATCCTGATCCTCCACATAAGAACCGTCACACCAGCGGAATGTCTGGAAAGCAATCAGATTTTTCCCAGGCTTCAGATAAGGAGTCAGATTAAACTCAGCCTCCATTTTACTATCTTCACTATAACCTACATATTTTCCGTTCACCCATAAATAAATATTTGAAGTGACTGAACCGAAATGAGCGATGATTTCCTTTCCGTTCCATCCCGAAGGTATGTTTATATATCTACGATAGGAGCCCACATGATTGTTCTCAATCGGAACATAAGGAGGGTTATTCTTAAATTGACTTCTCCATGCAAAACCGACATTTACGTAAATGGGATCTCCAAATCCATGCAACTCCCATATACCCGGGACCGGCATATTATTCCAACCTTTATCGTTGAAATCGGTTCTGAAGAAATCAGTTGGACGCATATCGGCATCTTTCACCCAATTGAATTTCCAGATTCCATTAAGTGACAAATAATTTGAAGAAGACGATTCTTCCCCCTTTTGAGCAGCACCAACAGATTCATAAGCGAAATAATGCGTATGCATTGGAAATCTATTTACCTCATTGACATTCGCGTCACGCCATTCCTTAAATGACTGTGAGAAAACAGGCATACCCATAACAGAAATAAGGCAAAAGAGCATTACCCTTCTGATTGTTTTTTTCATAAATACATCTTTTTAAGTTATTATATTTGCGAAGACAAAATTAAATCATTTTTCTATAAAAACAAAAGCCGGAAGAAGTATTATAGACTAATTAGGTCTATTTATACTTCTTCCAGGCAATATTTTTCTTTGTACTATTCAGGCTTCCCATCCCAAGGCGCTGGCACCGAGCAAAGCGGCGTCGTCACCTTTCAAAGAAGATACCAACAGTTTGGTTTTTCCTTTATAAGTATATAAAACATTTTTTTCAACGGACTCACGCATAGGTTTGAATAATAATTCTCCCGCATTTGCCAAACCTCCGAAAAAGACAACTGCTTCTGGACTTGAAAAAGCAATAAAATCAGCAACTGCTTCTCCCAGTATCTCACCTGTAAAATCAAATACTTCCAAAGCAAGTTTATCTCCCTTTTGGGCTGCATCAAAAACATCCTTCGAAGTAATGCTCTCCGGCGTAACGGACCTCATCAAGCTTTCTTCCGATTTTTCTTTCAAAAACTCTCGAGCCGTATTTGCCACTCCTGTAGCCGAACAATATGTTTCAAGGCAACCTTTTCGTCCACATCCGCAAGGACGCCCGTTTCTACGAACAATGACGTGTCCAAGTTCACCTGCAAATCCGTCACTGCCATAAATCAGCTGTCCGTTTGCAACAATTCCGCTTCCCACTCCAGTACCTAGTGTCAACATAATAAAATCCTTCATGCCGCGAGCTGCTCCATAAATCATCTCTCCCATCGCAGCAGCATCGGCATCATTAGTCAACTTTACAGGAATTCCTAAGGCCTCACTAAATAATGAAGCCAAAGGAACTATTCCTTTCCACGGCAAGTTAGCCGCATTTTCAATGTTACCCGTGTAATAATTTCCAAGAGGTGCACAGATCCCCATGCCGCGGACTTTTTCTTTTCCACCTACTTTCTCAATCATAGGAGCAAGTTTTCCTACAACCGCACCGACATAAACGGCGACATCATGATATGCCTGTGTTTTCACAGAATCCTGACACAGGATCTCACCTTCTTCGCCTACAATGCCAAACACGGTATTTGTTCCGCCAATATCCATTCCCACTACATAGGGAGCTGCACTTCTCTCCATCTTTCGCAATAATTATTTAAAGTTAGAATTAGTCTCTATTATTATAAAAGTTTATATTCTACAAAAGCCTCCATAGCCTCGTAACATGCCAAGCCCAGATGGTCGTATATTTCGGCCGTTCCTTTATTTCGGTCTTCGGAACGTTGCCAGAACAAGCGTTCGTCATTGCCTAAGAAAGGAGCGCTCTCCATTTGAGACTGGTGTTTCAATATAGAATTTCTTTTGGCTCTTAATTCTTCCGGGCTCAAAGGCACAGCCATCTCTATATTTTCAATTTCCCATTCTGCCCAGGCTCCGCGATACATCCAGATACGGCAATCATCAAGCCACTTTGCACCGGCCTGCTTTTCCTGATCAATGGCAGCCAACACCGCATCGGTACAAACTCTGTGTGTTCCGTGAGGATCTGCCAAATCTCCAGCTACATATATCTGATGGGGTTTGATTTTCCTCAATAATTCAAGAACGATGTTCACATCAGCTTCGCTGATCGGATTTTTCTCAATTCTTCCCGTCTCATAGAAAGGCAAATCAAGAAAATGACAATGATCAAGCGGTATCCGGTTAAAGGTACAAGCCGTACGAGCTTCGCCCCTTCTTATCAAACCTTTTATAGTAAGAATATCCCGATTGTCAATGTCTCCTTCTTTCTTCTCATTCAAGAATTTCTTTATTTCTGTATATTTTGTTTTGATACATTCATTGGAATCATTATCAAAAAGCTGATTGAATCCATTGATAAAATGCATGAAACGAACTACCTCTTCGTCTCCAACTGCTATATTTCCTGAGGTTTCATAGCAAATATGAACATCATGTTTTTGTTCAACCAAACGGCGAATTGTACCACCCATAGAAATGACATCATCATCCGGATGTGGAGAAAATACCATCACTCTCTTTGGATAGGGCTTTGCTCTTTCAGGACGATATGTGTCATCAGCATTAGGTTTTCCACCCGGCCATCCGGTAATAGTGTGCTGAAGGTCATTGAATATCTTGATATTTGCATTATACGCAGAACCGTAAAGGGCAAGCAATTCACTCAGACCGTTCTCGTTATAATCCTTGTTAGTCAATTTCAGGATAGGCTTTTTAAGCAACTGGCAAAGCCAAACAATTGCACTGCGTACCAGTTTGTCATTCCATTCGCAATTTGTAACCAGCCACGGATGGCGGATTCTGGTCAAATTGGAAGCGGCAGACAAGTCTATACATACCGAAGCATTATTATGCATCTGCAGATAAGAAGCAGGAAGAGCATCAGAGACAGGGCTTTCCACTGTTTTCTGGATGATTTCAGCTTTATCTTCGCCCCAAGCCAGCAAGTAAATCTTACGGGCAGCCATAATGGTGGAAATACCCATCGTTATAGAACAAGGAGGCACATTATCAATACCCATATTATGAGCAACTTCCGCGCGGGAAGTAGAATCCGAAAGAATGATTCTGGTATTTGAATTCAATTGAGAACCCGGTTCATTCATGGCAATATTACCTAATCGGCCGATACCCATCAATGCAATATCTATGCCGCCATAGGTATGAATGCGCTGTTCGTAAAGACGGCAGTGTTCCAATACGGCTTCCTGAGGTATGGTTCCATCAGGAGTAAAAATATTCTGTTTGTCAATATCAACATCATTCAGAAACAATTCCCGAAGCTGACCGATACTGCTGTATTCATTTACCAAAGGATAGTATTCATAAAGATTAAATACGATCACATTACGGAAGCTTAATTTTTCCTCTTTATGCTTGCGAACGAGCTCACTGTAAAGCGGACGTAAAGAAGTTCCGGCTCCTATGGCTATCACACAAAACTGACCTTCACGTTGTTTTTGCAGGATAGTCTGTGCTATCTGCTCGGCAACTCTGCGGCAGCCTTCTTCCATAGTTTCAAAGATATCCGTATGGATTTTCTCCATGCGGGTCAGTTCAGAAGCTTCTACAGCATTCTGTGGCTTGTAATATTTCGGTGATACTCTGTTCAGAGATATCTGAGAACTTAAATTTGTCCTTAACATACTATTATAATTGATCTTTTTCTATGTCCTTAAAATATCTGTAGGTCTTTACTTTCAACTCGGAAGTTGCCAGTTCATCACAAACGATTATTCCATGAGGATGTTGTTGCAGTGCCGTAATAGTCCATTGCTGTGATATGGCACCTTCCACTCCCTGTTGCAAAGCCAAAGCCTTGTTGTATCCATTGCAAAGAATCATCACTTCACGAGCTGACATGACAGTTCCCACGCCGACTGTCAGCGCTGTTTTGGGGACTTTATTCAAATCATTGTCAAAGAATCTTGAATTAGCGATAATCGTATCGGTTGTCAAAGTTTTGACTCTTGTGCGTGAAGCCAACGAAGAACCCGGTTCATTGAAAGCGATATGTCCGTCCGGACCTATACCGCCTAAAAACAAATCTATACCGCCTGCTTCGACTATCATTTCTTCATAATGTTTGCACTCTGCTTCCAGATCCTTGGCATTTCCATTCAGGATATGAACATTTTTATCACAGATATCAATATGTTTGAAGAAATTATTCCACATAAAGGAATGGTAACTCTCAGGATGGTCTTCGGGAAGTCCAACATATTCGTCCATATTGAAAGTAACCACATTTTTGAAGGAAACTTCGTGGTTTTGATACATTTCAATTAATTTCCGATAGGTTCCCAAAGGAGTTGATCCGGTAGGCAAACCCAGTACAATAGGTTTTTCTGCAGTTGGTTTAGCCTCATTAATCTTTCTCGCTACGTATTTGGCAGCCCAGGAAGATACTTTCTCATAATTAGGTTCAATAATGACTCTCATAATATTATTTCTATTTTAATCATTTCGATAGCGACAGCAAATATATAAATATTTTATTTGATATGTGATATTAAAAGTAAAATATTTTATTAATTCAATCGTTATTTAATATTAATTTTATTTTTATCACTTAAAAAAGAAATAATCCTGAAACTTCTCATCGAAAAATATACATTATAAAATAATATTCATTACTTTTGTTGCATAATTAATTAAAACTAAATTCGCCATGGGGAAAAGATTACTCCAAGAAATTGAAAGTGGAACTAGGCGCGCAATCATGAAAAAGAATCTTATCAATTTTTTCATGTATAATAACTCTGCGACTATTACGGATATTGCACGAGAATTAAATCTGAGTGTACCTACCGTCACAAAATTCATCGATGACATGTGTACCGAGAACTATGTTTGCCAAACAGGAAAATTGGAAACCAACGGTGGCAGACATCCAAGCCTCTATGGCCTCAATCCCGATTCTTGTTATTTTGTTGGCGTGGAAGTAAACAGATTTGGAGTAAACATGGGATTGATGAATTTCAAAGGTGATATTATTTGCCTTGACATGGATGTTCCATTGGTAATAAAAAATACCCCCGAAAGTCTTGACGAATTGTGCGAAGAAGTCAAAAAGTTCATTCAAAAAACAAAGGTAGACGATGACAAGATTCTCAACATCAATGTGAATCTGGCAGGACACGTGAATCCGAAAACAGGATTCAGTTATAGTATTCTGTTCTTCGACAACCAGCCTGTGGCTGAAAAGATGGGACGGAAAATCGGCATCCATGTAACCATTGAAAACGACACCCGCGCCATGACCTACGGAGAATTTACCAAAGGTGTGGTAAAGGACGAAAAAGATATTATTTTCATCAATGTCAATTGGGGCATCAGCATGGGAATCATCATCGACGGGAAACTGTATTATGGAAAATCCGGATTCTCAGGAGAATTCGGCCATATCTGTGCCTATGACAATGATGTTCTTTGCCATTGCGGCAAAAGAGGCTGTGTAGAGACCGAAGTATCGGGTTCTGCCCTGTTCCGCAAACTGCGTGAAAGACTTAACAAGGGCGAAAACTCACAATTGCTGAATCAGAACAAATCCATTGATGACCTTACCTTGAATGATTTCATCGCCGCCATCAAAAAAGAAGACATGTTCTGCATTGAGCTTGTCGAGGAAATGGGCGAAAAGTTGGGACATCAGGTTGCCAGCCTGATTAATATCTTTAATCCCGAGCTTGTAATCATCGGCGGATTGCTCTCGGTGACGGGTGATTACCTCATACAGCCTGTCGGTACAGCCATACGAAAATACTCTCTGAATCTGATGAACAGAGACACTGTAGTGCTGGAATCCAAATTAAAGGAAAAAGCAGGTGTGATCGGTGCTTGCATGATGGCACGCCGGCGCGTCTTTGAAGACTAAAAATCCGCGGGGACTTCTATATGCAGAAGTTTTCCGGTCTTTGGGTGAACAAAATCCAAAGATTGAGCATGAAGATAAAGACGGTCTCTTTTCTCGTCACCATACAGATTGTCTCCCAAAATAGGAGCATCCAATCCCTCTTTGCTAGCCGCATGAACCCGCAACTGATGAGTGCGACCTGTAAGAGGAACAAGTTCTACGCGCACCTGATTCTCTGACGAGGAAAGTATGTGATACTGAGTAACGGCAGGCTTGCCATGCTCAAAACTTACCTTTTGTCGGGGCCGATTCATATAATCAGGACAAAGAGGGAGTTCAATCGTCCCTTGGCTGGAAGAGACAATACCGCTAAGTACCGCCACATATTTTTTCACAATTTCTCTTTTCAGAAACATCTTCTGCAGTAACCTGTGCATTTCTTTGCTTTTTGCCACCAACATCAACCCCGACACAGGCAGATCGAGTCGGTGGACAATGAGAGGCCCGTCGGCTTCGGGTCTCATTTCCTTCACTTGTGAACTGACGGAATCCGTCACCATCTTTCCTGGCACGGAAAGCAGGCCTTCAGGTTTGTCAATCACCATCAGCCATTCATCTTCATAGACTATTCGTATTTTCTTTTCTCCCTTTTCCTCCAAAGGATTTCGTTCTACATCCAACCCTTGCAGCATCCATCCCAATATGGGTCCGCATTTCCCCTTGCATGCCGGATAATAGCGACCCGGTATTCTTATTTCTTCCTTGGAAGGGCCTCCCCACCAGAATTCTGCCATAGCGACAGGTTCCAGATTATTTTGATAAGCATACTGCAAAAGTTTAGGACCGGCACATTCTCCGGCTCCTGAAGGAGGTGTATGCAAGAGGGTATTCCGAAACAATGTATCGAGTGTGCGTGTTTCACCTCTTGCATTGAAAAAAAGATACTGATCGAATATCAGTTTCTGTAGGGATATCGAACGCTGCTTCCGCTGTGTCTTCAATCCTTCTATTTGCGACTCATAAAAATCATTTTTCTTCTGAAGAACTCTAAGTCCGCTTTTTAGCTTTTCCTGCAACCTTTTGTACTCAGCCTTTTGGAACTGGCTTTCTTTCACAAGAACCGCCTTTTCTTCTTCGGACAATACCCCCTGTCTCAAAGCATTGCGCCTTGCCTTTTCCTTTTGCATATTTTCGCGGGCAGCAAGCAATTGTTTTTCCATCCATTCCGTTTCACCTTTCAGATTGTTTTTTGTTTCCCTATATTCTGTACTCTCCGTTATCCCGCAAATGGTTGCCGTCAGCCGTTCCACCTCGGCATCCTTGTCACGATAGAATTTATTTGCCTTTTCCAAATCATATACCGGAGGGACAAAATAGTCATGAAAAGCCGATTTTGCCAGATTGCCTGAAAACGCAGCCAGATAGCCTGTAATACCAGTTCCCGTCTTTACCACCAGCACACCGAACATTTTGCCCTCACCCAGTTCTTCCTTCCATTCGGGATGACTGTCTACATATTTTTGAACTTCTTCTGCTGCCATTCGGCAAAGCGGATGCGGACTGTAATAGAACGGACAAGTGAACTTCTGCGGTAAAGAAATGTTCTCCACATGATCCTTGAAAGTATGCAGTTTGTTTATCTCACTGTCCATTTCTATCCGGTTATTTTTTATTGCACAAATTCTTAAAATCACACCACATGCAGGTTTCCTCCCTTGTAGTCGGTTCAAAAGGAATCTCCGGATTGAATATTTCGCCCAGCAAGTTCTCCAGACGCAAAAGGAATTCCCTTTCATAGATGGAAAAATCCTTCACTTCTTCCTTCCCAAGCTTCACTACGGGCGAATAGTCATCAGGTGATGATTTGGCCACATAGAACAGATTAGGAGAAATCTGATAAGCATCGACTTCACCCTTTTTACGCAAATAGTCCGACATGACAGTACAATACAGGAATGTCTGAAAAATATAAGCAGGATGATCCGTATTGTGAAGGAACAAATGTTCCAATGAAACGGCTTTCTCGTCATTAGCACTTGCTTTTGTCTTGTAATCCACGATTCTCAACATCGGTTTGGGTAATGTTCCGTCGTCCACAATATCCAGACGGTCAATCTTTCCGCCTATTTGCACAATTACTTGCCCATCCGAGGAGATGACTTGCCGGTTAGCCTTGTCCCACTCCATACCATAAACAGTGATAGGAGCCAGTTTGGCATCGTTGACCAGCAATTGCTTGGCCATATTGATGATGACAGCTCTAAAGATAAGCTGCAATCCGTTATATTCCGGTTTCTCCTGGGGTTTTATCTTAAAGAACTCACTTTTGAAGGCATCATCCACATACCGTTCAAGCCGGAACTTGTCTTTCAACAAAGTCTCTATGTCGTCTTTACTGACCGTTTTTGAACCCCGACCGGTAAAATCAAGATAAATATTTTCGGCAACCTTATGGAAAATGGTACCAAAGTCACTGGCTTCAATATCTACCGAAACCTCGTCCTGAGCCTTCAGACCGGCCACATATCTATAATAGAAACGCAATGGACAAGCGATATAGGCATTCAATGCCGTCGGAGAAAAGAATGCATCGGGATTGACATTAAGATCATATTTTCGATATAGAATATCCAAAACCTCATCGCTCTTTGGCACGGCTGTCAACTTTTTCACAAGAGGTATTTGCGAAGACTGTACATCATATTTCCCGATATTCTGTTCCGACTCCACCAGATATTGAAGCATAAAGCGCGACATCTCACCCTGATTGATGCCTTCCGTAGAGGAATTGTACACTAAAGTTATGTTTTCAGCGCGTTGTATCAAGCGGTAGAAATAATAGGCATACAGAGCAATTCTCTTCTCAACTGTGGTCAGTCCGAAAGCTCTGCGGAGATTATAAGGAATAAATGATGACTCCCCTTCCTTTTTAGGCAACTGGCCTTCGTTGAGCGACAGCACGATAAGATTCTTGAAATCAAGATTTCGGGTTTCCAAAACGCCCATAATCTGAAGTCCTTCTGCCGGCTCTCCATGGAAAGGGATGGTGGCTGTGGTGAGCACCCGGTTCATGAGTGTGCTCAGCAAACCATTCTCCACCTTCAGATCGCCTTGTTCAATGAGTGATCCTATACGGCCGATAAGTTTGTATGTCTGGAACAAAGATTCCGAATAAAGTTGCGACAAAAAGCGTTCCGACGTTCCCGCTTCACCAATCACGGCTGCCACTTCCTCCAAAAGATAAAGAATATAAGCACAAAGATTACTCTGCGAGGTCTGCGGAGTAAACAAATCTGTCAAGACCCCGCTTAACTGGAGTTCCGATGGCAAGGGATAGAACCTGTTTCTTCGGGTCAGTTCGCCCAACAAATCCATAGCTTTTTCCTTTCCTTCCCCATCTTTTCTCAATAACATGTGGGTGTACGGATGCTTCAGTACAGAAGCAACCTGTTCATAAGAAAACTTGCCGCTATCGACATCATAACCTGAAGTCTGCAAATCAAACAGACTGGAAACGAAACTATAGACAGGTGTTTGCGACAAAGGGAATCCCATGGTCACATTGACTTTCTTCACACGCTCATCCAGAGAATGGATTACCGGTTGCAACAAGGACTCATTGCAGAGTACGATGGCATTTTCCTTTTCAGGCTCGCGAAGATTCTCGTCAATCCATCCGGGCAGCAGACGTGCCTGTCCATTCTCCGTCGAAGATGACACAAAATATATTTGCTTCGGCTTCCTGCTATTATCAAAAGAAGCTTCATCCAGTTCATTTCCGAAATCAGCAAGATTCTTCCGGATGAAAGTACCCGCCTCATTACTGCCCTTGAGATAGGAAATGTCATAATCGAAATAAAAGAAGGCTTTTCCCTCCTTCTTCACTTCCTTGAACAAGGCCGACTCCACTCGGTTCAATACATTGAAGCCCACGAAAACATAATGGTCATAGGGCAGTTGCGAAGCCTCGAAATGCTCCATCACATCCCTGTAGAGCATACCCTCATAGGCCAGATGCTGTTCTTTCAGATTGCTTTTGAGCATCGTGTATATTTCGCCTAAAACATTCCATAAAGAGATGAATTTTTCTTTCAGCCTGGTCGATTTATCGATGGAAAAGTTCACGAAGAACTGTCTGATTGCCTCTTCCTGCTCCGCAGTAAGGAAATCAGACACATCCATAGCTTTCAGGTCTTTCAGATTACTGAACAGCAAATCCGAATTGGCCAGATTCTTATCGATATCATCAAAGTCACTTATCAGCATTTCACCCCAGAAATAGAATTCATCCAGAGTCTCCCCGCTTTTCGTGACGGAAGCGAATACTTTATAGAGTTCACAAATCAGCTTGATGGAATCGGCTACCTGAATATCCGGGCTGAGAGAGCGAAACAACTCACTGATAGTAATGTAGGCAGGTGCCCATAAGGGTTTGTCCGAACAATGAGAGAGATATTCATCGAAAAACAGTCCGGCACGCTTGTTTGGAAAGACCAGAGCCGTCCGCGAAAGGTCACCTCCCAGTTTTTTATATAAATCCTCTGCTACGAGTTTCAAAAATGGTTCCATTGTCTCTTTCTATTTAACTGTAACAAACTTGTCGGCATATACATACCACAAATATCCTTCCACTTCCTTATATCCCATATCGGACAACAGTTTCATGTAACCTCTCACCTGTTCTTCATATTCCTCTTTGGGACGTCCGAACTTGAAATCGACCACAACCACTTTTCCGTCCTTTATCATCACACGGTCCGGCCGGCGTTTCTCCAACCCGTCGGTTGTGCGGAACACAATGCTGCGCTCGTTGAAGAGAGTCCATGCACCGCTGAACCAGTCTCTTGCCAAAGGCTGTTCCAATGCCCGGTTCACTATCTGCTCTATTTTGTCCAAGGTAAAGGCTGAACTGAAGAATCCCTCCATTTTCAGTCTGACAAGCAGAGGAGCCACATCTTCCGTGCTTTCTATCTCCGAGAATATTCTGTGGAGCAACTTCCCTTGCTGGATATAATTTCCTTGGTTTTCTTCCTCGTCCTCCTGACGGCGGATAAAATCGGCCGATTGATTGGACTGACGGAATTCTATATCTCTGCTGTAAGAACACATATGCACATTCAGCGGAACATTCGGATTAATCAGCCTGTTGTCCTGCCTTTCATTTTTCTTCTGTACGGAAGGACTCACGAAACCGGATTCATAGGTAAATGCCGTATCGCTTTCAATCAATCCGTCATTCAAAGCATTCCACATCAGTTTTGCCACATTATTTATATTGTCTTTGGAAGCCGGAATCATGCCTATTGTGAAAAGATTTTTCTCGGCACGGGTGAAAGCCACGTAAAGCAGATTCATATTATCCACCCATTGCTGGATAACCTCTTCGCGGTAGTCGGTATCGAATTGCGAAAGACTCATTCTGGAATCAAAGACAACAGGCAGCAAATCCAGTCCGTTGAAAGGTTCCTCTTTGGGAGTACACCATACGTTTGCCGAGCTTTGCAGTTTCCAGTCACAATAGGGCACAATAACCGTGTGGAACTGCAATCCCTTGGACTTGTGTATCGTAAGCAGACGAACGCCCTTCACCTCACCCGAAGGAATTGCCTTTCGATAAAGATTGTCATTCCATTCAGTCAGAAAAGAAGTGAGGTCGGACGAATGTTCATTGAGATAATCCGTTATCATATCGAAAAAAGCAAACAAATAAGCGTCTTCGTTTTTGAGCCGGTCCAATCCGAAAATACGATAAAGCCTTTCACATAATTCATAAAGCGGCATTTCACGCAGTTCATCATAATGCTCTACATATTCCGAAGGCAGAAAAGGACTTTTGTCGTCTTCCAGCAAATACGTATTCATATCCCCCTCGTTGCACAACACTCCTTTTTGATACCTCATCACAAGACTTGCTATGGCCAGGGCATTCGTTTCATCATCCAGCACGCTCAACGCATCCACCAGCAGATTCACCGCTTCGGATGCACTCAGCAAGAACGCTTCATCCGAAGCCAGAGGCAAATCGGGTTTCTTCTCATGAAAATAATCCGCAATGGCAGCTATATCGTCATTGCCACGCAACAAGACAGCTACATCTTCAGGGTTTATCCGTCTTTTGTACAACAGCTCCGTCAGCGTGGAATCCAGTTCCTCCAACATCAATTCATCCCGTTTCCTGTCCTTGTCCGTTTTCAATATGCGCACTTTCACATAACCATCCATTTCCTGATGGCTGCTCACCTGTACAACATCCGCGTAAGCTGATTTCAGGGGCGCACATTCCATACCGAAATCAGCTACGAATTGATTGTCCAGACATTTCACTGCAGTAGGAAAAAATACATTGTTGAAAGTTATAATCCTTTGTTCCGAACGGAAATTGGTATCCAGAGTCTTCACATTGACAGGGAAATCCGTATTGCTCTCGTTCAAAGAGTTCAAAATACCCCAATCGCCGTTTCTCCATCGGTATATGGACTGTTTCACATCGCCCACCACCATACTGTCGAATCCTTGTGAAAGGCCTTCCTGAAGCAGTATTCTGAAATTACCGAACTGCATGCGCGAAGTGTCCTGGAATTCATCAATCATGACATAACGGATATTGGCACCGATCTTCTCGAAGATAAAAGAAGAATCGCTGTCGCTGATGATGCTTTGGAGCAATGCATTGGTATTGGCCAGCAGAAAACGGTTTTTCTTCCTGTTCAGTTCCTGCATCTCCCCGTCGATATATGTAAGCAGGCGCAGGTTGCTCAAATTATTGAGAGCCAAGTCACAAGTATTGACAAGCCGCACACAGCGCGGTCTGAAAGTCTCCGCATCACGCAGCAATGGAATCAAATCCTTCTGGGCGAGAGCAATCATTTCCTCCCTCATCTGAGCCGACTTCACCGTCCAGGCCTCAGCCTCCTGCAAGCATTTGTTCACCGTATTATTTTTGACGTCGGAATCTTTCTTTTTATAAATATCCTTCCCTTCGAGTTTATGAAAATAAGAAACGATATTCGTATTGCAGAAGCCCTTTTCGGCGGGTATTCCGTTCTCCTCCATCAAGGAAAAGAACTGACTGGCAAATCCCGGCAACACATTTTTCATCTCGTTTTGCAACGCCCTGACCTTCTGGATATAATCCGTCATAGCTTCGGGATGTTCCGCTAACTTTTGTCTGAGCCGTCCGCCACGTTCTATGAAGGCCTCATCAAAGATTTTCATTCCGAACCGCTTAATGCCGCCAATGACATTCCAATTCTTCCCTTCCCCCATTTCCTCCAAAGCATGGTCGAGAATCCATTGCAAAACCTGTGAGTCGTGCGTGAGCTTCTTCAGCATGGAATCCACAGCCTCATCCAGTGCCCCCTTCGAGTCGAGGTCAATATTCAGATTGGCTCCGAGTCCCAGTTCTCTGGCCATGTTCTTCATTACCTTCTGAAAGAAGCTGTCAATGGTTTCCACATGGAAATTATTGTAGTCATGAATAAGCAGGTTCAGTGCCTGTTCAGCTCTTTCGCATACATCTTGCGGAGACTTTTTCAGTTCCTGACTGATTTTACGAAGATAATCTCCTGACGTAGGCAACTTCTTGCTGATGCCATAGAGTTGACTTAAAATACGTGTTTTCATTTCAGCCGTAGCCTTGTTGGTAAAGGTCACGGCAAGAATGTGGCGGTAATTGTTGGGATTGCGTATGAGGAGCTTGATGTATTCCACCGTAAGCGTAAAGGTTTTCCCCGACCCCGCCGAAGCTTTGTATATGTATAAACGTGGATCCAAACTAATCTTTTATTGATGACCGGACTAAAAAACTTTGACTATTCTTTATGCAAATATAAACATTTTTTCGGACTTCTGAATGGAATATAAGGAATAAAAAACAAATGGCCTCTTCGCCTTTGCACAAAGAGACCATCATGTTCATGGTGAAAAAAATTGATAGTAGAAAAAACAAAGACCTCTGCCTTTGGAATCGGTCGTTGCTGGTAAATAGGTTCCCTTATTATATAATTGTATTATTCAATAGGAATCTGTATTTCCGTCAACCAATCGCTTTCTCTATCCCTATCCCAAATACCGTGAATGTATGAGAAACGGGGTTCGGACATGACTTTCAGATTGTTTCGTTCTAAATATTCAAATACTGAAACAACGGTAGTATCAAAGTTTTCATAGCTACCGACATGCTCAATACACACCGCTCTTTCTATCACAGGCAATTTTCGAAATTGTATGATTTCGGAATCGGTTTTAGCCTCTTTTACAATCTCACAATATTCCAAATCAATGTCGCCCGGCTGATGATTACGATTGTAGTCCACCGTGAAACAATATGCGGTCTCTTCAGGACACTCACAACCTAAGCGTTGCATCTCAGGGCCAATGACATTGACACACAGGTTTCCTAGTTCATCATAACTCTTGATTCGACGACGGAAACTGGCTACTACTCCGCCAGGCAGCGGTTTAATCATAATTTTGTTCATTTTTTTAGTGTTTAAGGTTCGTTCCTGCAACTGTTCCAATTGATGCATTCGTTCTCTGAGTAAACATAATGCTTCGGACGTCTCTTCGATTTTACGTGCCACAAGTTCGGCATCAGGCTTTTGACAGCCTTGCTCGAAAACTTCTTTTATCTCTTCGAGGCTTAATCCCAAACTTTTCATATTGCGTATCTCGACCATTTTCTGCATCTGACCCACATCATAATAACGGTATTTTGTCCATTCATCCACTTCATGTGGCATCAACAAACCAATCCTCTCATAGTGACGCAGTGTCTTGACTGTGACATAACACAGTTTTGAGAACTCACCGATTGTTAATTTTAATTTGTACTCAATCATAATCTTCAGCGCTAAATGATTATTTTGAGTACAAAGATAATGGCTGACCTAAGGGACAAGTCATAAGGCGAAACTTATATTTAACCTCTTTTAATACTTTCACACAGACATTGAATCTATTGGGATAGCCGTCAGACTGACGGCATATTTCTACAATAATGAGAGGACGCATATAGGTTTGGATGGTAAACTCCTTCCCAAGCTACCCCAATAATCGAAGGAATTTTAAAAACTGGATTAGTTTATGACTAACAAAAAATAGGTCAACTTGAAATACAAGTAAGTAACAAACCTGTCAACCCTATCCATAAGTAAGACTAAGAGTAGTCAACATAATTCGTTATACTACAGGGAAAAGCAAATGAAACTACAGGGGAAACTACACCTAAATACCTGGAAAAGTATCATCTCACACTTGTGGTACGTGCGTCTCACCAATGTGGTACGCACGAGCCACGTATGTGGGACGCACGTACCACGAACGTGAGACGACAGAATTCCACAAGCATAAGGATAAGACAGACCTAAGTAAAGGATGAAAACCTTATAATTCAGGTATCAATTTACTATAAATACAGGAATCTTTTATACAGCTTGTTACTATCCGAAAATCATTTATCTATCTAATTATCAGAATATTCATCTATAATTTTTGCCTAAAAAATTCAATAAATCACGTCCTTTCACCAGAATCGACTGAATAACAGTTCCTTGTGGTGTAGGGTACACAAGGCAAACTTTTTGTAATGGGAAATATGCAGCTTCCGAATCAGGATTCAATCGGATGTATGAACAGGAATCTTGCCCCACCGCTGTAAGAGGTATCCAGCATGACTTTGCCGTGGAAAGCATCAGCTAAGATGCGGCAGATGTACAGCCCTAGCCCGGTTCCCGTCTCGAAACGATCCAGTTTTTCAAAGCGTTCGAAGATGATTTCGCCCTTGTCCATAGGCACTCCTATGCCTGTGTCCGTAACGGAAAATACAATTTGTTTTTTGTCCTCCTCTATCCTATAATCCAAAGAAATGGTACCCTTTGCAGTGAACTTGGCTGCATTGCTCAGGTAATTGGAAAGAAGCTGCATCACTCTGTGACAATCTGTAGTCAACTCATAATCCTGTTCGTGGGGAACAAATGTCATATCCACTCCTTTTTCAGCAAGATGTTCCATTGTTTTAATCGTTTCCATACAGAGTCTGTTGACAGAACATTTATTCCATGATAAATTCAAGCTGTCACTTTCCATCTGAGATACTTCAATGATATTCGAAATAATGGAAAGAAGATTGTTATTGCATGTCAAGATTCTTCTTGCAAAGTCCCGCCGCTCGGATAAAGAAAGTTCCGTACACGATTCAGCCAGAATCTGTGAAAAGCCTATTATACCGTTGAGTGGCGTACGAATCTCGTGATTCATGTTTGTTAGGAAAGAAGTCTTGAGTTTATCAGATTGCTGCGCCTTTTCCTTTTCTTCTTCCAGTTTCTTTTGAATCTCTATGAAATCGGTTATATCGCGCAACGAGCCGAAATATTCCTTGATATTCCCGTCTTCATCCCTAAGCGGAATGATATCATTTTGGGTATAATAGGTTTTACCATCCTTTACGTAATTTCCGTGAGTGGTAAAGGCTTCCAGTTCCCCTTTTTCCATTTGTGCAAAAATCTGTTTGATACGTTTATCGTTTCTGCCCAAAGCAATTATTTCATCGGACGTACGGATCAGTATTTCATCGTCTTTACGCAATTCAATCTTATGGGTCTCCCTATCATAACTCCACAACTTGACCTTGCTGGACTTAATCAAAAGGTCCATCTTACGAGCGTAATCATTGACTTCCTTATTGAGTTCATAGATACCCGTATAGTCACACGTGAAGCCTACATAAAGCAGGACTTTCCCTGTATGCTCATCCTTGTTAAAAGCTGTTGCAATAGGACGGATGCATCTCCATCCCTTAATATCGGAAGACATAATTCTCACATCCGTATAGATAATTTTCTCCTTTCCATGAGTCACAGCCTCTAAGAATTCAGCCATTTTCTTTCTATCTTCGGGATGTATCTTCTCCATAATTTCTGATGGTTTCACCTTATTCGTATCCTCATAACTGCCCAAAGGTGTGCTATAGAAACGGTAATACCCTTTAGATGTCTCGTATTCCCAGAAAACAACATTTGCATATTTGATAGCCAGAGACATTTTTCCGATACTGTCTTGAAGCTTTTTCTGCATCAGGACGGTTTCGGTTATATCTTTATCGGTTCCCACCACAGATTCTATGCTTCCGTCGGTTGCATAGGTAACTCCGAATTCCTTGCTGATATTCCGGTAAAGCCCCTTTCCTTCACGATCCACTCTCACACACAAAGACTCGCTGTGAATATTGCCTTGACATGATTTTGCAAGCGTTTCTTCAAATATCTGTCTGTCATCAGGATGAATGCGCCCTACATAGACTTCATAAGTAAAGCCTGATTCAGATTTTTTTTCTCCGTCTAACCTGAAAAAAGTCTTTGTCCTTACGTCATATCTCCAAGCAACAAGGTCGCCGGCTTTCAAAGCCATGAGCAAACGAGTATTCTTAATGGAAAGTTCTCTCCGGGCTGCCCTTACCTTCAGCTTCAGAACAATGATGAACGTCAGCAAAATGCAACTGATGAGAAAGACAATTCCTATGATGGAAAGAATGGTTTTTAGACTGAAGAAGTTCTTTTCCTTGGGAATCCATTTGTCATGAAGTTTATCGTACGTGCCATCTTTCTTCATACTGTAGAAGGCTGTCCCCACCGCATCCAGTATCTTTTGGGAATGTCCGACAAAACAAAATTCCTGTGGGGGAATGTCAAGACTGACGGTGAGCAGATTATCGTATTTGTTTTCCCTGATGATATGAGCCGCTACATTATGATCGCATACAGCTACGTCATATTTTCCCTGAAGAACGCCCAAGATACCATCACTCATATTCTCACAAAAAGAAACTTTGTTTCCATGGAAACCCGCTTTGTGCAAAAGGTCTTTGGTAATGGCTTTGTACTGAACTACAATGCTTTTGTCTTTAAGCTGGGAGGCGGTATGGAAGGGCGTTTCTCCCTTTCGGCACACAGCATCCTGATATACATATTCATGAACAGCTCCGAATCTGTAGGTTCTCATGCGCTCATTGGAGAAATTCATACCCAGAATCAAATCCGTTTCTCCCTTTTGAAAAGAAGAAAGTACCGTTGTCCAATTGTGCAAGCGAATGATATAAGGAATGTTCATCCGCTTCATGACTTCCTTTATCAGATCGACATTCAACCCGTCAGGCTTACCTTGTGTATTGATAAATTCATAAGGAGGAAATGCCCAATCACCATCTATATACAACGTATCTTTCCTATCGGCAGCGCAGACAGAAAACACAGAAACCCATAATAATAAGATGATGATAGAATATTTCTTCATTAATTCATTTTTCCTTTGTAGTTGCTCAATAATATACAAGATCCTCCCTCGATGTTTTAAATAGGGTGCAAAAATAAGAATTTTACTAAATATACACAGCTTTTTTTATTGTTTTTTAACATTTCTAATATTCTAATACGAGAACAATCCATTAATTTGGAATGATTAATCCCTATAAACATGATTGTACACCATGACTTGGCTGTCTTTTTCATCCCTTTCATCACAATAGATCCGATACTTTTAATATTAATTTGTATTATTGCTCCTTCGAGCATACAAAATAAATATTAAAAATACAGACAGAATCTGGATAAAGACTTTTTAATGACGATTGTTGATAAACAAGGCTGCAAGAACACCGGGTACCCAACCGGCACACGTCAGCAAAAAGACAAGGAGAATGGATCCACACCCCTTATCCAGAACGGACAAAGGAGGGCAAAGAATACATATCAAGGCACGTAGAAGAGACATAAGCAAAATTTATTTTCGGCAAATATACAAATTTATCTTGAAATTGCATCAGAATGAATATCATTCTATTCTGATGCAATTAATATCATTTGTTCGAATGCCCGGCATCAACTCTCCGTTGATGATAAAGAAACATTTTCCATGAGGAACAAGCGCCGCTCCCGCCCTGGCACACTGGGAAAACTCACCTGCTTCCGTCCAAGTATCCGTTTCCGGTTGGTAAATGAGCATACGCGGACTGAATCTATACCACTCAACGGGATGGGAATAATATTCTTTTCCTTTGTACACTCCTTGCAAAGCCTTCAAAAAGATGTCCTTGTCGACTCCTCCCATACATGCAATTCGGCCGTCATGCAATACGGTTCCTACTCCTCCACCCAGGGAAACGGTATTTCCTCCGGCATCGACAGGCGTTGCCACCGGTGTCCATGATTTCTGCACAGGGTCATAGCAATAACCGTCTACAGAAAGAGAAGCCGGCGTGTCTTTTGTTGCCAAGGCAAAGCCTCCCCACACGTATAACTTTCCCTTCCGAGCAACGCAAACAGACTGTATCCGGGAAATTCCGGGCATAGCCTTCTCTTCCTGCCAACCTTGCTCCAGATTGGAATAATCAAGCGAATACATTTTGTTTGAGGGAATTCCATTGACATTGCCTCCTAACACAAAAATACGCTTGCCAATGGAAACTCCTGCCATATTATCCATCGTCACAGGCAAGGACGGCCAAGTATGGATTTGTATCTTCCGGCCTTTCTTTGAAAGAAGCAATACCCGCGAAAGGCTCTTCTTCGCAGTATTGCCCGCTATGCACACCAAACCCTGTTCAGTAGAGATTGTAACACCGTATGCCGAAGAATCGGGTAGTTGCCCCGCCTCTTTCCACCGCAAAGGCTTGCACCCATCCGGCTTGGCTGTGTAGATACTTGAGTAATACACCTTCTTGCCTCCATCGGCTACCGGAATATTCGGGAAATTAGTTCCTCCGGCTATAACAAGTTCTTTTCCCAGAATCCCGGCATAAAGAGCGGAAACGCCTTTGGCGTATCCGCTGTCTTTATCAGGAAAGCCATCGACTTTCCTGATAGAAACCTTATCGGCCATTCCGGCATGGTTCTGCCAGATATCAAGCCGGGTCTGTGCATGCATGATAATCATGAAAAAAAGAGCTGTACTCAATAAAATGATTTTTTTCATTCCATTATCTTATTAGGTGAATAAACCAAACCATCCACAGCTTTCTCTCCATTGGGGGTGACAAAGACTGCGGTAAACATCCATTTCAAAAGACGCACCTCGTCCGAATGGAACTTTCCGACAGGCAGTTTCAAGAAAACCTTGTTCCATCCCTTATTCAGGAGAACGGATATTGGAGGACGTGCCACACAGTTTTCATTGCCCAAAGCAACTTCGTTACTTTTTACCTTATGTGTTGCTGTCCACACAGGAGGAAGAATCTCCTTTCCGTTCAGCCATATCCTACTGCCCTTGTAATCCCATTCGCCTTGCCGGGGAGCAAGATCGGATTCGGAACGACTATAGTTTTGGAACTCAACCCACAAGCCCACCTTCTGATCCTTGGGAGAATAGACCCAGGTATATGCATATGCCGTATGATTTTCCTGAGGGTCCGGATAGAAAGAAGGTACCAGAGTGCCCCATGTATGGCGCAAATAGATACCTGCTCCGATAGCCTGACGCACTCCGTAGGTCTTGCCCTGATATGTGTAGGAAGCCTCCCACGACTTTTCAGGAGGAAAAGATTTGTCCATGTTCCCGTCATTAGGAAATGCATCCGTAATGTTCCATTTCACATCTGTCTGGCACACATAAGCAAAAGGATAACCTTTGAACGTATGTTCCTTATGCCATAACATGCGCCTCTCAAAATCCGCAAAGGAGCGGAAAGATTCGGATTCCTTATCGCCCAACAAGGTTCCCGGTCCGTTGAAATATTCAGAGCCACCACCTCTCCATGCTCTTTCTGCCAAAGCCAGCATGGACGGATACAAGCCGTTCTCAAGTACCATGTTCCTTTCGGGAACCACCAAACGGTCATTCCATATTGCAAGAATAGCTCCGGCCACATCATCACTACCCTCGGCAGAGTCATAGATGCGACTGTTGTATAAAGCTATGATATCGGCAAAAGTATCGAAATGGTTCAAATAATGGAATTTCGAATCTATCGCAGGTATTCCGGGTTGGGCCTTTCCTCTGTAACTCCAGAGCTGGGTCATATCTATCTCACCGGGTTTGTAGTTCCATCCCGGATTCCAGGAAATCACCTTCTTTCCTTTGGAACGAACATAAGCCACCATTTCCGGAACGAAACCGGGATTGGTGAATTTCACTTCATCGGTTCCTATATGCAGATAGGGCACATCGAAAGTTTCACATACCTCGTCTATCAACAGTTTCAATATCTTCATTCCTTCTGCGCTTTGCATGTCATGGCGGAAAGTACGCACAAAGGCTGCACTATGCCCCGGCATGTCTATTTCCGGAATAAGCAGCACCTGATGACGTTTACAGAACGCGACCAACTCCCTTGCCTGTTCCAAAGTATAGTACTTGCCAGGCATTCGGGTGGTATTGGCTGAATCATTCAACATAGGAAAAACCTTACTCTCAAGTCGCCAAGACTGGTTCTCCGTGAGATGCCAGTGAAAAACATTGACTTTGAAGCGCGACAATATCTCTATTTCTCTCTTCAATTCCTCGAGAGAAATATAGCTTCGCCCTACATCCTGCATGAAACCCCGGACCCGAAATGCCGGCCAGTCTGTAATCTTGCAACAGCGTATTGCAGTTCCGTTTCCTCTTCTCGTTTGCAACTGTCGAAGAGTTTGGAGGGCCCAGTACACCCCGCGTTCGGTAAGTGCCTCAACCTTTATCAGTCTGTCCGTTACCTGCAAGCGATAGGCTTCATCGGCATTCACGCGAGCTTCGGGGATTGAAGGAACCAGATTCACTTCGATTTTGACAGAAGACTTTCCCGTCACCTTTCCTCCCGACCGGCCTACAAACTCAGTCCAATCATCAGCAAGCACGGGCGTGGAAAGAGTTACCTTGTCAAGATTAAGATAGTTTTTTCCTAACTCGCACTGTTGGGGAACTGGCAGCAAAGAGACGAGATTCTCTCCCGATGCATAAGACTCAGCCGAGAAAAACAGCAATAGACAAACTATATGTAAAAGATGTAGCGGTCTCATCATTTCACTCTAACGAAGTCTTTCAATTTCACAGCCTGGAAAGTCATGTGAGCCACACTGCCTTCATACAAAATACCGACAGTTTCCTTATCAATCATAGTCAGACAGGAATATCCCCATCCACGGCCCAAATCGAGAAGTATCTGGTTTTCGGGAAGCCAAGTTACTCCTCCGTCAAGACTGGCTTTGATGGTTATCTTGTCACGGTTCTTCGTGTCATTCGGATTGGAAAACAACAACAAGTCTTTTCCCAATACATTATCTTTTGCTTTTACATTGATCAAACTTGCCATACAAACCGGTTCCGGCAAAGAAGTTCTTGATGAAACATGCTCTTTCCATGTCTTGCCCATGTCTCTCGTGACTGAAACGGCACGGCTTCCCCCACGGTTATCCCGCATGTTCAGCATAAGTACTCCCGGCTCCACTTCGGCAACCTGTGCCTCTGTAGTATTGGTACGGGCAATGGTTCCAATCTTCCATGTTTTGCCATGATCTTTACTGTAAATGATACTTGCATTCGGAATCCGGTCGTCGGTAATGAATTGGCAAGCAAAAACGAGAGTTCCGTCGTCCATTGTGATGCCTCTGCCGGGTCCCTGCAACAGGAAATGCCAGGAAGGATCTTTCACTTGTTCCGTAACATTAATCGGTTCCGACCATGTTTTGCCATCATCATCACTCTTTACCATCATGAGTTGGGCCGTTTGATTGCGATCCATTCCTGGACGGGAATTAAACCATGCCACTCCATTGCCATAACCATGTGCCCAAGCGGCAACAATCCAGATGGTTCCGGTAGCCTTATCAACCAGCACTGCAGGATCTCCCACACCATTCTGTCCTTTGGGCAAGCCATCGGACTCTCCCATAGACATAGCTACGCGCATCTTGTCCCAAGTCTTTCCACCATCCGAACTTCTACTCACGCCGATGTCAATATGGTCCTGTAAATCCTTGCCGTTATTATAACGTATATCATAAACCCCTATCAAAGTACCTTTGTTTGACGTGGCTAATCCCGGTATTCGATAGACGGTTGAGCCATCGTCACCGGCATGGCGAACACCTACGCCCATATATTGTACATCGGCCTTGCGTGCTATCGAAAGAGGCGCCTGTTGGTTATCGACAACTACCTTCGAAATCTCTGCCGATACTTTCGAAAGCAAAGATGTTGCGGGTTTCATCTGCAAGCTTACCCAGAAATAATTAATTCCGGGAAACAGTTTCTGGTCAACCTTGAAAACAACTTCAGAAGCCGGATTCTTTACTTCTGCCTTCAAGACAGAATAAGAAGCATTGGCAACCAACGTCTTGTTGGGTTCATCTCGCGGAATATATTCCACTGGTGAAAAGATATCTTTTCCTTGATGCTGAAGACTTTCCGTCCCCCCATAATAAAGCTTGACGGCCTCCACCTCTTTCAGATTCACATTCTTTCCGAAAAGCAGATGCACTTCATTCAAAACCTGGCTCCGGTCTGCATCCAGACGGATATCAAACCATTCATTGTCCTGACGCTCTATGAGGACAGGGACGGATTTCTCAAATACAAAAACCTTGTCCTTTTCCTGAGACAGAACAGACAATGAGGAGAAAACCATTAAAACACATAAAACCAAAGTCAATTTCTTCATAATATTCTTTTATTTAATTCTGGGTATAAAAATAAGCTTTTTTTCTTAATTGCTAGTATTGTCCACTCTTAAAAAGTACTAAGCGGAGCAGTCATTTTGTTCGTTTTTACATTCGCCTTGCTCTGTTTGGAAGTCAAAAACGAATGACTCATCTATTTTTTTAGCAGAATGCATATCACTTTTTTAATTTTACGTCAAACTTTAAAATTGAGATGAAATGAAAAAAGTTGTAATCATGTTGGTCATTCTGTTTGGAATAGGATGCCAATCGGGTGCATTTGCACAACATCACAGAAGATCTGAAATAGTAAGACTCCAGGGAGACCAACCAGATTGGGGACCTTACAGTTACAGTACTGCCACATTCTACTACTTTCCGGAGATGAATCTGTACTACGACATTGCCAACGCCTTGTTCTATTATCTGACCGACGGCCGATGGATCTCTGCGAACCAATTACCTCCAAGATACAGAGACGTTGACTTATATTCAGTCTACAAAGTTCCCTTGAGAGGTTCGGAAAGGCCATGGTTCCAAAATGCCATTCATAAACAAAAATATGCCTCTTACAAAGACCGTGACCAGTCAACTTATCGTGATCAGCTGAACAACATGTCCGGAAATAACAGAAACGGCAACATGTCACAACGCAGGCAGAACAACAATGATGATCGTGGAAATTACAACCAGAGAAGCGATAATCAAAACGGAAACTCACAAAGAGGTGACAACCAAAGGAACAGGCAAAGAGATAACAATCAAAGGCAGGACAACCGGAGAAACTAATAAATTGTAAGAATCCGGGAAGACTCACGTACTCCCGGATCATTACAATCTACCAACCTCTTTCCAGAGGTCTTGATGAAAAAACTATTTATGCATTAATACCCTGGCGTTTGTACCAGTAAATTATCTGCATTCAAAGTATTAAGATCTACCGGCCAAAGCAGTTTGTAAGAGTCTGCCTTGTTGATTAACGGAGAGGTAGCTACCTGTCCATACACTGCCGGATAAACAGCGGCCGTAGAATAAACCAACGGATCACCTGCTGCATCGTGCAAACGAACTACATCAAACCAGCGAGTTCCTTCACCAACCAATTCTTTATCTCGTTCATGAAGTATAGCCAACTCATTCTCTGCAAAAGTTCCTGCGGTGAGTTTTCCAACCGTTTCGTAATTTGCGCCGTATGCACGTTTCCGTACTTGATTAAGATAATCGATACAGCCATTATAATTTCCTAAGCCGTTTTCACATTCTGCCAACAGCAACAAGCAATCTGAATAACGATAGATATTGATATCGGAATCATAATAATGTGTTCCACTATCAGAGCGACCCAACATTTTCTTAAGAATTGCTCCTGCTGTTTTCTTTCCTGTCTTGGTATCAGTCATGTAGTACTCAAGGAATGTAGCACTTCTTCTCGAATCAAGCTTATCATAAGACTTAACGAAGGATTCTCTATATTCATAACGAAGCTGACCGCCGTTGATTAATCCCAAAGGATCATTCAGGACATTGCCGTTTTCGTCTTGAGCACTTCCGTTGAACAAAGCTGATTCGTATACAAACAAACTTCCACTGTTCGTTGCTTCATCCTTATCAAAGTGCAAAGCCATGATAACCTCAGCATTCTGCTTTTTAGTTACATCCCACAGGCTTGAATAATCACTCAGAAGAGAGAATGTTCCGTCAGTCACTTTAAGAAGAGCTGCTTTAGCTGTCTCCAAGTCTGCCTTGCCTGTTGCAGTATGATCACCAGTTGTTACCTTTGCTGACCACATATAGATTTCGCCTTTTAGCATATAAGTGGCATATTTGTTCCATATCAGCTTGTCAGCCTTTGCAAAAGAAGCTCCGGAAGTTTCAAAATTGGTTACAGACTTCTCGATGTCTGACTTAATCAACTTCATTGTTTCTTCAGCAGTAGAGCGTGCAAGATACAAATCCGTAGCATTCAAGTTTCCACCCAAAACTTTTACAGTAGTTTCCAATGGAACCCCGCCGTAAGTGCGGTACAAATAAAAGTAGTAATAAGCACGCAAGCCATAAGCCTGTCCTAAAAAATATGCTTTTTCTGTTGCAGTAAGGTATGTTGCAGGACCTTCGACCTGCTCAATCAACAAGTTTACTTGCAACAGCCTTGAATAGATATTATACCAATTGGTTACACCGCCGGTATTATCCTTTGTAAGAGCATTGTCGACCATGGTCGTTCCACTGGAACTGGTATTCAATGAAGTAGTTCCTGAAACAAGAGCAGCTCCTCTCAACTCACCCAATGTTATAGGCATGAAATACATATCACGCAACTGGGAATGGATACCGTTCATGAAATTCTGGACCTGTGCTTTGTTATTCCAGAAGCTATTAGAACTATAATAATCCTCTGGCTCCAAATTCAGAGAATCGCAGGAAGAAAATAATGCGACACTCGCTATTATTGCTAAATTTAAAAATATCTTTTTCATATCATTGTCGATTTTAAATTGATTAGAATGTTACACTAGCACCTACTATCAGAGTACGTGGCAAAGAATATCCGCCATTAGCATCAGCATTGTATTCCGGTGAGAACATATTCTTAGCGGCAGTGATATAGCCCAAGTTCTGGCCAGTAATGTTCAAAACCACTTTTTGCATTGCAAGTTTATGCAACCAAGCTTTAGGAAGATCCCATGCCAGTGATAACTGACGAATTGCTACATAATCGCCACGATAGCAGAACATGGATGACTCACGTGCGTAGTTACGCTTGCCCAACTGGTCGGCCCATGTATAAGTAGGATATTTGGCATTGACATTTGTATCAGACCATGTATCACGTACCTTCGTAATAGTGTTGTAAGTTCCTTGCATATTACCCATTGTCCACGGAGTGAAAGTATCACGTACCCAGAATCCCAATGCATAATCGAACTGACAAGTTAAAGTAAAGCCTTTGTATGAAACATTGCTGGTGATACCACCTGTCCAATGAGGAACCGTATTACCAATCTTAACCATATCATAATCATCAATAACACCGTCATTATTGACGTCTTTCCATTTCACGTCACCCGGCTGGATAGGTAATCTACCTGTTGACTTTTCGGCATCCGTTAAAGCAGCCCAAGCTGTCGGTCCATATAATTTATACTTACCGTTTGCGCCGTTGTTACCTGTTGTCTTGTCAATCAGGTTTCCAGGAATTTCATCATAACTCTTATAAAGACCTTCTGCTTTGAAAGCATAGATAACACCCGGCTCCTGGCCTTCCTGATATCCGCCAACCCACATCTTGTCTTCTCCATTACCAGTATATACCTGGAATGCACTCTGACGATTGCGTTCCAAACCATTGTTCGGTAAAGCTACGATCTTATTCTTGTTATATGCCATGTTCCATACTACATCCCATTTCAAATCTTTCTTGTCCAAGATACGTGCATTCAATTGCATTTCCAAACCCTTGTTCTGAACCTCTCCATTATTTGACAAAATAGAAGAAATACCAGAATGAGAAGGCAATACAATATTTGCAAATTTATCTTTTGTATGACGATTATACAGTGTAATGTTCGCATTCAAACGGTTCTGCAGAAAACTGATATCCAAACCACCTTCAAAAGTGTATGATTTTTCCCAGCGAAGTCCCGGGTTAGGAACTGTTGTTACAACCAAAGATGTTGCTCCATTATAATTGGTAACTGCACCATAAGCACCTTGAACAGTATAATTATCAATATCAGAAACATTACCGTTAGCACCATAACTTGCACGCAATTTAGCAAAAGAAATGATGTCTCTATATTTTTCCATAAACTTTTCCTTACCAAATACCCAACCTGCAGATATACCTGGGAAGAAACCCCAACGATTATCTTTAGCCAATTTTGAGTATCCGTCACGGCGTAATACCATACTTACCAAATATTTGCTCTGATAGTCATAGTTCAAACGACCAAAGAATGACATAATGCGTTGACGTCCATGCCAAGAATCAATACTTCTTGCATTTTCTTTGGATGAAGTGTACTGCAAATCCTGAAAATCATCTGTTGTTGCTCCATAACCGGATGCTGAAAAACCTTTTGTATAATTATCATAATATTCCATACCCACCATAGCATCAACAAAATGATCTTTTGCAAAAGTATTTTGATAGTTCAAAACGGCATTATAAGTCTGCTTCAATACTCGTTCATAAGAATCAGATGAGTCTCTATTCTTGTAATATGTGTTCACATTCGTCAAATAATCACGAGTGAAACTTTCGTATTTAGTATCTTGATAATACCAATTGGCTGTAGTCTTCAATGTAAGACCTTTGTATAAATCAAACGTAAATGCTTGGTTCATAGTAAACTTATCCGTATTATTGTCACGCTGCATGGAATTCAAATACATTAATACGTTACCGTCACCACCGCCACGACCGGTTACAATGTAATCGCCATTTTCATTAGTTCCACGGAATGTGGGAGGCAAAGAGAATACACGGGTGAAGTAAATGTTTGAAGCTGCTTTCTCACCATATCCATACCATTTGGTATCTGTAAAGTTGAAAGAAGAACTAGAAGTCAACCATGGTTTAATTTTATAATCCCCATTGAAGGTAAAGTTGATTCTCTTGTACCAGTTACCGGTAGCATTACCCTTTGAATCCACATAACCAACTCCTGCATAGTAATTACCTTTGTCGTTTCCTCCATTCATATTGATGTTATATTCCTGGGTAAAAGCCGGGGTTTCGATATTAGAATTTTGCAGTTTGTAGGTCTTATATATCAATTGATCTCCGTAAACTGGATCTGTCATTGTCTGCCAGCCTTTCTTTAAAAGGAAAGCCAGGTTATCTGTGTATTTCATGGTTGACCAGATAGCCTTGTTGTTGGTATTTCCATCCAACGGAGTAACACCGTCAGCAGCAAAATACTGGTTTCCTGTTCCATAAGGCTGAACACCCGTCAAAGAACCCATGTTAGTTGCACCATGATAAGCTCCTGCAGAATCTTTCCAATATTGGGAAGCTCTCTGGATTGCAGTACGCATATAAGTCAGGTATTCACCACCGTCCAAATACTGGAACTGATTATGATAATAATTCCAACCGAATTTTGCCTGAAGTTTGATTTCGGAATATCCTGCCTTACCGCGTTTAGTCGTTACAAGAACCACACCGTTGTTGGCACGTGCACCATAGATAGCTGTTGCACCGGCATCTTTCATGACTTCCATCGATTCGATATCTTCAGGATTGACATCTGCCAAAGAACGTTCGGCACCATCAATGATAACCAATGGAGAACCTGTACCATTCAAGTTTGTACCACCACGAAGAACTAAGGTAGGAGCAGCTCCTGGATCACCACTGGTCTGCTGAACACGCAAACCTGCTACAGCTCCAGACAGAGCCTGTGCCGGATTGGTGTGAACACCGAGAGTCAGTGTCTCCTCCTTGACTTTAGCAATAGAGTTGGTTACTTTAGCACGTAACTGTTTGCCACCGTAAGCGGTAACAACAACTTCTGTCAAAACTTCAGAATCATCTTCCATCGTTATATTCAATTCCGTAGAACCGAACTGTTTCGCGGAAAGCGTTTTAGTTTTAAAACCTACATAAGAGATTCTAACCTGAGCATTGTTCCCTACCTTGAGTGTAAATTTACCGTCAAGGTCTGTAATAATTCCGTTCGAAGTACCTACTTCGACAACACTGGCACCTATAATAGGTTCCTTCGCATTGTCAACCACGATACCTTTCACTGTTTTTTGTGCCCACAGACTAACTGAAGTCAATAAGCACAATACGAAAAATAGTTTTCTCATACAACGTGAATTTAAAGTTAAAAAATTTGCTTTAAAGTTTTAAATAAGAGTTTATTTATCAACATATTTTATTCCATATTGTCAGTTTTGGGCTTCAATACAACCAACTGTAGCACAAGGGCTAAAGCTACCAGTATGGCAAGGAAAGCAAAACCCAAACCCAAATTGCCATCATCCGACCATTGTCCGAGAACTTTGGTGATTATGGCACCAGCAAACACTCCTGTCATATTCATCAGACCGTAGGCTGTTGCTCTCTGACGATTCGGAACAAACTGGCACAGAATAGGCATATTGTTTGCATCGAACATTCCATAGCCTACGCCAAAACACAGGCCTGCTGCTACTACTGCAAACGTACTGTGCCCCATTCCCAACAAAATGAGTGCGGGAATCATCAGCGACAAACCTATAGCACCTGTATAGATACGGCCGCGAATGTTTTTCTTTACCCATCTGTCTGACAAGGGACCTCCTATCATCACTCCAATGAATGAAGAAAGAGCAATAGTGAATGTAGACAGAGGACCAGCCTGAGACATCGGAAGATTCAGACTTTCGGAAAACAGAGTAGGCAACCAGTTCTTGGTAGCCCAACCCGGAAGTGACGGGGAGGCAAAATAAAACAGGATTACCCAAAAAGCAACATTGGAAAACAGCATCGGAAAATTCTTCCAGACAGAAACTTTCTTCACTTGAATCTGTTCCGTCTCAACGTAAGTCTTTTCCACTCTCTTTTCATGCAGGAACAGAATGAGTATAAAAGCATAGACAATTCCTACGATTCCAAACCAATGGAATGTTGTCTGCCAAGAGAAGGCTGCTGCTACAGTAGCCCCGAAACCACCGATGGCCTGACCCATATAGAGTCCGGTCATGTGAATTCCAATAGCAAGACTCCTTGATTTTCCAGTGTGGAAATCGGCTATCAAGGACAAACCGGCAGGAATGTAAAGGGCTTCACTCACCCCCATCAAGGCACGCAGCCAATAAATCTGCTCGAAAGAAGTGCACCAACCCATCAGCAAGGTAACCGTCGACCACACTCCCAATGATGCGACGATGAGCCATTTGCGACTGATTTTATCTGCCACTGCTCCGGCAAAAGGACTCATGATTCCATAGATCCACAGAAAAATAGCCATCAGTCTGCCGAAGTTCACAGCCGATTCCAATTCTGAAATATCCATTTGCATGGATTCTCTCATGGTCGACAGCATCTGGCGGTCCATATAGTTCAACAGAGCCACCACCCACAACAAACCTACTACTATCCAAGGATAAAATTTTGAGTTCTTCATTTTTTATAAATTAGATGTTAAGTTATTCTTTCTCAGCCAATATTTCATTAATCAGCAAATAGGATTTTATCATCATGCGGGGAATGTGGAACGGTCCTTTGAAAATATTACCTTTGGCCGGTTGTGCCACGGTTCCGTCACGATGAAGATACCCGTACCATTCGCCATATTCTTTATCTTGGAAATGATCATAAGCCCATTCATGGATAAGCTTGTGAATCGAGAGATATTTTTCATCTTTCGTAAGCTTGTAGGCATACAAGGATGCAATGATCGTTTCGCATTGCGGCCACCAGAATTTCATATCCTGTGAATAATCCTGGTTAGGGAAATTGCGACAGTCCTTGAAATTGATAATTCCGCCGAATTCATTATCCCATCCCCAGTCATAAGACCAATCGAAGATTTTCAAAGCCAGATCGTTCAGATGGGAATCGTTGCCTTTCATCTTTGCCGTTTCCATAATGAACCAGGCTGTTTCGATGCAATGTCCGGGATTGATTGTGCGTCCGCTGCATGTATCCATTAGATGCCCGTCAGGGGTTACCGTTTCCATCAAAGCCTTGAATTCCGAATGAATGAGATAATGCTCGATATCATACAGTGATACTTCTATCTGCTGGTCGAGTGCAGGGTCCGAAATCACTTGCTTCACTATCAATGCCACATTGATGAGCATCATCGTGATGGAATGACTTCTTCCCTTGATATAGGTCTTTGGGGCAAGAAAACCCGGAGTGGACATCATGCGGCGTATGGAAAGAAACATGTTCAGCGCCTTGTTGGCGTAAGTTTGGTCACCGGTAGCTTTGGAATATTCGGCCATAGCCATGGCAGCAAAGCATTCCGAGAAAACATAACGGCGTTTCTGAACCGGTTCTCCTTCGGCTGTAACGGTAAAAAACATGTGATGATCGGCATCTATGCAATATTCTTCGATAAAATCGATACAACTGCGTGATGCTGCCAGCCAGTCGGCATTCTTTTCTATATGATTGTATGCATAGGCACAAATAAAACCGAAACGACCTTGGAACCATACAGATTTTGTACTGTCCATCAGTGAACCGTCTCTGTCGAGGCAGGTGTAGACACCCCCATTCACCGTATCAAGACCGTTCTTCAACCAGAAAGGCATGATATCTTCCAGAAAGTCGGTATGATAGCGATCACGACACTGTTCCAAATATTGTTTTTGCAGGTCAGTCATAATAATACTCATTTAAGGTTAAAATTAGATTAGAATTGGTTGCAGCGTGCAAAGAATCCGATAGCCTCGAGTTCTTTTTTCATAGAAGCCTCTTCCTCATCCGTCAAATTGCGGAAAGGCACACGATTCGGACCCAGGTCGAGACCTATCAGTTTCATGATGCGCTTACCTCCTACAATGTTGCCGCGGTAGTTACAAATAACATTGATTACTTCCTGAGAGAAATTCTGTTTCTCACGTGCAGTCTCCAAATCACCTTTTTGCCAAGCGTCGATAATACCTACCAGCTCGCGTCCGTTATAGTTGGTTGTTCCGCCTATACCGCCTTGTGCTCCTCCTTGTGCCAGACTCGGAAGAATTGTCTCGTCCTGACCGTGAAGCATATCGAATTGTCCGTTCTTATACAAACGGCACTGGTTGTACTCGTAAAGGCTTTCATATGTATATTTGATTCCTGCAAAATTAGGAATTCGCCCGTCAACAGCCTTCAGAAGTTCAATCATCGGAAGGAAGGCTCCATTGAAAGCCGGAATATGATAATAATAGAAAGGCAGCCCGGGAGCGGCAGCTGCAATAGCTTCGCAGTATTTCACCAACTCTTCTATGCGACCGATTTTCGGGAAAGGAGGAGCCATGGCACCAATACCCCATGCACCTATCTTGGCTGCATGTTCTGCCAGTTTCACGCTTTCGCGCAAGCAGCAGCTTCCTACATGAACAATTACCTTAAAGTCCTTTGGAGCCTCGGCTATCCAAGTCTCGGCAAGCATCATGCGTTCGTCTGTCGTCAACATATATCCTTCACCGGAAGAACCGTTGATGAAGACACCTTTTAAACCATTTTTTGCCAGCATATCAGCATAACGGTGAATCGGTTCCGTATTTACATCGCCATTCTGAAAGAACGGTGTAAAGGGAGCATCTATAAGACCTTTGATTTTTTCCATATATTTATCTACTTTTAAATTCTTTCACGGACAAAACTAGACTTCTTTTTTAATTAATCCAAATGTTTTTAAATAAAAAGTTATTATTAAGCTATGTTTTTTAATTATGAATTTTCCACATATTCTTAATTATACATTTATAATATTGATTATCATATATTTAATATTGAAATCTGAAAAAACTAATAGGATTTAATACAATATCTATTTATCAAACTTCTTTGTTAAATAAATCCTCATATTATCAAATTTATTTTATAATGTCTTATTATCTGGTTCACTTGTTTGTTATTTACCTTTTTTATTATACATTTGCGAAAAAGAAAAGAAAAAACCATGTTAAACAAATTAAGAGCCGAACTAAATAATAAAGGTATAAGCGGGATTGTCAAAACCAATATACTCAAACATATCATGAAAAACGGAAGTTTCATGATTCCCGAAATTGCCGAAAGCACCGGATACAGCCTGACCACCATTGCCAAATATGTCAATGAACTGCAGGAACAAGGTACTGTCATCGAATTGGAACATGTAGCTGCACACGGCAAAGGGCGAAGAGCTGTCAGATACGGAATAAGTCTGAACTCCTACTACTTCATGGGAGTGGATATCAAGACTTTCGAGTTGAACATGGCCTTGATGGATCTGACGGGAAACATCGTTCATATACAAAGGAACAATAAATTCGTCTTCGAAAATACCCGAAACAAACTGGAAGAGATTTGTGATGAAACAAAAAAATTCATTGATAATCTTCCGGATATGGATCCTGAAAAGATTGTCAGCATCAATATGAACATTTCAGGAAGAGTAGATTCCCTCAGTGGAACAAGTGCAAGTGTATTCAACTTCGAAGACATGCAGACAACTCCGCTGGCTGAGTTTCTCAGCGAAAAGCTGGGACGGGCCGTTTTTATAGAGAATGACACAAAAGCCATGGCATACGGAGAATACATGAGCTTACCCAGACAAAAATATGAAAACATTCTTTTTGTCAACATAGGATGGGGACTTGGTTTGGGTATCATCATCAAAGGAGAATTATATTATGGGAAAAACGGATACTCAGGCGAATTCGGGCACGTGAATGTGTTTGAAAACAATGTATTGTGCCACTGCGGCAAGATAGGCTGTTTAGAGACGGAAGTTTCCGGCAATGCCATTCACAGGAAACTGATACAGAAAATCAATGAAGGCGAATCATCTCTGCTTGCCGGCAAAGTGAACAAGGGTATGCGCATCAGCACCGATGACATCATAGAAGCCGCCGAGGACGAAGACCCGTTATGCATTGATCTGATAAGCCAAACAGCCACGGAACTCGGGCACCAGATTGCCGCTCTCATCAATCTGTTCAATCCCAACCTGATTATCATAGGGGGCAATCTTTCCATGGCAAGCCCTTATTATTTTCTGCAACCACTCCAGATTGCCGTGCGCAAGTATTCCCTGAAACTGATGTGCCAGGATGTTCCCATTGTTACTGCAAAGCTTGGAAAAGATACCGGTGTTATCGGTGCCTGCATGATTGCCCGAAGCAAAATATTCAACACATTATAATAATATACCAGAAAAAAGAGGGCGG
Organism: Bacteroidaceae bacterium; assembly: GCA_036804505.1. Taxonomy (GTDB): domain Bacteria; phylum Bacteroidota; class Bacteroidia; order Bacteroidales; family Bacteroidaceae; genus Phocaeicola_A. The sequence continues at coordinate 39,569 of DAIRSI010000027.1, forward strand.
CTGATTCCGCTTTTGCGCAATCAACCGCCCAGACATAACTAAGTACTCTTTATCCTTTTTCTTTATTTGCCTATTTTATACAGTACACATGCATGTTTCTGCAATGTTGCCGATACGTTGCCGTCCGTTACTTTCATTTTTTTCCCTGTCCATAGATTGCTAAGGGTGGCATTGTTTTTGTCTATTTTCAAATCCTTCAATGGAATGCTGATGTTCATCGGTTCATTACCGTCCGAAATATTAAACAAGGCCAGATAAGTTTCTCCTGTCTTGGAATTACGGGATGTGATGGCTACCTTACCATCCTTTTGAAACAACTGACGAACATCCGTTCCTTCTCTATGCATTGCCAGCACCTCCTTGTTGGTCAGCAGAGAAAGAGTGAAAGCGTCATTGCTAGGCAAGTCTCCGCCAAACATCAACGGGGAACGGAAGATAGTGAACAAAGTCATCAAAGAATACTGTTCATCCTTGGTCAGACGGGTCATGCGATCGCCTCCTCGCTCTCCGCGAATAGAGATGCGTCCGAGTGGAATCATATCGCAATCCGGCCATGTCCCGGGAGCAATGTACGGATACCATTTCTGGCAAACGTCAATCAGATGGGTGAAATGCGGCCATGTATCCCAAACATCATCTACCATGCGCCACATGTTGGCATGAGTTCTCACATGTTCGGCCGCCTCAATCGGAGTTTCACCCGGGGAAGTACTCAGCACAATGTGGCGTCCCGTACGATCAATGGCATTGCGAATCAATTCAATTTCGCCCAAATGATACGGACGCGACAAATCATCCACTTTCACGAAATCCACACCCCAGGAAGCGTAGAGGTCAAAGATGGAATTATAATATTCCTGAGCTCCTTTTCTGTCGGCAACGATTGTATAATTGTCTTTCAACCATGTGCATTGCAAATCGGTTGAATAGATTTTATCTGCAGTAATCCCGCCGGCTCCAAGAACAGGCATCTTTTTATCGACAGCCATCTTAGGTATTCCGCGCATGATATGGATGCCGAATTTCAGACCTTTGCTATGCACATAATCTGCCAGATGCTTGAATCCGCTGCCATCGGCTGCCGATGGGAAACGATTCACTGCAGGCATGTATCTTCCATATTTGTCTATAACGTAACGGGCATCGGTCTGATTGTATCCTCCGGCTTTATCGTTCTCAATGAACCAGCGGATATCTACCACGATGTACTGCCAACCGTATTTCTTCAGATTCTTTGCCATATAATCCGCATTGGCTTTGACTTCGGATTCCTGCACGGTAGGACCGTAGCAATCCCAACTGTTCCACCCCATAGGCGGAGTCTGTGCCCATTGTTTGAAAGAGGTCCGGTTCTGAGCATTCACATTCGAAGAAAAAACTACAGCCATTACAGCCAAAAGGAATGCCGAACAAAATTGAAATTTAATATTCATAATAAAAAAGTATTACAAGTTTATCTTTATATATGTACATAATCATTTACAATACAAATATACACTATTCTTTTCCAGAATGTTACTTTTATTACAAAAAAAGACAAAATACAAGTCCAAAAAAACGTAGGTGCCGGTGACGAAAAACGTAGGTGCGTCTTTTACCACCGGCACCTACGCTTTCTCAGCAGTAAATGTTCTATACAGATTTTGTCATAAGCTTGATTCTAATAGTACTTCTGCAAGGTTTTCATCTTAGCCGAAAGAATGCTGCAGAAATTATAGAAGAAGCTGTCAAATTCCGTTTGGGAATGCATCTGCACTCCTTTATTCACTATCATGCGATACTGATTCATTCTTTCGGAAGAGATATCCGGCAAGGCCAATTCGCTGCCCAGACGGAGCTTATAGAAATCGACAATCATATCGAAGCCTGTCCAATTAGTCTTGCCAAAAGGTTTCAACCCCAGATAGGCAAAAATCTGACCGGCTGTCATAGGCACGAATTTTTCGGTTGCGATGGGTTTCAAATCCCCCGGCAGGAAGCGCAGGCGAACGAGCTCACGAAGATGCCACTCGCAAAATTGCCTGTAATTCTTTGCAGAAAGAATCCCGTCGTCCCATATATTCTTTATTCCTTTTGCCGTCAGGGAATCATGCTCCGCACGGTAACGAGGGAAAAAGGCATCAAAACCGGCTACATTGTTCAATGCCACGATTTCAATCTTAACCGGCTTCCCGGATTGCAGGGTGATAATCTTATAGGCGGGAACATAGCCGGCCGTAGTAGGTACTTGCACATTACGCAATCTGTTGTTCTTTGCAGAAACGAAAGTTTCATCATCGTTCATGTGGAGATGGCCTCCAAGATGGAATGTGATTCCGGCATCAGCCAAGAGAGTTGCCGATTCCGCAGACGGGAAACGGTGGATATCGAATTTCCCGGACTGAGCTATTTTTCCGATAAACTCAAGAGCACCGCTGTTATAGTCAGCCATCGGATAATGACTGAATGCGACGAGCGTCTTATGGTATTTCTTGGCATTTTTCACTACTTTCTTAATCCACGGAAGCAGGAATTTCTTCACTTTAAAGACCTCGTTATACCCACCGGAGGCTCCCTGGAAAGAAACAATGCTGTCTCCATCCAGTTTGGAGGGATGATAGACGGATGCATCGATGGCAAGCAGCCATACGCCTTTCACGGGCTCTACCAGATAGGAGCCTTCCTGAATGAACGGTTTGTAAAGTGAGTTTCCGTCGGGAGTCTGCAAAGCATAAGTCCGATTACTCCAGGAAGCTTGTTTCAAGGCCTCGTCAAAACGATATTCAGGATAGGAATAGGTAGTGAAAGGAGTTGCCCAATACAGATAGTTCTTACGGGGAAGAAAACCGAAGGAAGACCATTCATTATGGATTTCTTCATACCCCCAAGGTCTCAGTCCGCCCTTCACGTTCTTGTCGGCAAAAGGACGCGACGGATCATGGTTCCCGTCCATCACATAGAAATGCATGCCGTATCGGTCTGTATAAGATTGCAGCATCTTTCTCACCAATACCACATTCATTTCCTGACCGTTGTCGGTGAGATCTCCTGGAAGAATCACCTCCTTGATGCCTTTTTCCGCAATATTATCCAATGCTGTTATCGCAGCGAAGTAATTTTCATTAAACAGTCTTGTGGAATGTATTTCGGCATCCATAGAACGCACTACTGCCGTATCCTGGATATGAATATCCGACACGACAGCCATACGGACCGCTTTCTGCTGCCCGACCATAAAGGACGGGCAGAGAAGGGTCACGAAAAGTATTATCAAGATCTTTCTTAGTACCATTATTTCAATTTAAAATTGGCTGACTCGAATCCATCCACTTCTTCCGTGAACAGATTACCTGCATAATAGACAGGTTTCGTATCACCCCACTTCACCGAGCAGTTGCGCATGGTAACGCCGGATGCTTTCTCCATATAGAATCCGTAGGTTTTTCCTTTCACGAACTCATCACCCTTGCAAGGACGCTTGTCATAAATACCACCCTCGAAATTGGTGCGTTTGCAGATAACCATATCCACCTGGTCGAATGTCAGATTCTGAATGCGGTCCTTGGTATCAGCTCCGATGAAGGCTCCGTTCTCACTCTCGCACTTGATGTTGCTGAACGAGATATTAGTTACCGCACCTACCTGATAATCGGTCATGCCTTTCGGGAAACGCCATCCGGCATCCTTGTGATCACCCGGTTTGCGGGCATAAGCCGTCACATAGATAGGCTCTGCCTTGCCCCACCACACGTTGGAGAAGAACTTGCAATCGACTTCGATGTTGGAGAACATTACGTTCTCTACGGTCCCTTCGTCGCGGTTTTGAATACCGATGCCACGGTTGCTGTTACGGATGATACAGTTATTGACAACCACATCGCTGATTCTGTCCATATTCTCGGAACCTATCTTGAGGGCGCAGGAACGTGAACTCATCACGCAGTTCGTGACGACAATGTTCTCGCAAGAACCCATATCCTCATATTCGCGGCGGTTCTTCAGACAGATGCAGTCGTCTCCCGACTCTATCACACAATCACTGATGCGCACATTCTTGGAATGATCCACATCGATGCCGTCGCCATTACGTATTTTCATATTGTTCAGCACACTCACTCCGCTCACTACCACATCTTCACAACCAACCAGATGGATGGTCCAGTAAGCGGAATTACCGATAGTGACATTGTTGATGCGGATATCCTTTCCATGAATCAACGTCAGGACATGCGGACGAGGGTCGAACTCATGAACGGGTTTCAACACGTAGGAATCGTCCAGTTCCTTACCCATGAAAGCCACTCCGTTTCCGTCAATCTTTCCCTTGCCCGAAATGGAGAACTGCTCGATGTTCTCACCGCTGATCCACATCATGCCCTCACCTTTATTCTCGCGAAAAGCACTTTTCTTATAAACCTTTTCGTCCGGATTGGCCAGCAGTTTGGCATGAGCCTCCAGATGCAAATCGACAAAGGATGCCACGGTGAACGGTCCGGTCATATAAACCCCGTCACCGGGAATGATCACCCGTCCGCCTCCGGCTTTGTTACAAGCGTCAATAGCTTTCTGTATAGCCTCTGCATTATCAGTGAGGCTGTCTCCCTTGGCACCGTAATCACGAATGTCGTAATCCGCAACCTTGTTTCCTTGACAAGCAAACAATGTGCTCAATCCAATGATGGATAGTAATGTCTTTAGTCTCATCGTATATTCTTTTTTATTTTTATTTCGTTACGGAAGGAGGGCAATCTTCGGGTCTTGTACCCCATGTCCTGCCCGGTTGGCTTCCCATCGTCAATTCCAGAACTCCTCCATTCATAATCTGGAAGTGGGATATATAGTTTTTCGTATATTCCTTTCCGTTCAGCTTTGCCGACTGGATATAGCAGTTCACATCAGAAACACCCTTGGCTCTCACCGTAAATGTCTTACCGTCTTCCAGACTGATCCGAATGCTATCGAATGCCGGAGAACCGATTGCATAATACGGATTGCCGGGACATACCGGATAGAATCCCATAGCAGAGAATACGTACCAGGCCGACATCTGTCCTGCATCGTCATTGCCCGACATGCCGCCCGGAGTATCATCATATTCTCCCTGACGGAGAAGACGAACCTGACGCGCCGTTTCAGCAGGACGCCCTGCATAATTGAACAGATAGGAAATCTGATGACAAGGTTCGTTACCATGCCAGTAGCGGCGTTCGCTAAACATGGAATCCAGTTTGGCCATAAATTTGTCCTTCCCGCCCATCACGTTCATCAGTCCCTTCACATCATGAGGAACATACCATGTGTAATGTGCCGGAACGCCTTCCGTGATGAAGCGTACAAACTTGAAAGCATTGTCGTCATCCAGGAATGTACTGTCGGCATGACGGCCCTGAGCATATCCGGTCCTGGGGTCAATCACGTTCCCGTAGTTCATGGCACGTTTGGCAAGGATTTCATAATCCGATTTCTTACCGAGCTTTTGGGCTACCTGTGAAAGCACATAGTCATCATACGCATATTCCAAGGTTCTGGAAACCTGTTCGCAGGTATGAAACGCCTCTTTCACGGAATCTTCCAAAGGGATGTATCCATATTTCAAATAGGATGTCAAGGCCCGACGACCTTTCCCATTCTTGTACTCTTCGAATAATGAAGGGGTTTCAAAAGCATTCTTCCGCATGGCCGCATAAGCATTTTCCACATCAAAACCCTTGATTCCCTTCATGATGGCATCACCGATGACGGAGATGCTGTGGTCGCCAATCATAGCAGCCGTATAGCTGTTCCAGCAAGGAAAGATGGGAAGCCATCCGCCTTGGTTATATTTGTCGACGAGCGAGCGAACCATGTCGCCGTCACGCTTGGTATCGATAATGGTAAGCAGAGGATGAAGCGCGCGGTAGGTATCCCACATACTGAAATCCTCGTAATAATCTCCGTTCTTCACAAAGCACACAGGTGTTCCTTTGGAAAATGCGGGATAAGCTCCATCCACATCATTGAACACATGAGGCAGGAACGATGTCCTATAGAAAGCACCATAGAATTTCCTCATCTCCTTGGGGCTGCCCTGCACCTTTATCTTGGCCAGATGTTGTTCCCATGCCTGTGAAAGTCTTGTGTGAATCTCATCGAAGTTCCATCCCGGTATTTCGGCATTCAAGTTCTTCTCTGCCCCGTCCAGACTGACAAAAGAAGAAGCTGCCTTCACCAGAATTTTCTCTTCCGCTTTTACCTTGAAGCCCACGTAAGCCCCAATTTTCTCAGCTTTTCCTACAGATGTTTTACCTGAGAGGACGAGCGAGTCCTGATAGACTCCATATTCCTGAGGATTGCCTTCAAAACGAATGACGAAATATCCGCTGAACCCCGTAGGTTCCCCCCACCCCTGATAAATGCGGTGAGCCGGATTATATCCCCGGATTTCCTTTTTGGCCAAATCAATTTCTATGTAACCTTCTCCGTAGTCACTGTTCGGATTGACCACCAGATAGGCCATGCCGGCTTTGTCATAGGTGAAGCGGAAGATGGCGGAACGAGACTGTGCCGTCATTTCAGCCATGACATCGTAATCATCCAGATAGACGGAGTAATAAGAAGGTGTGGCTATTTCACTCTTGTGTGAGAAGACGCTGGCCCTTTGTTCAGGCTGGGTCTTGAGACTTCCCGTAACGGTCATCAGTGTCATCGAACCATAGTCCTGCGTGCAACCGCCCACAATCCAGTGGGAATTACGAAAGCCTTGAATCTTGGAATCCCTGTAATAATAAGGAGCGATACATTTTCTTTCCGTGTCCTGCGTTTGCGGTGTCCAGAAATTCATTCCGTGCGGCATGAGTACAGCAGGTAAGGTCTGACCGTATTCTTCGGTATGTTTCCCGAACGTTCCGGCAGACTGTGTAGTATTAGCGGCAGTACCCACACGTGTATCAATATAATGTTGCAACATCACGTAGGGAGCTCCAACACCATTCAAAACACTGGAAAAACACAATAGAAAAACGTATATACTCTTCATAGTTGCAAAGATTATAAAAATAGAGGAATAAAAAAAAGGGGAGAAGGCCTAATATCTTTCAATAATAACCCAATAAGAAATTTATCACGAGCCTTCTCCCCATAAGACCATCTCTATGACCTTACTTTTTTTATAGATTAATAACCTGGATTCTGTTTCCAGTTAGTATTGGCATTCATCAAGTTGATACCGATCGGGAATATACGACGGTACTTCTGAGTCTTGGCAGCAGGATTGACGATATGCTTCAATCCCCAATCGTTCTCGAACTGACCGAAACGGATCAAGTCGTTACGACGCCACATCTCACTGAAGAACTCACGACCACGTTCGTCAAGAACTTCCTGCAATGTAGGATTGGCTGTAATGGTTGGAGCCTTAACATAAGTGCGGATCTGATTGAACAAACTCATCGGAGTGTCGCCGTTGGTTGCCGTTGCACCGCGGAGGATAGCCTCAGCCTTCATCAGCAGGATATCTGCATAACGGAAGATAGGCACATCGTTGCTTTGGTTACGATTGTAGGTATCATAGTCGGCTGCCTGAATACCCCACTTGATGCAGCGGTATCCCTGGTTCCATCCATTGAAGTTGTCACCAACATTCATTGATGTATCATCATCTTTCAGCAATTTCACTTTCTTGGTAAGCACTACGCGCTGGCCCTTATACATATAAGGAGTGGTAGTCGGTTTCTGAGTCGTGATGTCATAAACGTAAAGAGAATCTCTCAAAAGGATACCGTTACGTTCGTCACCCGGCAGGTTGAAACGGTCGGCAGCTTCCGGAGTAACCGTGAAGATACCTCCGGCATTCTTAGAGATAGCCAATCCGTACAAGCCGGTTCCGGTTCCACCATCGTTGTTGAACTTAGGCCACAACTGGAAACGTCCGTAAGTCATACCTTGTGCTGTTGCATTATCGTAAGGCATTGCATAGATGAAATCCTTGATTTTATAGCCATTTGTTGACAAGAATTTTGAACGATAGCTGTCACTCAGGTCAAAGTTTCCGGATTTGATGATTTCATCACAATACTTCACTGCATCATTCAGCTTGGCATTTGCCTGGGTAGGTTCGTAGTTGGCAACATCACTGCTGGTATAAACTGCCCAGTTAAGATAAAGCTTCACAAGAAGAGCCTCAGCCATCCATTTAGTCGGTTTTCCATAAGTGGAAGCATCAACATTCTCTGCAAGACCACCGGATTTGATGGCACGGAGAAGGTCGTCCTCAATAAATGCAGCAATATCCGCACGCGGTGAACGGTCGATAGCTTCACTCTCTCCAACCACATGGTCCAATTTCGGAGTATCGCCGAATGTATCCATGAATACGAAATGATAGAAAGCACGCATAGCTAAAGCTCTTGCTATAGATGCCTCGCTAGCCTTGTCACCTCCAAGGTCAATAATGGCCCTGTTACACTTGGTAATGGCTCCGGTAAGGTCACCGGCCCAATCCAAATGGGCATCGTTCGTGTTGGACATGTGAAGGGATGAATGCACATAGTTACCGCCGTCATACCAGTTACCACCGTAGGTAACGGCCATAAACTCATCGGAAGACAGCCATGCAGCCTCTGTGAAACGACGTCCCAAAGCGCCACGGAAACCATAGTATAAATCCGCCATCTTAGCCTCTGTTGCAATATCAGATTCAGGATAAGACGTATAGGTAGATTTGATATCTACGTCCAAATCTGTACAGGCAGTTGCCGATGATATCAGCAAACCTGTCATTAAAATATTTTTGATATAACTTTTCATTGTAAGTTCGATTTTAGATGATTAGAAATTAACGTTAACGCCCAACATATAAGTACGAGTACGTGGATAATAGTTGGTACGTCTATCCATTCCCGGCTCCAAACCGCCAAGGTTAATTTCAGGGTCACGACCGGAATATCCGGTGATGGTGAACAAGTTATTGCATGTAGCGTATATCTTGAGTGAATTGACCCAATTGCCCAACTTTCCGAAAGAGTAACCCAATGAAAGGGTTGACAAACGCAAGTAGTCACCTTTTTCGAGCCAACGGTCGGATGGTGCCTGTGACTGAACGTCGGAAGCCTTTTGGTCTGTTGCTACAGATTTCAATACGTTTCTGCCTTCAGTAACGAAACTTACATTGCTATACTGTTCACTGGTTGCATTGTAAATCTTGTTGCCGAATACTCCTGTGAAGAACATGTCGAGGTTCCAGTTTTTGTACTTGAAGTTATTGGTCCATCCCAAGCTTACCTTAGGCTGTGCGCAACCGGTAATGGTACGGTCTGTATCTACAGGATCCTTGGTTGTCTCGCCGGTACGTTCACCTGTTTTGGGGTCGCGTTTATAGAATACGGATATGCCGTTGGAATCATAACCTGCCCATTCATAAGTATAGAATGTACCGAGTGGATGACCTTCCATGATACGTTCAACCTGTGCATTGGAAGAATAGCCTGCAATTTCAGGATCACCTGTTGCAATATAGTCTACTGAATAGTCGCTGTTGGAAATACTCTTTACGTTATTCTTGTTGTGAGAGATGTTCAAGCTGGTATCCCATGTGAAGTTCTTTGTGCGAACAGGAGTAGCATTGATGGTCAATTCGATACCTTTGTTGGTGATGTCACCTACATTGGCATACATGGAACCGTATGGATAACGGTTGGTTGATACGGTATAGGAATAAATCAAGTCACTTGTTCTCTTGTCATAATATTCGATGGTACCACCGAGGCGGCCGCCGAAGAATCCGAAGTCAAAACCTACGTTGAACATGGAAGTACGCTCCCACTTCAGGTTAGGGTTGGCATTGGACTGTGCCGCGATTGTGCGGTAAAGACTTGAGTTTCCGCTTGCATCGGTATAAGTGAACCAACCGGAAGGACCGTAAGTCTGGATTGCCTGGAAGGCACCGAAGCCCAAAGAGTTACCGCTCACGCCATAGCCTACACGGAACTTCAAATCATCGAATACATTGAGGTCCTTAATGAACTTCTCTTCGTTCATACGCCATGCAAGAGATGCAGAAGGGAATGTTCCCCAACGGTTGTTGCTACCGAATGCCGAAGAACCGTCACGACGGATGGTTGCCTGAAGCATGTACTTGCTGTTGTAGGAATAATTCAAACGTCCGTAGAATGAAATCATGCGGAGTGTTTCCAAAGCGTAAGTTGTAATGCCGTCCATATCCATCTTGTTGGCAAAGCCCAGATTGTAATACTTGGTTGCATCGCTGTAGAAATTATAGACTGTCAAGCCGAAGCCGTCGTTGTTGTCTGTCTGTTCCCATGAATAACCGGCCATCAGACCCAGCTTGTGAACATTGGCGAATGTGTGGTCATAGTTGAGGTAGGTCTCGAGTACTTTCTTCTTGTTGTCAAGAGTACCGCGATATGCCTGTCCGTTTCTTCTTACAATCTGAGAAGAGCGTGTATTGTAATTGTTGTAGTTGATTTGCTCGTCCTGATAAGAGAGGTTCAGGTTCCAAAGAAGATCCTTGGTAATCTGGAGTGTTGCCTTGCCTGTTCCCTGAAGTTCCTTTTTGATAGTTTCGTAAGAGTCTTCATGAATCATGGACATCGGGTTGTAATACTGGTTCACTGAGTTGTAGTTGTACCAGGTACCGTCTTCATTGGTCACGGGGAGCAATGGCGAGAAATAGTTCATGGCATCAAAAACGCTTTCGCCGTCCTTGCTGGAAGATACGCTGTGTCCTTTGCTCTGTGCGCCGTTCACGCTGAATGCCAAGGTAAGGCGGTCATTCAGACATTTGGTCTGCACGAATGCACGGCCTGCGATACGTTCAAAATCAGTTCCGCGTACGATACCGTCCTTGCTCAAGTAGCTCAGACTGGCATTATAATTGGAGCGGTCGTTTCCGCCGTTGATAGATACATTGTGATTGTGGCTCACTGCTGTGCGGAGAACCTGGTCGTTCCAGTTTGTGCTGTAGCCCTTGTCATTAGGAAGGGTGATGTTGTTGGCACTTGCATAGGAACGAAGGTCGGAAGCCGACATCATGTCGAGACGCTTTGCGATGTTGTCCAGACCTACATAAGCGCTGTAGTTCACTGTGGTGCGGTCGCCTTTACTACCTTTCTTGGTGGTGATGACGATTACGCCGTTGGCTGCCTTGGAACCGTAGATTGCGGTTGCCGATGCATCACGAAGTACATCGATTGATTCGATATCCTCAGGAGCGATAAGGTTCAGAGACATGCCCGGAATACCATCTATTACATAATAAGGTTCCATGGCCTCGCCTGTACGCAGAGAAGAAGCTCCACGAAGAGAGATGGATGTTGTTCCCGCTGTAGGGTCACTACTCTGGACTACCTGCAAACCGGGGACTTTTCCTTGCAGCAGCTGTCCGGGGCTGGTGTAAACACCGGTATTCAGTTTGTCGGACTTCACGGTGGTGATGGAACTGGTGACATCCTTGCGGGTCATGCTACCGTAACCGATAACTACTACCTCATCAAGAGTTTTTGTGTCTTCCTTCATCGTCACGTTGATTACCCTCTGGCCGGCCACCTTTATTTCCTGGCCTATATAACCAATGTAAGTAAATGATAGTGTGCCGTTGGCCGGAGCTTCAATCTGGTACTTACCGTCATAATCGGTAATAGTTCCTACAGTAGTTCCTTTAACTAGAACGTTGACACCAATCAGCGGTTCGCCACTGGCGTCGACCACTTTTCCGGTTATGCTTTTCTGGGCAAAAACCGAAATGCTACTCATCAAAAAGATGAAAAGACATACTAAATGTGTTTTACGCATAACTTAATAACTTAGGTTAATAAAAATTATTTTGGTCCAAAGTAACAGGTTTTCACATTCAGAGAGGATGAAATTTGAAAAATAAAGGGTGAAAATCGAACAGAGAGGCGATTTTAACTAAAAAAATGACGCTTTTGGGATAAAAAAAGAACTTTTTCACCTGTTTCTTCAAGGAAACGGCTTTAATATCCCTTAATACAATTTATTCTTCGATAGCCTTCAGAGGATGAATGAAAAGGAAACGGGCTCCTTCTTTGTAGGTCGTGTCCAGCCTCACTTCGCCGTGAAGCAGCTCGGCTATGTGATAGCAGATGTGCAGTCCGATGCCGTTGCCTTGGACAAAGGAACCGAGTTTTTCGAAACGCTCGAATATCTTGATGGCATTCGAAGAGTCTATTCCCACGCCGGTATCCGTGACGCTGAAGATAATGCTGTCCGGAGTCTTTTCGTAGGTGAGGATGATGCTTCCCTTTTCGGTGTATTTGCATGCGTTAGTCAGATAGTTGGTGAGCAACTGACTGCAGCGCATGCCATCGGTGTATAATGTCTCAGGCTGTCCGGGAGAAACAAATTTCATATCCACTCCGGGTTTCTCTTTGCCGCGAACGGAACCGACGGCCGTCGAACAGAGTTCGTTCAAGTCAACATTTGCATATTGCACCTTGTAAGTTCCGGTCTCCAGTTTGCTCAGGTCGAGAATATCGTTGATGAGAACCGTCAGCAGAGTAGAATTTGTCTGTATCAGTCTGGAGAATTCCGCTTTGGAATCATCATCCAGTTCCATGGAAGGATCGGTGAGGATGTCCGAAAAACCTACGATGGCATTGAGCGGCGTGCGGATTTCGTGACTCATGTTCTCCAGGAAGACGGACTTCAGGTTGTCGGCTTTCTCGGCGTCCTTGCGGGCTTCTTCGGCTATCTTCATTTGCTGCATGAGACGCTTGAAGGCTTTCTTGCGCGAAATGAAATAGAAAATGCCGCCCACAATCCCAAACAACAGCAACAGGACGAGCAGAAAAACAATCCTCTTGTCCTGCCGGCTGATGATTTGCATGCTGGCTGTTTTGTCATGCTGATGCTGCACCTCCAGCTTCTCCCTTTCCAGTTCGGCTTTCTGCTGCGACATTTTCGTACGCTGGTTGCGCACAATCAGGTCCTTGTTGCGGAGTTCCAGCAGATTGGTCTCACGGTCCATCATCATGATGCGCTCCCTGTCCTTCAGCTGGTTCAGACTGAAGATGGAGTTCTTCAGTGCCAGCGCATTCTTTTCGGACTTCAACCTTTCATTTTCGAAAAGTGCGGAATACTCGGCTATGTTCTTCTGCAAATCATTCTTGGTATATTCCAAAAGCAGGTTCATGTTCTGGCACTTGCTCTTGTAGGCATTTTCATAGTCTTTCATTTTCAGATAGACGGCTATCCTGTGCTGCGATATCTGGATGGAATCCTTCAGGGAATCACAATACGTGAGAGCCATCGGGAAGTCATTCTTCGCCAGATAATATTTGAGTTTCATCAGATTGATGTAATAATTATCTCCCGTCTGCGGATGAGATTCCTTCCACTTGTCGTATTTGCCGGCATACTTTTCGGCCTCAGTGAAATTGTTTTCGTTCAGATTCATGATGGCCAGCAGAATGCAGGCAAAGCCTTTGTAATTGTCGTCGTCACCCGAGAGGGTGTGGTTGAAACATCCGGCGGCCTTCTTGTAGTCTTGTTTGGAATAATAGGCCAGACCCAGACTGTTGTAGGTGTGCGACAATTCCTTGTTGTTGCCGGTAGTTCTGAAGAAATCCAATGTCTTGGTGTATTGCTCGATGCTGAGGTCCACCTGGCCCTGCATGTAATAGAGGTCGCCCATTCTTGAATAGGCGTTTCCGATGCCGTAATCGCTTTTCAGCTCGACGGCCTTCTTCTGATATGCTTTCAGTTCGCGGGCCGCCTGTGCGTATTTGTAAGTGCGGGTGAGATGATTGATGTAGAGATTCCACAGTCCGAAGATGTATTGCGTGTAGGGTGACTTGGAGGAGAAACGGTACAGTTCGTCGCGGGTGCGGTTCAGGCTTGTCACGTCATTGATTCGGTAGAAATGATATCCGCGCACGTAACAGGCAAGGCACTGGGCTTTCATGTCATGTTTTCCGGCCGCCATTCGGAACAGCGTGTCGCACATGGCAAGCACCTTCTTTTCATTGACCACCTTGTTACATTTGCAATAATAATCATAGAGCCTGTCATCAATCTTGAACTGATTATTTTGCGCTTCGACAGATATGGCCATAAAAAAGAAGACAAATATACATTGCAGTATGAAATGCCTATCCTTTATCATCTTTTCATGAATACTGACAGAATAAAAGACATCTGTAATCCAGATGTACACAAAGATAGAGTCTTTGTTTGTATTCTCAAAAGAAATAAAGAAAAAAGTTAGCCCGGAGCTGACATTCCGACAGAAAACCCGGAGGGCTTGCCCGGGCGCGGTTACATGAAAAGAGCGGCGCAGATGCATCCCTGGGATGAGGATGCCTGCGCCGCTCTTGTTATAGATTCATCACCAATCAGGCCTGAT
>DAIRSI010000028.1:0-51406 GCA_036804505.1 Bacteroidaceae bacterium
CAAACCTATTGGCAGACTTAAATATGCGCTTATTTAATTCCGCCAACGGGTTATCAATTGAAAGACGGCTTCTATGACTTTGGCGAAGTTTATCTGCTTAGCAATCAAGAGCAGGAGAAATATCCTTTGCCCTCGGATGTGCAATATGAATTTTATTCAAGAGAATCATTGTATAATTCGGGGTATGGAGCTTCTGAAAATATGGATATCAGAGAAGAACGTTTCTATGCTTCGCTGTGGTTCTATCACAATCACCGCTATCACAAGCATTATTGGTTTGCCGACCCTCAAATCGGTTTTACAGGATATTGGGATTCTTTTTTTGAAACCATGCTCATTGCTGAATGTGATTTTCTGAGCTCCCATATCACGAAATATGAAGATGACAAGGATTGGCCTTATTGGAATGAACTGCAATTGACTGACGTTCAAATCGATATAGAGCAGCGTGCTTATTCCATGAATCCGATTTATAGGATATCCAATATGGGTATTGAGTTTATAGAAGATTTCATAAAAAGGGGGAACCGTGGAACGCCCGAACTGCTCATTGCGACAGTAATGTTTCGTTATCATTTTCATATTGTTGATTTAGGGGGGGACGGAGTGTTTACACCGCGTGACTACAAAGAACGTTTTTATCTTTCAGGGATTGTTTTCCATGACGAATATGGTAGCGGAACCATACGCTCATATCCGGAATTCGACAAAATAAAATCCTACGGTATATGGAATAGGTTGTTCTATCCGGTGAAATATGAAATGAAAACCAAGCTTAAAGAAAATTCTCCACCCCAAATAAATCAAAAACCAAGGATTTCATGTTTATTTCAGATAGGAAAATTGTGGAATTTCAAGAAATTTCTTATTTTTACAAATCTATGGAGAAAATAAGTTTTTCTCGGTAAAATGGGCCGAAATGAAACGTTTTATCCAAAGAATTTTTCTTATGTTTGAATTCTAAGATCGGTTATATATATGAAAAACTTGCTATTATCCGGGGGAATGATGATTTCCCTTATGCTATGCGGAAGTCTGGCTGTTTCTTGCTCGGGCTCGAAAAAGGAGAAAAAGGAGACGGTGGAAACAGTGCTTCCTGCCCGTGACAGTGAAGTGACTACACAAGTGCTGAAGAAGAAAATGTTCTATCACGAACTGGTGAGCAACGGAAAGGTGAAGGCCGGGCATTATGCAGATTTGTCATTCGGCTCGGCTCAACCCATAGTGCGGATATTCGTGAAGAACGGCATGCGCGTTCGCCGCGGTCAGAAACTTGCCGAGCTGGATCTCTTCAAACTGCGCAATGCGGTGGAACAGGCTAAGAATACATTGGAGCAAACACGCCTGGAGATGCAAGATGTACTGATAGGACAGGGCTACAATCCCGAGAAGCCCAAAAGTATCCCGGCGGATGTGATGAAGCTGGCAGGCGTGAAGAGCGGATATGAAAGCAGCAAGGCTAGATATGAACTGGCTCTGTATGAAATGAACCATGCGGCCCTCACGGCGCCTTTCGACGGCGTGGTGGCCAACCTCTTTACGCAGCCTTTCACCATGGCTTCCACCTCGCAGCCTTTCTGCCGCATCATCAATGAGGCGGAGATGGAAGTGGAATTCAAGGTTCTGGAAAATGAATTGTCGCTCATCAAAACGGGCGAAAAGGTGGTAGTGGCTCCGTTCTCTTCTTCGGGGAACGAAAGTAGCGGAGTGGTGAGCGAGATAAATCCTTTGGTGGATGAGAACGGAATGGTGAGTGCCAAAGCACGGCTGAGGGGCAACGGAAAGTTTTTCGACGGAATGAACGTGAGGGTGAGTGTGCACCGCGCCATCGAAAACGCTTTGGTCATTCCCAAAAGTGCGGTGGTGCTTCGTTCGGGGAAACAGGTGGTGTTCACTCTGAAGGATGGCAAGGCGATGTGGAATTATGTGACTACCGGATTGGAAAACATGGATTCCTATATTGTGAACGAAAGGCAGGATGCCAATTCCACCGACGGACTGAGTGTGGGGGATGTGGTGATTGTGACGGGAAATGTGAATCTGGCACACGAAAGTCCGGTGAAAGTGGTGGCTGACAAGAAAGAATAGAAGATGATGGTGAAGTTTCTGCTGAAAAGACCTATCGCGGTCATCATGGCTTTCCTGGCCTGTCTGATAGTGGCGCTGGTCACTTATTTCACCTTACCCGTATCCCTGCTTCCGGATATTGCCATCCCGCAAATTACCGTGCAGGTGACAGGGGAGAACATTTCGGCACGGGAACTTGAGAACACTCTGGTGCAGCCCGTGCGCAGGCAACTGATGCAGGTGAGCGGACTGAAGGACATACACAGCGAGGTGCGCGACGGCATCGGCAATATCTATCTGAGTTTTGATTTCGGTACCAATACGGACCTTGCCTTTATCGAGGTGAATGAGAAAATTGATGCCTCCATGAATTATCTGCCCAAGGAGGCGGCAAGACCCAAGGCCATCAAGGCTACTGCCACGGACATCCCGGTGTTCTATCTGAATCTGACCTTGAAGCAGGACCGCCCTTACAAGGATACGAACGAAGCCCGTTTTCTGGAAATGGGCGAGTTTGCCGATAATGTAATAAAACGGCGCATTGAGCAGTTGCCCGAAGTGGCCATGGCTGACATTACGGGAGTACCGGGAAGAGAGATACGCATTGTGCCCGATGCACGGAAAATGGAGGTGTTGAACCTTACCTATACGGATGTGTCCACGGCTCTGGCACGGAACAATGTGGAACCGGGAAGCATGAGTGTGCGCGACGGTTATTACGAATATGTGATCCGCATCAACAACCAGCTGCGTACGGTGGGCGATGTGGAGAATGTCTTTCTGAAAAAGGACGGAAAGCTTTTCCGACTGAAAGATTTCTGCCAGGTGATGCTGACGGCGAAGGCTGAAAAGGGGCGGGCCATGTGTAACGGAAAGAGGGCGGTGACGCTTGCCATCATCAAACAGGCCGACGGCAATATGGACCGGCTGAAGCAGGAGGTGGATGAATCCATCGGTTATTTTTCCACGCTTTATCCCGATATTGAATTTCATATAAACCGTAACCAGACGGAGTTGCTGGATTATACCATCACGAACCTTGAGCAAAATCTGCTTCAAGGCATGCTGCTAATCTTCCTGCTGGCTTTCCTGATGATGGGGGATTTCAAGTCGCCGTTTATCATCAGTATCTGTATCATGTCCAGCGTGGTCATCACGTTCTTCTTTTTCTATCTCTTCCATGTATCGCTGAATATCGTTTCCTTGTCGGGCCTGATTCTGGCAGTGGGAATGATGATTGACAACGCCATTATCGTGACGGAGAATATTTCGCAGTACCGCATGAAGGGATATACACTGAACAGGGCTTGTGCCGTGGGAACTACGGAAATGATTACACCGATGCTGAGTTCCATGCTCACCACGGTGGCTGTGTTCATCCCGCTGGTTTTCATGAGCGGCATAGCCGGTGCCATCTTTTATGATCAGGCTTTTGCCGTGACAGCCGGCCTGCTGGTTTCTTATTTCGTGGGTATCCTGCTGCTGCCGGTCGTGTATCGCGAATTTTACAGAAGACGTCTGCGCAAGGGAGTCCGGCAGCTTCACAAGAAGAATGACGGCACGGCCTGGCTCAACCGGTTCTATGACTCGGGAGTCAGTCTGATTTTCCATCATAAGAGAGCTACCTGGGTGTTTGTACTGGCTTCGCTTCCCCTCTGCTATGTGTTCTACGAGCTGATAGAGAAGGAACGGATGCCGAAAATAGATCATAGCGAGATGATGGCGCGTATCGAGTGGAATGAGAATATACATATACAGGAGAACAACCGCCGGGTGGACGAACTGCTGGAAGCCATGAAAGAGGGCGTCATCGAACATGCGGCATCGGTGGGCGAACAGGATTATCTGCTGGGCAGCGAAGGGGACGGTTCCATGACCGAAGCAGAGCTGTATCTGAAAACGGAAAGCAGCAGCGAAGTGAAAAAATTGCAGGACAGACTCACCGGATGGATGCACAGCCACTATCCGAAGGCAGTGGTGACTTGTAAGCCTCCCGAAACGGTTTTCGAAAAACTCTTCACTTCTTCGGATCCGGATGTGGTGGCAGAGTTGCAGACCCGGAACAGGATGCTGCAACCTACTTCCATGGAGCTGAGGAAACTGGCTGACAACGTGGAAAAAGAAACCGGGGAGAAGGTGGCCGACGTGACTTTCCAGAAGCAACTGAATATCCAGATAAAAAAGGAGAAGATGTTGCTCTACGGAGTGACTTACTCGGATTTGGAACAAACCTTGCGCTCGGCATTCAAGGGAAACAGGGTGGGGACGCTTCGGTCCTATCAGCAATATCTGCCCATTCATCTGGAGGAAGAAAACCGCACGGTGGAACAGGTTTTGCAGGAAACAATGGTGCCCGTGGACAATCATAATTTTGTGCCGCTCTACGAACTGGTGTCCGTGGTACCTTCCGAAGATCTGAAAACCATCGTGGCAGGCAAGAATGGGGAATATATTCCCTTTGATTTTTATAATGTGGAGAAACCTGAGCAGTTGATGAAGAACGTGAGGATGGCTGTGGATGCACATTCGGGTTGGGAGGTGGCTTTCGAAGGAAGTTATTTCTCGAACAAAAAACTGATGGGCGAGATGGCGGTGATTCTGCTGGTATCTGTTCTGCTGATGTATTTCATTCTGGCTGCGCAGTTTGAGAGTTTCCTGCAGCCGCTCATCGTATTGACGGAACTTCCCATCGACATAGCCTTTACCATCCTGGTATTGATGCTCTGCGGACAGACGATGAACCTGATGTCTGCCATAGGCATTGTGGTGACGTGCGGAGTGGTAATCAATGACTCCATCCTGAAACTGGATGCAGTGAACGAGTACCGGAAGGCCGGATGGAAACTTATGGATGCCATTCACGAGGCAGGGAGGCGCAGGTTGCGTGCCATTGTCATGACTTCGCTCACCACTATCATCGCGATGGTGCCCATGCTTTTCTCTTCGGATATAGGCGCTGAATTGCAGCAACCACTGGCCATTGCCATGATTGCCGCCATGTGTATAGGTACCTTGGTGAGCTTGTTTGTAGTACCGTTTATTTATTGGAATATTTACCGAAGAAAGGAGACTGGAAGATGAAAAGGTTGATATGGATGGCCTTGATGGCCTGGTGGGGATGCTTGATGCTGAATGCACAGCACAAGGTGAGGCTGGACCTCGAACGTACTATCGGTCTGGCTACCGACAGTTCGCTTACTGCTTATCGCTACCAGAGTGTCTATCTGAGCGGTTATTGGGAATATCGTGCCTACAAAGCGGCCCGTCTTCCGAGTCTGACACTGAATGTGACTCCGGCAAAGTATTACCGCTATATCACGCAACGCTATGATTCGCAAGCGGACCGTGACTTGTATCGCGAACAGCAGATGCTCAATTCGGGGGCGTCTGTGGAAGTGCAGCAGAATGTGGACTGGTTGGGAGGTACTCTTTATGCTTCTTCTTCGCTGAACTATCTGAGGAATTTCGGTGAATCCACTTATACGCAGTATTCCAGCGTTCCTTTTCAGTTGGGCTATACGCAGGACTTGTTGGGGTATAACGCTTTCAAGTGGGATCGCCGCATAGAGCCTTTGAAGTATGAAAAAACACAGAGACAGCATATATATAATCTGGAGACGGCTTCGGAAGAGGCTATCAATTATTTCTTTGCGTTGGCTATGGCACAGAGCGAGTTCAAGATGGCACAAGACAATGTGGCTTCGAGTGATACGCTTTATGCCATAGGCAAAATGCGTTATAAGATTGCTTCCATATCGCAGGCCGACTTGCTTACTCTGAATCTGGACAAGGTGAATGCGGATAATTCTCTGGTGAATGCCCGGATTGCGCTGAAGAGGACCATGTATTCGCTGGCTTCCTATCTCAACATGGACAAGGATACGGAGATAGAACTGGCCTTGCCTTCCAAATTGCATAACATGGAAATATCTGCGGATGAGGCTCTTGAAAAGGCAAAGGCAAATAATCCGAGTTACCTGGAGCAGCGGCAGAGCGTACTCCAGGCGGAACAGAATGTGGCTAAGACAAAGGTACAGTCGCGATTGAATGCTAGCTTCAGCGCCAGTGTCGGCTTCAATCAGGTGGCGGATCGTCTGGGTGATGCTTACCGGAAGCCTTTGCAGCAGGATGTAGTGGCTTTTTCTGTGTCGGTTCCGCTGGTGGATTGGGGTGTGAGAAAAGGGAAATACAATGTGGCAAAGAACAATTTGAACGTGGCGCAGATAACTGCCAAGCAGGAGGGAATGAATGTGGAGCAGGATGTGATCATGACGGTGAGCGACTTCAATGTGCAACAGAGTCTGATAGCAAGTGCCGAGAAAGCTCTTGACATTGCCGAAATGGCTTATGACCAGACTTGCAAGCGGTTCGTGATAGGCAAGGTGGATGTGAACAGCCTCACTCTTGCCTTGAACAGGCAGCAGGCGGCGCAACAGAACTATGTGACGGCTCTCAAGAATTACTGGCTGAGTTATTACAAGATAAGGAGGCTGACGCTTTTTGATTTTGCAACACGGATGTCATTGGTGAAAAGATGAAAAGGAAAGTCTCGTCATTCTCCTGTCTGGTTGCATTTGTATGCCTTTCGCTCATCGGACTGGCTTTGGTGTTTGAACTTCCTGTGAAGCTGGCGCCCTCACAGACGTTGCCCAATCTGACGGTGAGTTTCTCCATGCCCGGTAATTCGCCGGAGGTGGTGGAAAGTGAGGTGACGGGCAAACTGGAGAGCTTGATGGCAAGAATCCGGGGAGTGCACAAAATTGTCTCCACATCGAGCAACGGCAGCGGTTCCATTGATGTGGAGCTGGATCGGTATGCCAATGTGGATGCCGTGCGTTTCGAAATTTCCACCTTGATAAGACAGGTGTGGAGCGAACTCCCTGACGGGGTGACCTATCCGGTAATAGAGGCTGAGAAAGCTGACGAGAATGCCGCACGCCCTTTTTTGAACTACACGCTGAATGCTCCTGCTACTCCTATCGAAATAGAACAGTACGCCGAAAGACAGATAAAGCCGGCTTTGTCCATGATGAAAGGCGTGTACAAGGTGGAACTGAGCGGAGCGACTCCTATGGAATGGAGGCTGAAATATGACAGCAGTCAGTTGGAGAATCTGGGAATAGGGTTGGATGAAGTGGAGGATGAGATAAGACGCAGTCTGGAAAGGGAATTTCTGGGCATGGGTATCGTGAAGGATTCCGGGAGCGGGGAGAGTTGGATAAGGCTGATGATGACCGCTTCGGAAACAACCGATCGCCCGGACTTGCAGAACATGTATGTGAAATCGAAAAGCGGTTCGCTCGTGTCACTGGACAAACTTCTGTCGGCAGTCCGCACGGAACAGGACCCGACGGGATATTTCCGTATCAATGGATTGAATTCGGTCTATCTGTCCATTACAGCCGAGAAGAGTGCCAACCAGTTGCGCCTGAGCAAGGAGATAAAGAAGAGACTGAACCAGCTGGAGCAGACTATGCCGGCGGGTTATGAAGTGCATCTGATGTATGATGCCACCGACTATATAGGCAAGGAACTGAATAAGATTTATTACCGCACGGGGCTGACGGTGTTGATACTTCTGCTGCTGGTGGTGGCGGTGACCCGTGACCGGCGTTATCTGTGGCTGGTGGTGAGCAGTCTGGCGGTGAACTTGCTGGTAGCCGTCATCTTCTATTATCTTTTCGGGCTGGAAATGCAGCTTTATTCATTGGCGGGAATCACCATTTCGCTGAATCTGGTCATTGACAATACCATCGTGATGGCCGACCATCTGATGCACAGGAAGAATCTCCGGGCATTCCCTGCCACACTTGCCGCTACGCTGACTACTATCGGGGCTTTGGTGATCATCTTTTTTCTTGACGACCGTTTGCGCTTGAACCTTCAGGACTTCGCCGCGGTAGTCATCATCAATCTGTTGGTGTCACTGGCCGTGGCTCTGTTCTTTGTGCCGGCCATGATGGAGCGGACGGGGATGGAGGAAAAGTCTTCGGGAAAGATGAGGTTTCCCCGGTTGGCGCACTATCTCCAGAGGGGGAAAGTCCATGTGATTCATTTTTATTCTTGGCTGGTGCGGCAGCTTGTGCGGTTCCGTTGGGCGGTATGTATAGTTTTCGTGCTTTTATTTGGTTTGCCTGTGTTCATGCTTCCCGAACATGTGGAGGGAGAGGGCCGTTGGGCATCTCTCTATAATGACACGTTCGGTTCCGATACTTACAAGGAAGATTACAAGCCTGTGGTGGATAAATTTCTGGGCGGAACCTTGCGTCTGTTTGTCAATGAGGTGTTCAATGGAAGTTATTTCGAACGGAACGACGAAACGGTGCTGTCAATCAATGCCAATCTGCCCAACGGAAGTACGCTGGAACAGATGGATCAGCTCATCAGGCAGATGGAACAGTTCTTGAGCGGCTACAAGCAGATCAGGCAATTTCAAACATCGGTGTACAATGCCAATCGGGCTGCCATTCAGGTCTATTTCACCAAAGAAGCATCGCGAAGCGGTTTCCCTTATACTCTGAAGGCAGATGTCGTGAGCAAAGCCTTGCAACTCGGAGGGGGCAGTTGGGGCGTTTACGGTTTGCCGGACAACGGCTTCAATAATGATGTAAGGGAAAGTGCCGGTTCTTTCCGCATCAAGATGTATGGTTATAACTATGATGATTTGAGGGAATGGGCGGATTCTTTGAAAGCACGGTTGCTGGAACACAGACGCATCAAGGAGGTAACTGTCAATTCCGAGTTCTCGTGGTGGAAAGATGATTATCAGGAGTTTGTGCTGAATCTGAACAAGGAAAAACTGGCCGAAGCGAATGTCTCTACTCTGTCGTTGTATCATTCCCTGCAACCGGTGTTCGGGCGGAATATGACGGCAGGGGCGGTGAGCACGCCCGAAGGAAGTGAATACATCAAGATGACTTCACGCCAGTCATCCGACCGGGATGTGTGGGGCTTGCAGAATATTCCGTTCAAGGTGGACAGCACCCTCTACAAACTGTCCGACTTTGCAACGGTAACCAAGGAAAATGCATCGCCCAGCATCGTAAAGGAGAATCAGCAATACAGACTATGCCTGCAATATGAGTACATCGGTGCTTATGAACAGGGAAAGAAAATATTGAAGAAGGACTTGGAAAGCTTCGCCAAGGTATTGCCCATCGGCTATTCGGCACAATCCGATGACGATCAGTATGGCTGGAACGAGAAGGAAAAGGGACAGTACTGGCTGCTGGGAATTGTCATCATTATCATTTTCTTCACGACAGCCGTTTTATTCAATTCGCTGAAACAGCCTTTTGCCATTCTTTGTGTGATACCTACAGCCTTCATCGGCATCTTCCTTACCTTCTATCTGTTCGATTTGAATTTCGATCAGGGTGGTTTTGCCGCTATGGTACTGCTTTGCGGAATCACGGTAAATGCATGCATCTATATTCTCAATGAATATAATTCCATAAGGAAGAATAAGAGAACGCCAGACACCTGGGCGTATATGAAAGCGTTCAATCGTAAGATAAATCCTATTTTCCTCACCATATCGTCCACCGTTCTCGGATTTGTTCCTTTCCTGATAGGAACCGACAAAGAGGCTTTCTGGTTTCCTCTTGCTGCCGGAACCATAGGCGGATTGTTGATGTCGGTGGCGGGAATCTTTCTTCTGCTTCCTGTCTTTACATTAAAAAAGGAGGGAAAAAGTAGTTCCTTTTCCCTCCTGCAAATTAAAAACCTAAAAAAACACACCTAACTAATTTAAAACCGAATTAATATCCTGGGTTCTGATAAGCTGTTTTTTCCTCTTTTGTCATCTCCATTCCGTCTAGCTGTCCTTGTGGGATAGGACGAAGGTAGAGATAGTTATCAATGGTGCGGGTGTATGTCTTCGATGTATGGTCACCGTATGCAGATCCACATATTTCGTAAGATCCGGCACGTGCTTTCCATGTTTGTGTGCGGACAAGATCGAACCAACGGATTCCTTCGCCATAATACTCACGTGAACGTTCGTCAAGGATATAGTCGATGGTGATGGTTGCCGGCGTTGCAGCAGTCATCTCGGCACTATGGTCGGCTACCTTTGCTTTGTTGCCGTTATTGTCCCATGTCCATTTTCCTGCGCGGGCACGGATAACATTGATAAGTTCTCTGGCTGATTTCCCTGACTTTACAGTGGCACCCTTTACGGCTGCTTCTGCTGCCACGAAATAGAGTTCTGAGAATTTGGCAACACTGAACGGACGGGTACTGCCGGCATTAGGCTGTCCAAGACCGGTTCCGTTGTCTGTTCTGTATGGACCTATTTTCCAAAGCCCGGGATAGACGATTCGGCTGATTCCGCTTGGAGCTACAACATAGTCGGCTCTGCCGGGAAGTGTACCTGCTCCGATGTTGCTGTCACCTGCTCCCGAAGGATAAGTGATGGCTGTGGATGGCTCTTCGTCAAGGAAGGTGAGGGCTGCATCGCCCGGGTATATCTTCAGACCGTTTGCATTGAATGCATATTCATCGGTGACACCGCCTTTAGGCCAGTTGGCACGATAGGCGGTAGTGAAGGTACCGTCGTAACGGGAATCATTGGTTTTATCCTTGAAGATGTCTCTGATGACATTGATTGTGGGGCACATGCGGGTCCATGGACGACCTAAAGCTTGCGCAGCTTCACGTTTTACAACTTCCATCTTGGCTCCGGCACTGTTCTTGGCACGGATGTCGGTATATCTCCATGTCATCATCCAACTTGCAAAGTTATCGGGTGCACCGCCTGATCCGTAAGTAAGGCTTGCACCGTTGTAAAATTCACTGTCTTGTGTGTGATCGGCATACAGAAGAATCTCATTGTTGCGGTCATTGGTAGCGACATTCACCAGATAGTAGGAAGCCTGCAGGCCGAAGGGACCCGGGTTTTCGATAGCTGTGACTGCTACATCATACGCTTGCTGGAAATACCATTTTGCATCATGACCGTCGGGATCTGTACGGGTAGTTTCCGGATAGGTAGGGATGTTGTTAGGATTCTCCAGCCACCAAGCGTAGGTCAGATAAGCTTTGGCAAGGTAAAGGCGGGCAAGAGTTTTTGTTGCGGCACCTGTTACACGTCCTGTTTCGGGTAAGTCGTTCACTGCAGTAAGCAAGTCCGGGAAAATAGCTTTTGTATAGACTTCAGGAACCGTGTTGCGTATGGAAGTTCTTGAAGGCACAGTATTGAATTTCAATTCGCCTGCACCCAAGTCTAATGGCACGCCGCCGAAGGTTTGTACGAGTTGGAAATAGTCGAATGCACGGAAGAAACGGGCTTCGGCAATAAGACTGTTTGCAATGCCTGCGTTGGCTCCATTTTCGATGATGCCACTGGCCGTATTGATGTTGGAAAATGCAGTTCCCCACAAAGCATCTGAACGGCTGCTTGTAGAAGTAAGGCTTCCTACACCTGACAAGTCGGCGTCCTTGAAATTGTTATCGGCGGTCTGGGCATAAGTGGCCTCATCAGTACCCGTTTCACAAATGTTGAAATAATAAGCCTGGCCATAAAGGTAGCGCAAGTGTGCGTACATGGAAGTCAAGCCTCCGGAAACGCCTTGTTCCGTAGCAAAGAAGCTAGGTTCATAGAAGCTTCGGGGCTGTTCGTCGAGAACGTCAGAACATGCTGCTGTCATAAACAAGGCCATTGCAACAGCTCCAATCTTTCCTGTTTTATATAATATATGTTTCATAGTCGTAATATTAGAAAGTCAAATTAATACCAAACAAATAGTTACGTGTAGCCGGAGAGTTGGTACCTACAATCGGGAGATTGTGTGAACCGGTCTTCATGCTGACAGCAACGTTTTCATCGCTGTAGGAGTTTGTCTCAGGATCCAGACCGCATTCGTTCTTGTATGGTGAGAAGAATACAAACGGATTCTGTACGGTGACATAAGCGCGCAGACGATTGATACCCATTGCTTTTACCCAACCCATTTTGTCGAAGTTGTAGCCTAAAGTGATGGTACGTATCTTCACGTAGGACGCATCGAAGTAACCCAATGTGGTTCCATATTTGGGATTATCACCGCTCTGGATACCGCCCGGCAACGGATATTTGGCTCCTGTGTTTTCCGGGGTCCAATAATCAACATCCACTTGGCCGCGCCATCCTGTCAGCATATTCAGGTATCCGCTGGAAGAATGGAGAGAACTGATGAGCTTGCCGCCACACTTGAATGCGCCGATAATGCTCAAATCGAATCCTTTATATCCTACATGTGTGTTGAAACCTCCTTGGAATTTGGGCTCCATGCTGATAATCTGGCGGTCGTCGGGACCTATTTGACGGGTAGGAGTACCATCGGCATTGTATTCGCCGGCGTATTTTACTTTGATCATACCTACATTGCCGCCCGGTTCGAGGATCTTCAGATAAGGATCACCTTCCTGCCACAGACCTATTTTTTCATAATCGTAGATGACGTCAATAGGATGGCCTACAAACCAGCCGTTTGCTTCATCGCGATCTTTAGTCTCTGAAGAAGTTGAAGTAAGTGCTGTAAGTTTATTACGGTTTGCATAAATATTGATGCCTGCATCCCATGTCCAACCGTTATAGTTGTCGAGAATGATGCCGTTCAAAGTCAATTCGATACCTTTGTTCTGGGTCTTTCCAATATTGGCCATATAACTGTTTACACCTGAGGTGCCAGGAAGGCTTACACTCAGCAACAGGTCATTGGTCTTCTGTGCGTAATATTCTACGGTACCCGACAAGCGGCCTTTCAGAAGGGTGAAGTCCAAGCCGAAGTTCCAGGTAGAAGAATACTCCCATCCCAGATCTTTGTTAGGAAGGTTGGATACATAATAACCTGTTGAATAGGTCGTACCGAAATTATAAGGACGTGTGGAAAGAAGTCCGAGTGTGGAATAAGGGCTTATAGCCTGGTTGGATGTTTGTCCATAACCAACACGGAGTTTTAATGCATCGATGAAATCGACATTCTCCATGAAATTTTCACGTTTGATGTTCCATCCTACAGATACAGCGGGATAGGTGTGCCATTGGTGTCCTTTTGCCAGACGGGAGGATGCATCGGAACGAATGGTTGCCATCAGCATATATTTGTTGTCGTAGCTATACATGGCGCGTCCCATCCAAGACATTAATCCGCTTTGCTGATAATTCTGATATCCCGGATCGACAGTGATTTCTCCATCGGCACGTCCAATGTTGTAATATTGGAAGTATTCTGCGGGGATATCCTTGCCTGCCATATAAGATTTAGTATAGGTTGTTTGTTCTGCTGAGTACATGCCTACCAGATTTATCTGATGTTTTCCGAACGTGCGGTCATAATTGAGCAAGTGCTCGATAGCCCAGTTGGTAGTTTCTTCATGCTGGATAGATGCTGTGGATGGTGTGGTTACCGTAGAACTGTTTACACCTTCGCCTGTAAAGGCTCCAGTCTTGTTGGAACGGTAGTTCAAACCAAGGTTGATGCGGTATTTCAAACCTTCAACCCATGGACATTTGACTTCTGCAAAGATGGTATTGTAAGAACCCAGTGCCTTGGATTCGTTCAGCCAAGAATCTTCCAGGCTTTCGACAACGCTTTTTGTCAATACGAAAGCTTCACCCTGTGCTGTCTTGATGACTCTTTTGATACTTCCGTCTTCATTGTAAGGATTGGCAATAGGGGATGCAGCCAGTACACTGTAAAGACCTATCTGATTTCCTTTGTTTGTATTGTAATTGGTATTTGTGGAGATTCCTACATGGAAGAATTTCCCGATATTCTGGTCAAAGCTTCCGCGTATGGAGTAACGATCGTAGGCCTGTGTAGGGATAACGGATTCGTCATGATAATAACCTGCACCGAAGCTGTAGCTTCCGCCGTTTGTTCCACCTTGTACGCTGGCATCATGACTGGTAACGATACCCGTGCGGTACATCAGGTCTTGCCAGTCGGTATTTGTGTTATCGTCTTCATCCAAACCATTGGTGAACTTGTTTGCAAGCTTGCGTAGTTCGGCGAACTTTTTACCGTTCATCATCGGATACTTGGAAAATACATTCTTGAATCCGTAATAAGCGTTGTAGTTGATTTGTGCCGGAGAACCTTGTGTCCCTTTGAAAGTTGTTATCAAAATGACACCATTGGCACCGCGGGAACCGTAGATGGCTGTGGAAGAAGCATCTTTCAGAATATCCATGCTTTTGATATCGTTCGGATTGATATCAGATAGATTACCCATGAAAGGAATTCCATCAAGTACAACCAACGGGTCATTCGATGCTGTGAGTGAACGTGTTCCGCGTATACGAATCTGCATGTTGGCACCCGGTTTGCTAGATGTCTGTGTCATGTCGACTCCGGCAATTCTGTTCTGCAATGCATAGGTAATGTTGGTCGCAGGAACTTCGCGTAATTTGTCGCTTTGCACGGAAGCAATGGATCCTGTTACATCCGAACGTCTGGCTGTACCGTAACCGATAACCACGACTTCTTCCAATGCTTTGGAATCTTCTTTCATCACAATCTTTAAGGTGCTTTTCCCTCTTGTGGGGATTTCTTGAGAGACATATCCTACGTACGATACTACCAAAACGGGATCACCCGATATCTGCAAGGTAAAGTTACCATCCAGATCTGTAATAATTCCATTGGTTGATCCCTTTTGCAGGACACTTGCTCCGATGATAGGTTCACCGGCAGCATCTTTAACAACTCCTTTCACTGTACGGCTCTGTGCCATAGCCCATATAGGGACTAGACAGAGCATAACAAGTAGAAACAGAGATTTCGGTTTTAATTCAAAGTGCTTCATACTGTATTAATTAAAAAGTTACATAATTAAATTTGCTTAATGAATTTTAGGCAAATGTAATAACCTGTAATCAAATGCAGAGGAAAAAACGTTACACAAGAATTAAGAAATGTCTCAACTTTGTTTCTTTTGTTTCAAATCGTTTTCTATACGTTAACAAAATCTGTTGTATATATCTGATAATTAGAGTAATATAAATATTATTTTTCTTCTCTTCTTATTTGTTGTTGCTGCTCGATGTAATCTGTTGGTGACATTCCGAAGAGGTCCTTGAAAGCCATGGAAAAATAAGTGGTGTGAGCAAATCCTGTGAGTTCGGCCACTTCTGCAATATTGAATTTTTTGTCTTTTAGAAGCTCGGCAGCTTTTTTCAGCCTGATGTTCCTGATGAAGTTCCGGGCTGATTGGTTGGTAAGTTCTTTCAGCTTACGGTGCAGATGAGCGCGACTTATGCCTACCTCATCCGTTATCATTTCAACGGAAAAATCGGGATTGCCGAGATTGGCGTTTACCACTTTCATGATGCGTTCCATTAATTTGTCATTGGGTGACTGGGCTTCTATCTTTTCCACTTTATCCTCCAGATTTTGCTTGCCTCCGAATGTGTTCTTCAATTGTTCACGGTTTCTGATAAGGCTTTCGGCAGTACTCTTCAGAATTGCCAGATTGAATGGCTTTACCATGTAGACATCTGCTCCGATATCTAGTCCTTTCAAATTGTCTTCTTCTGTGTTTTTTGCTGTAAGCAGAATGACTGGTATGTGGTTGATTGTAATATTTTGCTTGATTTTCTTGCACAGCGTCAGTCCGTCCATTTCCGGCATCATAATATCGCTGATGACAAGGTCGGGATTCTTTTTGAGTATGAGATTCCATGCTTCTTTTCCATTACTGCTTTCCAATATATGGAAATCCTTGGAGAGTTCTTTACAAACGTAGCTTCTAATTTCTTCATCATCCTCGGCGATAAGAATGGAAAATTTGCTTTTGGATTTGATTTTGCCTTTGTCGTCGTTCGTTTCCTTTTCCTGAGGAAGCTGGATTTCTGCAAGGATATTTTCTTCTTCTTTGCTATCGTCTATTTCTTCGGGTGAAAGATGGGATTTCCCTAACGGAATGCGAATGATGAAACGGCAGCCCGTGGTATCTGAATTGTTTTCGGCATGAATAGTGCCGTGATGGAGTTCCACCAAAGAACGTGATAAATGCAGTCCTATGCCATTGCCAATATTGGAATTGTTCTGGCTTTGTCTGATTTGATAGAAACGTTCGAAGATATGTTCGATCTTTTGTTCATCTATTTTAATGCCACTGTCGGAAATGGTGATTTCGGCATAATGCTGCAGAGGACCTGTCGACAGTGGATTGTCAGCTGTACGTAGGGTGATGTTGATGAATCCGCCTTCAGGGGTAAACTTGAAGGCATTGGATATCACATTCAATATTATCTTATCAAAATTTACGGGATCAATCCATAACAGAATTTTTTCGTCGGGATGATTGAATGTCAGTTGTATGTGTTTCTTGTTGGCTTCCGAGACAAAATTCTCGCACAACTCCTGTATGAATCCTGTCATCTCAGTTTCCTTGAAAAGGAGGTTCATCTGCCCTTTATCTATTTTTCGGATGTCCATGAGTTGGTTCATCAGCCGAAGAATACGTTGGGCATTACGGAATATTGTTTTGTAAAGAGCTTTTTGCTCCTCGTTGGCATCCATGGCCATGAGTTGCTGAAGCGGACTTGTGATAAGGGTCATTGGAGTCCTGATTTCATGCGAAATATTGATGAAAAACTGGAGTTTGGCTTCGTTTATCTGTTCGGCATGAATGTGTTGTTGGATTTCCTGGCGAACTTTGTAACGATGTCTCAGTTGGTTGATGATGTATGCAGCTATACAGCAAAGCAACAGAAAATACAGTAGTTTGGCCCACCAGGTGGCATACCATGCCGGATGGATAATGATATAGATTGTTTTTACAGGTGAAAATTCTCCATAGTTATCTGCCTTGACCTGAAATTTGTATTTCCCAGCGGGCAGATTGCTGAAAGATACCCGGTTGACACCTTCGGCCATCTTCACCCAATGCTTGTCATCGAACATATAATAATAAACGATACGTTCCGGATTATAGTATTCCATTGCCGAAAGTTCAATGCTGAAGGAATTGTCTTTGTGACAGAGGTTGAATTCTTCCGATTGAGAGACGGATGAACTGATAACGTCATAGGACCCTGATTTCATCCCCTTTCTGACACCTCGATTGTGGATGAGAAAGTCTGAGATACGGATATCCGGACGCCTGACTTCATTGGTAATGTCTTTAGGATTGAAATATGTAACGCCGTTTACTCCGCCCCAATATATGGTACCATCGGTATCAGTGAATGCGGATTTCTTGCAGAATTCGTTTCCTTGCAGACCGTCTTCCACATAATAGTTGATGAAGCGTCCTTTTGAAGGTATGAAGTGGGAAATACCGTAGTTCGTGCTGATCCATAGATTGTTGTGCTTGTCACCTTGAATAGCGCATATATTATTGTTGGGAAGTCCATTTTCCATGGTATATTTGGTCGTCTGCTGTGTTTTCTCATTCAGTTTGATGAGGCCGTTGGATGTTCCTATCCAAATGAATCCATTTTTGTCTTCAAATAAGGAATAAACGACCATACCAGAGAAGAGTCGGTTCTTTTTATATGTTGATACGAAATTCATCGTTTCAAGATCTAAACATCCCAATCCGTCATAAGTGCCTATATAGAGTTTGCCGCGTTGGGTGATGATCAGGGAAATAATCCATCCGTTGTGGAGTATGTTGGCGTCGGAGCGAAAGTCTGTGCCTTTTTTGAATGAAGGCATGCGTGTTATTTTCAAGGTGTTCACATCTACGAAGAACAGGCCTCCACCGTTTGTGCCGACCCAAAGCCGGTGCTTGGAATCCTCTGCCAGACATGAAATCCGTTTTGTCTGTCTGTTTTTCATATCAGTCAGAGTAAAGAATCTGCACCGGCCGTTGGGGGTGTCCATCAAAGCCAAACCTTCGGATGGTGATGCCAGCCACAAATGTTGTTTTGAATCTTCGTGAATGGATTCAATGCTCGACGGGATTTCCCCGGAAGAA
Source organism: Bacteroidaceae bacterium (assembly GCA_036804505.1). Lineage (GTDB taxonomy): Bacteria > Bacteroidota > Bacteroidia > Bacteroidales > Bacteroidaceae > Phocaeicola_A. Next base: position 17,980 of record DAIRSI010000028.1, read on the forward strand.
TGGAAATGTATGGATTTTTTAGTGAGAAGGTTTACTCCGTAAAGACCGTTGTTGGACGTACCAATCCAAATAATTCCGTTATGTCCTTTGTTGATGGCTGTGACACTACTGGAGCCAATCAGGTTGTTTGAATAGGATTTATATCCCCAATAATTAAAGCGGTTGCTGCTTGAGGGGAGCAATAATATTCCTTTTCCTTTTATTCCAAGCCATAAATTGCCGATTCTGTCTTTTAAGATGGAATTTACATCACATATACTGAAATCGAAGGCCAGGAATGGGATGGCTTCTTCCTGCAGTAACTTGTAGTCGGTGTTGAACCGGAAGAGTCCTTTCCCGTTTGTTCCTATGCAGAATTCATGATCATTGAGAGAGTACAGCAAGTTGATGGGATAATTGGGATAATTTGTTTTTACAGTGACAAAGGAATCTGAAAGCGGATTATAGGTCATCAGTCCGTTATCCATAGTGCCTATGAATATTTTTCCTGCATGATCCTGTACAATGCTCGTGACAGTATTCCATGCATTGTTGGTCGCAGAAAAATAGGTCGAGTTTTTTCCTCTTTTTCTAAGGCAGGTCAGACCTCCTCCATCCATAGAAATCCAGAGATTGCATTCTTTGTCTTCAAAAATATTGATTACGAATGAATTAATCAACGAATAATCTTTCTTTTTGCTGTAGGCATTGCCTTTTCTCCAATTGATGGAAAAAACGCCGTATCCCGACGTGGATACCAGTACTTCTCCGTTTTTACGCTGGATGATTTTTGTTATGTGTGCATTGACCGGATTCCCGTCATTCCCCAAAATCGTAACTCCTTTGAAGAGTCCCGTTTCACGATCGTATTGCTGCAAACCTCTTAGCGTTCCGACAAGGAAATGCCCTTTGTCATCTTCGAAAACTGCTCTTACGTCATTGTCCGTCAAGGTGGATTTGTCATTATCCTTATGCTTGAGAACTCTGAATTCAGCTCCATCATAATAATTGAGTCCATTTTCAGTGCCAATCCATACAATACCTTCATGATCTTGGAATATACATCGGATATTGCTGTTGGACAATTCTTTGTCTGTTGTGAACATTCTTCCGGTTTGTCCTGCAGAGGGAAGTACACCGAAAAAAATGCAGATAATGAATAAAATGCGTAATCTCATCATATAGTCAAGGTTAATTCTTTGCAAATTTATATAAAAAAATGAGATTTAACATCTGCAATGAATGAAAAGTATCTGATAATTGTTTTTATTGAGGAATGAATAAGATTCGGTTGATTCTGTACTTTATTTTCGTGTGGAGAAAACTTTTCAGAGCATGATCGATGCTTTTTCTTTGAAGGATATTCCAAATTATAAAAAAAGGGCTGCTTCATAATGGAAACAGCCCTTTTTCGGATTACAATATGTTTTTTTCTTTTATTTGCTGATCAAACCGTCCAACTGTTCCTCGTCAATGTAATGGAGTCTGTTGAGCAGGATTGTCTCGCGGGTAAGATCCGGGTTGTCCGTACGGAATACCAGAATTCCTTTATCACCCAACAAGAAGGAATAAAGATAGGAAATATTGATTCCTGCCTGGCGAAGAATGGAAATGGCATCGGCAGCCCTCCCCGGTTTGTTGTCGAGCGTGAGCGCAAATACATCGGATATGTTGGCGGAAATGCCGGCTTTTTCCAACGTCTTGCAAGCTTCCATTGGGTCGGAACAGATTATTCGGTAGATGCCGTATTCCACGGTGTCCGAAATGGTTGAAGCTACCAGTTGGATGTTTGCTTCCTTTAAAATGTTGAGTACACGCAGCAGCGTACCCGACTTGTTTTCTATAAATATAGACAATTGGTGAATCGTCATCATAGCTTATGGAATTAATAGTGTTTACGTAAATCTTTTACTCTTACAGCTTTGCCTTCCGATTGAGGCAATGAGCCTTTGGGAACTAGTTTGACGTGAGGAGTCAGCAATATCTCGTCCTTTAACTGATGAGAAATCTCTTTCGTGAGCGATTGCAGACGGGCATAATCATCAGTAAATAACTGGCTGAGTTCTACTTCTACATCCATTTCGTCGTTGGTATCGGTGGTAAAGAGCGTGATGAGATAGTTATTGCCCAATTCCTTGAAATTCATCAGTACTTGTTCTATTTGTATTGGGAAGATATTGACTCCCTTGAGGATGATCATATCGTCACTGCGTCCTTTCATGCGGTCCAGACGCAAGTGGTGGCGTCCGCATGGACAGTCACCGGGAAGAATTCGCGTAAGGTCGCGTGTGCGGTAGCGGAGCAATGGCATGGCTTCCCTGTTGATAGTGGTCAGGACCAGTTCTCCTACTTCTCCGTCGGCAGCCGGTTCCAAGGTGTCTGGATTTACTATTTCTACAATGTAATAATCCTCCCAGATGTGTAATCCGTTTTGTTCCGGGCATTCAAATGCAACACCGGGACCGCACATTTCCGACATTCCGAATGAGTTGTAAGCTTTCACACCCAGCATTTCTTCTATGCGCTTGCGCTGTTCTTCCGAATGAGGCTCTGCACCGATGATAAGGGTATGAAGGTCAGTATCCTTGCGAGGATCTACGCCCATTTCCTGCATTACTTCGAATAGACGAGTTGCATAGCTTGGGATGGCATGGATGGCTGTGGTATGGAAGTCTTTGATGAACTTGATCTGGCGTTTTGTATTACCGGCTGCAGCAGGTACGGTGAGCATGCCAAGACGTTCGGCTCCATATTGGAATCCCAATCCGCCGGTAAACATTCCGTAGCCTGATGAGTTCTGGAAGACATCACTTTTGCGAAGTCCCACCATGTACAGGCATCGGGCCACAGCTTCTGCCCATTGGTCTATATCACGTTTGGAATGAAGTACAGCTACCGGAGTACCGGTGGTACCACTTGATGAGTGTATTCTGATACATTCGTCCAAAGAGATGGCCGACATGCCGAACGGATAATTGTTGCGAAGGTCTTCTTTCGTAGTAAAAGGAATCTTTTTTAGATCTTCCAGGCTTTGAATATCGGACGGCTTTAATCCGTACTCTTCAAAGCGTTTTTTGTAAAAAGGTGAATTCATGCAATGATTCACGGTTTGCTTCAGACGCTCCAGCTGCAGCTGTTTGATTTCAGAGCGCGAGAGCGTTTCCAATTCTTTGTGTAAATACATAGCTAAAACGGGTTGTTAAACTTCTTTTTGTAATTTATTTTACGTTTTTGGTTACAAACGTACAAAAAGGAATTCATAATGACAAATAAATCTGGAAGTCTTTCAAGGTCAAAAGATATTATATCCTTTAATTTTACATAAATCGCTCACGATATTCGTGTTTCTTTTGTATTTTTGCAATTAATTCCGGAGTGGAAAATTAAAAAACAGAGATTATGAGAATACAGATTATCAATGGACCAAACCTGAACTTGCTGGGCAAGCGTGAGCCCACCATGTACGGCTCTACTTCGTTTGAGGATTATTTGGTATGCCTGAAGGCAGAATATCCGGATGTTGACATAGAGTATTATCAGTCGAATATCGAAGGAGAGTTGATTGACAAAATTCATGAAGTGGGTTTTTCTTTCGATGGTATCGTACTGAATGCGGGAGCTTATACACATACCTCCATTGCATTGCAGGATGCCATTCGGGCTGTCACGACACCAGTAATCGAGGTTCACATCTCTAATGTGCACAAAAGGGAGGAATATCGCCATCATTCAATGATCAGCTCGGCTTGTCTGGGGGTAATCTGCGGTTTTGGAATGGATTCATACCGGTTGGGAATAGAGGCTCTGAAAGAAAATTACAAGAATAAGGGATAATTATATATAGGTAAAAACAAGGTAAGAATTTTATGATGCATAAAAAAACCAAGATTGTTGCATCCATTTCCGATTTGCATTGTGACGTGGATTTTATTGAAAGCCTTTATAAGGCGGGAATGAATGTGGTCCGTATGAACACGGCCCATGCCAGTAGGGAGGGGTTTGAAACATTGATAGACAATGTCAGAAAAGTTTCTAACCACATAGCTATTTTGATGGATACGAAGGGACCGGAGATACGGACAACAACCAGTGTGGAACCTATCCAATACAAGATTGGTGAGAAAATAAGGATTACGGCTCATCCGCAAGATAATACTGAACATGATTGTATCAATGTTTCTTATCCGGATTTCGTGAAGGATCTGGAAAAGGGTGTGGATGTGTTGATTGATGACGGAGATCTGGACTTGAAGGTGATAGATAAAACCGAAGACAGCTTGCTCTGTGAAGTACAGAATGACGCTGTGCTGGGAAATCATAAGAGCGTGAATGTGCCGGGAGTAAGAATAAACCTTCCGTCACTTACGGAAAAGGACCGCAGGAATATTGAATATGCGATAGAAAAGAATATTGATTTTATAGCCCATTCTTTTGTCCGTAATCGGCAGGATATCCTTGATATCCGTGAAATTCTGGATGCAGCGGGAAGTGATATTAAAATCATTGCCAAAATTGAGAATCAGGAAGGTGTGGACAATATTGATGAAATATTGAAAGAAGCTGACGGTATAATGATTGCTCGTGGAGATTTGGGTATAGAGGTTCCGCAGGAACGAATCCCGGGTATTCAACGTATGCTGATTCGCAAAGCTGTAATGGAACGCAAACCGGTTATTGTTGCTACCCAAATGCTGCATACAATGATTAATAATCCCAGGCCAACGCGTGCCGAGGTAACCGATATCGCGAATGCCATTTATTATCGTACAGACGCCTTGATGCTTAGCGGTGAAACTGCGTACGGAAAATATCCTGTAGAAGCGGTAGCGACTATGGCCAAGATTGCAGCACAGGCAGAATTTGACAAGTTGCAGGAGAATGACATTCGTATTCCGTTGGAGCAGAACTGCGATGTGACTTCTTTCCTTGCCAAGCAAGCTGTGAAGGCTACGTCGAAGATGAATATACGTGCTATCATAACGGATAGTTACAGCGGACGGACAGCGCGGTGTCTGGCAGCTTTTCGAGGCAAATACCCTGTATTGGCGATATGCTACAAGGAAAAGACGATGAGGCATCTGGCGTTATCTTATGGAGTGGACGCCATTTACATGCCGGAATTGGCCAACGGACAACAATATTATTTTGCAGCTTTGCGTAAGCTTTTGTCTGATGGCGTACTCAAGGAAAATGAGATGGTTGCTTATTTGAGTGGAGGAAAAGAGGGTACTCATACTTCTTTTTTGGAAATCAATCAGGTAAGTGATGTGTTGAAGCATGCTGATGATTACGTTTTGCCGAATAGTAACAGATATTTGTAAAGATCATGTTGGAAACGGAAGCTTTGGATGAATACATATTGCGGCATATTGATGATGAAGGAGATTATCTGAGGGCGTTGTACCGCGATACGAATATAAAACTTCTTCGGCCCCGAATGGCTTCAGGACATTTGCAAGGAAGAATACTGAAGATGCTGGTGCAGATGATTCGTCCGAAGCAGGTTCTGGAAATAGGAACATACAGCGGATATTCGGCTTTATGTATGGCGGAAGGATTAGAAGAGGGAGCATTGCTTCATACGTTTGAAATTAATGATGAGCAAGAGGATTTCACCCGCCCTTGGATTGAGAATTCACCTTATTCGGAGAAAATAAGGTTTTACATTGGTGATGCATTGGAGCGAGTTCCGCAACTGGATATCCTATTTGATTTAGCTTTTATTGATGGTGATAAGAGAATGTATTTGGATTATTATGAGATGACGCTGGGATATCTTGCAAAAGGAGGTTATATCCTGGCAGACAATACGCTTTGGGACGGACATGTGGTGGATGATTCTTACCTCAAGGACGCCCAAACAAAAGGAATAATGGATTTTAACGACAAGGTGGCAGTCGACGAGAGGGTGGAAAAGGTTATTCTCCCATTGCGAGACGGTCTCACCTTGATAAGAAAAAAATAAAGTAATATGGATACTACAAGACAAAACAAAATTGCCCGTCTCATCCAGAAGGAATTGAGCGAAATATTTATGCTGCAGACCAAAGCTTTGAATAAGGGAGTTTTGGTTTCTGTCAGCGCAGTCAGAATAAGCTCCGACTTGAGTATTGCAAAGGCTTATCTCAGCATTTTCCCATCTGAGAAAAGTACGGAGATAATCGAGAACATTAATAATAATGCCAAATCAATAAGATATGATTTGGGACAGCGGGTGCGTTTCCAATTGCGTATCATCCCTGAGCTAAAGTTCTTTGTGGATGATTCTTTGGATTATATAGAAAAGATCGATGAATTGTTGAAGTAAAAGTGAACTTTCCGATTTTTATAGCTAAAAGATATCTGTTCTCGAAAAAATCGCATAATGCAATTAATATTATTTCGGGAATTTCCGTTTGCGGAGTAGCGTTCGCAACAATGGCTTTGGTTTGTACTTTGTCTGTCTTTAATGGCTTCAGGGACTTGATAGCCAATTTTTTTACTGCTTTTGATCCGGAACTGAAGATTACGGTGGTGGAAGGAAAAGTTTTTAATCCGAATCAGGCTGCATTCGAAAAGGTGAAGAAGCTTCAGTCAATAGAAGTCTTTTCTGAATGTTTGGAAGATAATGCAGTGATTCAATACAAAGGAAGACAGACGGTAGTTACAATCAAGGGTGTTGAAGATAATTTCCAGCAACTGACGGAAATTGACAGCATTCTTTATGGAAAGGGTATGTTTATGCTCCATGCCGATGAATTGAATTATGGAGTCATGGGTATACAGTTGGTTTCGACTTTAGGTTGTGGATTGCGATTCGTGGATCCATTGGAAGTTTATGCACCGATTAGAGGGGGAGATATCAACTTGGCTAACCCAATGGCAAGCTTTAAAACGGATTATCTTTATTCGCCCGGAGTTGCTTTTGCAGTGAATCAGAAGAAATACGATGCTTCCTATGTGTTGACTTCACTAGGCTTTGCGCGTCGCTTGTTTGATTATGACAAAGAAGTTTCTTCTATTGAACTCAAGTTAAAGAACAGTAATGAGGTTGATAAGGTGCAAAAGCAAATACAGAATATAGTAGGCCCGCAGTACAATGTACAGAATCGTTACCAGCAGCAACAGGATGTCTTTCATATCATGGAAATCGAAAAACTGATTTCCTATCTTTTTTTAGTCTTTATTTTGATGATAGCTTGCTTCAACGTGATTGGTTCTCTTTCTATGTTGATTCTCGATAAGAAGAAGGATGTGGTGACACTGAGAAATATGGGTGCCAGCAATAAACTGATCTATAGAATCTTTCTTTTTGAGGGCAGGATGATTTTATTTCTGGGTGCCATTATAGGTATCCTGCTAGGATTGCTTTTGTGCTTTCTGCAACAAAGATACGGATTGGTCCCATTAGGTGACAGTGCCGGTACATTCGTAGTAGATTCCTATCCGGTGAGCGTTCATGCCGGAGATATCGTACTCGTTTTTGTAACTGTAGTTGTATTCGGCTTCTTGGCAGTTTGGTATCCTGTACGCTACTTAAGCAAGCGATTGCTGAAATTCAAATAGTATCCAAAGAAAGTGATTTTACTTTTATTTCTTTTTTGAGAAATATTTTGGCACTTTCCTGAAATTTTTCTTCCGATTCGGTCGTATAGAAAAGGCAATTTCCGCTTTGGGTACATTTATCGTTTATGTATGTGTGGCGTGAAAGATAGTCTTTCAGACTTTTTGCGACGTATTCGCCTTGTGAAATAAGACGGATGTGTTCAGGTGTATATTTCCTTATTTTGTCTAAAAGTAATGGATAATGGGTGCAACCTAGAATGATAGCATCAATTTCCGGATCCTTAGATAGTATCTGATCAATATTCTTTTTGACAAAATAGTCTGCTCCGGGAGAATCGAACTCGTTGTTTTCTACAATAGGAGCCCACAGAGGGCAGGCTTCACCTGTGACATGAATGTCTGGAAAGAATTTTTTTATTTCTAGTGGATAAGATTCTGATTTAATTGTACCGGGAGTCGCCAGAATTCCGATGTGCCTGGTTTGAGTGAGTTGGGAGATTATTTCTACAGTAGGACGGATAACTCCTAAAACCCTGCGATTGGGGTCCATGGATGGCAGATTCTTTTGCTGAATACTCCGAAGTGCTTTTGCTGATGCAGTATTGCAGCCCAGAATTACAAGATGACAACCTAACTGGAACAGCTTGGTTACTGCTTGCAAAGTAAATTCATAAACGATTTCAAAAGACCGTGTTCCGTAAGGGGCACGGGCATTGTCACCTAAATAAATATAATCGTATTGGGGGAGTTCCTGTCGGATCTTCTCAAGGATTGTGAGTCCACCATAGCCGGAATCAAATACTCCGATGGGGCCTGGGTCCTGTGGAAAAGAAGAACTATTCATGTTTTATACCCAAGCGGTTCATGACAGTTGCTGTAATATCCACCCCTGCATTAGCATTGATGAAAGGATAGGTGTTGTTATCTGTATTGAGAATATAGCTGTATCCGAATTCTTCACCAACTGACTTGATTGCCTGATTGAGTCTTTCTTCAATAGGAGCTTTGAGTTTACTCTCTGAGTCTCTCAGCAGTTGTTTGGCTTTCTCCTTGAAATCAATGCTTTTTTCCATTAATTCCTGAAGTTCCTTTTGGCGTTTTTCAAGAATGTATTGGGGAAAGTCTTTCTGTCCCTGGTAGAATTCGGCATACTTGCGATTGAATTCATCTTCAGAGTGCTTGACTTCAGAATTGTATTTGTCTTCCAATTCTTTCATGCTGTTTTGAGCTGCAGTATATTCAGGCATTGCTTTATAAATCTTTGAATAACTGAGATAACCAAACTGCACTTGTGCAAGTAAGGTTAGAGGAAATAGCAATAAAACTGAAAAAAATATTTTTTTGAGCATATCAGTAAGGATTTGGAATTAGAAAAAATAGGATGATATTGCTACCATCCTATTCATATAGTTTATGGAATCAGGATGAATTACTTCAATCCCAATTTTGCTTTTACAGCAGAGGTTACATCAGAGCTGAGTGTTTCGCTGATATAAGGAATTCCGCTTGCGATGTCCATGATATATACATAGCCTCCTGCAGTTCCCACTTCTTTGATGGCTTTGCTGATTTTGTCGCTGATAACACCCATCTTCTCCTGAGAAGCCTTTTGCATGTCCTGTTGGCTAGTCTGGTAGTACTGTTGCATACGGTTCTGGATATCTGTCAACTCCTGTTGTCTTCTCTGCTTGATGTTATCCGGAAGAGTCTTTTCTTCTTTTTGGTATTCATCAAGTTTCTTCTGATATTCGTCCTGAATTTTTTTCAATTCATCTGAATAAGTCTTTTCCAAAGCCTGGAGGTCAGTCTGTGCCTTTGTGTATTCAGGCATTGCTTGTACGATAAGTTGAGAATTGAGGTGACCGAATTTCTGGGCAAATGCGCTCAAAGGGAGAATCACTAATGCTAAAACGATGATTTTCTTAAGCATAATCTTTATTTTTAAATTGTTATTTGTTTCGAGAGTAATGCGTGTGCAAATTTATAAAATTATTTTGAATAACCTAATCTTGCAAGTACATCATCGCTAATGTCAATGTTAGGAGATGCAAAAATGACTGCAGAATCGGATGCTCTGTCCAATACCAAAGCATATCCTTTTGCATTTGCAAGTTGTTTTACAGCTTCATAAATTTTGTCTTGAATGGGAGTAAGCAGGGCTTCTCTTTTCTTTGCGAGTACTCCTTCCGGACCAAAATAGTTTTTGCGGAGTTCTGCTGCGCTTTTCTCTTGAGCAACGATGGCGTTTTCTCTTTGCGTCTTTACTGTTTCCGAAAGATTCTTTGCCTGTTTCTGATACTGGTTATAGAGGTCTTTTGCCTTATTGGTAGCAGTTTCGACTTCTGTTTGATAGGTTTTGGAAGTTTGTTCCAATTGTTGCATTCCTTGATTATAGGAAGGTATATTTTTTAAAATGTACTCCATGTCGATCAAGGCAAATCTTTGGGCGTATGAGCAAGTTGCTATAGCCACAAAAAGCAGAGATAAAACAATTGATCTTTTCATATTGTTAAATTTAAAATTCTTGTCCTAGGATAAAGTGGAATTGGCTTCCTCCATATCGGGAGGAACCATAAATTTTATCGAAACCGTATGCCCAGTCAATACCCATCATACCAATCATTGGAAGGAAGATGCGTACACCGACACCGGCAGAGCGTTTCATGTCGAAAATGTTAAACTTCTTGACATCAGTCCATGCGTTACCACCTTCAACAAATGATAATACATAGATGCTGGTTGAAGATTCCAGCATCAACGGATAGCGGAGTTCAAGACCTAAACGGGAATAGGCGTAGCCGTAATAGCTGATACTCGGTGTTAACGAGCCATTCTCATATCCGCGAAGTGCGATAACATCCTGAGCATAACCGCTTGAATATCCCGACATTCCATCACCACCAACGTAGAAAGTTTCAAATGGTGACTTTTTATATTTGTTATAGTGACCTAACAGTCCAAATTCAACTCTTGACATAAGAACCGGACATTTTTGTCCACCGGTAAGGGCTGTATATGTTTTGCTTTTGAATTTCCATTTATTGTATTCAACCCATTTGAATTTTTCATTGTATTCATCCTGATAGGTTGATTTTGTCGGATCGCTAGCCATATTTTTATAGTCTTTACCATCGAACAATGAATAGGGTGGAGTCAACGTCATGGAGAAAGTGAATTCCGATCCTCTTCTAGGATAAATTGGACTGTCAGCTGAACTGCGGGAAAGTGCCAATTCTAGATTAATGTTGTTGCAGGCCCCATTGGTTACAGGAAAATACTGCCAGTTCTTCATGACATATCTTTGGTAGGCCAAGGTTGCTGAGATGGAAAAGTAATCGTCAGGCCATCTCAGACGCTTCCCAAATCCAATGGAAAGTCCGTAGAGCTGCATACTCTTGTCGGGGTCATAATAATTCTCATAACTGTTATAATAGTTGTTATTATAACTCCCATAGCCATAGTAAAGGCTGGAGTAATTGTTGTAATATGAGCTGTTATAATAGTTGCTACTGATATCAGTGTACTTTGAATAGAATCCGGTTACAGAAAATGAGTTAGGGCGTTTCCCTCCAAACCAGGGGTCCATAAAGGATAAACTGTATGATTGGTAATAGCTTCCATTCGTTTGTCCGCTTATGGTAAGCGTTTGCCCGTCTCCTTGTGGAAGAATGCCTCTTTTGTTCTTATTCTTCGAGAAGAGGTTGGCCATTGAGAAGTTTGTAAATTTCAAACTTAGTTTTCCTATGACACCTGTCTGTCCCCAGCCTGCAGAGAATTCTATCTGGTCATTGGCCTTAGATTCAAGCTTGTAGTTGATATCTGCCGTGCCATTTGTCGGGTCTGGTTTTACATCCGGATTAATCGTCTCAGGATTAAAATGTCCCATTTGAGCAATTTCGCGTGCAGATCGTATAAGAGCCTCCTTGCTGAAGAGGTCTCCTGGTTTTGTCATTAATTCACGACGTACAATATTTTCATAAAGGCGGTCATTTCCCATAATTCTTACATGGTTTAATGTTGCCTGCGGTCCCTCCGTAATTCTCATCTCCAAGTCGATAGAATCTCCCACGACGTTAATTTCTACCGGATCCAAATTATAGAAGAGATATCCGTTATTGTAATAATAGTTTCCTATTGCATCGTCATCTTCCGTTGTGCGTTGCCCCAACAGTTTCTGATTATATATATCACCTTTTTTCATTCGGAGCAGGGCATTCAGCATATCTGTTGTATAGACTGTATTACCTACCCAAGAAACGTTACGTAAAAAATATTTTTGTCCTTCTTCTACTTTCAGGAAGATATCAACGGATTTTCCATCGAAGTTCTTTACACTGTCTTCCAGAATTTGGGCATCACGATAACCGTATTCGTTATATTTTTTAATGATATTTTCCTTGTCTTCTTCATACTTCTCGTCAATGAATTTCTTCGATTTGAAGAAGTTTACCAATTTGCCTTTTTCATGAGTCTTTTTCATGGAGCCCTTGATCTTTTTGTCAGAAAGGGCTTCATTCCCTACGATAGTAATCTGATGGACTTTTATTTTTTCTTTTTTATCGATGTTTATGTCCACGATCACTTGTTCTTTATTCTTCGGATCATCTCTTTGAACAACTTGTACTTCAGCGTTCTTAAAGCCTTTCCCATCAAAATATTTTTTTACGAGGATCTTTGTTCGGTCAACCATGTTTGGCGTAATCTGGCTGCCTTTGATAAGCCCAAGTTTAGCTTGCAAGTCTTCTCTCTCAGATTTTTTGACCCCATTGTAATTTACATCTGAAACGCGGGGACGTTGGTTCAAAATAATATCCAGATAGATTTTGTCGCCAACAATACTGTCGGCTTCAATTGTAACTTGAGAAAACAAACCATGCTTCCAATAGCGTTTGACTGCTGCTGTTATTTCATCGCCTGGAACCGAAATGGTCTGGCCAACAGCGAGTCCTGACAATCCTATCAGAACATAATCTTCATAGTTTTTGACTCCAGAAACCCTGATGCCACCAATTTCCATCTTTTTGGGAGTATTGGAATAAATGATGACAGGTTTTTCCTTCTTAGTATTATCAATGTCCTGTGCACAAATGTTGCTACTTAGGCAGCAAAGGCAGGTGATAAACGCTATCAATCTTATCTTTAGCAGAGAATTACAATTTAAAAGATGATTCATTTCTCTTATTTTGTTCATTATTCATTTTCTATTTGTTCACTCGTCTTTCCATAGCGCCGTTGCCTTTGCTGGAAATTATATATAGCTTTGCAGAATTCTTCTTCGTTAAAATCAGGCCAAAAGGTATCACAAAAATACAATTCGGAATAAGCGCATTGCCATAAAAGGAAATTACTTAATCTGACTTCCCCCCCTGTACGAATCAGCAAATCCGGATCGGGCATGAACTCAGTGGTCATATATTTGTTAATCAAGTTCTCGGTAATGTCACTACGAGTCAGTTTCCCCGACTCATATTCTTTCGCAATGCGTTTTACGGCATTGGTTATTTCCCATCTTGAGGAATAGCTGAGTGCAAGTACCAAACACATCCTTTTGTAATTCTTAGTGCTTTCCATGCATTCATTTAACTTCTCCTGTACCTTTTTCGGCAGTCGTTCCATGTCTCCAATGACTCGGAAACCGACCTCGTTTTTCTTGAAAATATCTTCTTCGATGGATTTGAAAAGAAGTTCCATGAGAGCATGTACTTCTTCTTCCGGCCGATTCCAATTTTCTGTTGAAAATGTATAAAGAGTCAAATATTTTATTCCAAGACGGACGGCTGTTTCTGTGATGTTACGCACAGTTTCAACGCCGGCTTGGTGACCAAAATAGCGGGGATGACCCTTTGATTTTGCCCATCGTCCGTTCCCATCCATGATAATAGCTACATGCTGAGGAATCTGGTCTTTGTCTAAAAGCTCTTTATAGTTGTCGGTCATGTTGCTTATTTATAAATCCAATCATTCGCTAATCTGCGTATTTGTCCTTTCCATACGAATGCACCCTGAGGGCCGCTTTTGCTGAAAATAATCCAAATATAATTATTGTCATCCACCAAAAATGAAAAGTCATTATTGTTTCCGGACCAGGAGTCGGGAAATAAAACATTGTTCTTTACTTGTCTCCATGAAATACCTTCATCAAGGGAACAGTAGAAATACTTAAATCCTTTTACGCTTGTGACTTTGTTTATGCTGTTTCCTCCAAAAGCGTATAACTTGCTGTCATATCTTATCATCGAAAGATTATTCAGATAAGGGCAATTGAAGGAATTCCTCTCATTGTAAGGCGTCCAGTCAGTTCCCTTTTCCGTTTCCCAAACCGATGCTATGGTATCTGTAGAATTTACAAAAGTTCCCATCAATACTGATTTATAGAGATAAGGATTGGATGCTTGTGTATAATTTACATAACTGACAGATTGATCGGGAAGTTGTTGAGTTACGTTGTTACCGATGTTCCAATTGTTCCCGTCGGATGTTGATACGAATTTATTGTCACCGTTTGTACCCCACAATGTGCTTCCGTTGATGGCAAGAAGACGCTTGAAACTATTATTGCTTGCTACAGCGCTGAAGGATTTTCCATCCTCTGATTTATATAGTTTTGTTCCGCTTAGAATATATATGGCTCCATTGAAAACGATGGCAGATGAATAGTCTGCTTTTTCTGCTATACCTGTTATTTCGGACGGAATGGTCCAGTTTGCTCCATCATTTTCTGAAGTGCTTGTGACGACAACTTGATTGTTGCTTTCAGCATATACAAAAATATTATTCTTGAAGAGAACGGCCTTTTGTTTGCCTGTAATGTTCTCTCCTTTGAAATTGGATGTGATTGAATTCCACACAAGTGAATCGGGATTGTATTGGTGGACATTAATCTTTATGGTATATTGTCTGGAAGAACCGTTTTGTGCCCATGATTTGAAGGCGACCGGTTTGGTGAAATTTATGGAGTCTGTCGATGACCAGACCGTATCTGCTTCATTCTTTCTGTAAGTAAGGGAATATCCCCCGTTGGTGACTGTTGTTACGACTTTTGAAACGTTTGTCCTGTAAGGTAGTGAATCAGGATTGTATATGATGTTATTCTTTTGATCAATGACAAAGTTATATTTGCTACCCGTTAAAGTAACGGTATAAGTGCTGTCATCAGAATCGTCATACGTTCTTGTTGTCAAGGTGGTTTCAATAGTACCAATGGAAAATGCTGTTATAGCGGCATCTGAAGAGTATGTAGTTGTTGAGTCGTCATTGTTTAAACATGACGTAAAAACCAATGAGATAGCGAATATACCGACTATAAATAGTAATATTTTTTTCATCTACGCGTATTTATTTTCAAGTTGCAAAAGTAAGAACTATTTTTGCTATTCTGAACAAACAAGGCAAGTTTTATAATTATTTATAGATAAATTTGGCGATTTTATCTGTGATTTACTTAAAAAAATGTCCGAAATCAAAATTTATTTAAATGAAATTCTATCAATGATGAGCTATATGTTTGAATTTCTATAAGATTCCCACCATTCAAAACCGGTGATTTTACTCCAGAACCAAGCTTTTTCATCGTCTTTTCAATAAAGGCTTCATCCCATAGGTCTAGATCGATAAAGTGTTGAATGGTTTCTCTTCCTCCTTCTACAAGAACGGATTGAATTTGGCGGGACTGCAGAAAATTCAGGATATTAATGGGTAGGTCAGTACCAAAGTCGGATGTAATGTATTCCAGATTGAAACTATTTGGAGCTTCTTTTTCGGTAAAAACAAGAGTTTTTACAGTTCCGTCAAAAAGTTTCAAGGTCTTGGAAAGGGTAAGCTTTCTGTCAATAACAATTCTGACAGGATTCTTCCCGTACCATAATCGGGCTGTTAGAGACGGATCATCTAGCATAGCAGTTCGAGAACCTACCAAGATAGCATCGGTTTCGCATCTTTTCTTGTGCACCAACATCTGAGTGAATGGTGAAGATAGAATTTCCGGTGTTCCATCGTTTCTTTCTTTATCAATGAAGCCATCGGCTGATTGCGCCCATTTTAGCGTTACATATGGACGATGTTTTGTATTTGCTTCAATGAATCTTTTGTTTAATCGTAGGCATTCTTGTTCGAGAATTCCTACCTTGACATCCCGTCCTGCTTCCCTAAGCTTCTGAATACCCCTTCCGGAAACTTTACTGAACGGATCTACGCAGCCTACTACAATCCGTGGAATGCCCTTTTCAATAATGAGGTCAGCGCATGGAGGGGTTTTACCATAATGCGAACAAGGTTCCAAGCTGACATAAATCGTTGAGTCCTTAAATAAATCCGGATTTTTTACGGAGCGGATGGCATTCACTTCAGCATGTCCTTCACCGTATTTTACATGATATCCTTCTCCAATTATTACCCCATTATTTATGATAACAGCACCTACCATTGGATTCGGTGATGTATTTCCTTTCCCGTTTTTAGCCAGTTGGATGCAACGGGACATAAAAAATTCATCCTTGTTCATGATAATAAAAAGTTATTTTTTATTTTTGCATCAAAAATGAAGGAATGCAAGTTTATCAATCAATCATTCAACATCTGAAATCCAAATATCCTGAGGGTGAAGCCAAGGCCATGGCACGTATGATTCTTGAGGATTATTTTCATATCAGCATGCTTGATGTTTATATGGACAAAGATATTGCTTTTTCTGAAGAAAATAAGGAGGAACTGGGAAAAATTTTCATTAGACTTGATAATTATGAACCTATTCAATATGTCTTGGGAAGAGTTTTGTTCGGAGGTTATACATTCAAGGTGACAACGGATGTCCTGATACCTCGTCCCGAAACAGAAGAATTGGTGGAATGGATTTTGCAATCCTGGAGATCCTTTGGCTTTATATTGGATATAGGTACGGGAAGTGGTTGTATTCCGATTGTCTTGTCTGGGAAGCATCCTGAAACAAAAATCAGGAGTTGTGACATTTCAGAAGAAACGTTGAATGTGGCTAGAGAAAACAATGAATTGAATCGGACTCATGTGGATTTTTTCCATTGCGACATTCTTAACGAAGTTCCCGCTGGGAAATATGATGTGATTGTAAGCAATCCACCTTATATTTGTCCGTCGGAGAAACAGCTTATGGAAAGAAATGTTCTGGATTGGGAACCTCATAGGGCTCTTTTTGTCCCACAAGAAGATCCTTTGCTCTTTTATAGAAGGATCGCGTCTTTAGGAATTGATATTTTGAAAGACAACGGTTGTCTGTTTCTTGAAATCAACCCTTTATATGTGGATGATATTTTTTGTTTGTTGTCGGCTTTAGGATATGATGATATAGAGAAGAAAAAAGATTATGCAGGAAAGGACAGAATGGTAAGAGCAATAAAAATGAAAAAAAATGAAGGAACTAAGTGAAACGGATGCATGGTATAGGTTGACGGCAATGTGTTCTCTTTCGGAACACTGCTTGCAGGAAATGTCCGAAAAAATGAACAAGTGGGGAATTCCTAAAGAGGCGCAGGAAAACATCTTGAAAAAACTGAAAGAAGAAAAATATATAGATGAAGAAAGGTTCTGCAGATTTTTTGTTCACGATAAATTTTTATATAACAAATGGGGTAAAATGAAGATTGCAAAAGAATTGAGATGCAAACGGATCTCCCCACATATAATCGAAAAACAGTTAGAACAAATAGATGCTGATGAATATTCAAATGTTCTGAAAGAGCTTTTGAAAACTAAAAAGAAAAGTATTAAAGGGAAAAACGAGTATGAAATAAACGGCAAACTGATTCGTTTTGCACTGGGAAAAGGGTTTGACATGGAAACCATAAGGTTATGCATAAATACGGATGAGTATGAGAGTATGGATTCATGAGATTTTTGATGTCTTTTTTCCAAGATTATGTGTCATGTGTGGTCGTAGGCTCCATTCTCAGGAACATACACTTTGTTTGTCATGTTATAGGGATTTGCCTCGAACGGGATATCATTTGGAATCTGAAAATCCTCTGGAAAAGATATTCTATGGTAAAATTCCGATTGAACGAGCTTCGTCTTTTTTCTTTTATCGGAAAGGAAACAATGCATGTAATGTTTTGTATCATCTGAAGTATTATGGACATCCTTGGGTCGGTACAGAGATGGGTCGGTGTCTGGCTACAGAGATTCTATCATCTTCTTCTTTTTTCGATGGGATAGACTTTATTGTCCCTGTTCCGCTAGCGCAAGCAAAAAAACGAAAACGAGGTTACAATCAAAGTGAATGGCTTGCCAAAGGTATTTCACAGATTACTCATATACCAGTGAAAGATAAAGTGATAAGGCGTGTAAAAAATAGTGAAACGCAAACTCACAAGGGAGTGGGGGATCGATTGGAAAATGTAAACGGAGCTTTTGAGTGTGATCATAATGTTCAATTTGTTGGCAAGCATATTCTTATCATTGATGATGTAATAACTACAGGCGCCACCATCTGTGCTTGCGTTGAACCTATCATAAAGGAAGAAAATTTGAAAATAAGTGTCCTAACGCTTGCTTTTGCTCTACATATGTAACTTTTAATTCTTATATTTTTCAAAAAAAACGATTATTTTGAAAAAATAACGTAGAAGTGTTCGCTTTCTCGACATCTTTATTTAAATTTGCAACACGTTATTAAATATATAAGTTAAGTTATGAAAACTTTAGAGAGACTTTTTGCTGAAAAACTATTGAAGATTAAGGCTATTAAATTGCAGCCGGCAAATCCGTTTACATGGGCTTCCGGTTGGAAATCGCCTTTTTATTGTGATAACCGCAAGACTCTATCTTATCCCTCATTACGTAATTTTGTAAAAATAGAAATATCCCGTTTGATTCTTGAAAAATTCGGACAGGTGGATGCTATAGCAGGAGTTGCGACGGGAGCTATTCCTCAGGGTGCTTTGGTTGCAGATGAATTGAATCTGCCTTTTGTGTATGTTCGTTCTACCCCTAAAGATCACGGATTAGAAAATCTGATTGAGGGAGAGCTACGGCCGGGAATGAAAGTTGTTGTGGTTGAAGATTTGGTTTCAACAGGTGGAAGCAGTCTCAAAGCTGTGGAGGCAATTCGTCGTGACGGATGTGAAGTTATAGGGATGATAGCCTCTTTTACTTATGGCTTTGATCTTTCGGTTCAGGCTTTTAGAGAGGCAAAAGTACCATTGGTTACTTTAACAAATTATGAAGCTGTGCTCGAGGCCGCCTTGAGAACCGAATACATTAATTCGGAAGATGTTGAGGTCCTTCATGAATGGCGTAAGGATCCAGCACATTGGAATGGATAATTTTTGTTGATTTTGCTATACAAAAGAGAATTATGCGGCTTTGCTTTTGCCTGAATAGTTCTCTTTTTTAATAATATAAATAAGACAGTATGACACAATTCGAAAGCGGAATCAAAATGATTCCTTATAGTGTAGAGAAGGTCTATGCAAAACTTTCCGATTTGAATAATTTGGAAAGCGTCAAGGACAAGGTGCCATCGGAGAAAATTTCGGATTTCCGTTTCGATACAGACTCCGTGAGTTTCAATCTATCGCCGGTAGGAAATGTCTCCTTAAAAATCATTGAGAGGGAATTAAATAAATGCGTTAAAATTGAGGCTGTGAATTCTCCGATCCCTGTCAATCTTTGGATGCAGGTCGTACCTGTAGATGAGAATGAGTGTAAATTCAAGGTAACTGCTAGAATGGAATTGAATCCTTTCGTAAAAGGAATGGTTTCTAAACCCATACAGGAAGGCTTGGAAAAAATTGCAGATTTGATTGCAACCATTAATTTTGATTAAAGATAAATGCTATGGCATCAAAACTTTGGGAAAAAAATGTTCAGGTAAATAAAAAGATTGAGCGATTTACCATCGGAAGGGATCGTGAACTCGATTTATTATTGGCAAAGAGCGATGTGATAGGCTCTATGGCACATATCACCATGCTTGAAAGTATCGGTTTACTTGAAAAAAATGAACTGGAACTTTTATTGTCCGAATTGAGACGTATTTATGCTGTAGCGGAAAAAGGTGAATTTATTATTGAAGAAGGAGTGGAGGATGTTCATTCCCAAGTGGAATTGATGCTTACAAGAAAACTTGGTGAAGTTGGAAAGAAAATCCATAGCGGACGTTCACGGAATGATCAGGTACTAGTTGACTTAAAGCTTTACACACGAACCCAGTTGAAGAATATTGTAAGGCAGATTAAATTACTTTTTGATGAACTTATCGCTCAAAGCAATTGTTACAAGGACGTCTTGATGCCTGGATATACCCATTTACAGATAGCTATGCCATCTTCGTTTGGATTATGGTTTGGCGCATATGCGGAAGGATTGGTAGACGATATGATATTTCTTAAAGCAGCTTACAAGGTTTGTAATAGAAATCCGTTGGGGTCGGCTGCTGGATATGGTTCGTCTTTTCCACTAAATAGGACAATGACAACGAATCTTTTGGGCTTTGATTCAATGGATTACAATGTCGTTTATGCACAGATGGGACGGGGAAAGATGGAACGTAACGTTTCTTTTGCTTTGGCTTCAGTGGCTGCTACTCTTTCCAAACTTGCATATGATGCTTGTCTTTTCAATAGTCAGAATTTCGGCTTTGTAAAATTACCGGATGAATGTACTACCGGTTCGAGTATCATGCCGCATAAGAAAAATCCTGATGTCTTTGAACTAATCCGTGCAAAATGTAATAAGATACAATCGGTTCCACAACAGATTATGATGATTTCAAATAATCTGCCTTGCGGCTATTTCCGTGATTTGCAGATTATCAAGGAAGTCTTTCTTCCGGTTTTCCAGGAATTGTCAGATTGTATCGATATGACAAATTATATTGTAAGCAGGATGAAAGTGAATGAACATATACTTGAAGATGATAAATATGCGAATATTTTCAGTGTAGAGGAGGTGAACAAGTTGGCTCGGGATGGTATGCCTTTTAGAGATGCTTATAAGAAAGTAGGTCTTGATATAGAGGCAGGTAAATTTGTACCGGATAAAAATATTCATCACACCCATGAAGGCAGCATAGGGAATCTTTGTAATGACAAGATATCGGATTTAATGAATCAGGTAATTTCTGAATTTGATTTTCTCCGTGCTGAAAAAGCTGAAGAAAAATTGTTAGCCGAATAATGGTTTTTTAAATTTATAATTATTATGAGGACACTTTATTCTTTTCTAATTTTGATCGCCGTTACTATAGGTACAAATGCTCAGTCTGGCGTACCTTTTAACGGGATGGTTTTTGATGCTGCGGGAGCTCCATTGAAAAATGTCCGCATTTATGTGCATGATTCTCATAAGTATTCACGAAGTGACAAAATGGGACGTTTTGGACTTACGGATGTAAAACCTTCTGATACGTTGAAAGTGATCGTCAAAAAGCGTACTTACAATATTCCTGTAGCCAACAAGAAAAGTATAAAGATTTATTTGGCTGATGAACGGCAATTGCGTACGGAGGAAGATCAGAATTTAGTGGATTTTGGTTATGGCTTCGTAAAGCGCCGTGAGAATACAGGTGTAAGCAACGGTATTTCTGGTGAAGAACTACGTCGAAGTGGGTATACAGATATTTTGTCGGCTTTGCAAGGACGCATTCCCGGACTTAATGTAGGAGGGAACGGAAGTGGGGGAGTAGAGCCTTCGGTTTCTATGCGTGGTACTAATAGCTTCATGCTAAGTCAAACACCTTTGTTTGTGGTTGATGGAGTTATCGTTGATACACTAATGGGGGTTAGTTTGATAGATGTAGATTATGTAGAAGTATTGAAAGATGCAAGTATTTATGGTTCTCGCGGTGCCAATGGGGCGATTCTTGTGAGAACCAAACATGGACTTTCTAATGATAATATAAGCAAATGAAAAATTACCAACCGGCAGCTGATCGTTATCACTGTATGCAATATGCTTATAGTGGAAAACGGGGACTCTTGCTGCCAAGAATTTCTTTAGGATTGTGGAATAATTTTGGGAGTAATGATGACTTTTCCGTTGCAACCGATATGATTCTTTATGCCTTCGACAAGGGAGTGACTCACTTTGATTTGGCAAACAACTATGGACCGAAACCTGGTTCTGCAGAGACGAATTTTGGAAAAATCCTGAAACAGAACCTTTCGGCTTATCGTGATGAATTGATTATTTCATCTAAAGCCGGTCATGATATGTGGGAAGGGCCTTATGGCACTTGCTCGTCAAGAAAAAATCTAATGGCCAGTATAGACCAAAGCTTGAAACGCACTGGCTTGGAGTATTTTGATATCTTTTATAGTCATCGTTATGATGGAGTGACTCCGGTAGAGGAAACTATACAAACGTTGATTGACATTGTTCGGCAGGGTAAAGCTCTTTATGCAGGTATTTCAAAATATCCGGCAGAACAGCAAGAAATGGCTTATAAAATGATGGAGGAAGCGCATGTTCCGTGTCTGATAAGCCAATACAGATACAATATGTTTGACCGGGTAGTTGAAAAGGAAAATCTGAATTTGGCAGAAAAATATGGATCGGGATTTATTTGTTTTTCTCCTCTGGCCCAGGGGTTGCTGACTGACAGATATTTGAATGGGATACCCGTAGATTCGCGTGCAGCACGTCACATTGGAAATGGGGCTTTGAATCTGGCGCAAGTAACTGATGAAAACATTGGGAAGGCTCGCTTACTTAATGAAATTGCAGTAGAAAGAGGGCAATCTTTAGCCCAAATGGCTTTAGCATGGGTTTTGCATGATAAGAGAGTTACTTCGGTTATTGTAGGGGCAAGCAGTGTCAAACAATTGTCTAACAATCTTCATACGATTGATAATCTTCCTTTTACAGAAAAAGAGTTGGAAAGAATAGAAAAGATATTGGCTGGTACAGCCCATTAGAAAACTAAAAAAAATAAAACTTATTTGGTGGATAAAGATAAAAGCTATATCTTTGCGGCGCAATAAGCGGAAATAGCTCAGTTGGTAGAGCACGACCTTGCCAAGGTCGGGGTCGCGAGTTCGAGTCTCGTTTTCCGCTCTTGTTCTTTGAAAGGATGCTCGGATGGTGGAATCGGTAGACACGAGGGACTTAAAATCCCTTGGCCAGTAATGGCTGTGTGGGTTCAAGTCCCACTTCGAGTACTATAAAAAGCCTCTCATAATCACATGATTTTGAGAGGTTTTTTTTAAAGTATGAGTAAAATAGACAAAGATAAAGAAGTCGTTGCCTTCATGATCAGACTTTACTGCCACAAGAAGGAGGGAAACATGGATTTGTGTGATTCGTGCAAAGAACTGTTGCGATATTCAGAGATTCGCTTGGAACATTGCAGATTTGGGGATAAAAAACCTTCTTGCAAAAGTTGTAAAGTGCATTGTTATCGTTCTGACATGAGAGAACGTATGAAACAAGTTATGAGGTTTTCCGGTCCTCGGATGCTTCTTTACGCGCCTGTCTTGGCTTTCAACCATTTCTTCCTGAATAAGTAGGATGTATTAATCAGTTTTTTTATTGACGATTATTTCGTCAGTAAAAATCCATCCGCCTATCTGAGGATTTGAATGTGCTTCGATTTTGATAAAGCGTGCTTTTGCCTGTCCCTCCCAATGATAATTCTTGATGAAGTAGTCAATTTCTTTGTTGACATTGAATGTTTGCTTGTCTATAATTTTAAAGTTTTGATTGTCATCCGATATAGAAAGAATGATTTCTGAAGGAAAGAAGACCTCAGGACCCACTGCCTGCATGAATTCTGCCGATACATCGTTTAGACTGGTGATTGTCTCCATATCAACTGTCACATCCAGACGCTTGGAGTTGATAAAACCTTGCCATGCGCCATCACCATACTCCCAATCACCTCTTTTCCCATCAGTCAAAGTAGTCACTCCTTGTGCTTTATAGTTAGGGTTGTATGGTTCGTTATATATCACTTTTTTACCTTTTGCCTCATGATTTATGGGTATCAAGCTTTCTTTACGATGCCCGACTTCATTAGCTAGATTGAAAGGATGATAGCCTTGAGCTTGGAGCTTTGCTACTGCTTTCAATGTTCGTTCCTTAAATTCAGGGAAATTTCTTTTTTCCTGTGGACTCCAACCTATTTCAGCGATGGCAAGGGCTCGGGGGTAGAGCATGTAATCTGCATGTTCGGCAGTAGTAACATATTCTGTCCATAGATTTCCTTGTACACCGTCAATGTAGTGGCTGAGGGAGGTGCATAGAAGAGAGTCAGGGAGTGGATTGTAGGAATAGACTTTATCTAAAGGTAGGTACCCCCCGATGGAAGCTGGTTGAGTGGAAGGTGCATCTTGGGCATGGTCCAGATAACAATAATTGCCTGGAGTCATAATAACGTGATGCCCGGCTGCTGCCGCTTTCATTCCTCCACTGGTTCCGCGCCACGACATGACAGTTGCATTGGGAGCAAGTTTACCTTCAGTGATTTCATCCCATCCAAGTAACTTGCGACCATGGCTGTTAAGGAACTTTTCTATTCTCTGGATCATGTAACTTTGAAGTTCAGAAGTAGAATGCAAGTTCTCATCTTTCATGCGCTGTTGGCAAAGTGGACAGGTTTTCCATGCTGCTTGTTCGGCTTCATCACCACCGATATGAATGTATTCAGAAGGGAACAGGTCAATGATTTCTTTTAAGACATTTTCTATGAATTCAAAAGATTTTTCGTTGCCTATGCAGAAATCTGAATTTATGTATGGCTTTCCGGAACAGGAAAGCTCCGGAAAGGCGAAAAGTACTTCTCCACTATGTCCTGGTATCTCTATTTCGGGGATAACTGTTATATGATGTTGTGCGGCATAAGCAACGATTTCCTTTATATCTTTTTGGGTGAAATAACCACCATAAGCTCCGGGAACATCTTTTCTGGAGTATTGCCTGTCTTTGTTTATCCACCATTTTGTCCAATCAGATTCTGTTCTGTAGCTTGTTTCTTCCGTAAGTTTAGGATATTTTTTGATTTCTATTCTCCATCCTCCGGCATCAGTCAGGTGAAGATGCAGGCGGTTGAGCTTGAAATGTGCCATTACATCTATTTGTTTAAAGATATATTCTTTGGGAAAGAAATGTCTGGACACATCAATCATAATTCCACGGTATGGAAATCTGGGGAAATCAGTAATACTTGTACAAGGAACGGAAAAGCCTGTCTCACTTTTTTCTTGCATGAGCTGTGATAGTGATTGCAAACCATAGAAAAGACCCGCGCCGCCAGTTGCCTTTATTTCTATTTGTGAAGTATCGACTGTCAGAGTATATCCTTCATCTTGTTTGGAATCCTTTTGATCGTTGGAAATAATGAGTCTGATTATGTTTGCCTTGTCGGTTACTTTCCCTTTGCCTAAATGGAAAAAACTTTCGCGAAAATATTTCAACATTGTCTTTCTTTCATTTCCTTGCAAATTGGTGTATAACTTTGTCTTTTTGCCTGCTTCAAACTTTCCTGAAGAAAATTTTGTCTGTTGAGGGATTGGAATAATATCTTGTGCCCAAATAGCAGGACTAATACTGAAACATAGCCATGCGCTTAAAATTGTTGTAAGGATTCTCATAAAGATTTATTATAGGGTTATTTAATGGTTGTTTAATGGCTGGATAATTCTTTCATTCTCTTTTGTCGAACCTATTCATGAATTCGTTATAAAAACCACCTAGGACATCGGGTCCCATTTTTTTGATGTCATTGATTATATCAGTTACCTGAATGACGTTTTGACTACTGACGATCCCCAAGTAGCGGGCATCTAGTTTGAGAATTTCGTTGATTTGTCCGATTGACAGTTTGCCTTTTTCTTTGTAAAAACGTTCAACACCGTATTTCTTGAATTTGTTTACATTTCGTTCCCATTGTTTGAGGGAATAATACTGACAATTTGCATCTGTTTTGTCAACGAAATTGGCAAAATTAGCTAGGTATGATTGTGTCGTGCAACTGCTCAGGCAAATCAATGCGCTGAATGATAATAAAATAAATAAGTGTTTCATAATCTCTGTTTTTTATGTATAATATTTTATTCTATTTTTATTTTGCTAGGGAGCCATGCCCAAAAGAGACTTCCTTTCCCTTCTTCGCTGATGGCACCTATAGTTCCATGTTCTGCTTCTGTTATTGCTTTACAAATGGCCAGTCCTAATCCTGTACCGGAAGAAAAATCGTCAAGTTTGGCAAAGCGACCAAACAATAGGCTTTGTTTGTCTTTGGAAATTCCGCAACCTGTGTCTTCTACATATATTTTTATTCCTTGTTCGTCACTCTTATATCCTATGCGGATGTAGCCCTTGGACGTATGTTTGAATGCATTAGTGACGAAGTTGGTATATAATTGGAAAAGCCTTCCTTTATCAAGGGTTACATAACATTTTTATGAGGAATCTCAAGGATGAAATTGACTTCCGATTCGGAATATCTTTGTTTCAATGATTGATAGACTTCTTGCACCATTATGCTCAGATCGAAAGTCGTAGGTTTAAGCTCGATGAATCCGGATTCTATCTTGGACAAGTCAAGGATATCATTGACAAGTCTAAGTAATTGTTCGTTGTTGTCATTGACAATATTCATGAATATGGCTCTTTGCTGGGGATCTTCTTCTGTCTGTAGCAGTTCCGAAAATCCTACAATGGCGTTGAGTGGTGTTCGGATTTCGTGGCTCATATTTGCAAGAAATGCGGATTTGAGTTTGTCGGCTTGTTCAGCTCTTTCCTTCTCTTTTTCCAGTGTCGCCTGGTATCTTTCCAGCTCCTTTTTCCGTAACATTTTTTCCGTTATATCCTTCTGAGTGCCGAGTATAATTGTTTTTCCGTTTTCTTTCTTTGTTATCAGATGGCTTTCATAAAAATGGTAGGTCCCGTCTTCGTTTAAGTAGCGTGAGGTGCTGCTTGCTTTTGTTTTTACTCCTTGAAGCAATTCGTTGAGTATGGTTTTTTGCATTTCCACATCTTCGGGGTGCAGTTTGCTAAAGTTCTCTTCAAGAGTAATACCTTTGCCGGCAATAGTTTCACCTTTTAATCCCGAGAATACCTGGGTTTGTGGATCATATATCCAGGCTGATACTCCGCCCGCTTCCAATGCCAGATCCAATTTTATTTTTTCGGCTTCCAGTTTCTCATTGTGTCTCACCATTTCGGTTTGATCTACAGCCGTTATGATGACACATTGGAGAGTTCCATCGTCTTTTTTGATTGGAGTGAGGCGCAATTCGGATATGGCATTTTTTAAAACGATGATTTTTTTATTTTGTAAGTCTTTTAGGGCATATACGGGAGAGTCTTTCCTAAAAATTATGTTCAGCTTGATATAACCGTGTTCATCACTGTATATGAAATCCTTAGAAGATGAGTCTTCGCTTTTCAATACTCCCATTACCAAATCGATGTGACCCTTCGAAAGATCAGGCAAAATATCTTTCCAAATATCTAGTTTTATTTCGTAAGGCAGATTCAGCTCTTTCATGACAGCCCGAGTCAGGTCCACATTCAAACCATCGGGTTCACCATTGCCATTAATGAACTCGTAGGGGGGGAAAGACATATTCCCGCGAATGATTATTTTTTGCTGGCCTTTGGTAACAGCATTGCTAAAAATAAAAAAGCATACTGCTGCCAATAGCAAAAGAGCTCTTTTCATATGCCAATTCTTTTAATGAGGAAATAGTTTTTTCCTTTATTGATAAGAAAAACTCTTCCGCAAATGTAAATAAAAAATATTAAAGAAGAAAGATGTTCAGAAAAATTATCAAACGAACAAAATTAAGGGAATTAATCGTTTGGGTTCTTGGCCGGAGTTCATAAGAAAGTCGTTCCTGGAATTTTTTATGAAAAGCATTCCAACCATTCTAACTTTTCGATTTATCATACTATTAATCAGAAAGATAGAAGTTAGAATGCTACTAAAAATACATTCTAACTTTTTCGAGCATTCCAACTACATCCCAACTTTTTATCAAAATACAGTTCAACTATATTATTTTCAGGAAGTTATCTGATGAGAAAGTTATCTGGTGCATAGCGGATAATCATCTGGTGCATAGCAGACAATTATCCGCTATGCACCAGATGATAATATGGCTATTACCGGACATAAAAAAGTACGTTTAATTTTATCTTGCCAAAACTTTGATTAAATGCAGACCGCTTCAGCTTCGAGAAGAGAATGTGGTTATTTTATGTTTCTTGACAGATAAATAGTCATTTTCCTGACTTTTTGTTGATGGATAAATCTTTTTATTATTACATTTGCACAATAAAGAAATACTCCATGGATGTAAATCAAAATATGTCCGCAGGTCGTAAGACTATTGTGGGCGTTCAATTCCTTTTCGTCGCTTTTGGTGCGACAGTTTTAGTACCTCTCTTGGTCGGTCTTGACCCCGCTACGGCATTGTTTACAGCTGGTTTGGGCACCTTTATCTTTCATTTTGTCACAGGTGGGAAAGTCCCTATCTTCTTGGGAAGTAGTTTTGCTTTCATAGCTCCCATACTTGAAGCAACAAAGCTTTATGGAATGGCAGGTACTTTAGGCGGAATGGTCGGAGTGTCTTTGGTGTATTTCATCATGAGTGCTTTAGTTAAATGGCAAGGGAAAAAACTCCTTGATCGCGTTTTCCCTCCGGTGGTGATAGGACCCGTCATCATTCTGATTGGTCTTACATTGTCTGGAAGTGCTGTAAATATGGCAAAATCCAATTGGATTTTAGCAGCTATTTCTTTAATAACTGCCATTCTCGTTCTGGTATTGGCCCGTGGATTATTGAAACTTATACCCGTGGTTTGCGGTATAATTGTAGGATATATAGTTGCCTTGATTTTTTTCGATGTTGATATGAGTGGGGTTGCTAATGCTCCTTGGATTGAATTACCTCCATTTCTGTTCCCAAAATTCTCTTTGGCTCCGGTTCTATATATGATACCTGTAGCTATTGCTCCTGTCATTGAGCATATTGGAGATGTATATGTGGTTGGTGCCGTAGCAGAAAAAGATTTCGTGAAGAGTCCTGGATTGCATCGCACGTTGTTAGGCGATGGATTGGCTTGTTTGGCTGCAGGATTTTTAGGAGGTCCTCCCGTTACGACATATTCTGAAGTAACAGGTGCCATGTCGCTTACCAAGGTCACGAATCCTCAAGTGATTCGTATTGCTGCGGCTACTGCTATTATATTTTCTGTCATCGGAAAAATGAGTGCTCTCCTGCGATCAATTCCTCAGGCCGTTTTAGGAGGAATCATGCTACTGCTCTTTGGAACAATAGCAAGTGTTGGCGTGAGTAATTTGATTAACAATCATGTTGATTTGTCAAAGACCCGTAATATCATTATTATATCTGTCACATTAACAACTGGAATCGGCGGTGCCGTTCTTTCATGGGGTAATTTTACTTTATCGGGAATCGGACTTTCTGCTATTGTGGGCGTCATCCTCAATTTGATTTTGCCTCAAAAGGAGCGCCAGTAAAGTATAGAATGATGTTGTGATGATGGATAATAAAAAATTTCAGGGATATGTAATCTTGCTATTTTGTACTGTACTTTTTGGACTGGTACCCAAGAACGCTAAAGCCCAGGATGAGCAAAAAACTGATACAATTAGTTTCAGGTCTCCTGTAACGCACCGTATGGAAGTAGATTTCAGACCTGAATATATCATCCCATTCAATTCTTTTTTGCAGGGAATGAATGATGAAAACAAGTCTCTGAAATCATCCCTATCTGCGCATTTAAGGTATTCTTTTCAATACAAAAAGGGCTCTTTGCTGGAGAGAGTATATGGACATGATACTTATCAAGGTATTGGCATCGCCCATTATGTTTTTGATGATAAAAAGGAGTTGGGAAATCCAACTGCTGTTTATGTGTTTCAGGGTTCACAGATAGCAAAGCTTACTCATTCTTTGTCTCTTAATTACGAATGGAATTTTGGACTTTCCTTTGGCTGGAATCCGTATGATCCTGAGAAAAATAGCAATAACACCATCATTGGTTCGAATACAAATGCATATATATTTGCAGGCATTTATCTATGTCAAAGAATTTCCCGAGAATTTGACCTGGTAGCCGGTTATTCATTTACTCATTTTTCGAATGGAAATACGCGATTGCCTAATGCCGGGTTGAATACTACGGGATTGCGTTTGGGAATTGTGTACAACATAAGCAAACCTGACAGCAAACCAGTCAGAATGGAACTCGCTCCACAATTCTATCGGCATTGGAATTATGATTTGTTACTCTTCGGCGCATGGAAGCGCACAGGCGTAGATGTGGGAGGCGATAAATACCTATCTCCGGATTCTTACGGAGTTTATGGATTTAATTTTACCTCCCTTTATAATTTCAGTTACCGCTTTAAGGCCGGAGTGTCTTTGGATGGATTACAGGATGAAGCCGCAGGAGCCTATGCTAAAGACTATATTTCGCCATTAGGCCATGAAAAACCCGAAGGACCTCCAGAATTTTCCAAGCTTCCGTATCGGAACAGACTGGCTTTAGGTTTGTCAGGTAGAATAGAATACGTTATGCCTTTTTTTACAATAGATGTCGGTATGGGGGCAAACGTCTTAGCAGGTTGTAGCAACTTGAGAACTTTTTATCAGATTCTGGCTTTGAAGATGAACGTGACGCATAATACCTTTCTTCATATAGGATATTGCCTGAAGAACTTCCACAATCCCAATCATTTGATGTTGGGATTTGGCATTCACCTTCACAACAAACGTGCAATTCTTAAGTAAGTGCGGTCATCAAAGGAGTTGTTTCCAGTTTTCAATCCTTTTGTACTTTTATATTCGCGGAAACAAAGAGGGTCTGTAGCTAGTATTCTCTTTAAGTAATTTTCGGTCTCTTCAAGAGAAGATAAAAGTTTTGGATAGCCATCAGAAGCCAGAATAATGGTCTTTTCCTGCTTTACAGGATAAATTTTCACTTGTTCGGCATCGATAGGAAATCCATCCAAGGCAGCATAAGAATAGTACTCTTCAGCCAATGGATTGTTCTGCAAATAATTTTGTTGTGACAAGAATGGAATAATGAATTCTCTGCCAGAATCATGCTGCATCAATTCTGATACTGTTGTACCTCGGGCAATTTCCGTCTCAAGAAAAGCACTTCGTGCTTCAGACATGATTCGGTCGATTTTTTTTGTGTTTGGGAAATATGAGTTTCCGATAAGACAGGGACAATCTCCTATTTGCCATACTTCATTGCGTATGGCGCTGAATATTACTGCACTTGCACTGATTTTAAGCTCCGGATTGTTCGAAACCTGATTTAAGAGTCCATGTTTATCGTAAAAAGAATAGATACCACGGCTTATTCTTTCAATGGCCTCGTACGCGTCAATGTCATCAGGTAATTTTTGAATTTCATTGCCGATTATTTCAGATGCAATTTTCCCTGTTGTCTTACCGTCCCATCTGAATTCTGATTTTGAAGTGCTACCGTCAATTATGGCTGCGTAATAATTTGTAATAACTCCAAGATCTTCGTTTAGCTCGTCTTTGTTTTTTCCTTTTGTGAAATATTCTTCGATTTTAAAAGACGGACAGTTTATGCCTCTCTCCATATTATTCTTATTCAATTCTTTCAATGGTAACTTCTGGAAATTCTTCCATCATTGAAAGTAAGGCGGTTTCATCATTTGTTTTTCTTGATTTGATTACGGCTGTTACTTGGAATGAAGGAATTCCGGAATGGGAAATGTTTTCCATTTGAAAGGATACGATTCTGAAATCATAACTTTGGCATCGTTTCGCCAGTTCTTTCAGTATATCTTTGTTCTGTGTGGAAAAGGTAATTCCGATACTTTTCATGCCTATGTTCCTGAAAATCCGATTCAGAAGTTCCAGACCTGCTAAAGTTAGCAATGTTGCTACGATACCTATGACATACATGCCGGCACCTACTGCCAAACCTATTCCTGCTGCCGTCCAGATTCCTGCAGCTGTAGTAAGTCCGCGAACAACTTGTTTTTGGAAAATAATGGTCCCGGCACCGATAAAACCAATGCCTGTTACCACTTGTGCTGCAATACGGCTAGGATCAAGACGAATCACGCCTTCTTGCAGGACATCGGCAAATCCATATTGGGAAACAATCATCATCAGAGCACTTCCTAGTGAAACCAGAAAATGAGTCCTGTAACCGGCTTCCTTTGCACGATATTCCCGATCCAGTCCTATAATTGCGCCTAAAACACCTGCAACTGTTAGCCTTATTATAAAATCAACATTCGATATCATCTTTTTTTAATGTAATAACACGTTAAGGCAAATATATACAGACTTTTTCTGTTTGCAATTATTTTGTATGAAGTTTTAAGAATCTTTTTTCCAAGTATAGCTTTTCACAAGTCTCAATCTGAACTGTTTTGTGCTTCCTATATCAGCCGTGGTGCCGCTAAATCGAAATTTCATGTATTTATCATTGCTGGAACAAATATAATAAGCATTGGCGCTGATAGCTGTACCTCCCGCTTCTGTCAAAATGGAATTTAAAGAAGATACTCCTATTTTTTGCCTAGTGGCACTTAGAGTAGATACTTCTGAAGCAGTAGGGAGTCTCCAACCAGAAAGTCCTGTTACGCTGTAGGTTGAAGCCATGGTCTCAGCCTCTTTTGAAGTTAAATCCTGCCATTCTGTAATACTCATTAGAAGTATTTCAGCTTGAGTACTTGTGGGGTTGTTTACAGCCATAATGCAGGATCCTTTCCATATACTTCCTACGGCGGGTAAGTCTGGAGATACGACCGTACCGGTGTTCCCATCGGTATTATTGTTGTTCGTGTTGTCTCCGTTTTCTGTTTCCTTACCGAAGTTCTTGTTGACAATAATGGGGTCGTTCCAAGGTAGAAGTTCAAAATATATTCCTAAGCGTGTTTCTCCTTCTTTTTCACCTGTATAACTTCCTTTGATATAATACTGCTTATTGCTTTGTGGTGCAGCTGCCGTATATGAATAACTATTAGTCTTGCTCCCAATGGTTATGAAAATAGTGATATTCACTTGGCTATTCTTACTCGGGAAAATCGGAATATTCGTGGCTGTCCATTCTCCTGGAATTTCCAGCTTTTCTAGAGCAATTGTCATGTCATTAGAGCCATCGAAGGATTCTCCATCTATTGAAAGAGAAGTGAAAAGAGGGGATATTTTGACTTTTACAGCAGATGCCGTTGTCGGAATATTATTTAAATCAATTGTCAAATCCGATAGTTTACGGCTGAGTGATAACTCAATTGTTTTCTTGTCATTCAGATTTAATTCGACAAAAGCAGTTCCCGTAAACAGATTGGAAAGCAGTTTGTCTTTTTGGGGAGTTACAACTGACTTTAAGGTTGCGGATGTTTGATCTGGAAAAATCCAACTGGTAGTGTTGGCATTCGCAAAAGCTTTGATTGTATATTTACCAGGATTTAGATTAAATGATATTTCATCTTCGTAATTATTTACTATTGACTGATTAGCGCATTTACCGTTTTCACTGAATACATATATAATATAAGGTAATGGAATATCCGAGATGCTTCTTGTTGAAATTTTTAACTCGCCTTGTTTAGTTGGGGCTGTAAAGACTAAGTCTTTTGTACATGAATTTAATAACAGAGAGACTAGAATTAATGAAAGAGCCCAAGGAGTAGTAAAAATGCTTCTTAACGTGTTCTTCATATTTGTTCTTTTAGATTAATAAGGAACAAAGTTAGAAAATATTCATTTATGAGCCAAGTCTTTTTGTCTTGAAATGCCAATTTTTAGTGATAAAACAGCCTTTTTGAAAAAAAAATAATTTTTTTTGGCGAAACATTTGGAGCGTATTAGTTCTTTGTATTATCTTTGCATCACTTTCGGCAAAAAACCGGGGGCAAACAAGAAAGAGTTCATTGAAAGACTGGAAAAAACAAACAGAAGTA
>DAIRSI010000029.1:0-46299 GCA_036804505.1 Bacteroidaceae bacterium
AATGAATTCAGCCCTTTCTTTTTGTTTAGCGAAAAGTTTTATCGGACAGCAATAAAAGAAAATGCATAATCTATTTTCTTCGATGAGTTGGTAATGCTCAGACTGTGGTTCTGCTGGAATGCATTATCGAATATATCGCTGATCCAATCATGATTGTCGGTATATAACCATTGGGTTCCACTGGCGATAGCAGATATGGAAGGATCTTCGAGTGCTGCCAACGCCTGTGCATTAAATTCAGGATTAGCTCCCGCATTGGTATAAGCCAGATTCTTCAGCTTGGCAAATTCAATACCCGACAGACTCTTCGGAATACGTGTTGGGGTCTGATAGGTAAGGTTCGCACTATAAGAGACATTCAGTTTTTCCGAAGCGGCCTTCGTTGTAACAAGAATGACACCTTCGGCTGCACGGGCTCCGTAGATGGCAGAGGATGCGGCATCCTTCAGTACGGAAATATTCTCTATATCATTGGGAGCTATCGTATTGATATCACCTGGTATACCGTCTATCAATACCAAAGCACCACCACTGTTAATGGATGAGTTTCCTCTGATCTTAAAGCTCGAAAAAGCACCCGGCTGACCTGATGCCGACTGGACTACCAAGCCGGCTACTGCACCTTGAAGTGCATCCGTAACACCCTTGATCGGACGATCCACCAATTTATCACCCTTGATGGATTCTACAGAACCTGTCAAATCGATTTTTTTCTGGGTTCCATAACCGACTACGACAACCTCGTCCAATGTTTTCGTATCTTCAATTAACTTTACAGTAAGATTTCTTTGTCCTCCAACGGGAACTTCCTGCGAAAGATATCCCACATAAGAAATGGAAAGAACATCACTTGACTTAACATTAAGGTTGAATTTTCCGTCCAAATCAGTAATGACTCCATTGGTTGTACCCTTTACCAGTACATTTGCCCCAATGATAGGATCACCATTTGCCTCCTTTACAATTCCGGAAACCTGATACTCACGCTGGCTCTGTCTTCCGGAATTTTTGGCAGGTACCAGCATAATAATGTTGTTATCCTGTTTTTGATAGGTAGCTTCCCCCTTACGCAGTAATTTATCCATAACTGCATCGATGCTTTCATTCTTTACATCTAGTGAAACCACATCATCCAAGACCTTTAATCCTTCATTGTAGAAGAATTTGTACTTGCTGTTTTTCTCAATTTCCTTTAAGGCATTCTTCACGGTAGTGTTCCTCACATTGACCGTCACTTGAGAATACAGACTCATTGAAACGAATAGAAAAAACACGACCGTTAAAAATGTTCGGCCAGCCATCCCTACTCTCATTAGTTTTAATACATCATCTTTCATAGTGTACGTTAGAATTAATTTTTAAAACTTTGATTTTTTGGATCCAAATCATTTTATATACAGCCGACCAAACATGTATCTCTATCCCGCTTCCATCTTTTTACATTTTTTAAGTTTTAAATGAGTACTAATAAAGAAGAATTCCATCTTTTTCAAATTTAAACTTAATGGTAGAAGTCTGGGATATCATATTCATGACTGTTTCGATGTTCTTGTTGTCCAGCGTTCCGGTGAAACGTTGCTTCTTCAAACTGTCGTTGGAGAAACGAATATTAATATTGTGCGTTCTGGAGATAACTCTCATGATTTCTTCAATCGTTTCATCATCAAAACGTAACCGGTCCTGACGCCAATTTACGTATTCCGAAGCTACGACTGATTCTGTCTCCGTTTTTTGAGTTGTACAATTATAAATAATTCTTTCATTGGGATGCATTACGATATACTCCGAAGGAGTCTGCAGGATGATCTTCCCTGTCTTGAGCACCACAGATATAAACTTGTCTTCCTTGTATGCCCGAATACCGAAAGTGGTACCCAATACCGCAATACGTATATCCTGACACTTCACAACAAAAGGTTTGGTTTTGTCATGTTTTACGTCAAAATAGGCCTCACCTTCCAACTGGAGACTTCTGTATACCTTATTATAATCATTGGAATAAGTAATCTTTGAAGCGGAATTGATATCCACCTTACTTCCGTCAGGAAGAACCACATTAGCTTTCTCTCCCTGATTGGCAGCAATCACCAGAGACTTCTTATCTTCAGGCTGAAAATTAAAATAAAGACTGACAATCAAGGCTATAGGAACAGCAATCACGGCAGCCCACTTCATGACTGCCCAAATCGGCGGGTAGTGATGAGTATGATGTATCTCTGTACGGATATTTTCAAGCATTCTCATCCGGACTGCTACACTGATATCATCGGACGAGCCTTCTATTTGCTGTTCCATCCACATTTCCAGTTCCTTGTTTTGCCGGATGTATGTACGCAACTTTTCTATTTCATCAGTTGTGGCCTCATTCCTTATGTAACGTTCAAATATGTCTATACAGTTTTTCTTATCCATCTTTGTTCTTTTTATAATATACAATTAAGACTTCGTCATCTACTATCTGTAAGTCATGTAATTAACTAAAATTCAATAGAATTAAGATAATTATCTGCTGATAATACTGCATCAGATTCTCTTTCATAAACTGCAAGGCTTTTGACAATTGATTCTGAACCGTGCTTTCCGCCAAGTTCAATCTTACAGCAATTTCCTTAACCGAAAGCTGTTCCATCCTATGCATTACAAATATTTTTTTCCGGGCAGGTGGAAGTTTCTCAGTCAGTCGATCTATAAAATCTTCCAATAGATGATAATCTATAGTCTTCTCTGTTACATAATCTTCTTCTGATTGTTCTTGGCAAACATGCTGCTGATAAATAAATTCAACGGTTTGATGTTCGTATTCATTCAAAAGCATATTCTTGGCAATGGTGCACAAATAAGATATAAAAGTTTTTTCGGGATCAATGAACTGATGTGTTTCCCACACCTTGATAAATGCGCGCTGAACCATTTCTTCCGTAAGGAAGGCATTCCCTGAAGATAACCTGAAAATAAAATTATACAATTTTCCGCTATAACGGTTGAAGAGTCTTTCAAAAGCGGCCTCCGAACCATTTCTTAATTGCTTTAAATCGGTATAATCATTATTTGTCATAGTATATATTTGCCTGTAAATGGTAAACGAGGGCAAATATATACAATTTTATCCAAAGTCAAGAATATCCGGATATTGTAAATTTTTCTTGATATCAGAACTCACTGGTAAAATGGAACTTGATGTGCTTGAAATCATTCTGTGCCATCTGCAACACATAATTGCTATCTGCAAGGAACACATCGCGGCCATCGCGGTCATGAGCCATAAACTGGTATTTACGTTTTTTGAAGGCATCCAATTCCTCCTCATCATCACTCTCTATCCAGCAAGCCTTATACAGACTTACAGGTTCCCAGCGGCATTTGGCATTGTACTCATTTTCCAAACGGTATTGAATCACTTCAAACTGCAGTTGTCCCACCGTTCCTATCAACTTGCGACCGTTGAACTGATTTACGAATAACTGTGCCACACCTTCATCCATTAATTGATCTATACCTTTATTCAGCTGTTTGGTCTTCATCGGATCGGCATTTTCTATGTATTTGAACATCTCGGGAGAGAAACTCGGCAATCCTCTGAAATGAAGTTCTTCTCCCTCCGTAAGTGTATCACCTATTTTAAAGATACCATTATCAGGAAGACCGATAATGTCACCCGGATAGGCCTCGTCTATAGTGCTCTTCCGTTGTGCCATGAATTGTGTCGGCGATGAAAAGCGGACTATCTTGTTGTTACGCACATGAAGATAAGGTGCATTGCGAACAAACTTTCCGGAACAAACTTTACAGAAAGCAACGCAAGAACGATGATTAGGGTCGATATTGGCCGTTATTTTGAAAACGAATCCGGTAAACTTAGGTTCGGTAGGTATCACTTCTCTTTCTTCTGCCTTTGTAGGACGCGGACTGGGAGCTATCTTCACAAAACAATCAAGAAGTTCCTTCACTCCAAAATTATTCAATGCAGAACCAAAGAAAACCGGTGCCACATCTGCATTCAAATAGTCTTCTATGTTGAATTCGGGATATACGCCATCAATCAATTCCAGATCCGAACGAAGTTTCTCTGACTGCATGGCTCCGATATGCTTCTCCAGGTCTTCACTGTCTATATCGACTTCCACTTTCTCGGTCACTACCTGTTTACTGGGAGTATAAAGATCGAGTTTTTTCTCGTAGATATTATACACACCTTTAAAGCGTGGGCCTTGTTCAATAGGCCAACTCAGCGGACGGACATTGATAA
The DNA here is from genome assembly GCA_036804505.1 of Bacteroidaceae bacterium. Classification (GTDB taxonomy): domain Bacteria; phylum Bacteroidota; class Bacteroidia; order Bacteroidales; family Bacteroidaceae; genus Phocaeicola_A. The sequence continues at coordinate 4,247 of DAIRSI010000029.1, forward strand.
TGAGTTCGTTTTCCAGTTCATCGAGTAAATCGAAAGGGTCCTTACCTTCACGGTCCATCTTGTTGGCAAAGATAATCACAGGAGTATTGCGCATACGGCACACTTCCATGAGTTTACGTGTTTGAGCCTCAACACCCTTTGCACTGTCCACCACAATGATTACACTGTCCACGGCAGTCAGCGTGCGGAAAGTATCTTCGGCAAAATCCTGGTGACCCGGAGTATCCAGAATATTCACCTTATAGCCCTCGTAATCGAACTCCATCACGGAGGTTGTTACGGATATACCACGCTGCTTCTCGATTTCCATCCAGTCGGATGTAGCTGTCTTCTTTATTTTGTTGGACTTCACTGCTCCTGCCACCTGTATCTGACCTCCAAAAAGGAGCAGTTTTTCCGTCAACGTTGTCTTACCTGCATCCGGGTGCGATATAATCGCGAATGTCCTTCTTCTTTCAATTTCGTTCATTCCTCTGCTTATTGATTTTTCTGTAATTCTGTAATACAATCTTTCAAACTGTCTTCCCAGTAGGGAATTTCTATATTCAAATCTTTCTTTATCTTTGTTTTGTCCAACACCGAATAATGCGGGCGTGCCGCCAAAGTAGGATACTCATCGGTATGAAGCGGCACTACCTTGCAAGTATTTATATCTGCCAGACGATGAATGGCCTTGGTAAAGTCATACCATGAAATAACTCCTTCATTGGAAAAATGGTAGATTCCACGTGCTTCCTTTCCGATGGCAGCAAAGACGGCACGGGCCAAATCTCTTGCATAAGTAGGAGTACCTATCTGATCGAATATAACCCCTAACTGTGATTTTTCTTTTCCAAGTCGCATCATGGTTTTCACAAAATTATTGCCGAACGTGGAATAAAGCCACGCAGTACGGATGATGACCGTACGGCTGCAATTTTCAAGAACTGCCTTTTCCCCTGCCAACTTTGTTTTTCCATAGATTGAATTGGGGCATGTCGGGTCTTCTTCTTTGTAAGGTATATAATGAGTACCGTCAAATACATAATCTGTAGAAATCTGTATCAGCATGGCATGATTCCTTTCTGCCGCCTCAGCCAGATACCCGGGAGCTAAATGATTTAACCTGTCACACAGTTCCGCATTCTCTTCCGCTTTGTCCACAGCCGTATAGGCTGCACAATTCACGATGCAGTGAATATCTTTCTGCTTTACAAAATCTATAAGAGCCATTCGATCTGTTATATCCAGTTCCTGCACATCTGTAAAGAAATAATGATAAGACCCAAACTCATTCGATAACAGTCTCATCTCGTTGCCCAGCTGTCCGTTGGCTCCGGTTATCAGTATATTTTTCATGATTTCCATACCATTACATCATTTTCTCATCATCCTCCAGACCTTTCAATTCGCCTTTCCGATCCTTGTCATAGTAATTGGCCAGCAAAGAAAGGAAACTGCTGATTTCTTCAACCGCCTTCCGGGTTTCCTCAGACACTTCCTTCTTTTGCAGCTTGAGTAGCATCACTCCATAAAGTGCATCGAAGCAAGTCTCCAATTCCGGCAAATCCTTACCTTCCCCCTTTGCACGCAATTCGACTATAAAAGGCAACGCCCTATAATAAGTGGAACCATATATGGGAAACTTCGGAGAGCGGAGCAACTGCAAATGCAGATCGGTAAGCAGAATGATGATGTTCCTGTTAATCTGAAGATGTCCTTTCTCCATAACCTTTTCCTCCCGCATCATCCGAATCAGATTGTCGTACCATTCGGTCATTTCCCTTTTCTGTTCTTCCGTGAGAGGATAAGGTTCTATGATGGTTTGCTTGATTCGTTCCAGATCACATCCGTTGGCACGAATCAAATCCTCAATCTGCCACATATACAGCAGATATTCGGCTATGTTTTTTTCTTTCAACTTTCTGGATATAAACATAAAGGCTAATGCTTTTTTAGTATAATGAACTTCCGCAAAGCGTCATCACCATGCCCACCACAGAAGCTATTATCACAACTGCGCCTATTATCCGGTTCAATATCCAAATACCTCTGATGTCAAACCGGTTGCGAACTCTGCTCACTGCATAAGTTATGCCGAACCACCAAGCCAAAGCCCCCACAACAATAAAGGCATAACCCACCGTCTGCTCAAACATATGCTCGGGAACGATGAATGCAAAACGGGCAAACAAGGCGATGAAAAGGAATACGATCAAAGGATTGGAAAGAGTGACGAAAAAGGCGGTTACAAAATTATGAACCAACGTACCTTTGCTGGCTGATATCGGTCGGATAGATTCCACAGGATTGCTACGGAATGTATAGATACCAAACAAAAGCAGCATGACGCTTCCCACAAGCTGTAGCCAGAACAAGTTTCGTCCGTTTTCAATAAAATCTACCACAAAACTCATTCCATAACCTGTAATCAAGGCATATAGTATATCACTCAATGCTGCACCCAATCCGGTAACAAAGCCATACCAACGTCCCTTGTTCAGAGTGCGCTGAATACAAAGAACGCCGACAGGACCCATAGGTGCGGAAGCTACCACGCCTACTATGAAACCCTTAACTATCAGATCAAGTACAGTAACTTCAATAAAATTCATGGATGCAAAGGTCATACTTTTTTATGAAATCTGAAAAAGAATACATAAGTTTTTTCTAGAAGGCAGTTTTTTCTTACATTTTTTTAGAATTTCTTTTCCCGTTACTGCCCTTTTATGTAAATTTGCACCATCTTACAAAAAGGAAATAAACAACTCTAATTGATACAAAATGATTCTATTCTTTAGAACTCCTTCCAAGAGCATCATTGCAACAGACAGTGAGCAGGCTCTTTCTCAAGAAGACATTGAAAAGTTATGCTGGCTTTACGGCGAAGCCGTTGTTGAAGACGAAGCAGACCTGACGGGTTTCTTCGTAGGTCCACGAAAGGAAATGGTTACTCCATGGAGTACGAATGCAGTGGAGATTACCCAGAATATGGGTATCGAGAGGGTCACCCGAATCGAGGAATACTTCCCGGCAAAGGATGAAAACACTGAACACGACCCCATGTTACAGCGTATGTATCACGGACTGAATCAAAATATCTTTACGACCAACCGTCAGCCTGAGCCCATCGTTTATATCGACGATCTGGATACCTATAACGAGCAGGAAGGTCTGGCTCTAAGTAAAGAAGAAATAGAATATCTGAAAAAGGTGGAGAAAGATCTGGGACGCAAACTTACCGACTCAGAGGTCTTCGGTTTCGCCCAAATCAATTCAGAGCACTGCCGGCACAAAATATTCGGAGGCGTCTTTGTCATTGACGGGAAAGAGATGGAATCGTCTCTCTTCAACATGATTAAGAAAACTACCAGAGAAAACCCGAACAAGATTCTCAGCGCCTATAAAGATAATGTAGCTTTTGCACAAGGTCCAGTCATCGAGCAATTTGCTCCGGCCGACCAGTCCACCTCGGATTTCTTCCGGGTGAAGGATATCGAAAGTGTAATTTCTTTGAAAGCCGAAACACATAATTTTCCTACTACCGTAGAACCTTTCAACGGTGCCGCAACAGGTACCGGAGGTGAGATTCGTGACCGTATGGGTGGAGGCGTAGGTTCCTGGCCTATAGCTGGAACTGCTGTCTACATGACAGCCTATCCTCGTTTGGAAGGGGGACGAGACTGGGAGGACATTCTTCCTGTAAGAAAATGGCTTTATCAGACACCTGAACAGATCCTCATCAAAGCTTCCAACGGCGCTTCGGACTTCGGAAACAAATTCGGGCAGCCGCTGATTTGCGGATCGGTACTGACTTTCGAACATAAAGAAGGAAGTGAAACGTATGCTTATGACAAGGTTATCATGCTTGCCGGTGGCGTTGGCTACGGCACCAAGCGCGATTGTCTGAAAAAGGAACCTCAAAAGGGAAACAAAATCGTTGTAGTAGGCGGTGACAATTACCGCATCGGTCTGGGTGGCGGAAGCGTATCCAGCGTGGATACGGGACGCTACTCCAACGGCATCGAATTGAATGCCATCCAGCGTGCAAACCCCGAAATGCAGAAGCGCGACTACAATCTTGTCCGTGCCCTTTGCGAAGAGGATGTAAATCCCGTAGTCAGCATACACGATCACGGTTCGGCTGGCCATGTAAACTGTCTTTCCGAACTTGTTGAGGAATGTGGCGGCCAAATCGATATGACCAAGCTTCCTATTGGCGACAAGACTTTGTCTTCCAAGGAAATCATTGCCAACGAGAGTCAGGAACGTATGGGCTTGCTCATTGATGAGAAACACATTGAGCATGTACGCAAGATTGCCGAACGCGAACGTGCCCCGATGTATGTTGTAGGCGAAACTACAGGCGACGCCCACTTCTCTTTCGTACAAGGTGACGGCATCAAACCGTTCGACCTTGATGTGGCACAGATGTTTGGTCATTCCCCAAAGACTTATATGATAGATAAGACCGTAGAACGCCATTACGAAAACGTAACCTATTCAGCCGACAAGCTGGACGAATATATAAACCGCGTACTTCAGCTGGAAGCCGTTGCCTGCAAAGACTGGCTCACCAACAAGGTGGATCGTTCCGTCACCGGCAAGATCGCCCGCCAGCAATGCCAGGGTGAGATACAGCTCCCGTTATCGGACTGTGGAGTCGTCGCCCTTGACTATCGCGGTGTGAAAGGAATAGCAACGGCCCTGGGCCATGCACCTCAAGCAGGACTTGCTTCCCCCGAAGCTGGAAGCGTGCTTTCCGTAGCCGAATCCCTGACAAATATTGTCTGGGCTCCATTAGCAGAAGGAATGAAGAGTCTTTCTCTTTCAGCCAACTGGATGTGGCCTTGCCGTTCGCAGGAAGGTGAAGATGCCCGCTTGTACAGTGCCGTAAAGGCTTTGAGCGATTTCTGCTGTGCCATCCACGTGAATGTACCAACAGGAAAAGACTCTCTGTCCATGAGCCAACAGTATCCGAGCGGTGAGAAAATCATAAGCCCGGGAACAGTTATCGTTACCAGCGGCGGCGAAGTGAGCGATGTAAGAAAAGTCGTATCACCCGTAGTTGTCAACGACAAGAACTCATCTATCTACCACATCGATTTCTCTTATGATGAATTGAGATTGGGAGGCAGTGCCTTCGCACAATCATTAAATAAGGTGGGCGACGATGTTCCTACCGTCACTGATCCCGAATATTTCTGCGATGCTTTCAATGCTATCCAGGCAATGATTAAGAAGGGATGGATTATGGCAGGCCACGACATCAGCGCCGGAGGTCTGATAACCACCCTGCTCGAAATGTGTTTTGCAAATACCGAAGGAGGTCTGCACATCAACCTGCACGACTTCCCAAGCGATGACATCGTGAAAATACTGTTGGCGGAGAATCCGGGTGTAATCATCCAGGTATCCGACAAACATAAGGAAGAATTCCGCAAGTTCATGGACGAAGCCGGTGTTGGTTATGCCAAAATAGGCTATCCGTGCAGAGAACGCGAAATTATCCTCATCCATGATAATTACGAACATACATTCGATATCGATGCCCTGCGCGACGTTTGGTACAAAACGTCTTATCTGCTGGATTGCAAGCAAAGCATGAACGGCTGTGCCAAGAAACGTTTTGAAAACTACAAACAGCAACCGCTGAAGATGAAGTTCAACTACTCTTTCAGTGGTAAACTGAGACAATACGGAATCTCACCGGATCGCCGTATACCGTCAGGTATCAAGGCTGCCATCATCCGTGAGAAAGGAACCAACGGTGAACGCGAAATGGCATACAGTCTTTATCTGGCAGGCTTCGATGTGAAGGATGTCATGATGACCGACCTCATCAGCGGACGCGAAACTCTGGAAGATATTTCCATGATTGTATTCTGCGGAGGATTTTCCAATTCCGATGTTCTGGGCAGTGCCAAAGGTTGGGCAGGAGCTTTTCTGTATAATCCCAAAGCCAAAGCTGCACTGGAGAAATTCTACGCACGCAAGGATACCCTTTCACTAGGTATCTGCAACGGTTGCCAGCTCATGGTGGAGCTCAATCTTATCAATCCGGAACATGAAAAACGCGCCCGTATGCTACACAACGAATCTCAGAAATTCGAAAGCAAGTTTGTCGGTGTAACAATTCCTGAGAACAAGAGCGTGATGTTCGGTTCCCTGAGCGGCAACAAACTTGGTCTTTGGGTTGCGCACGGTGAAGGACGTTTCTCGTTGCCTTACGGCGAAGACAAATACAATGTCATAGCCAAATACAACTATAACGAATATCCCGGGAATCCTAACGGAAGCGATTATGCTGTTGCCGGTATCTGCAGTACCGACGGTCGCCATCTGGCCATGATGCCTCACTTGGAAAGAGCCATCTTCCCTTGGCAGGATGCCTGGTATCCGTTCGACCGCAAAAACGACGAAGTGACTCCGTGGATTGAAGCTTTCGTCAACGCCCGCAAATGGATTGAAAAACATTGAATCGTTCCGGAGGGATAATGAGGAATATTTATTGGGATTCATTCTGGTCTTTCTTTAAAATCGGTGCCTTTACCCTAGGCGGCGGCTATGCTATGATTCCACTCATCCAAAGAACGGTGGTGGAAGATCGCAAGTGGTTGTCCGAGAAAGATTTTATTGACTTGCTGGCTATTGCCCAAAGCGCTCCCGGTGTGTTTGCCGTGAACATGTCCATCTTTATTGGCTACAAACTGAAAGGATGGAAAGGAAGTATCATCACCACTCTGGGAGCCGTTCTTCCTTCTTTCATTATTATTTTGGCCATAGCCTTGGTGTTCCAGCAATTCAAGACCAATCCCTGGGTGATAAAAGTATTCATGGGCATCCGTCCCGCAGTGGTTGCCCTCATTGCAGCCCCTACCTTTACATTGGCAAAGAGTACCGGCATCAATCTTCGTACCCTTTGGATACCCGTCGTCTCGGCATTGCTCATCTGGCTGCTGGGAGTCTCTCCCGTCTATATCATCATTGCAGCAGGCTTAGGCGGTTATCTGTGGGGGCGAATTTCAAAAAACAACCCTGAAAAACCTGAAAAGTCATGATACTCTTCCTCAAACTGTTCTATTCGTTTCTGAAAATCGGACTTTTCGGATTTGGCGGTGGCTATGCCATGCTTTCTCTCATTCAAGGAGAAGTGGTAACCCTCCATCATTGGATATCCCCTTCCGAATTCACGGACATCGTCGCCATCAGCCAGATGACACCCGGTCCAATTGGTATCAATTCAGCAACTTATGTAGGTTACACGGCAGTCGTCAATGCCGGATACTCCTCCACAATAGGAATACTGGGCAGTGTCACAGCGACGCTTGCAGTCACACTGCCATCTTTTGTCCTCATGCTTCTCATTAGCAAATTCTTTCTCAAATATCAAAAGAATACGGTAGTAGAATCGGTTTTTAAGGGACTTCGCCCCGCCATTGTAGGTCTGCTTGCTGCTGCCGCTCTGGTCCTCATGAACAGTGAAAACTTCGGCTCCCTCCACACTGATTCCTACCAGTTCTACATCAGTGTAGCCATCTTCATTGTGTCCTTTGCCGCCACCAAGTTCTACCGAGTCAATCCTATTCTGATGATTGTGATCTGCGGCGTCTTAGGGGCTATCCTCTATTGATTTTTCTCATTTTCTTGCATTAATCCAATAATTGTTATTACCTTTGTTATTCAAAGATTTCAACAAAAGAAATTAAATTAAACAAAAGAACCATGAAAGATTTTTTAAAGTACACTTTTGCAACTGTAGTAGGCATCATATTGGCAGGAGCCGTATTTGTCATCTTCAGCATCATCGCAGTCTCTGGTATGATTGCATCCATGTCCTCCATGAGCAATTCCGAAGCCGTTATCGAAAAAAATTCCATACTGGAGCTAGACCTCTCTGGGACCCTGCAGGAACGTTCGGATAATAATCCGCTGAGCCAGTTCATGAGCAATGAGGAATACCAAATCTACGGACTTGATGATATCCTTGCAGCCATACATAATGCAAAAGACAATGATAAAATAAAAGGCATCTATATCCAGGCTGGAGTCTTTGCCGCAGCCCCATCTAGTTATGAGGAAATAAGAAATGCCCTTCTGGACTTCAAGAAGAGCGGCAAGTTTATCGTTGCTTATGGCGATACCTACACACAGGGAACCTATTACCTGAGCAGTGTTGCCGACAGGATATTCCTGAATCCGCAAGGCCAGATAGGTTGGTACGGAATGTCAGCCCAACCGGTATTCTACAAAGACCTGCTCAGCAAAATCGGGGTAGAGATACAAGTATTTAGAGTAGGAACTTATAAATCGGCGGTAGAACCTTTCATTTCTACGGAGATGAGCCCGGCCAACCGTGAACAGGTAACATCCTTCCTGAGTTCTATCTGGAACCAGATGCTTACAGACGTCTCCGCTTCCCGCAAAATTTCTAAGGAGACCCTGAATGCCTGTGCCGATAGCATGATGATGCTCCGTCCGGCCATGGATTGCGTCAAGAACAAATTGGTGAACGAATTGGCATATAAAGACGGGGTCAAAAGCTATTTGAAGCAAAAAACAGGCATCAAGGACGACGAAAAGCTGAATATGGTTGATGCCATAGATATGGCAAGCATCAATAAAGACCAACCTAAAGACAAGAGCGGAAACATTATTGCTGTCTATTATGCTTACGGTGAGATAGACAATGCCAGTGCCATGGCTGGAGGTGATGGCATTAATTCTGAAAAAGTCATCCGTGATTTGCGCAGTTTGAACGAGGACGACGACGTGAAGGCAGTGGTGTTCAGAGTCAATTCCCCGGGTGGTGGCGCCTACGGTTCGGAACAAATCTGCCATGAGATAGAAGCATTGGCCAAGAAAAAACCCGTCATTGTTTCCATGGGTGATTATGCCGCATCAGGAGGCTATTACATATCCAGTGCCGCCAGCTACATCATTGCACAGCCCACGACCCTCACAGGGTCCATCGGCATCTTTGGAATGTTCCCGAATGCAAAAGGACTTCTCAGCGATAAACTTGGTCTCCATTTCGACGTAGTCAAGACCAACAAATATGCCGACTTTGGAAGTGTATCACGCCCCATGAACGATGGAGAAAAAGCATTGCTCCAAACATACATTAATCATGGTTACGACATTTTCATCACACGCTGCTCCCAAGGGCGCAAGATGAGTAAAGACTCCATTAATGCCATCGGACAGGGAAGAGTATGGACCGGTGTACAAGCAAAAAAACTGGGACTGGTGGATGACCTCGGCGGACTAGACAAAGCCATCGCCATTGCTTCTCAAAAAGCAAAAATCAAAAGTTACACCCTTCTCAGCTATCCCGAAAAGGAGAATATGCTGATGAGTCTATTTGAAAAAGTAAAGGGCGACTATATGAGCGACCAGTTGAAAGTAACCTTCGGAGACTATTATGACTACTTCAAAGGACTCAATCTGCTGACAAACCTGAAACATGTAGATCGCATTCAGGCAAGAATGCCGTTTGAATTAAATCTGAACAACTAATCATGGAAGGCGATTTTATCAAAATATATAAATCCATGCTTCCACTTTCATTTCTATATGGGATTGGAGTGGAATTCCGCAACAAGATGTACGAGTGGGGTATCCTCTCCTCCCGAAGCTTTGACGTGCCGGTCATTTCCATCGGTAACCTCACTGTAGGTGGAAGTGGCAAGACTCCTCATATTGAATATTTGATAAGATTGCTTCAAGATAAGTTCAAGGTAGCGGTTCTCAGTCGTGGCTATAAAAGAAAATCAAGAGGCTATCTGCTTGCCGACGGGGAAACCCCTATCGAAAGAATTGGCGACGAACCCTACCAAATCAAGCAGAAGTTCCCCGACGTTTATATGGCAGTCGACAAGAATCGATGTAATGCTATCGGCCGCCTGTGTAACGACAAGGAAACAGCGGATACGGAAGTGGTCCTGCTGGACGATGCATACCAATACCGTAAAATCATTCCCGGCATCAACATCCTGCTGGTGGATTACCATCGCATGATCTGCTACGACAGGCTTCTCCCGGCAGGCAGATTACGCGAAAGGGAAAAGGAAAAAGTCCGTGCCAACATCATTGTTATTACCAAATGCCCGCACGACATCAAGCCAATGGATTACAGGGTCATCACCAAAATCATGAACCCCTACCCTTTCCAGCATCTTTATTTCTCTACACTGAAGTACGGCAGTCTGGTTCCTCTTTCCGCGGATCTTCCCAAGCGCAATATCGAATCTCTGGGTAACGAGGAGCACATTCTGCTGGTAACAGGCATTGCCTCACCCGAGCAGATTATTCTCGACCTGAAAAAATACACCCGCGATATACATCCGATGAGTTTCGGTGACCACCATTACTTTTCGGATAACGAGATAGACCAAATACACGCGCAGTTCAAGCAACTGCCGGGAGAGCGCAAGCTCATTCTCATTACAGAAAAAGATGCTGCCCGACTATCCTCCCGCCAAAACTGGGATCCTGAGCTGAAACGGCACATCTATATTCTCCCGGTAGAAATTGAGTTTCTACTTGAAAAAGAAGAATTGTTTAATCAACAAATTATAAGTTATGTTAGAAAGAATTCAAGAAACAGCATCCTGGCTAAAGGCAAGGATGCACACAAATCCTGAAACTGCCATCATTCTGGGAACAGGTCTGGGCAGTCTGGCAACGGAAATAACCGAAAGATATGATTTCAACTATAAGGACATCCCCAACTTTCCACTTTCCACGGTCGAAGGTCACAGTGGCAAACTCATTTTCGGAAAGCTCGGCAAGAAAGACATTGTTGCCATGCAAGGACGCTTCCATTTCTATGAAGGCTATGACATGAAGGATGTCACTTTCCCGGTACGTGTCATGCGCGAACTTGGCATCAAGACTCTCTTCGTTTCCAATGCAGCAGGTGGCATGAATCCCGACTTCCTCATCGGTGATCTCATGATTATACGTGACCACATCAACCTCTTCCCCGAGCACCCGCTTCGCGGAAAGAACATCGACTACGGACCACGTTTCCCGGATATGGGCGAAGCATATGACCATGCCCTCATAGCCGAAGCCAAGCAGATAGCCAAAGAGAAGAATATCCGTGTAGTGGAAGGCGTCTATCTGGGCACTCAAGGCCCTACTTTTGAAACCCCGTCCGAATATAAGATGTTTCATATACTGGGAGCCGATGCTGTGGGCATGTCCACCGTACCTGAAGTGATCGTGGCAAGACACTGCGGAATCAGAGTATTCGGGATCTCCGTCATTACCGACCTCGGCATCGAAGGCAAGGTAGTGGAAGTATCCCATGAGGAAGTTCAGAAGGCAGCCGATGCAGCACAACCTCGTATGACCGAAATCATGCGTGAAATGATTAACCGGGCCTGATCCATGCAAGAAGAAAAAAGAACAGAAATATCTACCCTCGGGGAGTTTGGCCTCATCCGCCATCTCACCGAAGGGTTCGAAATGAAAAATGACTCCACCAAGTACGGTGTAGGAGATGATGCCGCCGTACTGGACTACCCCGATAAGGAAGTGCTGGTCACGACCGACCTGCTCATGGAAGGTGTACACTTCGATCTCACCTACACGCCCTTGAAACATCTGGGCTACAAATCTGCCATGGTAAATATCTCCGATATCTACGCCATGAACGGAACTCCTCGTCAGATAACCGTATCCCTGGCCATATCCAAGCGTTTCTGCATAGAAGATATTGAAGAACTGTATGCCGGAATCCGTCTGGCATGCGACGCTCATCATGTCGATATCGTAGGAGGTGATACAACGTCCTCTTATACCGGCTTGGCCATCAGCATCACCTGCATAGGCGATGCCCGTAAGGAAGATATTGTCTATCGCAACGGAGCCCATGACACCGACCTCATTTGTGTGAGCGGAGACTTAGGAGCAGCCTACATGGGGCTACAACTATTGGAACGGGAACGTTCCGTCTTCGAAGGTCAAAAAGGCGCAAAAGACATCCAACCAGACTTTGCCGGAAAGGAATACTTACTGGAGCGCCAACTTAAGCCCGAAGCCCGGGGTGATATCATCCAGAAGCTGAGAGAAGCCGGGATCAAACCTACAGCCATGATGGATATTTCCGACGGCCTTTCGTCCGAACTGATGCATATCTGCAGTCAAAGCAAAACCGGATGCCGCATCTACCAAGAACGTCTTCCGCTTGACTATCAGACCGCCGTCATGGCCGAAGAACTGAACCTAGATGTCTATACTTGCGTACTCAACGGAGGTGAAGATTATGAACTTCTGTTCACTGTACCCCTCACCGACCATGACAAGATAGAAAAGCTGGAAGGAATCAAACTCATCGGCCATATCACCAAGCCCGAATTGGGTTGTGCCATTGTAGCCAGTGACGGACAGGAATTCGAGCTGAAAGCCCAAGGCTGGAACCCTTTGCAAGCGAAGTAGAAAATTTTTCTTATACAAATAGTTGTGTATATCAAATAAAGTTCCTACCTTTGCCCCCGCAAAACAAAAAAGGGTGCCTTAGCTCAGGTGGTAGAGCATCGGACTGAAAATCCGTGTGTCCTTGGTTCAACTCCAAGAGGCACCACTTAAAAAAACGCTAAATACTGATAAAATGGTATTTAGCGTTTTTTGTTTGTGTATATTAATCGGATGCCACTTGCAGAAAGAAAGGACGTTGATTACGATACGTAACTAACGTCTTTTTGCATGCTACTTATGGCAGTTAGCATACCTAAGTGACCCCCTTATGTTCAGAGAGAAAAAAATGCAAAAATGCAGTCGATGCACGGCACTCGTTTTCTCACACACACATGCGTAAAATAAGAAATAAACAACAACAATACAATAATTGACTTTATATTTTCGAAAATAAAACATATTTTTGCATAAGTATAAAAGCCAATGCTTTGACATATCCCAATTACTGCCATAATTTTAAAAGAAAATAATGCAAAAAAACGAATCCCGTATTTGGACTTTCTGAAATTCTTCGCTATAGCCAGTGTCCTACTTGGACATTCAATGGAACAGACTTCCGGAAATGATTATTGGGATAATCCCATCTATCCTGTTTACTTTAGTAACCAACAAATATTTGAACTACGTAAGTTTTATGTTGCCTATGTTTTGGGTGGGATATTTCTGTAACAAAGAACAAGCGTTCATAGATAAACATCGTATAAAACTGCTGGTGACAACTGACACAGCTTTCACAATACTATTGATATCTGCAACATTCATCGTAGGGCTATTATTGGCAATAAGTGAATTAGCTCTTTGCTACGAAGTGATCCTGCTACTAAAGAAGAATCACATTACCTGCCTACTTGTTTTTGGGGAAAACTCCCCAAAAATATGATGGGAAATAAATAACCTATCATCTTTGTCACATTCGGAAATGCATGAACGAATTTTTGACTGTATATTTTTCACCTTATATAACGCGCGCGTGTGTGTGAGAAAACGAATGCCATGCATCGACTGCATTTTTGCATTTTTTTTGACGAGCGAAAAGAAAGCCCCATCACGAAACGACGATCATTCCAACAAGGAGGGTATGCCCCGATAAAGCTGTTCTGTATCGGGGCAAACTAACTATCTTCTTAAGTTATAATCCAAATAAGACTTCAGATTGTCACACCGACTTAATCCTTGAAGGATAAATTCCTTGTCGGAACGCAAATCGTAAAGCTGTTTGAAGATCTGTGCTTGCGAACTTTCCGTATGATACACAGCCACATCTTTATCCTTTTCGGGATTATATTCGTAAGTACGCCACGGAGTATCGGCCAGTGAAGCCAAAGCAAAAAGACAATTCACCTTGTTGGCTACCGACGGATTTTGCTGCATTGATTTTTGCAAACAAATCTTGGCATGTTCCAGATAGTTTTCCCGATAGTTTTGGGCGCAGAAGGTTGAATCCACACTCCAGCCATAGTGCAAATAGGCCCAACAATATCCTTTTTGGGATGCTTGCAAATATCTTTCAGCCAACTCATAGTTGAGTTGCGCCTTTTCCTTGTCGTCAGTGGACATATTCAATCTTTGCTGCAGTGCCAGCATACGAGTGCTGAACACCAATTTAGGGTTGACTGTCAAGGCTGCCTTCACAAATCTCCGTTTGCCGAGCATCTTACGCATTTTCCAGGCATACCACATCGGGTACGAATTATCGGCATGCAAATAGGGTGCAATGGCACAAGCAGACATGAATGACAGAGATACCTTGGATAGATATTCGCCCGCCTTGGCAAAGTCTTCTGTTCTCAAGTATTTGGTACCAATCAGATCATTGTAATAATTCATATCACGACGGCAATAGGAAACGGCGGTTTGCTCCAGTTCGTTGCCTTTAGCCGGCGCTTCCAGCAGTTCCTTATACGATACGACATCTTTCACATCGGCAGAGTCTAACAATTCAAAAATCTTGTTACTGTAATCTCCGCTGTAATATCCTTCCTTCCACTCCGACAGGTATTGTGACGAACGTTTGTTACCCCGAAAATTCATGCTGATGAATTCAGTAGTCATACCGGTGAGTACAGCACCTGTGTTAAACCGGCCGGATTTAAGATAACCGGGCGTTAAATGATAGTACACGATACGTTCCAGTGCATCGGAATAATGGTTGCGGACGGAATAACGGCTCCACGAGCCATAGTCCAGATAGCTAGGTTCGCTCTTAACCTTACCCATCAGCCATTTCAGTTCTTTAAGCGCATAAGCATCGAAAGAAGCATCGAATCCGGAATCATCCGATTTTACGAAGAAACGCAGAACACGAATATTTTCTTTCATCCGGTCCGTTCCTTTCATAGCTTCCGCCTCATCAAGCTCTTTGAGAGCTGTTTTGCTGTCATCTAACAAATAGGCGAAATAAGCTGCCGCCGACTTCCAAAGTGCCGGATTGAGGACCTTATTTTCCTTGAGCACCCCTTTGACAAATGTACGGAAACTCTTCATCTCCACTTTTGCTGCCTGACGAACGGAATCCGAGTTATCCGAATAATAATCCGCAGTATGAAGATCATTATCCACAGAATTGACATAATCCTGAATGAGGTAGGGAAAAGCAACCGAATTGGGTGTTTCAGCATATAGTTTCTGAATACCTTTCAATCCGATATCGTCCTTGAAACACCAGCGAAGACTTTGCAAATCGCCTATCCCGGCATAAAACTCACGGGCCTTTTCCCTCTCTCCATCCTTGTACCAATAACTTGCCGGATAGCCTTCGGCAAGCATGCGGATGTCCCGATCGGAAAATTTTGATTGATATTTGTCCCAATATTGCAAGCAAAGTTGTTTCTTTTGGGTATAATAGGCAGCACGAATAGCCATGAGCCAATATCTGCTACCTAGTTTTCCGGAAGTAAGAATACGGCCGGATGCATTTGCCAGGATATTGTTCCAAACTCTGTTATCTGCAGCCTGTTGTTTTTTGTCGGGATAGCTCCAAGGATCGGCATGATTCAGGCTCTGCATCTGTTTGAAAAGCCTCAGATAATTCAGTCCATCAGCATCTTTACGTTGTTGAGCCACCCGGATAAGCACATTCAGAGATTTGGCATCGGAATTAAAAATGGCTGACTGAATCACTTGAGGACTGACCCCTTTTCGGAAATACGACTTCCAGAAATTGAACTGGGCTACATATACCTGATTTTGGTTATTGTATTGATTCAAATAATTGAAGGCATACAAGTCGTTATGATTGTACACGCTAAACATGTTACACATTTCTGATGTATAATAGTCACTGCAAGCCCGGGCACGATAGCCTGGAAGGCACACCAGTACGCTAATGACTATAAATCTGATCCATTTCATAAGGAGTAAATTTATTGTTATTTATAGAATTCAAACTAAAAAGTATGACCTGACGGTCAATCAGAGGGCGCTTTCCCTCCAGCACCGACTGTACCTCTCGAATGGTTCTAGCCGACACTTCATCAACTTTTATTTCGTCACCGGCTCTCACCATCAGTCCAAAGCTGTTAGGATCGGGAATCGGAACACTATGGGAGCGGAGCACAATGTATCGGTTGGCTGATATTTTTCTATATCGGGAGGAATCGGACAGATCGACATCACGGAGTATCGCTCTGAACTGTCCGTTCTCGAAAAGCAACTTCCAACTGAATACCGGATAGGCTGCGCAGAGAGGTAACGGATATTTTTCAAGATAACGACGAACGAAAGGCCGAACATCCTTGATATCAAGAATGGAATTCTCAGTTTGAAAATCACGCAGGTTGCCGGTATTGTAGCACATCAAGACTCCGTAATCTACCGGCGGAGCCGGCTGTCCCAATTGATGGAGCCGGATAGTTGCCGAAATACGACAGTTTCTTTCTTCATTAAGCAATTTACGCACATGACTGAGTAAATCAAAGTAGACAGAACGTGAGCGGAGAGTCCAATCACAATCTAACTGCAGTTCATCTGCCTCTATATCGTTGGCTTTCGACATAGCCTGGACTCTCTTCACAATCTTTTCCGCCAATCCTCCGGCTTTTTCCAGACAATGGTTTTCTATGTAGACGACGGGTATGACCCGAATGCCTTGGGGTATTTTCGAATCAAACTGCAAAGTTCCTACAGGGACCGGTACCCCCTGTTCATTGTAATCGACATCGAAATAGCGCAGATAAATTTTTTTGACTGCCCGGTTTTTCAGAAAGTTCATTTCTGCATTGTCAAGTTTAAATACCGTTTTCCAATAGTACACAGAACGTGCCGAATCCGGAACATTTCCTTCCTTATGTCCTGTACAGGACACAAATCCTAAGAGCAAGACCGAGACACCTAACAAGAGCTTGACTATTTTCATTTTTTATTCGTAAGTTGAATCATTTTCGGAACGCAAAGATAGCACATTATTTTGTAAGTTGATTTTTATAATCAGAAAAAAGAGGCGTCATTCAACGAGCCTTAAGGTTCATACCTATGAAACAACCTCTATACCTACTTCTGGTGATTTTGACTTCGGAAAGTAAAAAAGCAACAGAAGCTTTTTCGAATTCAAAAAAACATGTCGTATATTTGCCGCCCAATTCAACAAGATGAAATATCAGGTAAAAAGAAACAGGTTTCAGCGCATGACCGGACTATTCCTTTTATGCCTATTCATTGGCTACTGGGGATGTATCGTCCAGTTTACTCACGTTCACGTGGTAAACGGAGTTGTTATTGTCCATTCACACCCTTTCGACAAAAGTCACTGCCATACGGCACACGATTTTCAGACAATCTTCTATCTGTCACACTTTGTGACAGCCCATGTTCCGAAGTATCCTGTACCTGCTCTCATCCGGAATCTGCTACGAATCATGCCGGTTATGAAACTGGCAAGTTTCAGACAAGAATCGGCTCATGAAATTTTTTCCATCCGGGCTCCACCTCTATCCTGACACTATTTTTTATTTGCATTCCGATGGTTTTCTACCATCGGGAATCTTTATCCATCACATTTTATTTGATTAAAACAACATGAGAAAATATATATTTATCTTGCTGGGAGTTGTCTTCGCACTACTCCCTACAACAGAATTATGCGCTATAGAGATCAGTAAGTCGGATGCCAACATCATCGGACACGTAATCGACAAAAATACAAAAGAACATGTTTCGTATGTTACAGTCGCCCTAAAGGGTACAACACTAGGTACGGTGACGGATGCTACCGGACATTACTTTCTGAAGAATCTGCCCGAAGGTTCCTACACACTGGAAATATCCATGATGGGCTACAGGACGGAAAGTCGCAAGGTCACTGCAAAAAAAGGTATCACCATGGAAATGAACTTCCAGATTGAGGAGGATGCCATTTCTCTGGAAGGAGTGGTGGTCTCGGCCAATCGCAACGAAACGACAAGACGGGTGGCCCCTACTTTAGTAAAGGTCATCAGTCCAAAAATGTTTGAAACGACCAATGCACAAACCTTGTCGCAAGGACTATGCTTCCTTCCGGGAGTCAGAGTAGAAAATGATTGTCAGAACTGCGGGTACACACAAGTGAGAATTAACGGTATGGACGGTAAATATACTCAGATACTTATAGACTCACGTCCGGTCTTCTCGTCTCTGGCCGGTGTGTACGGACTGGAACAAATCCCTGCCAATATGATTGAGCGGGTAGAAGTAGTGCGCGGAGGAGGATCCGCCCTCTTCGGCTCATCGGCCATAGCAGGAACAGTGAACATCATCACCCGGGAACCGATACGTAACTCGGGCGTATTTTCCCATACAATTACAAACCTGAACGGATCAGGTTCATTCAACAATAACACGACACTGAATCTGTCGCTCGTGTCAGAAAACAATAAGATGGGTGCATATATCTACGGACAGAACCGACAAAGAAAAGAATGGGACTACAACGGCGACGGATTCTCAGAACTGCCCAAACTGAAAAGTCAGACATTCGGCACTAATGCTTTCTATAAAACAGGAACCTACTCCAAACTGAATCTGGAATACCATCACATAGAGGAATTCCGCCGTGGAGGAAACAGACAAGATCTGGCTCCACACATTGCCGAAGATGCAGAACTAAACGGAATGGGAAAGACAGGACTGGTGGAGCAAATTGAACATTCCATCAATACGGGAAGTGTAAAGTTCACTGTTTTTACACCTGGACAGAAGCAGACTTTCAACATATATGCTTCGGCACAAAACATCGAAAGAAAAACATATTACAGCGCATACGGACAAACATCAGACTTCACCGGAGTGACAGGAGGACAGTATGTGTATAGTTTCGACAAGTTTATCTTCATGCTTGCCGACCTGACAGGTGGCATTGAATTCAGCCATGACAACCTGAAGGACAAGGGCACTGACATTCAAAAATACAAGAGTGCGGCCTTGAAAGCAAATCCCAATGCCACGGGAACAGAACTTCAGACACTGATAACGCAGTACACCCCGGACCCTATGAACCAAATCATCAATGTAGGAAGCGCCTATTTGCAAAACGAATGGAAAAACGAACGGTGGAGTTTTCTCTTAGGAGGAAGAATAGACAAAAACAGTGTCATTGACCATGCCATCTTCAGTCCTCGTGCCAACATCCGTTTCAATCCTACCAAAGACATCAATCTTCGACTAAGTTATGCCGAAGGATTCCGAGCACCACAAGCTTTCGACGAAGATTTGCACATCAGTACCATTGGAGGAGAACTAACTTCCATAGTCCGTGCCAAAGGTCTGAAAGAAGAACGTTCCAGAAGTCTGAACGCTTCAGTGGACTGGTATCTCTCTATGGAAGACTGGCAGATAAACTTGCTTATGGAAGGCTTCTATACCAAGCTGACAAATCCGTTTGTACTCTCAGCTCCCGTGGAAGACCCGAACAGGAAGAACTATCTGGTCATGACGCGCAGCAATGGCTCAGGAGCCAAAGTTTATGGTGCCACTCTGGAGGGGAAAATAGCTTGGCTCAACAAAATTCAAGTGCAGGGAGGAGCTACACTGCAAAGCAGCCGCTATGATTCACCCGAAGAATGGAGTGCCGACAAGGAACACCTGAGCGAAAAAGAGCGTATCTCGAAATACATCATGCGTACGCCCGATTTCTACGGTTATTTCACCGCTTCCTACATGCCATCGAAAGCATTCACCATTGCCGTGAATGGTAGTTACACCGGAAAAATGTACATTCCGCACTTGCTGTCGAAAGTAGACGGGACGACCGATGTGCTGATAAAAAGTCCGGATTTCTTTGAATTAGGCACCAAACTGACGTATGATGTGGCCTTGAACTATGGGTTAAATCTACAACTCAACGCTGGAATACAGAATATTTTCAATTCCTATCAGACCGATTTTGACAAAGGTTCAACCCGCGACTCGGGTTATATTTACGGTCCCGGGTCTCCCCGTTCCTATTATGCAGGAGTGAAGCTGAGCTTCTAGTATAGTTTTCAACAATTTGCTGCAGGGCATATCCAATATCATGCCCTGCACGCAAATAGTAACAACAACAATATATGACAAATTATTATCATTAAACCAAAAGAATCATTACCTTTGTCAAAAATAAAAAAGGTACTACCTAATCTAAAAAACACTTCATTATGAAAAAGTTACTGGTTATTCTTTCTCTATTGCTGACAGTTGGTTCTCTACAAGCCGATAAGTATAAATCATGGCAACGCATTCATGATACACCGTTATCGGAACTCAAACAATCATTCTACAAAATTCCCGCCGACTTTGCAAGTCATGTGATCTGGGGATGGGAAGGTAACATGGACAGAAAAACAGTCTGTGCCGATCTGGATACTATCCAAAAAAAGGGATTTCGCAATGTTATCATCGAAGCTGGCTACAAACTTCCTTTCAAATATCTCTCTGATGGATGGTTCAAAGCCGTAAAGACAGCTGTTCAAGAAGCCAGGAAAAGAAACATGAAAGTATGGATTATCGACGAAGGAAAGTATCCCAGTGGCTTTGCCGGAGGAAAATTCTCACAAGAGCGGCCGGACCTTCGCATGCAGGCATTGGTTCAATGCGGAAAAATCAGCGTAAAAAAGGGAGAGTCCCTAAATGATGAAAAGGTCCCGGATAATGCTTTCAGTGCAGTGGCCGTAAGTCACTCCGGAGAAGCCAACCAAACAGTCGATATCAAGGACGGGAAATTCAGTTTTTCAGCTGGGTTGGACGACTGGGACATTCTCTTCATGAAAAGTGACTTCCGAACCTCGCAGACACGCTGCGTGAATAACCCGACTGGGGGAAAAGACGAGAATAATTCCTTATGCGACTATCTGAACCCTGCTGCCGTAAAACAATTCATAGACTGGACTCATGAACAGTATAAAAAATATCTGGGTAAAGATTTCGGAAGTACTTTGCTGGGATTCCGAGGTGACGAACCCGACTTCGGCAGACTGCCATGGACGCCGTCAATCATAGAAGCCTTCAAAGCTGAAAAAAACTATGACCCTACTCCTTGGCTTGCCTCATTCCTAACGCCTACGCTCACATGGGAAGAACAGCGAGTGAAAGCTGACTACTGGGATGTGTGGTCCCGACTCTTTGCCAAGAACTTTTTCCAGCAACAAGCAGACTGGTGCGAGGCGAATGGCGTGGGACACATCACTCACCTGAACCATGACGATGAAATGCCCGGATGCATAAGGTCGGAAGGTGATTTCTTCAGAGATCTGAGCAAAGTGCAGGTACCTGGAATTGATGCCATTTGGAACCAAATATGGCCGGGAAAAGAAAATGACTATCCCAAACAACCTTCATCCGTAGCTCATATATATGGCAAACCGCGCGCTTTTAGTGAAAGTTTTGCCGCCTACTTTACTACGCCTTCCATACCCGAAGCCAAATTTGTCGTGGACTATCAGATGGTACGAGGCATCAATTTCTTTGAATTCATGTTCTGGCCAAGCAAATCGACACAAAAAACATGGATGAGCGATCCGGGTATGAAAGAATTGAATGACTATACAAACAGAACCTCCTACCTTCTTGCACAGGGAAAACCAGGGGCAAGGATAGCAGTGTACTACCCCATTGCAACTCTGTGGCAGGGAAATAACCAGGCCTATAAAGATGTGGTTGCTATCTCCCATCAACTTATGATGCACCAGCGTGACTTTGATTATATCAACGAGGATGCCTTCAACGAAGCAATAACTCTAGGAAGCGGATATATGGAAAACAAAAGCGGGCAGCGCTACTACACACTTATTATACCTTCTACTGATGTTCTTACGTCCGCTGCATGGAAAACCATCAACGAATTCCGGTCACGAGGCGGAAAAGTTCTGTTCTGGGGAAGAAAACCCGCCAATCTGGTAGAAAAAACCTATACAAATCCTCTGCCCATCAATGACATGAAGACTGCTGCATTTGAACCTCTGACCGATTGGACTTCGCAAGTGGAAAAGATTCTGCCACAACCTGAATTAAAAATTGTGTCCGACAAAAATGACTCCATCAGATACATTCATCGCATATTGCCCGACGGGGACCTTTACTTTCTTTTCAACGAAAGTAGGAAACCGGCAAACATTACTGTTGACTTTGACAGAACAGGCATCGTGCAAGAATGGAATGCCATAGAAGGAATTTCAAAGCCTCTCAAAGCAACCACCCAAAACAGTATGACAAGACTATCCTTGGAACTGGAGGGCTGGGGAACAAAAATGATTTCCATAGAGCAAACCGACAAGCTCTACAACGTCAAAGATTTCGGAGTGAGAGGTGATGGCAGCAAGGAAACCGAAAAACTCCAAAACGCTATTGACACGGCAGCAAAACAAGGAGGCGGAACCCTCGTACTGCCGGAAGGGAACTATACAAGCGGCGCCTTGTTCTTTCCCCGGGGAGTGAATCTGCGCATTGAAAAAAATGCCGTACTCATCAGTTCGACAGACTCTGCGGACTTTCCGGTAATTCCCACACGATTCGAAGGTGTGGAAAGATTATGGCATTCTGCATTTCTGAATTTTACTGACAACGAGAATGTACAAGTGTCCGGAGAAGGAACCGTAGACGGAAAAGGATTGGTGTGGAAGACTGCGCCATTCGGGAAAAACGGAAGACCGAGACTCATCTGCTTTACCAACTGCACCAATGGCAGGATATCCGGGCTCAAGCTCAGAAATCAGGCATCTTGGTGCCTGCACATTCTTTACACCCGCGGTTTTACGGTAGACGGCGTTGACATCAAAGCAGAAGACTACATACCCAGTTCAGACGGTATTGACATCGATTCCTCTTCGGATATCCATGTGACAGGTGTAAGAATAGCCGCATACGATGACTGCATTTCCATCAAATCCGGACGCGATGCAGATGGAAGACGGGTAGCACGCCCCAGTGAAAACATACTGATAGAAAAATCCCGCTTTGACTTTGGACACGGAGGTGTAGCCATGGGTAGCGAGATTTCGGGTTGCATACGCAACGTAACCGTTCGTTCCTGCACAATGGACAACGAAAACTGGAATCCAGTCCGTTTCAAGAGCCAGCCGGGCAGGGGCGGCATTGTGGAAAACATCACTTTCGAAGACATTACCATAGAAAAAGCTGTGAACGTGTTCGACGTTGAGATGGAATGGCGCATGGTTCCTCCTTTAGCTCCTGCCTATTATCCTCTTACCCAACTGCGGAACATCCATTTCAAGAATATTCTGGCAAAATCCGAGAAAGCTGGCATCTTCCACGGATTCAAGGAAGCTCCCTTCGGCAAGGATGTATTTACTTTTGAGAACTGCCGAATTGAAGCAAAAAAAGGTTTGGATATAAAAAATGCGGAACTTGAAACCAAAGGCTTGACCATTAAGCAATTGTAAGAATCACTTTTAACAGTCAAAATAATATTAAAAAAAGAAAATTCACTACCTTTGTAAATATTAAAAGCAAAAACTCCAGAGTGATTCAAAGCAAGAAGTCATTTAGGCTGGTAACCTTTATCGCTATTATACTAATGGGTTTTACTTATGCAAAAGCCCAACACAATGATTTTAAGATTGACGATTCCTTGTATACCTATTATATGCAAGTGAGCAACAATCTAAAGAATAAGGATGTGGGTTTACAGATGACTGACACACTTTTCGACAGGGCAACCAGAATAAACGATGTAAAAGCACAATGCATCGCTCTTTATTTGCGAGTTACTTACTATCATCTGCAAAATGAATATGAAAACGAGAGAAAGGAATTCCACAGAATTTCTCCATTCATTCTGAAAACGCCTTATACCCAATACTATTTCGGAGCCTGGGTAACCATCATTACCGAAGACATCAACAAAGGGAAACACATCGACGCACTGAATAATCTGAATGAGATGCTCGACAAAGCCCAGAAGATGAAGAATGACTACGGTGTAATGCGCAGCTATGAATTATTGGGCGACATGTATTTCAATATTAACATCTTCAAGTTTGCTATCGTTCAATACAGCAAGGCTCTGGAATATGGGAAAGACAAGAAAATCTCCGATTTATCATCCATTTACATTAAACTAGGTCGTGCCAATTTATTTCTACGAAGGTGGAAAGACGGAGAAGATGCAATCCTTGCATGCATTCAAAGGAATCAAGATGAACGGGCAAATATCATTCCCTACACCATACTCCTCTCAATCTACAGTTGTGAAGACAATCCCGATACAGCCAAAGTTGAAAAAACCTATGAGCAAGTTCAGAATATTTGTAAAAGACTCCCCCTTTTGGGTAACCAACAGAACTTTTATAAAAATAGTCTACACTATTATCAGCTGTTCAAAAATGATGATGAAAACATCAAGCGATTTCCTTTAGTGACATCAATGGACCCCGACACCCTAGCTGATTTCATCTATTATGCAAGGAAATTTGAACGGGAAAAAAACTATCAGAAATCGGCAGTATATTACAGCAAATACATCAAGAACATAAATAACCGGCTTCTGCTCAACGAAAAGTTCCTGATGTCGTCCTTTGTCCCTCAACTGGAATTTCAGAAAGCAGAGCATAACAAGGAAGTATTGCTCCAGAAACAGGCACGGATGCAACTGAATGAAGTCCTGTCCAATGAACTGATGCTATCACTCAGTAATGAAAGAGACCGTGCCTTTCTGCTCAGAAAGCAAAAAGAACATTCTTTCCTGCAGGACCAATTACTGACCCATCAGCTGACTATTGAACAACAAGCCAAAAGAATCAATATAGAAAAGCTGAAGGTAACGCAACGCATGAAAGAAGCAAGTCTGATAAAACAAAACTACTTATTCAGAATAACAGCCATCGGAATTCTCTCCTTTTTGGTCATCGCGGCTTCCATACTTTTCGCAATACGAAAATTTGCCAGAAGTAAAAGGTTGAAGACCGAACGAGAACATGCCGAAAGCGATGAACGTAGGAAAAGCATCCTTTTCCAGAATATGAATCATGAAATAAGGAATCCGCTCAATGCGATATTGGGATTTAACGATGTGCTCAACAGCGACTTAAGTTCTGGTCTGACAGAAGAAGAAAAGACTGAATTCATCAATATGATATCCACCAACAGTGATCTGCTTATGACCTTGGTTAATGATGTGTTGGATATCTCCAATTTTGAGAATAAGACATACAAGATAAATCCTGTGGATGTAGACATTCTCCATCTATGTCGCACAACATTGGAAAGTCTGCGCGGGAAACAAGAACATGGCGTGGAAATGATATTCAAGCCGGGAACCGAAAAGCCTTTCATCCTGCATACGGATGCCCAGCGTTTGCAGCAAGTTCTGATAAACTTCTTGAGCAATGCATGCAAATACACAGAAAAAGGACACATCATCCTTTCTTATCACGTGCTTCCTGATAAAGTCCGTTTTACAGTCACCGATACAGGATGTGGCGTGAAACCCGAAAACGCCGAAAAAATATTCCAGAGATTCCAGATGCTGGACCAATCCAAACGAGGTACTGGACTCGGGCTCAATATCTGTCAGGCCATATCAGAATTGCTACACGGAAAAGTCTATTTGGATACGTCCTATCATCAAGGAGCCCGATTCATTTTTGATCATCCACTGAAAAAGCTGATGACCCTGTTCATTCTTGTTTTCAGTTCCCTTCTGCCCTTGAATGCACAAAACAATCCGCAAGGAATAAAGGACAACCTGTACAACTACTACTATCTAAAGATAAGGCCATGTATTATTGAGCCACAGGCAACCAGTATGATTGATACCCTGTACAAGCAGGCTCAAAAGCAAAATGATACCAAAGCACAAGGATGGGCCTTACTGCTCAAAGTGAAAAATTACGGATACTTGCATAATAACAGCCTCACAAAAGAAAGCTTTTTGAAATGCAGGACTTTCTGTATACAGCACAAACTTTATGATTACATTTATCCTGCTTGGACCAACTATTTTAATATCTTCCTGCAGGAAAAGAAATACAAAGAGGCCATGAAACAGTTGGATGAATGGAGACTGATGTTGAATAACAGACAATCCAAAACCGGACTGCCTCCCTTTTATTTTTCAGCAGGAAATCTCTACTCCGGTCAAAGACAATATGCCACAGCCATTACTTATTACCAAAAGGCATTGGACAGTGGTATGAAAGATGTATCCGTAGCATATTCCATGATCGGGCAATGCTATTACCTGCTGGAAGACTATCCCAAAGCAATTGAATATACAACCAAAGCAATTGAAAATGCAACTAACTCGCCTCTTCTGCTACGATATGCCATTCTCATCAAGAGTTTCTGCAAGACCAACGATGCCCGTCATGCAACGTACTACGTGAACGAATCTGAAGAAAATATCAAGAAGCATCCACAAGCATATATACCGGCCGTCTATTATGAGAGTCTTTTCTATTATTACAGACTTATCAAAAAAGACAAAGAAAAAGCCGTATATGCACTTCATCTTTCAGGAAAAGAAGGATTAGGTCTCAATGATGCCCATTTCTATTTCAGAGAAGGAGATTATAAAAAGTCCATGGAACTATTCAAGAAAGAAAGCATAAAAGCAACTGAGATGCTGTCTTCCGACTGGAGTGACAAATTTGATTTGTATGAAAGCGACTTCAATTACAAACGGACACTTCAGGAAACCGACCGTATCACGCTTGACAATATACGGATTCGACTGAAAGAAGCTCAAAATAAGAAACGATTGTTGACACTGACAAAAGAAAAAACAAGACTGCAATTGGAAGCTGAAGAAGCAGACATGAAGCAGAAAAAAAGTTCTCTTGCCTTGCAGAATGCAAAACTCACGCGCCAGCAGCTGGACCTGCAAAAACAAAAGATTATAAATGCAAGCCTCTATGAACAAAAAAATCTGATAAAAAGCCACACTTTCTGGAAACAATCTCTTTTTTTGACAGTGTTCATCATTATTCTTTTACTGGCAATTTTCTACGTTGTGAGATTACAGAAAAAAGAAAGACGCCTGAAAATGGAAGCAAAGAAAGCAGAAGATGCCGACCGTAAAAAAAATATTTTCTTTTCCACCATCAATCACAATCTCAGGTGTCCGCTCAATACCATTATTGAGTTAAACAAAAAGCTGAACAGCCCGACAGCCATAAAAATAACAGAGGAAGAAAAGAAAGACATTTCAAATACTTTAAAATCTGCCGGAAATTATCTTTCGACACTGATAGACAGAGTTCTAGCTATCTCCAAGCTGGAAAGCGGGACCTATCTGCCAGCCTTGAATCATTTGCATCTGGAAGAATTCTGCCAATCAATCGTTGACGAAAACAAGCCGCTAACATTTGAAGGAGTAGAACTTGAATTTAAAGGAATGCCTTATGATTTCACAGGAGATGCCGGATATCTTCACATTACTCTTCAAACATATATAGAAGCCCTGCGCCCTTACACGAAAAAAGGAATAATCACTTTGGAATACAAGATACTTTCCGATAAGATTCTGTTCTCTGCTAGCAATGAATGTGACAAGACATCAATCAAGGATATCGAAACGGTATTCTCATTCTCTGAAATAAGCAACAAGGATGACAACTTAAACATCAGTCTCTACCTTATTCGTCTGTTTGCAGAGCAGATTCAAGGAAGAGCATTCATGGATTCACACTACAAAGAGGGACTTCGTTTCATCTTTGAATATCCGATAAACGCATAAAGCCCTATTCTCCGGAGGATTTTTTTCTATCAGCCGGAAGTGTAAACCAAAAACATGAACCTTTTCCTAATACAGAATCAACTCCGATGGTTCCGCCCATTTGCTCTACGATGGTTTTACAAATGGACAGTCCCAGTCCGGTTCCTTGAGCAAAATCATTCAGTTTGACGAATCTTTCAAAAATACTCTTCTGCTTGCTTTCTTCTATTCCTATACCAGTATCTGCTACGAAGAACCGAATGTGACTATCGTCCATCCATTCATAGCCTAGTCGAATGCTTCCCTCGGGAGTAAACTTGATTGCATTATTCGCAAAATTGGTTATCACTTGAATCAGTCTGCTTCGATCAGCATAGAGAGAACATGCTGGACTCTTTTCATCGAAGCATAGCAAGACTCCGTCCTTTACCTTGATTCTTAATGATTTGACTATGTTCTTCATCATCTCATACACATTGATTTCGGCATCAATAAAATCGACCATACCTGATTCTAATTTTGACAAATCCAATATATCGTTAATAAGCTGCAATAACAATTTATTGTTTTCGCGTATGATTGATACAAATTGTTTTCTCTCTTCCACATCTTCAGTATCTGTAATCAAATCGGAAAAACCTACGATTGCATTCAAAGGAGTTCTAATTTCATGACTCATGTTGGCAAGAAACGCACTTTTCAATCTGTCAGCTATTTCTGCCTTTTCTCTAGCTTCCGTCAGTTGCCTTTCCACTTCCTTGAATCTCGTTATATCATAATTCACTCCGATAATCTCAATATTATTTTCTTCCGGAGCATATTTTGTAAGAAGTAAACTGGAGTAAATCCATTTCCATTTATCATCAGCTCCCGGTACACGCACTCTTATTTCTCCTGAGTAATCACGACTTTCTCCTTTCTTCACTTTGTCCAGGAAATCCAACATAAGCTTTCTGTCGAGCGGATGAACTGTATCATAGATTCCAATAACTTGATTAAGCGGAGTATTTTCATCTACTTCGGCATTACGGAACCACTGCTTCACTGCATATCCCTTTCCGGTCATCAAATTGAATTTTTCATAACCTACCTTGGCATAATCTGAGATAAGAGAGAAAAAATTATCGAAATCACGCACACGGCTCATATCAATCAAACGATCGGATTCATCTATACAGATTAAAAGATAACCGATATGCTTGTTGTCTTCATCATAAAGTTTCACCAGTTTGAAATTCAAATTGACCTTACCTCTTCTTGTGGTCAAGTAATTATCCACTTTGTCAAAAGAGTATTGGAGTTGGAAAGCATAAATATCATTGTCCAGAATAGCTTGGCGATTAGACTCTTCCAGATTTTTGTCTTTCCAGAAAGAAAATCCACGAGTATCTTTTATGGAAGCCAATCCAAATGTTTCTATAAAAGCAGCATTCATATCAGTGGGATTTCCATCAACATCATATATGGCTTCGGCAATAGGTATATTCTTGAAAATATCCTTGAAAAGCTTATCCTTGTGACGAGCAAGAATATAGGCATTTTCCGTTTCAGTAGTATTGATCAGAAGGATTCCTATTTCATCCTTCCCTAGAACATACCCTATTTTGTGACAATACAAAGATTCATCTTCATGGATATCTTTTTCGGCAAAACCTTTTTCGACCACCT
This sequence comes from Bacteroidaceae bacterium, assembly GCA_036804505.1. Taxonomy (GTDB): domain Bacteria; phylum Bacteroidota; class Bacteroidia; order Bacteroidales; family Bacteroidaceae; genus Phocaeicola_A. Next base: position 33,498 of record DAIRSI010000029.1, read on the forward strand.
CCTTGAAAAAAGCAAGTCTTTTGCTCAAAAAAACTTCGTCATGAAGTTCTGAGCCCATACAGCCCACTCTTTCCTGATGCTTGCCTAAAAACATGGATGCAAGCAAATTGGAATCCTTCACACAATAGTCTATAATATTGTCATTATCACCTCTTATCAGCTGAAGCATCTCATACCCAATAGGAACATGTTTCAGCAATATATCTTTCTGATGTTTATTGAATACATTGTCTTTTTTCATTCGGGCTAGGGAAATACAGATACCAATAGCCCTACTCATAGAATGAAGAAGTATGTAATCTTCGTCATTCCATAGTCTGACACGCTTGCGAATGTCTATACCGATGAATCCCCAAACCTTACCGTCGTTGGTGAGAGGTATACCGACAAAGGAAGTAAGCCCAATAGACATAAAATATTTATAATCCAGTTCGGCACCCTCCGGCACCGGATTATTCATGCTGTACACTACTACCTTATTGGACTGAATCTGACTGCAAAACCAAGGAATACGGGCATTTTCAAAAAGAGAATAACGGTCGACGGGAAAAAGGACTTCATCCTCGGAAACTTCATAAGTACATGTCTGGAATTTCCCATCTTCAGAAAATTCAAACAGAAGAACATCACTAGCTTGATAGAAATTCAAAAGTCCTTGCAGCAAATCTCGTATAATAACACCCTCTTTTTTTTCTGTAAGGAAATCCTGCATGGAAGAAGTAACTTTGTTCACTTCCTCGACCAAACGAAGATCGGAATGGCTGATGTCCATTTCCTTTGCTGCAATAACTTCCGCTCGCACAATTTCGAAGGTTCCGAAAATCCAAGGATCCCCATCTTCATGGTTCTCATAGGCAGCTGCCGAACGAATCCATATTTCGCCTTGAGAAGTAATCAATGGATATGCTTTCGACTGAAAACCTGTCTTTAAATAATATTTCTCATAAAAGATCTTACTGATTGTCTTTCTGTAATCTTCACGGACAAAATTCAAAAATTCTGTTGTTGAAAGTTCTTTACATTCTATACCTAATAATTGATAGAAATTCTCGGAACATACATAGGTATTTTTCGAACAATTAAATTCCCACCAACCTGTCTGAGAATATCTCGCCATCTCACGATATCGATCAATATCTCGCCGGCATTTGCGCCGGATCAAAGTGTCTTCTTCCATTAAAATCTAAATTTAGCAAAGATATTCTCTCCAGCAATCATTAAAATCAACCGTTGAATCTTTATTACGTTCATACAAAGGTATTTGCTTTTGGCATAACAAGTACATGAAAACGATTTTTTTTTGCAGAAAATCAAGAATTTAACAATAAAGACGCCTTTTAATTATTCTAATAGATTGTTACTTATTAATAATATCTTTTTAAAATCAAACAGAAAGACGTAAATTGCATTTGATTTTATAAACAACTAAAAATTATAAAAGTATGAAACGTTATCTATTTATGCTATCACTGATGACGGGGACTCTGTTTTTCACTAGTTGTGTCAGCAAAAAGGCCCTGGTCGGACTGCAATCCGATTATGATAAACTGAAAATCGAGAATACTGATTTGAACAAATCTTTGCAAGAAGCTCAAGTGCAATTGGCAGAAAGCAGGACCAAGGTAAAGAGCTTGGAAGATATGCTGGCTGATGCAAGACGCAGAAACGAAGAACTTCGCTCAAGTTACGCAACCTTGCAAGGATCTCTTGACAAGAGTCTGCAACAGAATTCACAAGGAAACGTCAACATCTCCAAACTGGTTGACGAAATCAATGCTTCCAACCGCTTCATCAAGCAATTGGTAGAGACTAAGAGTAAATCTGATTCTCTAAATCTTGTCCTTACAGCCAACCTGACCCGCTCGCTGAGCCGTGACGAATTGAAGGAGGTTGATGTACAAGTGCTAAAGGGGGTAGTATATATCTCTTTGGCAGACAATATGCTTTACAAATCGGGAAGCTATGAAATCAATGACCGTGCGGGCGAAACCCTTAGCAAAATTGCCAAAATCATCAAGGACTACAACGATTATGACGTTCTAGTGGAAGGCAATACAGACAATGTGCCCATTACAAGGCCAAACATACGTAACAACTGGGACTTGAGTACATTGCGAGCTTCATCGGTTGTACAGGCTTTGCAGAACAATTACGGTGTTGACCCGAAACGCCTGACTGCCGCTGGCCGCGGAGAATACAATCCGATTGCTGACAATACGTCTGCCATAGGCAAACAGCGTAATCGCCGGACACAGATTATCGTGACTCCGAAACTTGACCAGTTCATGGACTTGATTGACAAAGCTCCGGATTCTGAGAACAAGTAAACCACAATTTCCCATAAAAAGCCCGACTGCACATCAGCAATCGGGCTTTTTTTATAAAGAAAGAAAACTCAACGTATCCCTAGTTTTTTTTGTAAATCCTTGGAAAGAGCATTCTTGTGAACCATGAAATAAATGGTCTTTGCACGCACATAACTCTCACTCATATTGAGATAACCATCGTATTTGTTACGAGAGGTACCCCAGGAATTTTTAGTTATATAATATTTGTTTTCGTTCTGATCCTTGGCAATCCCTATGATATGCATGAGATGATCATCTGTAGTAACAAATGATTCAAAACCGGCTTGACGCACTTCCGGAGTCACTTTTACTTCCGGATAAGGTTGCTTGAACTTATAGACTTCTGCCAAACGATTATCGGCATCCATTTTCTCAAAGCGAGCACGATCCGTACCACTCCAGTCCTCCAAATCCTTTGTCTCAGGATTGATGGCTACGCCATATTTAAATGCAAAACCTTTTTCACTCACATCGCCATCCCAATCCACTGTATAACCAGCTTTCAAGGCACCGTCCATCACAGATATGAGTTCATCAAGAGGAAGATTGTACATCAACTGATGTTCCCAATTATCCGGCACTTCCACGTCACAAAGCTGATAATAGGGATGATGGGTAAAGCTGGTAAGTTCCACATAATCATCCATATTCAGTCCCAAATTTGCGGCGAAGCTCTTCGGAGTATATTCCTTACCCTCATATTTAAATTTTTCCGGGAGTTTCCCCAGATAGATATCAAAGAGACTGTTGATCAGTTTATCATATTCAGGACTGCACTTTTTCATATCCACCGCCTTTTGGGCTATAGCATGTAAATAGGCTACCATTTCACCGTGATTATGATTCTCTCCAATATAATTAATGCCATGGTAAGCACTCTCAGGAACAATGCCAACCTGACGAAACGCATTCATCCATGTGTGTGATAAACTTCCCTGGCCGATATTACCTCTTCCATGACGTAAATAATTATCTTTCAACTGGTTCATATACTTCTGACGCACGATGAACATCTCGGACAAATCATATTCCCCTTTTCCCATTCTAAGAAGTTCGGACTCCATGAAAGAAGTTGTGGCAAAGCACCAACATGTTCCGGTAGCCGCCTGATTCTTTACCGGCGTAGCCTTCAGACGGACCACATAAGTAAACCGATATCCTACAGAGTCGGACTGTGCCCAAGTTATAGCCGGCAACAACAGGATAAGAGCAAATGATAAAGCAATATTTTTCATATCTACATATTTTAAAATCCAAATTTATTGTCATACCAATATTTATTTGTCAATTCCTCCCATTTCAACATGGCAGCTGCGGCAAAATCAGCTGTATAGCCAGTAAGAAATGCATTCGCATCCTTCTCTCCTTTTTCTTTAAGAATGGACTGATATTGTGATTCCACAAAAGGAAGCTCACGCTGTCCTTTCTCATCGAAGTATTTAAGGCTACCTTGCAAAGAAGCCCTTGCGTTGCCCCATTTCACTGTAGCCAGTTTGTTGGCTTTGCGAAAGCGCCAAAGGGCAGCATCTTCACGAAAACGATGATTACCACATATTTTATAGCATTCCGGAAGATCTGTCGTGCCACAGAATACTGGTATACGAGGACTTTCACCGGGATTGTCCAATGAGATCCATGCGACACCGCCAATGGCATCGGGTAACCAGGCACGCAACTGTATCACAGTACTATAAGCACACTGTGGAGCTGCTATATTACGGACTCTTTCCACTGCATTCTTATTCTGAGCGTTCAGCATGGCCACTTCATTGGGAAGCATCCACGGATTGGCAGCAGGACTGATGATTGTATCTACCTTCTCTGTTTTGGGATCTTTGTTCTCTACTTTCAGATTCTTCATCATGTCCCATTTTGTTCCTTCATAGGTTTGTCTCAGAAATGAAACGACATCCCATGCAGAAAGTTTCTTTTCCGGCTTTACACTCAAAGGGAGTTCCTCTGCCTCGTAATCCAAGTTCAGGGAAGGAGCCAACATACTTAAAACAAAAAACTCTCTGATACTAAAAGCTTTCTTACCTCCCCCATAAGCCTTCCAAAAGCAGAAAGGTTCCTTGCCATTCCACAGACCCATTTTCTTTGCAACTTCATATACATTGTCAGATGCCATACAATAATCTTTGTTGTGCAAGTCTAACTTTGAAATGCGAGGAATATTGGCGGAAATACCTACCTCATCATCCGGAATGCGGACCGCCGCCCAAACGCCTCCAATCTTATCCTTACCTTCACCGAACACTTCGAACTGCCATACTTCTTTGGTATCTGCAACAGTGAGGCATTCACCCCAATCGCCGTAGCCATATTGCTTTACCAATTGCCCCATCAAACGGATCGCTTCACGGGCAGTAGTGCAACGCTGCAGTGCAACTCTTTCGAGTTCCTCCACCATGAACATACCCTTAGGGTTGACTAATTCCTTTCGTCCGCTGATAGTCGTTTCGCCCATGGCAAGTTGTTTCTCGTTCAAACAAGGATAAGCGGTATCGAGAAACTGATATGTTTTACGGACTTGAGGAATGACACCTTTTTCCTTTATTCCGCTTTGGTCCTTTGCAAATTCAGTATGCATGCGACCTTGATATATACTCATTGTTGTGTCTTTCTCACAAATTATAGCAGGTTCTACAGTCATCCATGTGCGATACCAACTGTCACATGTATGACTTGTTATGACAGATCCATCCGTTGATGCCATTCGCCCCACCATAATGCTAGTACAACTCTCCGGATTGAGAAGAGGCATACTTTGTGCGAAGAGGGTCATGCCCCAAAGTGACATGACCCCTGTTATTATAAAAATTTTCATTCCAAATGCTTAAAAAATTATTCGGATTTCCAAAGTCCGTGAAGATTGCAATATTCTCTGGCATAAACAGCTGTCGCATCAGTCTTGAAAACGCCCATCGGTTTATCACCTGGCTTAAGATATTTTCGAAGGATTTTCTTATCTGTAATCAATTCAATCCATTCGATATGATGTTCTTCGAGCATAGGATGCTCTACGGCTCCGACGGTTACCTTATAGCCACCTTCCACTTTTTCGATAACCGGAACATGCTTTTCTACAACAGCATCCTTTGAATTCTCAACCAAAAGTTCCATAGGTTGTCCGCAGCAGGAAAGAGTTCCACCTGAAGCATGCACAACTTCTACAATATTTCCGCATAATGCGCAACGATAAATTTCTTTTAATTTAGTCATAAATTTTCATTTAAAATAGTTAATACTAAAACGAATCAATAATTAATTTCATTTTTCATAATCAGGATGTCTTTTGAGCCATGCCTGTGCATACGAACAAGTAGCAGCAGGCTCCAACCCATTTTCACAAGCATAGTCATAAACAAACTTCACCAACTGAGACGCGATCCCTTTTCCTTCCAAAGGAGCAGGAACATAAGTGTGCTGAATATCGAGCACACCCTCGTTCAATATATACTCTACAGAAGCCATGTTTCCGTCAATCTCTGTCCAAGCCTTATGACCTGCTGTATCATGCTTTATTTCCATATCTCTTTTATGTTTTCACAAATATATAAAATAAAATAAATATCAACCCACTTTCACAACTCCTAAATATAAAATATTTTCGTTTTTAGAATTGACGAATCAAAATCGGGAATAATAATAATGTATTCATGTATTCCAGCCATTGCCCCAGTACGTAAACTCTTGTTTCTTTGCAACCGAAAAAACCAATTGTCCAACAATAAAAAGAAAAAATTATGATCAGAAAAATGTTTTTCACAGCCTTGGTTGTGTGCGCCTCTCTTTCTACTTTCGCTCAGAATAATGAAGACGGGACCTCTTTTAAAGCGAACGGAAAACCCATAGTCAATATTTTCACCGACTTTAGATATTCCATTCAGGATGGAAAAACCAATCCTGCATTTGAAGTGACAAGAGCCTATTTTGGATATATCTACAACTTCACTCCTAACTTTTCAACAAAAGTTCTGCTGGACGTAACCAGCAACAACAAGAGTGGAACGTTTCCTTCAGCCTATTCCGCCTACATCAAATATGCGTTTGGAGAATATACAAACAAAATATTTACTGTTGACTTCGGTATGATTGACACGAATCTCTTTGGTATACAAGAAACCATGTGGGGCCGCCGATATATCATGAAAGCGATTTTGGACATCAATGAATTTGGTTCTAGGGCGGATCTAGGTGTAGGTGTGAAAATTCAGGCTTCACCACGTCTTAGCTTCGACGCCCAAATAGTAAATGGAGAAGGCTATCAGAAAGTTCAAGCAGACAGTACAGTGAAAATATCGGCAGGAATCAGTTATGAACCGGTGAAACATCTCTTTTTCAGATTGTATGGAGACTATATGAAAAAAAATACAGAACAATCATCCTTTAGTGCCATGGTTGCCTATAAAAACGAACGGCTGACACTAGGAGGAGAGTATGACTATCAAAAGGGACATAAAATGATTAAAGGACACAATTTCCATGATTTCTCTATTTGGGGAGCTTTTAGAGCCAGTCATACCACAGGCATTTTTGCCCGATATGATTACACAGTTTCTGACAAAACGACCGGAGAAGGTGAATCATGGAATGGAACCAAAGATGGGCAAACCTACGCAGCCGGTGTGGAATTTTTTCCGGTCAAGGGCATAGCCATATCACCCAACATCCAAATATCCAATCCAAAATTAAAAAGCGGGAAACAGACCACAAACATACTCGTAAATTTTGCCTTTAGCCTATAAAAAAAGGGGGAAAAAATTAAAATCGGGGAAAAGTGCCAATAAGGTATGAATAATAGCTATTGAAAGAGGCTCTGACACATTGTATCTTTGCATTATAAAAAAACAAATAATTACAGATCATAAAATGAAAAGAATCACAATCTTGCTGTTATCTGCTATCACTTTGATAGCATCAGCTCAAACAACATCTATTATGAGAAAGTATGAAAATCAATTGCCTATTCAAGGAAGAGGCAATGTTCATGTGGCTTATCAAAGCCAATCGGTTGACCAAATGATTTATGATTTTATGGAATCCCAAGGTATTCCTGGAATGACTTTAGCGATCGTACAAGCTCCATACATACCCCGGGTTGTGGGTTATGGTATAACTGAACTTAAATACAAAAAGCTGGCGGGAGAAAAGACATTATGGAATGTCGGACCCATAGCTCAAGGATTCACTGCAGTAGCTATTATGCAACTATATGAGCGGGAAAAGCTGTCATTGAACGATCCTGCAAGCAAATATCTGAAAGACATGCCTAAAGCATGGACTGGAATCACCATCAAGCAATTGCTACAACACAGTTCTGGTATTATCGACTACCGACAGATGCCGGGATTTGATGTAACAAAGGAAATTTCAGAAGTCCAACTTCTGAAATATGCATACAGTCAACCATTGAGCTTTGAACCAGGAACTGACGTGAAACAAAGTGCAACCAATTTCCTGCTACTGGCCAATATTGTGGAAAAAGTCAGCAAGATGCCTTATGAAAAATTTGTAAGAAAAAACCAGCTGGATTATCTGGGACTGAAGCAAATATTCTTCACTGATGAGTTGAATCAAGTAAAAAATGAAGATTTGGCTCAGAATGGAGGAAAGCACAAAATATTCACCCGCGACAAAGATTACATTAATCCTATGGAACCGTCAACCGGTTACAAAGAAGAGAACGGTGAACTGATTGCTACCGGCAGACAAGCCTCACATGCTTTGAAAGGATTTTCGGACATATGGTCATCAGCGGAAAATATCAGCCATTGGGATATTGCTCTTGCAGGCTCTATATTGATATCAAAACCGGAAAATCGTGATATAATTTACAAGCCTACAAGCCTAGCCAACGGCCGTGTAGTTCCTGCTATGGCAGGATGGCAGTTCTACGCACACAAAGGATTGATGGATATAAAAGGAAATGCACCCGGCCATTCAGCTTTCCTAAGTCGATTTACTGATTCGTCGGAATTGGTTTGTGTGACTTTGCTAGCCAATAAGGAAGGAGTAGATTTAACCAATCTTGCAAGACGAATTGCAGCTGCTTTCGACAATGGAAAACTGGGAACCGGTTCCAATGATAATGAATTGTATACTTTCGAAAGCCAACTGAACGTAAAAGAGACAATGGCAAACATAGAAGCCAATCTGAAACAAAACGGAGTACCTGTTTTTGCTAAATTTGATCACAGTGCAAATGCCCAAAGTGCAGGTTTGGAGCTTCTTCCTACAGAGGTAATCGTATTTGGTGCTCCTAAAGTTGGAACACAACTGATGCAACAGAACCCTAGCATCTCCATAGAACTACCTCTTAAGATCTCCGTGTGGCAAGATGCAACAGGCAGTGTTTGGGTGACCTTCCCACAAATGAAAAAGTTGGCATCACGCTATGGATTAGAAAACAATCCAGTTATTGAGAAAATGCAAAATATGTTAGAAAAACTGGCAGTGAAATCTGCAAGCATATATTAATTTACAAACAAAACATTGAAAAGTATGAAAAAGAACATGTTTCTTGCAGCCATCGCTGCATTGATGTCCGTTTCGATCTACGCACAGAACAACGGAAGTGAAAAGAATTTTGTGATTGATGAACACACCGCTATTGTCATGACCGATCCTCAGAATGACTTTCTGAGCAAGGACGGCAAAGGCTGGGGACTGTTTGGCGAAAATATCACAAAAAACGGTACTGTAGAACATTTGCTACAAATTTTCCAGGTTGCTGCAAAGAAGAATATGCTGACGTTCATTTCCCCACATTATTATTACAAACATGATCATCACTGGATTTTCGAAGGTCCTGTAGAAAAAATGATGCATCAGAACGGAATGTTCGAAAGACAAGGGCAACTTACCGGTGAAGGATTTGAAGGTTCAGGAGCCGACTGGCTTAATATTTACAAGCCATATATAAATGATACTGAGAAAGTAATTGTTACAGCTCCACACAAACTCTTCGGACCTGAAAATAATGATCTGATTCTGCAATTGCGCAAACGTGGCATTGACAAAGTAGTTATCTGCGGTATGAGTGGAAACCTCTGCGCTGAATCTCATCTTCGTGAACTTCAAGAACGTGGATTCGAAGCAGCCATTATTTTTGATGCTACTGCTTCAGCCAAGTTCCCACAAATGAATGCAGATGATGCAGCAAAAATCAATTTCGGCCTTCTTGCAAGTAAAGTCTATACAACAGACGAATTTCTCAAAGAAATGAATGCAAGATAAAAATACCGGAAATCTAAATAAAAAGCACATTCATAATGGATGTGCTTTTTTTATGAATTGACAAATAATACAGAGAAAGAATAATAACGATTGTTCAAAAAACAATTAACCAACAGCATAGGAAACCTTTTCATACAAATATGAGATATTTATGAAATTATGTTATTTTTTCAATTATTATTTCTATATTTGTAAAAGATATAATGCATTGCATTTCTCAATGAAATATACCAGTAAAACGGATTCTGATTTAGTAAGACTGCTTTCTGAAAATGAATCAGGAGCATTCGAAGAACTTTATGTTCGATACAAGGACAGACTTTTGAGATATTGTGTCCTGTTATTGAAGGATCAGAATGAATCATCCGACATTGTTCAGGAAGTTTTTATTCAGATATGGGAATCACGTCAATTCCTTAATCCGGACTTATCTTTTTCATCACTTCTTTTCACTATGGCTCGGAACAGAATACTTAATTATTTCAAACATATTGATGTGGAATCTAAAGTACGCGAGATTCTTCTAGCCAAAGAAAAGTACCAAGACACTCCGGAAACTGCCTTTTTAAATTCTGAGCTTCAGGACGTTCTGTTGAAAGCAATTGAAAATCTTCCTCCACAACGAAAAAAAATCTTCAATATGAGTAGAATAGATGGATTGAGCTACAAAGAAATTGCATTCCAACTGAACATCTCGGTTTCTACAGTTCAGGAAGGCATTTCCGAATCATTGAAATCTATTCGTCATTATATAACAAAATATTCCAGAAACTCTTTGAACCTTATATTATTTCTATTTTAAAAAAGCGGATTTCTTATTTTGTATAAGGGACCAAATCCTCCGGTATATTTCCTTTTACCCACGATGAGCCTTTAGGTTGCACAATACTCTCGTTTCGGAACAAGACAGTTCGATCTTTCTGAAAATAAGTATGAACATATTGTATCTGTTGAGGATCATATTGGATCTCCAATCTTCCATTTTTATTTTTCACTTCACAGTTGAGACATTCAAACGTACCATTTTCGTTTTCATGAATATATGCCTTCTGGATAAAAATTTCGGTCATGCATTTAAAAATCTCATGCACAAAATTGTCGATACCCCATTTTTGTCTCCATGTTTGATTAGGTTCCTTATGCCAGTTACTTATCTGAGGAACATACTGTTCTCCTACAATCACATGCTGAATCTTCGGTATACCCGAGCCCGAAGGAGTTTCTTCATATTGATTGCAATCAATAAAAGGGTCGGGAAGAAAACTGAAATTCAATTTTTTCGTATTGATATCCATCAATTGCAGGCAGCTACCCATTGCATTTACAACATTCTCCATATAGGTATAATTACCCGTGAGAAGATACAAATACCAAGATCCATATATTTTCCAAGAAGACCATCCGCATGGGGAATTGAATGCTCCGTGCATTAGATTAACTGTATAAGGGTATTCCCAAAAACGCAAAGTCGATCCGTTGGTCCGACAATCTGGCATTAATAGTTGTGTAAGACATCGGTGCTTTTTCTCCAGTTCAACGGCCCTCTGCAGATATCTGTCTGCACGTATAGGATCATTTACACGCAAAGCCCCATAAGCCAACTGGGTGATTGAACAGGAAATCATGCCATCTTCAAAAGTCATCTGTCCTTCCGTCTGAATGTTATCACCAAAAAGAGCCAGATTATCCAATGCTTTGGTGATGGAATTCAAATGACGTCTGTAACGTCTCTCCCACTTATCGCTTGTCGTAGCAAGATGTTGCTCTTCTGTCAATAATTCCATGATAGACTTTGCAATATATATCACAGATGTGTAATGAGTCTTATGATCGAGATTATAATAAGCACCATCTTCAAGCTGGCAACGAATCAAAAAATCTGCCAAAAGAGAAGCTTGTTCTAAATCTTTCTCGACGTGCGTCACTTGATAACGATCTGTTAGTATTCCCGCCATAGAAGCTGCATCCTGAATTCTATTCTTTCCTTCTCTCATCTCTCCCGTTTTATCATCATAAAGATCCGGGAATATTCTATCATAAACCTGTTCTGCTAAAGCATCATCTTCAGTATCAGGAAGATATCGTCTCGCCAAGAAATAAGTAAACAAAGGATAGAAACACTCTGCATGATAAATGTGTGTAGGCTGTGAACGCAAGGCCTCTTTACGTGCCATAGTCAAATATTCAGAGTAATCCGGCCGGACAAATAAATTCATTTCAGAAATTTTTCCGTGAATATCTGTTGCTGTAACCACATACAAACCTTCGCCTGAATAGGGACTATATTGCCATCTTATCTGATTATTTCCCATATCTTTACACTGTAAAGTATCCACCTCGTTTCTTGGTGTACGGATTTCAAGCCGAACCAATTGTTCACTCCGAATATTTCCTTCAAAAGTCTTCCCTACAGGGAGTGTATAGTATTTGGCTGATATAACCGGTGCCTGCGTCAATGTGTAAAAATCTGAATACACCTCGTTTAATGATTCTGATGATTTAAAAAGCAGTCTGAAAACCTTTTTTTCGCCTGGCTGAAGTGAATACATATTCTGAGGATGTCTCTGTGGTAACGGCAAGCGGTGCAACAAATCCAGATAAACAGTGTAGATACGATGATCGGATACTAAAATCGTTTTATCTCCGTCTTTTAATGGAATCTGCTGATAATCACAATGCCAGGAAGCTATAGGATCGGGTGAGACAATCGTAAAGATTTTTCCTTGAGGAGTCATAAAATAAGAAAAGAAATGAGTTTTCTCACTTCTCAAAAAAGTCGGGAAGTATATTTTATTCCACTGAGGATATCCAATCATATAAGTATTCAACCCCAAACGAAGTCCTACTCCTTCTGACGGAATGAATGTATTGTTTCCTTTGTTGAAAAGAGTAATTTTCATCATGAAGATACCATTCTGATCAGAATAATCCATATTATAAACGACATTATTCTTTATTCCATAAAAAGAAGCCTGATTCTTACTCTTTTTCAAAAGAGAAAAATTAACATCTTTGAATGAAGGACCAGCATAATCTTTTGAATGAAAAGAAACAGTATCATTTTGCAGACCTTTTTTATTAACATAAAACAAAATATTTCCTTGAGCAGAAATATTTACTTGATAACTTGGCGTTTCAATCTTAACCTGTGCCTGCAAAGATGTGCAGAACATGAACAATGAACAGAAAAGGAACAACACTCTCATATATATATA
>DAIRSI010000030.1:0-45780 GCA_036804505.1 Bacteroidaceae bacterium
TAGATATTTAGTTCGATATTTAATAAAGTGTATAGTTAAATCAGGAAAAGACAGAGCCCTTACGTTTTAGTTATACGGTCATACTCATATAATCATCTGGTGCATATCAGACAATCGTCTGCTCCTAGCCAGATAATCATCTGGTATGGAGCAGATGACTTTTTAATCAGAAACTTATTTTTTTTCTTACCTATAGGCATGGGAATCATAAATTTTATCTACTTTTGAACTTAAAATCAGAAATAGTGAAAATGAAAAGATTGTACTGGCTGGCATTGGCGTTGTCTTTGTCCTTTTTTTCCTGCGGGAACGAAGACAGTTCCGAAAATAACAATAATAACAACAAAGGGGAAACTGAATCTACCGGAACTTTTGCCAAAGGAGCAGATATCAGTTGGTGTACTGAAATGGAAAGTAGTGGAATAAAATTCTATTCGGCAGCAGGAGTGCAGACGGAATGTACGGCATTGATGAAAAGCCTGGGTATGAATTCAATCCGCTTGAGGGTTTGGGTAAATCCAACCGGCGGTTGGAATAATAAGGAGGATGTGCTTGCCAAAGCTCTGAGAGCAAAGAACTTGAACATGCGGATTATGATAGATTTTCATTACAGTGATTCATGGGCGGATCCCGGAAAACAGATAAAACCTGCCGCTTGGAAAAGCATGACTCTTTCTCAGTTGAAACAAGCTATTACCAATCATACTACAGAGGTCCTTAATCTGTTGAAACAGAATAATATCACACCGGAATGGGTACAAGTAGGCAATGAAGTTTCTTCGGGCCTGCTGTGGGATACGGATGCTTCCTTGAGTGGTGCCACTTGGGATGCCAAATACAGCGGAGTAACCTATAAGACCAATGAAACAAACTTTGCCGCCTTTTTACAAACGGGATATAATGCCGTCAAAAATGTTTTTCCAAATGCTAAAGTTATTATCCACTTGCCGAACGGACAAAAATCTGATACTTCCACTTGGATTTGCGATATTCTGAAGAAATATTCCGTGAATTATGATTTGTTGGGTTTGTCGCTTTATCCTTCAACCACATCGTGGCAATCGGATGTTGCGGCTTGCATGGCCAATGTTTCGAATGTCTATTCCGTTTATGGAAAGGAAACTATGATTTGTGAAGTAGGAATGGATGTCAGTCAGCCGGCAATTTGCAAGGCTTTCCTTACGTCGCTGATGTCGCAAGCCAAAACGAACGGACATTGTCTTGGCGTTTTCTATTGGGAACCTGAGTGTTATAATTGGAATAGCTATAGGTTGGGGGCATTCGATCAAAATAATAAACCGACCTCGGCTTTGGATGCATTTGCTTCAGTAAAATAAATAAAAGAAATATGAGAAAAATTGGCTTAATGCTTGTTTTATGCTTCGTGGCCGGCATACTTCATGCGCAACGTTCGGAAATTTCACTGGAGAAGAATTGGAAATTCATCAAACAGGATGTATCAGGTGCCGAGCAGGTTTCATTCAATGATACGAAATGGCAAACTGTGACTATTCCTCATGATTGGGCTATCTACGGACCCTTCAGCAGTGATTATGATTTGCAGAAAGTTGCCGTAACGCAAAATGGGGAAAAACATGCTACGCTGAAGACCGGCCGAACGGGAGGTTTGCCTTATGTAGGAATCGGATGGTATCGCCGCCATCTCGAGATGAAGGGCTTTGATGCTTCTTCTCAGACTGCCGTCCTTCTTTTCGATGGAGCCATGAGTGAAGCGCAGGTTTATATAAACGGAAAAAAAGTTTGTTTTTGGCCTTATGGCTATAATTCTTTTTATTGTGATGTGACTTCTTTCCTGAATAAAGGCAGTAAAGACAATGTGCTGGCTGTTCGTCTGGAAAACCGACCGGAATCTTCGCGCTGGTATCCTGGCGCCGGTCTCTACCGTAATGTCCATCTGATTGTGACGGACAAAACACATATTCCGGTTTGGGGAACTTATGTCACGACTCCTCATGTAGAGAAAGATTTTGCTACCGTACGAATACAAACTCAGGCAGTGAAAGCAGAGGGCGGAGATCTGGCTTTAAAGACAAAAATATATAATCCTCAAGGCGACCTTGTAGCAGAGAAGACTGTGACGACGTTCAAGCCCGATGGCAATCCGGATGATCAGAATTTTCTGATAGAGAAACCTACTTTGTGGAGTCCTGAAACTCCAGCCTTGTATAAAGCCGAAACGGAATTGTGGCAAGGCGACAAGTTAAAAGATAACTATACGGTTCGTTTTGGTATCCGTTCCATTGAGATTATTGCCGAAAAGGGATTCTATCTGAACGGACAGAACATAAAGATAAATGGAGTGTGCAATCATCATGATTTGGGGCCTTTGGGGGCAGCTGTAAATAAAGCCGCTTTGCGTCATCAACTGTCATTGCTGAAAACAATGGGTTGTAATGCTATCCGAACATCCCACAACATGCCCACTCCCGAGTTGGTGGCTTTGTGCGATGAAATGGGATTCATGATGATGATTGAACCTTTCGACGAATGGGACGTTGCCAAATGCAGAAACGGTTATCACCGTTTTTTCGGAGAGTGGGCTGAAAAGGATATGGTCAATATGATTCATCATTATCGGAACCATCCGAGTGTGGTGATGTGGAGTATCGGCAATGAAGTACCTACTCAGTGCAAGGAAGACGGATATAGGGTCGTCAGGTTTCTTCAAGATATTTGTCATAGGGAAGACCCTACGAGGCCGGTTACTTGCGGAATGGATCAGGTATCTTGCGTGTTGAACAACGGTTTTGCCGCGCAACTGGATTTACCCGGATTGAATTATCGGGTTCCACGTTATGAAGAAGCGTATGGCAAACTACCGCAAAAAATAATACTAGGTTCGGAGACTTCTTCTACAGTCAGTTCACGTGGTGTCTATAAGTTTCCAGTGGAAAAGAAATCTTCGGCGACTTATGATGATCATCAAAGTTCATCCTACGATGTGGAATATTGCAGTTGGAGTAACTTGCCTGATGACGACTTTGCCATGACGGAAGATCATGCCTGGGTAATAGGTCAATTTGTATGGACCGGTTTCGACTATTTAGGAGAACCCACGCCTTATGATACAAATGCATGGCCAAGCCACAGCTCTTTATTTGGAATTATTGACTTGGCAAGTATTCCCAAAGACCGGTATTATCTGTATAAGAGTTTATGGAATAAAAAAGAACACACGCTCCATATACTGCCTCATTGGACTTGGCCCGGACGGGAAGGACTGGTAACTCCCGTATATGTTTATACCGACTATCCGCAGGTGGAACTTTTTGTCAATGGAGTGAGTCAGGGGAAAAGGACCAAGACAAATGAATCATTGCAGCATCGTTATCGCCTGATGTGGGATAATGTAGTTTATCAACCCGGTGAATTGAAGGCTGTTGCATACGATGAATCAGGGAAAGCGATAGCTACCGAAATAATCAGAACGGCAGCGAAACCACATCATTTGGAAGTAACGGCCAATAGAACCGCAATTCAAGCGGATGGAAAGGATTTGGTTTATCTCACAGTGAAATGTGTGGACAAAAATGGCAATCTTTGTCCCGCAGAAAACCGTTTGGTTACTTTCTCAGTGAAAGGAGCTGGAAGCTATAAAGCAGCGGCGAATGGAAATCCTGTCAGTTTGGATTTGTTCCAACTGCCGAAGATGCATCTCTTCAACGGGCAGCTCACTGCTATTGTTTCTGCTTCGGAAACTCCGGGTGAAATTGTTTTTTCAGCATCCTCCCCAGGACTTCAATCAGGAACAAAGAAAGTATCAGTGAAGACTACTGATGAATTATTTTAATTTTTGAACAAAGAAGATTGTAAAATTGTTTATATTAATTTGTTATAGTTAAAATAATAGTTATCTTTGCTTCAAACATTATGTAATATGAAGAAAGATGATCCTACCCATCAATTGAGTCTTTTCGATCTGGGCTTTGATGATGAAGAATCAAAAAAGTCTGTTGAAAAAGATAGCCAAAAAACTGATAGTGTCCGCCATCAGGAAGAATTGGAGTCCATTCGTGAATTTGCTGATATTGTTTTATCACGAATAGATGCAATTTGTGAGAGTCGTAACAAAAAACCTCAGAATTACGGATTGAGAAGTGAAATAGAGGCTTTGAACCGTTCCCGTAATGAGTATAGTTACATCCGCATGAAACTTCTGGAGCGTATTGCCGGTAAGTTGGAAGTCTCTTTAACTCGTTTGCTTGGCGACAGGCCCAGATACGAGGAACAGCCAAAGGGTTATATTATCTTTAAAAAGAAATTGTATAGAATCCGTTGCCTGGCCGATTTGCAGAGATTCCTTGAAATCTGTGGTGAGAATATTAGAAATACGAAAACGGAAGAAGATAACAGACCTGTCTATATTCGTAGAATTGAGGAATTGTGTACCGATAGAAATATTCTATTGGGTAAAATGCATATTTCCTCGGCGCGTTATTCTACAATCCTTCATAATACGAAATCTCTTACAATGCCTTTGGTAAAAAGATTTGCCGATGCTCTAGGCGTTTCTTTAGTAGAATTGTTCAGAGAACCGGAAAGAGAGGATTTCCTGGCAACGATATCATGCCAGTTAAAGGATAATGTACGTATTGTTTGCCGTACCTTTACAACCTATGACAAATTGAAAGAACATTGCAGCGAAATTGAAAAGACGGTGGAAGAAAGAACAAAATAAGTTTTATTGTACCAACTTTTATATTTAATTTTGCATTCCGAAAATTATTAAACCAATATAGACAATGTACAGAACACATACATGTGGAGAGTTGCGTCTCTCCGATGCAGGTAAAAAAGTAACGCTGGCAGGATGGGTTCAGCGCTCCCGTAAGATGGGAGGAATGACTTTCATCGACTTGCGTGACCGCTATGGAATTACACAGTTGGTATTCAACGAAGAAGTGGATGCACCACTTTGCGAGGAAGCTAACCGTTTGGGGCGTGAATACGTGATTCAGGTGAAAGGCAACGTAATGGAACGTTCCAACAAAAACAAGAACATTCCTACAGGAGAAATTGAGATAATCGTTTCCGAGCTAACTCTTTTGAATGCTTCGGAAGTGCCTCCTTTCACTATAGAAGATAATACTGATGGCGGTGATGACCTCCGTATGAAATACCGTTATTTGGATTTGCGTAGACCAAGTGTCCGCAAGAATCTGGAGCTGCGTCACCAAATGACAATGGAAGTACGCAGATATCTGGATGCTCAGGGTTTTCTGGAGGTGGAAACTCCAATGCTGATTGGTTCCACACCCGAAGGAGCGCGTGACTTTGTTGTTCCTTCCCGAATGAATCCAGGTCAGTTCTATGCATTGCCTCAGAGTCCACAAACGTTGAAGGAATTGTTGATGGTTGCAGGTTTCGACCGTTATTTCCAAATTGTGAAATGTTTTCGCGATGAAGATTTGCGTGCCGATCGTCAACCTGAATTCACTCAAATAGATTGTGAAATGTCTTTTGTTGAACAGGATGATATTATCAATATGTTCGAAGGCATGGCAAAGCATCTTTTCAAAACTATTAGAGGTGTGGAACTGACTGGACCTTTCTTGCGCATGACTTGGCAGGATGCCATGAAATTTTATGGAAGTGATAAGCCTGATATGAGATTTGGAATGCGTTTCGTTGAACTAATGGATGTTCTGAAAGGTTTCGGCTTCTCTGTATTTGATAATGCAGCTTACATTGGTGGTATCTGTGCAGAAGGGGCTGCTCATTATACAAGGAAACAGTTGGATCAACTCACTGATTTTGTAAAGCGTCCGCAGATTGGTGCCAAAGGTCTTGTCTATGCTCGTGTGGAAGCAGACGGAACCGTGAAGTCAAGTGTGGATAAATTCTATACCCAAGAGGTTCTCCAGAAGATGAAAGAGGCTTTCGGAGCAAAACCGGGTGATTTGATTCTTATCTTGAGCGGGGACGATGCCATGAAGACAAGAAAACAACTTTGTGAATTGCGTTTGGAAATGGGAGCTCAATTGGGTTTGCGTGATAAAAACAAGTTCGCTTTGCTTTGGGTTGTCGATTTCCCGATGTTTGAATGGAGTGAGGAAGAAGGCCGCTTGATGGCGATGCATCATCCTTTTACGCATCCGAAGAAAGAAGATATAGGAATGCTGGATACAAATCCCGCTGCTGTTCGTGCTGATGCTTATGATATGGTATGTAATGGTATTGAAGTAGGCGGAGGGTCTATTCGTATCAATGATCCTCAGTTGCAGGCCAAAATGTTCGAAATTCTTGGATTCACGAAAGAGAGGGCTCAAGAACAGTTTGGATTCTTGATAAATGCTTTCAATTATGGGGCACCGCCTCACGGAGGTTTGGCTTATGGCCTGGATCGCTGGGTAAGCATTTTTGCCGGTCTTGACAGTATTCGGGATTGCATAGCCTTCCCGAAAAATAATAGTGGGCGAGATGTGATGCTGGACGCTCCTGGTACAATCGAACAGAAACAATTGGATGAACTGAATCTGGTGATAGATATCAAAGAGAAGAAATGAAATCATATAAATGAATAATGGAGCGCATTGAGGAATCAATGCGCTTTTTTAATAATAAAAATGAAAAACGCTATGAAAAATTTATTTTTAACATTGGGATTATTGTCCTGTATGGGAACCGTTTGTGCTCAGACGGGAACTCCTTTGCATAAAGACTATGCAAAAATCGCTAATTATGATGAGAGTAAAGTTCCAGCTTATACATTGCCGGATGTTCTCTTGTGTCAGGATGGAGAAGTTGTTAAGACAAAAGAGCAATGGGAACAGAAACGGCGTCCCGAACTTTTGGAAATGCTGACTACGTACATGTATGGCAAGACTCCTGTTTTGGAGAGTTCTCTTCCATTTGTTGTTGATAAAGTCAGTAAAAAGGCTTTGAATGGTAAGGCTACACGAAAGGAGGTTACAATTTGTTTGACGGAAAATCCTCAAGGTCCTGCTTTTCATCTGCAACTATATTTACCAAATAAAGTAAAAGGAAAGATTCCTGTATTCCTTGGTTTGTCATTTACTCCAAATTATACAATTTGCGATGATCCTGAAGTAAATATTCCAGAATCAATGATATCTGCAAGTAATAATATGAAATTTATGAAAAAAGGTTCCATGACCGATTCGTGGCAGTTGAACAAGATTCTTGAACATGGATACGGTCTTGCTACGTTCTGCTATTCAGAAGTAACACCGGACAAGGATACTGATTACAAAGAAGGAATACAGACTTATTATTACCGAAAGGGGCAAACAATGCCTGACCCGGATCAGTGGGGAGCTGTTGCAGCATGGGCATGGGCTGCCAGCCGTGCTATGGATTATCTTGTTAAAGATGACCAAATTGATGCACAGCATGTTGCAATTATCGGACATTCCCGTTTGGGAAAAACGGCTTTGTGGGCAGGAGCAACCGATTCTCGTTTTGCTTTGGTCATACCTGCCAACAGCGGTTGTTGTGGGGCAGCTATTTCTCGTCGTTGTTTTGGAGAAACAGTTGAAGCCATCAATGCAAGATTTCCGCATTGGTTTTGCGGCAATTACAAACAATTCAATGCTCGTGAAAATTATGCTCCTTTTGATCAGCATGAAGTGGTTGCGCTAGTTGCCCCGCGTCCTATTTATATTCCTAGTGCGCAAGAAGACAATTGGTCTGACCAAAAAGGAGAATTTTTGGGAGGTAAAGGAGCGGAGCCAGTCTATGCTCTTTATAATGAGAACGGTATAGGTATTGATTCCATGCCACCTGTAGATACTCCTTATATGGATGGTTATATCGCATATCATAATCGTAAAGGACCGCATGCCGTGTTGCCCTATGACTGGGAACAATTTCTTAAATTTGCAGATCGTTTCTTCAAAGTAAAATAAGTTTTCTATTAGAAACAAGAGGACTGTATTCGTCCATAGAAATGTTTGTTTCTTCGATGAAAAAAACATATTCGTTTGTTTTCCAAAATATGGAGATAAACCTTTATTGGTTTTTTGTATCTTAGAATTGTAAATCATTTAAAAATAGAAAGATATGAAAAAACAAATGTTGACATTGGCAGTTTTGTTCCTGATGGGTTCTGCTGCTTGTTTTGCACAAGATCGCCCGCAAGGCGAAAGACCGGATATGTCGAAACGTATTGAACAGATGGTAACGGATTTGGGCTTGACTGATGCTCAGGCAAAAGATTTTAAGGCAGCAATGGCTGAAATGCGACCTGATATGACATCAGGGGAGCGTCCTTCCCGCGAAGCAATGGAAAAGAAAAGAGAGGCTGTAGATGCTAAGATTAAGACAATCCTTACTGCGGATCAATATAAGAAATATCAAGAAATGAGAAGTAAAATGGGACATGGTCCACGTCCAAACAACAATTAATAGGCTAAGAAAAAGATAATGTTTTTGAAGTGTAATAAAGATTAATAGGATAAACAGAGTTAATGTAAAAAAGCGAGGTCGTTTCATTTGAACGACCTCGCTTTTTTCTATCTGTGTGATGTTATTTTAAGGGAATTTTTTCAATCCTTCTTAAATGGCGACCACCTTCGAATTCAGTATTGAAAAACTCTGTCATAATTTTGTCAGCCATTTCGGTATCAATAAAACGTCCTGGCATTACCAATACGTTGGCGTTATTATGTTGTCTGCTCAGATGAGCAATTTCCGGAATCCAACAAAGTGCAGCGCGGATACCTTGATGTTTATTCAGAGTCATACTGATACCTTCACCACTTCCGCAGATACCGATACCGGGATAACATTCACCGGATTCTACTGCCAAGGCTAATGGATGTCCAAAATCGGGATAATCGCAACTTTCTGTACTGCATGTACCGAAATCTTTGTATTCATAGCCTTTGGCTTTCAGCCATTCTATTACGAACTGTTTCAACTCAAATCCTGCATGGTCTGAAGCTAATCCTACTATTTTACTCATACCGTATAGCTTTAAAACATTGACTTAACTTGGTTGTATACATTCTCGCCATTGAAGCCAAGTTTCTCATCCAAGACTTTGTATGGTGCTGAAAATCCGAATGATTCCATACCAAATATTTTTCCATTTGTACCGACAAGTCCTAATAGAGTGACAGGCAAACCAGCCGTCATGCCAAAGACTTTGCTTCCTGAAGGAATTACGCTTTCCTGATATTCCTTACTTTGGCTACGGAAAAGACCTTCAGAAGGAGCAGATACAATGCGAACTTTCATACCGTCTTTGCGAAGTAGTTCAGCACCTGCTACAAGTGTAGATACCTCAGAACCGGAAGCTACCAGAATCACGTCTGGATTTTCATCGGAACCGGAAACAATATATGCACCTTTGTCTGCTTGTGAATAATCGTTACCGGCAGGTAATTTAGCAATATTTTGGCGGGAGAAAATCAGACCGGTAGGAGATGTAGTATTTTCAAGAGCCAATTTCCAAGCTTCGGTCGTTTCTTGAGCATCTGCAGGACGAAGAACCAACATGGAATTCTTGCCACTGTGATTTTTCATTTTCTCCATCAATCTGATTTGAGCTTCTTGCTCGACTGGTTCATGGGTTGGACCGTCTTCACCTACACGGAATGCATCGTGAGTCCAGATGAACTTTACCGGTACTTCCATCAAAGCAGCCATACGGATAGCAGGCTTCATGTAATCAGAAAAAACAAAGAATGTTCCGCATGCAGCAACTACTCCGCCGTGGAGAGCCATACCGATACAACAGCAAGCCATGGTGAGTTCGGCTACACCGGCCTGGAAGAATGCTCCGCTGAAATCACCATTAACGAATGCATGTGTTTTTTTTAGGAAACCGTCAGTCTTGTCGGAATTTGAAAGATCGGCACTGGCACAAACCATATTTTCCACTTGCTCTGCCAATGCACTTAAAACTGTGGCTGAGGCATTTCGTGTTGCGTCGCCATCCTTTTGTATGATTGCATTCCAGTTTACAACGGGAGCTTTTCCTGCGAACCAATCTTTCATTTTGGCAGCTTTTCCTGGATTGGCTTTAGCCCAAGCATTTTCTTCTGCATAATTCTTTGTCATGATACCTTTAAGTTCATGAGCACGGTTGGCATAAAGTTCTTTTACGTCATCAAAAATTACAAAAGGATTCTCCGGATCGGCACCCAGATTGATGAGGGTATTTTTGTATGCATCACCTCCCAAAGGAGCACCGTGAGTCTTACAGTTTCGTTCATATGAAGAATTATCATCTTTGCGTGCGCCTTTTCCCATGACGCATTTTCCTATGATAATTGTAGGGCGTTTCTCCTCCGCTTTTGCTTCGGTCAGCGCTTTACGGATTTGTTCGCAATCATTTCCGTTTATTTCAATCACTTTCCAGCCCCATGCTTTATATTTCATTGCAGTGTCTTCTGTAGTGACAGCTTTGCATTCGGTTGAAAGTTGGATATCATTGGAATCATAGAACATAATCAGGTTGTTTAATCCCAGAAAGCCTGCAACTCGTCCTGCACCTTGTGATATTTCTTCTTCTATACCACCGTCTGAAATATATGTGTATATAGTTTCTTTTTCAAACACAGGATTGCCGGTCCTTGCTGCAAGGAATTTGGCAGCCATTGCGGCTCCTACAGCATAAACATGACCTTGCCCCAAAGGACCTGAAGTATTTTCTATACCCCTGGAAACATTCAATTCAGGATGACCGGTAGTGGGAGAACCCCATTGGCGCAATTCTTTTAGCTCGTCAATAGTAAACTTCCCGATAAGTGCCAGTTCGGAATACAGCATGGGCGCCATATGTCCCGGATCAAGGAAGAAACGATCACGTCCTTCCCAAGATGGATTCTCAGGATCATATTCTAAAAATTCAGAGTAGAGTACATTGATAAAGTCAGCTCCACCCATAGCACCTCCCGGATGTCCGGATTTGGCTTTTTCAACCATGGATGCAGCCAATATGCGAATATTGTCTGCCGCATGATTCATTACTTTTCTGTCGTTCATTTTTCTTAGAATTAGTTGTTGATAATCAAAATATCCGCAAAGATAATGATTTTTTTCCATTATCAATGTGGATATTCTGATAAAAATAGCGTTAAAACAGGATATACTAATTATGCGTTAAATAGCTCATTCTCTGTAAATTCACCTAGAGTTATATACTTCTTGTAAATTTCAAGATAAGTTTGCACATTCTCAGAGTTTGGATAGTATTCTTTGGCAAAACCGGAATTCATAGCTTTGATTGCATCTTCCACTTTGTCGTAAATGCCTGCTGCTGTGGCTGCAAACATTGCGGCACCCAAAGCACATGCCTGATCGGTATTGCAAACTTTGATCGGCATATTCAGAACATCACTTAATGTCTGCATGACAAATGGAGATTTCAGAGCTATGCCACCAATGCCGATGACATTGTCTATACGAATACCTTCGCTGATGAAACGGTCAACGATGGCTTTTGTACCGAATGCTGTGGCTTCTACAAGTGCGCGGAAAATCATAGGAGCGTTGGTTCCTAAAGTAATTCCTGTAATCGTTCCTTTCAGTAACTGATTTGCATCTGGTGTACGACGTCCGTTCATCCAGTCTGTTGCGAGAATTGAACTTTCACTTATAGGTATCTTTTCTGCATCGATTGTCAAAGCAGGGATTATCTTATCAGTTGCTTCATCAATTAGTTTTGCTTTTGTTTCCTCATCAATTAATTTGCTGTTGGCAAGGATGTTTTTCAATGGATACTCCAACAGATGTTTGAACCATGCATAAACATCACCGAATGCAGATTGTCCGGCTTCAAGACCTATCATTCCGGGAATGACGGAACCATCGACCTGACCGCATATTCCATGAATCAATCTATTACCAATTTCATCATAGGAAGCAACCATTACATCACATGTAGATGTTCCAATGACGCGTACCAAGGTGTGTGGCGTGACTCCTGCACCTACGGCTCCCATGTGGCAGTCATAAGCACCACCTGCAACGACAACATCAGTAGATAATCCCAGGCGTTCAGCCCATTCAGGACATAATTTACCTACCGGTTTATCTGCTGTTTCAGTATCATCGAACAGACGTGCCCGGAATCCCGCTAGCTTTGGCTCAAGAGTCTTGATGAAATCCTCAGATGGAAGACCACCCCATGATTTGTGCCACATAGCTTTATGACCGCAAGCGCAACGGCTACGAATGATTTTTTTCGAAGAAGTGACTCCTGTCAGAACAGCGGGAAGCCATTCGCAGTATTCTACTATTGAATAGGCTCTTTTTGCAATTTCAGGATCCTGACGAACTATATGCATTGCCTTTGCCCAAAACCACTCGCTGGAGTAGATTCCTCCTTCATATTTTGAATAGTCGATATCCCATTTTGCACAAAGAGCATTGACTTCGGCTGCTTCTTTTACCGCTGTATGATCTTTCCAAAGAACAAACATGGCATTCGGATTTTCTGCAAATTCAGGCAGCATGGAAAGTGGCGTACCAGTTTCATCTGTGAAAGCGGGAGTTGACCCTGTTGTATCAAAGGCAATTCCTACAACATTTTTTGCAACATCTGGGCTGCATTTTGCCAAGGCTTCTTTCACGGACGCTTCCATGACCTCCAGATAATCTTTCGGGTGTTGGCGATATTGGTTAATTGCAGGATTGCAATACAGACCTTTTGTCCAACGCGGATAATATTTTACTGACGTGGCGAGTGCCTCGCCCGTTGATGCATCGACAACCAATGCGCGGGCTGAGTCACTTCCATAATCCAAACCGATTACATATTTATTTTCCATAATCAGCTAAGAGCTTTGTTCAACATATAGTATACTTCATTCATACGTACTTCCTTTCGGAATTCGTTGATAGTGGTATCATTGTTGATGAGCAAGCATTCAATGCCGGCAATTTCGGCATAATCCTGCCAATATTCATCAGTAATGTCATAAGAGAAGCAGCTGTGGTGTGTTCCTCCTGCATAAATCCAGCATCCGGCCCCGATTTCAAAGTTAGGTTGTGGCTTCCAAAGGTTGCATGCTACAGGCAGTTTAGGAAGCGGTTTGGCCTTTACACAGTCTACGTCATTTACTATTAAACGGAAACGGTTGCCCATATCCACTACAGTGGCGGCTACACCGTGTCCTTGTTTGGAAGTAAATACAAGACGGGCTGTTTCTGATTGAATACCGATTCCAAGGAAGTGAACTTCCAAACGTGGCTTGCATTCTGCTATGTCAGGATTGATTTCAAGCATATGGGCTTCAAGTATAGCTGTATTTTCTCCATCGAAGTTCAATGTGTAATCTTCTAAGAAAGAACTGCCGCCCTTCAGACCTTGAGTCATGAACCAAGTGGTACGATATAAAGCAGCTGATTTCCAATCTCCTTCAGCTCCGAATCCAAAACCGTCATGCATCAGTCTTTGTGATGCAAGACCTGGTATTTGATCCAATTCACCAAGATCATTGAAGTTTGTAGTGAAAGCCTTTGCTCCGGTATCTTTCAATACTTGGCGAATGGCAATTTCTGCTTTTGCTGAATTCCAAATCTTTGCGTAAGCTTCGGATTTAGTGTCTTCTAATTCTGGCTTGTGTTCGTATTCTTTGAAATAGATATTAACCAAAGCCTTAATTTCATCCTCACTGACTTTATTATAGTATTTGATAACGTCATTGATAGGATAATAATCTACGTGATAACCTAAAACCTGTTCAGCTGCAACTTTGTCACCATCGGTTACGGCAACATTATTCATTTGGTCGCCGAAGCGGATGATTAGCATGTCTTGAGCATCGGCCCATGCAGCAGCTACTCGTTCCCAAACGGCAATGTGACCTTGTGTCTTTTCATCTTGCCAGTATCCGACTACAAGTTTGCGATTGATTCTCATACGTGAAATGATATGTCCGAATTCACGGTCTCCGTGAGCGCTTTGATTTAGGTTCATGAAATCCATATCAATGTCATTCCAAGGAATTTCTTTGTTGAATTGAGTATGCAGATGGAGCAGAGGCTTCTTTAAAATCTGCAAACCGTGAATCCACATTTTAGCAGGAGAGAATGTATGCATCCAAGTGATGACGCCGATACATTTCTTTTCATTATTGGCGGCTGCAAAAATATCAGCAACTTCTTTGCTGCTGTTGGCTGTACCTTTATATACTACTTTAACAGGAAGATTGCCTGAATTGTTTAGACCGTCAACCATCTTTTTGGAATGTCCGTCAACTGCAACGACTGCATCACCTCCGTACAGAAGCTGAGCTCCTGTTACGAACCATACTTCGAAATCTTTAAATGCATCAATCATAATCTTTAATTTTTAGAGAATTAAATGTATAAGTTTATTATTTCTTTTGGCCATAATAGGCATTAGGGCCGTGTTTGCGACTGAAATGTTTTTCAATGAGCAGAGGATTCATGGTCAGATTTGGATTTACGGATAATGCTATACTTGCCATTTTTGCAACTTGCTCCATGACAACGGCATTGTGAACCGCTTCTGTCGCATCTTTACCCCATGAAAAAGGCCCGTGGTTTTTTACCAGAACTCCTGGAGTATGAACCGGGTTTATCTTTTCCAAACGCTTGACAATTACGTTACCAGTTTCCCGTTCATATTCTCCTTTTACTTCATCCTCTGTCATATCGGCCGTACACGGAATATCATTGTGAAAATAGTCAGCATGAGTAGTGCCTATATTGGGAATGTCTTTCCCTGCTTGAGCCCACGCTGTTGCGTAGGTAGAGTGGGTGTGAACCACGCCCCCTATTTCCGGGAAAGCCTTGTACAAAACAAGATGTGTAGGAGTGTCTGAAGAGGGATTGAGTTTACCTTCAATCACTTTGCCTTCCAAATTGACAACAACCATATCTTCTGCTTTCATTGATTCATAAGATACACCGCTGGGCTTGATTACAACCAGTCCGCTTTTACGGTCAATTGCCGAAACATTTCCCCAAGTAAAAATTACTAGACCATATTTTACCAAGTCCAGGTTTGCCTGAAATACCTTTTCTTTCAGTTCTTCTAACATATATGTGTATTATAATTTAAATTTAGGATCTTCGCCATAAGTATCTTGATTGAACTTATATAAGTAAGCACCTTTGCGTGATCCTGTTTTATCAATTAAATTTGTTTTCTCTACGAAATCCATATCTGCTATACGTCTTCTGAAGTTCCTTTTGTCCATTGGAATTCCATTGATAGCTTCATATAGACTTTGCAGTTGACTAAGAGTAAATAGAGTTGGCAATAAATTGAAGCCGATTGGTTCTCTTTTAACCTTGTGTTTCATCAATTTTCTTGCCATCACTACCATTTCCTGATGATCGAAATAAAGTTTTGGAAGTTGGTTTATCGGTGCCCAATATCCATTGTGTTCCTTTACTCTATCTTCATCATAGCTGTCTGTATTAATTAAGGCATAATAGGCAACTGATATAACTCTTCCGGCAGGATCTCTGTCGATTTCGCCAAAAGCACCTACTTGTTCCATATAAACATCTTCCAACCCGGTTAAATCTTTCAATACTCGTTTTGCAGCTTCGTTCACGCTTTCTTCTTCCCGAACAAAACCACCCATCAGCGACCATTCTCCTTTAGCCGGTTCAAAGTTTCGTTTTAGTAGGAGTAAACTAAGTTCTCCCTTGTTTATTCCGAAAATAATACAGTCTACAGAGACGTAGAATTTAGAATTATTGCAATAGTAATCAATCATATAATATAAGTATATAGGTTACCAAAAATAATAGTAGAATGTAGCACAAAGAACAACGACACCAAGTGTTGCAACTATATCCCATACATTCCAGCTTCCTCGGATAAGTTGTTTGTAGTCACTTGTAAAGGTAATTGCAGAAATTTGTTCTTTGGTAGGCGCTTTCGTAAATACCGAAACTACATACATCATTACGACAAGGAATACAAGGAGCCAGCATTCAAATATGAGCCAATTAGTCTGCCAGAACCAAGTAGTGTTTTCCCAGATGACGCCTGCCATGGGGAGTTTGCCCGTATTGGTAATGATGTTGGTTATCAAACGTAGCATGCCGATTAAGAAGCCTACAATCATGCCCCACTGACCTGCCATAGGTGTAATCTTTTTGGAAAATATGCCAAGAGCAAATACGGCAACCATGGCAGGAGCTAGCAAAGACTGTATGCCTTGTAGATAATCATAAAGACTACCCAAACTCATCATTACAGGAATCCATGCCATACCAAGAAATACCACAACAACGGTTGCAATACGACCTACTGTCACATAGGTTGTTTCACTCTTTCCCGGACGTAAAGGTTTATAAAAGTCTTCGGTAAAAAGAGTAGCGCATGAATTAAAGAATGCGGCCAGTGAAGTAACCAGTGCACAGATGAATCCTATTGTTACTATACCTTTGACTCCTGCAGGTAGGACACCTTTGACCATATATGCAAAAGCACCATCCGTATTGGTAAGATCAAATTTTCCTTGGCCCGCTAATGCAGCTGCTATCATACCTGGTATAAGGAACATAAAAACAGGAAGGATTTTGAAGTAGCCTGCTGCGATCGTACCGCGTCTTGCTCTTTTCATAACTACATCTGCTGATTCGGCTTTAGTCTGACCCAGCACACGTTGTACGATATGCTGGTCGGTGCACCAATACCAGAAACCAATAATAGATGCACCTATAAAGACAACAAATCCTGGATATTCCTGATACATGGAGTCCCCTGAAGTCCAATGGAACATATGAGTTGTTCCATAACCGTTGTTCAGTTTTCCACAGTAATCCATCATTGATGTCCAGCCATCGGCAATACTTCCGCCTCCGAGTGTTGCAAGTCCTAAAAACAAGACGAGAAAAGAACCAATGATAAGTATAGGGGTTTGAATAGCCGATAACGTCATGACGCCTTTCATACCTCCAAATACCGTAAACAAACCTGTTAGTACTATCAATCCAATGGCTCCGTACCAAAATGGAATTCCGAGTAGAAATTCAAAGAAGATACCTCCAGTATATGCAGTAACGCTGACTTTTGTGAGGATGTAAGCGACTAAAGTGATGATTGAAAGCCATGACCCTGTTGCTTTAGTGTATCTGTATTTCAGAAAGTCAGGCATTGTGATGATTTTTCCCAGCCTCTTACTTAGCAGTTCATAAAAAGGTACAAAAATCCATCCTAAAAGAAGGATCATCCATCCTTGCATTTCCCAATGTGCCATTCCGACCCCGCTTTTTGCGCCGGTTCCGGCAAGACCTACTAAATGCTCTGAACCAATATTTGCAGCAAAGATAGCTGCACCTATGATGTACCAAGGTTCTCCTTTACCGAACAGATAATCTTCACTATCGGCTCCTAGCATCTTTTTTTTGTCTTTCTGTATGGTGTGATAAACAGCCCAAATAATACAGATGACACCTATAGCAAGCACTACCCAGTCAAGCCAAATAAATTCTTGAGTATTCCAATTCATTTTATTAGTATTTTATTAAATTATACTTATGATTAAGTTCTCTATTTTTCAACTCCGAATTTAAAAATGCAGTGACTGTAATAGGTCTTTCCTGGTTCCAAAATAACGGATGGAAATTCTGGTCTGTTGGGGCTGTCTGGATAATGTTGGGTTTCTAGGCAGATAGCAGCCCGTTGTTTATATTCAATGCCTTTTTTACCTTTTACTTTCCCATTAAGAAAATTCCCTGTATAAACTTGAATTCCAGGTTCGTTTGTATATACGGACAGCGATATACCTGAAGTCGGACTTACTAGTTTCGCAGCTACAACCTTGTCACTCCCGTTATTGTCAAGTACCCAATTATGATCATACCCATTTGCATATTTCATTTGTTCATTGTCAAATGCAGTTACTTCTTTGCCGATTTCCTTTGCTTTTGTAAAATCAAGAGGACTACCTGCTACGGGTTCTATCTTTCCTGTTGGGATTAATGTTTTGTTAATAGGAGTATAATTGGTGGCATTTACATATAATATATTATTTGTGATGATTTTGTTAGGGTCGCCATTTAAATTGAAATAAGAGTGATTTGTCATATTGATGACAGTCTTTTTATTTGTGGTTGCCTTATATGTGATATCTATTGCATTGTTGTTCGTCAGCTTGTAAGTGACAACAGCCGTTACTTTTCCTGGAAAATTCTGGTCACCGTCAGGAGAATGCATAGTCATTTGTATGGTTTGAGCATTGATTTGTTTTCCTTCATACACTTGATACTGCCATCCTTTGGGTCCGCCATGAAGACAATTCTGAGAATCGTTTTTCAACAAGTGGATTTCTTTTCCATCAATAACCATTTTGGCTTGATCTATTCGATTGGCATATCTTCCGATTGCAGCACCGAAATCACTTGGAATGCGGACGTAATCGGCAACTGAGTCAAAACCCAAAACAACATCACGCATCTTTCCCTTTTTGTCAGGAACCATGATGGAAACAATTCGGCCACCGAAGTTTGTTATACAAACTTCCATACCTTTTTTGTTTTTCATTGTGAACAATTGGGTTTTCTTACCATTCACCATAGCTGTGAATTTAGCTGGTGTCAATCCCGATAGTGTTTTTTTAACTACTGCTGTTTGCTGGGCTTTAACCCCAGTACCACATAGCAATAGACATGCTAGTGCGGACAAGATGACTGTTTTTTTCATGGACTTATAATTTAAGTGTTTCTGTTGGGTGTAAAAGTAACACTAATTGTTATATCTTACAATGAATATTCTTATGTTATACAACATGAAAGTGTTTTTTTTACACTATTTAGCTATAGGCGGTGTTCAGTTAGTGCTAGTAAACAAAAAAAGGAGGTGCTTTATTTAGCATCTCCTTTTTTAGAAATATACGGATGAATTGTTTAAACTAACTTGCGAGCACCGTCACTAATGATGACATCATAGATTTTTGGCGATTTACCGAATTTAGCCTTAAAGTCTTCTTTTGCCTTTTCAATGAATAGGGTGTACAGTTCTTCTTTAACGAGATTTATTGTACAGCCGCCGAAACCGCCTCCCATAACACGTGAACCGGTTACGCCGCATTCTTTGGCAACATCATTAAGAAAATCTAATTCCACACAACTAACCTCATATAATTTGCTCATGCCTTCATGAGTTTCATACATCTTTTCACCTACAGTTTCATAATCATCTTTTTCCAAAGCGTCGCATACATCAAGTACACGTTGGATTTCTTCAATCACATATTCTGCACGCATGTAATCTTCTTCAGATACTTTTCCCTTTACTTCTGCAAGCATTTCCATGTTTACGTCACGCAAGAATTCCACTTCTGGATGATTGGCTTGGAGAGCTTTTACAACATTTTCGCAACTTTGGCGACGTTTGTTGTAGGCTGATGAAGCTAATTCATGTTTTACAACTGAATCAACCAATACCAACTTGTAACCTTTGGGATGAAATGGATAGTATTTATATTCCAATGATCTGCAATCCAAACGAATCAGTTGATCTTTCTTCCCGAAAATAGAAGCAAATTGGTCCATAATACCGCAGTTTACACCGCAATAGTTATGTTCTGTAGCTTGACCTACCTTAGCAAGTTCAAACTTATCAATCTTATTTTCTCCGAACAATTCATTAAGGGCAAAAGCATAAGTACTTTCCAATGCTGCTGATGAAGACATTCCAGCACCCAAAGGTACATCGCCAGAGAATGCGGTATTAAATCCTTTTACATCTACGCCTCTCTTAATCATTTCACGACATACTCCAAAAATATATCGAGCCCAACTGGCATGGGGTTTATCTTCTTCATTCAAACCAAATTCCACATAATCTTTCAAATCGATGGAATAAGCTCTTACTTTGTTGGTTCCATTAGGTTTGATCTCTGCAATCATTCCTTTGTCTACTGCTCCTGGAAAAACAAATCCGCCGTTGTAGTCGGTATGTTCTCCAATGAGGTTTATTCGACCCGGTGAGGCATAAACTGAACCCTCCTCACCATTAAAATGCTTCTTGAAGCGAGATCTTACATCTTCTATAAACATAGCTTTATAAATTTATAGTTAATACTTTATTTAATTAATTAGTCAACTGGAATATCTTTATTTACATTTTTGCAGCCTACCAAACCATAATATAAAAGGTAAGCCAATAATATAATGATTAACCAATAACTTGCCATATAGCCGTATGCATCTGAAATAAATTGCTGAATAACGGGGAATATGCCACCACCTACAACCATCATCATAAAGATTCCGGAAGCTTGTGCCGTGTATTTGCCCAGCCCTTCAACAGCCAGATTAAATATTCCACCCCACATTACTGATGTACAAAGTCCGCAGAGAACAAGGAACAATGCACTAACTGGAACACTTGCCATGCTAAAACCGTTTGTTACACTAAAGCCTGGCATTGAAACAGTAATTTCTTTTGGAGTAAAGATAGCAATTAAAGTGAAAAGTATAGCAGTCGCTGAAACAGCAATCAGCTGTGTACGACTTGAAACCTTACCACTGATAGCACTACTTGCTGAACGTCCAACAAGCATCAATAGCCAGTAAATAGCGGAAATTGCACCTCCGATTGCTGCACCGTCAACGAGTAATCCTGCACCTCTGTCAGTGGCATCAGCCAGATAGAAATTCAGTGTGCCCGGAATACCGATTTCAATGCCTACATACACAAATATACCAACGACACCTAAAACAGTATGACGGAAATTCCATGGACTATGCTCGAATACTTCCTTTTTTGTATCACCCGCCTTATGCATATGAGGTTCCGGAATGGCTACAAAAGAAATAATGATGAATGCCAAGGCAAATACACCCATAGCAACAAACAATAACGGTGCTACGTCTGTCATGGTTGTGGTTTTGCTTACTGTACCGATCAATGCACCGACAAAGAACGGTGTCAGAGTAGCAGATAGAGAGTTCAATGCACCACCCGTTTGAATCAATTGGTTTCCTTTGTTTCCACCACCACCTAAAAGGTTGAGCATGGGGTTTACAACTGTATTAAGCATACAAACGCAGAAACCGCAGATAAATGCTCCCAACAGATAGATTATGAAATTTAATTGAATAGAGAAACCGCCCATTTGGAATAACGAAACGTCAGCGCCAAACAAGCTTGAAAGGTATTGGGTGAAAAGACCGACAACGCCGATTGCCATTGCAATCAAAGCTGTTTTTTTGTAACCGATTTTTACTAGCATCAATCCTGCAGGGATTCCCATGAACAAATATGCTAAAAAGTTCATCATGTTACCCATCATGCCCAATACATTCGAACCGGCATATTCATTTCTCCAAATAGTACCGAACGGTGCGGCTAAATTCGTCACGAAAGAAATCATCGCGAAGAGAAAAAACATCGTGACAATCGCAACGATGTTACCGTTCTTTTTTTGCTGTTCCATTTTTGTTTTAAGGTTTTATTTGTTTAAATTTTTGATTTTATTATTCTACACTAAATTTGTAAACGGTGACCTGACGATAAATTTCTCCCGGATGTAATTCAGCTGATGGAAAATGTGCCTTGTTAGGTGTGTCAGGGAAATGTTGTGCTTCGAAACAGATAGCGCTTCTTGCCGGGAACGTTGCACCGTGAGCACCTTCGAAACCATTATGCCAATTGGATGTGTAAACCTGAACGCCGGGCTCTGAAGTAAAGACTTCCATACATCTTCCGCTGTTTGGTTCTACGCATTTGGCTGCAAAACTAAGTTCACCTGGTTCTTTTTTATTAAGAACGTAGCAATGATCGTAGCCTGCACCGAATTTCAGTTGCTCAAAGTCATCGTCAATATGTTCACCTACTGCATGTGGGCTTGTGAAATCCATTGGAGTTCCTGCGACTTTGAGAATTTCTCCTGTAGGAATTGATACTTCATCAATAGGAGTATAGAAGTCAGCGTTAATAGTTACGATGTTATTATCAATGGTAGGAGTAGGATTTGAGATACCTGCCAGACTGAAGAACCCGTGGTGGGTTAGGTTGACTATAGTCGTTTTGTCTGTTGTTGCTTTGTAAACAATTGCGAATTCATTTTCGTCTGTGAGGGTATAAGTTACGAAAACTTCCAAATTACCTGGGAATCCCTCTTCGCCGTCTTTGGCTGAATAATGCAGTTCCACGGTCTGTGGGTCTTTTCTTTTGGCATCCCAAACCACAGCGTGGAAACCTTTGGGGCCACCGTGCAATGAATTTGGACCGTTATTGATTGTGAGGGAATACTCTTGACCGTCCAATGTAAATTTCCCCTTGGCAATGCGGTTGCCATATCGTCCAATCAATGTACTAAGGAAAGGCTCGTGACTGTTAATCACATGGTCAATACTGTCATGACCTTGAATGACATTTGCAAATTCACCCTGTTTGTCCGGTACCATAATGGAAAGCACTGCTCCTCCATAATTTGTGAAAGCAATCTCACATCCGTTTTTGTTTTTAAGAATGAATAAATCAGTTTGTTTTCCACCTATTGTCTTCTGAAAATCAGTTCTTTTCAGTAGCGAGATATTATCATCTTCCATTTTATTGTTCATTACTGTTTAATTTAAGGTAATATTACTTCATGCAAATTAAAGGAAAAAGTTTTTGATTCCCAAATAAAAACAGTAAAACAAAACGTTCGAAAAGTGAAAATAATCTAATTATATATGCGCAACAAATCTGCTACGATAAAAGTACTGCCTCCCACAAAGATGAAATCGTCTTTTTCGGAATCTTTTTTTGCTGAATCCAATGCCAATTCAACGGATGGATACGAATGTCCCTTAAGTCCCGCTTTTGCTGCTAAAGTTGCCAGTTCATTTTCCGGGAGTGCTCTTTGTACACTTGCTTTGGTAAAATAATAAATGGCTTCCCTCGGCATTAGCGCGAGAACTCCACGTATATCTTTATCGTTTACCATCCCCATGACGATGCGTAAGGTTTTATATTTTTGTTTTTTTAGTTGTTCGGATATATATTGGATGCCTCCTACGTTATGTCCAGTGTCACAAATGATTGTAGGTTCTTTTTGTAAAGTTTGCCAACGTCCTTTGAGGCCAGTCAGTTCGCATACATGGGCAAATCCATCTCGAATATGAGATTCTTCCAGTTTGTATCCTAATTTATTTAGAATATTGATGGCGCTAAGCAGAGTATTGGTGTTTTTCAGCTGACACAATCCGCCTAATTCGCCTTCCAGATTTTTTAGATTCTGGGTTTCATAAATGAAGCCTCCATTATTGCCGGAAGTACCTGAAATGAGTAAATGTTCTTCTTCGGCAAATAGGATGGGAGCGTTTACTTCGGCAGCTTTAGATATAAAGACCGGCTTAGTCTCGGGTGTTGTTTCTCCTATGATTACAGGAATGTCTTTTTTGATGATGCCGGCTTTTTCTTTCGCTATTTTTTCTAGAGTGTTGCCAAGAAACTGGATATGGTCAAGGCTTATATTAGTGATTATGCATAAATCAGGGCGAATAATGTTTGTACAATCCAGCCTTCCACCTAGCCCTACTTCAATGACAGCCACATCAACTTTCTTTTCGGCAAAATACTTGAATGCCATTGCAGTGGCCAATTCGAAAAAGGAAGGATGAAGAGGTTCAAAGAAAGATTTTTCCTTAGCTACGAAATCCACCACATAATCAGTTGAAACCGGTTCACCGTTTACACGGATTCTTTCTCTGAAATCTACCAAATGAGGTGATGTATAGAGTCCTACTTTGTAGCCTGCATCTTGCAGAATGGCAGCAAGGGTATGACTGCAAGAACCTTTTCCGTTAGTTCCGGCAATGTGGATTGTCTTGAATTGTTTGTGAGGATGACCGAAATGTTCATCCAGAGCAAGCGTGCTCTGTAATCCTTCTTTGTATGCGCCGCTTCCTATTTGTTGGAATAGGGGAGCACTATTGAATAGATAGGTTATGGTTTCTTTGTAATTCATAGCTATAAAAAAAGGTAGTGGAAACTACCTTTTTATTTTATCAGTCAAAATAATTTTTAAATTTCCGGAATATTTTTTCTTTTATGCTTACATTGGGCTGGAAGTTTTCGGATTGTTCCATCTTTTCCATTTGTTCTTTTTCGTCTTTGTTAAGAGCCTCGGGGATGTAAACACTTACATTAATTAGCAAATCACCGTTTCCTCGGTTCCCATATCCGTTATTTACGGATGGAAGTCCTTTCCCCCTGAGACGGAGAACTTTGCCTGGTTGAGTTCCGGGATCAATAGAGACTTTCACTTTTCCTTCCAGGGTTGGTATTTCCACTTTTCCACCAAGAGTCGCTGTTGGTACGCTTAAAAGCAGATTATATATCAAATCGTTTTCATCTCGAACAAGTTCTTCATTGGGCTCTTCTTCCACTAAAATTTGAAGGTCACCTGCAATTCCATTATGTTTCCCTGCATTTCCTTTTCCTTTCATATTGAGAACCATGCTTTCTGCAACACCTGCCGGAATTTTAACTTCAACAATTTCTTCTCCAAAGACGATGCCTTCTCCTGCGCATTCCTTACATTTGTTCTTGACAATTTTCCCTTCTCCGCCGCATTGAGGACAAACGTTTTGAGTTTGCACCATCCCGAAAATGCTTTGTTGGGTTTTGATGACCGTACCAGAACCATGGCATGTCGGACAAGTTTCCGTCCCGTTTGTTCCTTCGGCTCCCGAACCATGACAGTGCGTGCACGTGACGTATTTTTTTAGCTTGAATTTCTTTACAACGCCAGTGGATATATCTTTAAGAGTCAATTTTACTTTTACCCGAAGGTCGGATCCTCTGAATTTCCGCTGTTGCCTTTGGTCTCCACCAAATCCGCTAAACCCACCGAAACCACCTCCAAATCCTCCATTATGGCCGCCGAATATATCGCCGAACATAGAGAAAATATCATCCATGGACATTCCTGCTCCACCGAAACCTCCGTCGAAACCACCTCCGGCTCCTCCGTTTGCACCGCTGAAACCAAATTGATCATAGCGAGCCCTTTTGTCAGGATTACTTAAAACTTCATATGCTTCGGCGGCTTCCTTGAACTTTTCTTCAGCTTCCTTGTCTCCCGGATTTTTGTCAGGATGATATTGAATGGCTTTTTTACGGTAGGCTTTTTTAATCTCGTCGGCGGTAGCATTTTTGCTCACTTCCAGAACCTCATAATAATCTCTTTTTTCTGCCATAATGATTTTTCTCTTATCTTAGTTTTATTGTCCTACAGCCACTTTTGCATGACGAATTACTTTATCACCTAACATGTATCCTGTTTGTACGCAATCCAGAATTTTTCCTTTCTTATTTTCCTCAGGAGCAGGTATCATGGCAATTGCCTCATGGAAATCAGTATTGAATTCCATATCGTCTGTTTCTATCTTGCTCAAACCTTCTTGCTTGAGTATTTTGATGAATTTGTCATATATCAATTCAACTCCTTTGAGAATTTCAGCAGCTGCTTCGTCTTTTTTCAAGTTATCCATGGCACGTTCAAAATCATCCAATACTGGAAGAATTGCTGTGATTGTTTTTTCACCGGCAATTTTAATAAGATCCGATCTTTCTTTTAATGTCCGTTTCCTATAGTTGTCAAATTCAGCCGATAGACGTAGGTAGCGATCTTGTTCAGCCGCAATTTTTTCTTCAGCGTCTGCAAGTTTCAGGTTCAGTTTTTCTTCCTCACTGACTTCTTTTTGTTCTTCTTTTTTTTCCTCTTCCTCAACTTTTTCAGCCGCCTCCTGTTCCAGTTTGTCAATAGCCTCCTGTTCCTCTTTCGATAGCTTTTCCTGATTGTTCTTGTTTTCTTCAGAGTTCATATTGTAAAATTTTTTATGTTTTCTGTTCTTATACATGATTCAAAATCTTTATTTAAACATTTTAGAATCAACAAAATCTTTGCCAATTCTTATGCTTTTCCAATAAAGATTGCAAAGATAGCGTTTTTTTATTTGAAAGCTGTCAGTTCTGACAGAAAAATAGTATCTTTGCACCCGAATTCAATAAATATAAATATAGGTAAGAAAGAATGATTACAGTAACAGATTTGGCCATTCAATTCGGCAAGCGAGTACTTTATAAAGATGTGAATCTTAAGTTTACTAATGGAAATATTTATGGTGTCATTGGAGCTAACGGTGCAGGAAAATCCACTTTTCTGAAAGCAATTTCAGGTGAATTGGAGCCCACAAAGGGCACTATAATTTTAGGACCCGGTGAACGTCTGTCTGTTTTGAGTCAGGACCATTTCAAATGGGATGCTCATACGGTTATGGAGACGGTCATGATGGGGCACACTGTCCTTTGGGATATTATGAAACAGCGCGAAGAACTGTACGCCAAGGAAGAGTTCAGTGATGAGGATGGTCTGAAGGTTTCCGAATTGGAAGAAAAATTTGCCGAGCTTAATGGCTGGAATGCCGAAAGTGATGCTGCTGCTTTGTTGAGCGGTCTGGGAATAACAGAAGATAAGCATTACCAGTTGATGAAGGAACTTAGCGGTAAGGAAAAAGTACGTGTCATGTTGGCACAAGCTCTCTATGGTAATCCGGATAATTTGTTACTTGATGAACCTACCAATGACCTTGACCTTGATACCGTGACATGGCTCGAGGAATATCTTTCCAATTTTGAACATACCGTATTGGTTGTCAGTCATGACCGCCACTTCCTTGATAGCGTTTGTACGCACACTGTTGATATTGACTTCGGCAAGGTGAATATGTTTGGTGGTAACTATAGTTTCTGGTATGAAAGCAGTCAGTTGGCTTTGCGCCAAGCACAGAATCAAAAGGCTAAGGCTGAAGAAAAGAAACGTGAATTGGAGGAATTTATTCGTCGTTTCTCTGCCAATGTGGCGAAGAGCAAGCAGACTACAAGCCGAAAGAAGATGATTGAAAAGCTGAATGTTGATGAAATTTTACCTTCCTCACGTAAATATCCCGGTATTATTTTCACTCCGGCTCGCGAACCCGGAAATCAGATCCTTGAAGTTTCAGGTTTGAAAGCTGTTACAGAAGAGGGTACCGTTTTGTTCGACAATGTGAATTTCCAGGTACAGAAAGGCGAGAAAATTGTATTTTTGAGCCATAATCCAAGAGCGATGACTGCTTTGTTCGACATTATCAATGGTGAAATGAAGCCGGCTGCCGGGCATTATGATTGGGGTGTGACCATTACTACTGCATATTTGCCTGTTGACAATACGAAGTTTTTTGAAAGCGAATTGAATCTGGTGGATTGGTTGAGTCAGTTTGGTGAAGGCAACGAAGTTTATATGAAAGGTTTTTTAGGAAGAATGTTGTTCTCGGGAGAAGAGGTTTTGAAGAAAGTAAATGTGCTTTCAGGAGGAGAGAAAATGCGTTGTATGATTGCACGCATGCAATTGAAAAATGCCAATTGCCTTATTCTTGATACACCTACCAACCATTTGGACCTGGAATCTATTCAAGCGTTCAATAATAATTTAAAACAATACAAAGGCAACGTACTTTTTGCTTCACATGACCATGAGTTCATTGAAACAGTTGCAAACCGTATCATTGAGCTTACTCCAAACGGAATTATTGATAAGATGATGGAATATGATGAGTACATTACTGATCCTCATATTCAGGAGATAAAAGCGCGCATGTACGAAAAGAAATAAGAAGTTAACAATTGACCGATAAAAAAAGGAAGTCCGAAGGCTTCCTTTTTTATTATATATTGAAATTAAATGTTATTCCATGAATGAGGCATTGAATTGCAAAGGAAGTAAATCCTTGATACCTTTGATGATGTAGATTGCTTTTTTGCCGTAGAGCAGAATGCGCATGGGTTGGTGGTATCTGTCTTCTGTCTCTTTGATTACTTGCCTGCAGGCACCGCAAGGAGGACACGGTGAATCCGTAAAGCTATGGTTCGTTTGCGCCGCAATGGCCAAATCGGTTACTGCTTGATTGGGGTACTGTGAATTGGCGAAGAACAAAGTTGTACGTTCTGCACACAAACCACTGGGATAAGCGGCATTTTCTTGATTGCTTCCCGTCACTATTAACCCGTTTACCAGGCGGATAGCAGCTCCGACTTTGAATTTAGAGTATGGAGCATAGCTGTTTTCGGTCATCTTCTTTGCTGCATCAATCAGTTCCTTGTCTTCTTGGCTGAGTTCATCGTATTGAGCAACGATTATTGTACTTTTTAAGGTCAATTCTTCCATAATAATTCATTTTGTGGGTGCAAAGTTAGTAAAGAGATTGAATTATTCCATTAAAAATACTTATTTTTGCATTTCATAGAGGAAAAGAATTATGAGACGAGTCTTTATTGTATGTTATATATTGTTACTGAGTGTGTCTGCGTTGCATGCACAGCAACTCAATAGCCGTTATTTGAGTTATATAGACCAGTATAAGGATGTGGCTATTTATGAAATGCAGAGATATCAAATTCCTGCCAGCA
Source organism: Bacteroidaceae bacterium (assembly GCA_036804505.1). Taxonomy (GTDB): domain Bacteria; phylum Bacteroidota; class Bacteroidia; order Bacteroidales; family Bacteroidaceae; genus Phocaeicola_A. Next base: position 28,370 of record DAIRSI010000030.1, read on the forward strand.
TCACACTGGCTCAGGGGCTTTTGGAAAGTGCAGCAGGAACGGGTTCATTGGTAAAGATGAGTAATAATCATTTTGGTATCAAATGTGGAAGTTCTTGGTACGGACCTACTGTAAGTCATGATGATGATGCTTTTGGAGAGTGTTTCCGTAAATATAGCAATGCGCGCGAATCTTACGAAGACCATTCATTGTTCCTTCGTTCCAATCAGCGTTATGCATTTCTTTTCCGATTATCCACAACCGATTATAAAGGTTGGGCTTATGGTTTGAAGCGTGCCGGTTATGCCACCAGTCCCACGTACGCAGTCAATCTTGTCAATCTCATAGAATTGTATCAGCTCTATCGGTTTGATGGAATTGTAGAGATACCCGAGGAGCGCTTGAGCGAGCGTGTCCGTCTCCAGGAAGAGCGGTTGGGATTCGATGGTATAAACCATCAGCTCTATCAGGCCAACGGCTTGCTTTATATTGTAGCTAGAAGAGGCGATACTTTCAAAAGTCTTTCCAAAGAACTGCATATCCGAAAGAGTAAACTTATCCGATATAATGACTTGTACAAAGACTATGTCATTCAGGCAGGCGATATTATCTATTTGGACAAAAAGAACAAGAAAGCGGCTCCTAATTATATTTGTCACATTATCAAGCCGGGTGATTCCATGTATACCATATCTCAGCAGTATGGCATTCGTCTGAAGAACCTGTATAAGATGAATAAGACCCGTGTCCCCGAAGATGGAATTCTCGTGGTTGGCGAAGGCTTGCGCTTGAGATGATTTATCGGATTTTCATTCTTTGTCGCATTGGTAGATTCTGATTGTCAGTTTTCCGTCTTTGTTGTCCAACTTGCCTTTCAACTTTGCTGTGTTGAGAAATGAAAGAGCCTTGCTGTCCGTAACGATACGTGGTTCAGTGTATTCATGACCGAAGGTAGCATTGTTTTCTATGAAGATAGAACAATTTTCGCCTTTGCAGTCTTTTCCTTTGAGCATGTAACGGGCGGAAAGGGTTCCTGACACTGAGTCCATTTTCTGGGTATCCATCCCTCCGGGAAGTACGTCACCTGTGAAAAATTCACTCTCTGCATGTCCCCCGAAAGATAACATGTTTACTTTTTGTGAGCCATTGCTTACGGATACTGTCGATATAATCATAATAATGATTGTGAGAATTTCTTTCATAGTTGTCTTAATTTATTTTTTTGTTCTATTAAATTAATGTTTAAACACTGTTTAATTAGTTCTTTTCTCTGCAACAATTAATGTTTGTCTGAGCAAGATTTAGTTATAGCATTGCAGTGCGATAACTCTCTCATTGCAGTGCGATAACTATAGCATTGCAATGCTATAACTTTAGCACTGCAATGCTATAGCTAATTATTGGTTGCAAATATATTAATATTTAGGGAATAAAAGGTTAGTTCTTAGGCTTTTATTCCTTAGAGTATTATGAATTTAATGTGAAGGCAATATAAAGATCGGTTGGTAAGTTTATTTCCGATACAGTTTGTCAATCAAGTCACTTCTTCCAATTTTGCGGAGTTCGTTGATGATGGCTTGGCGTTCTTCGGACTTATACCAGAAAAAGAACATGCGTTGTGCGAGTTTCTCTTTCTGTGTCTTTGCGGAAAAAACCGGTTGAAGGGAATAAGGATGGAAGCCCGTGTACCAGGCTTCGGTGCTGATGGTCATGGGAGTAGGAGTGAAATCCTGCACTTGTTCCAAATGGAAATCCATTTGTTTGGTGATGACTGCCAGTTCAGCCATATCAGCTTCCGTGCATCCGGGATGGCTGCTGATGAAGTAAGGGATTATCTGTTGACGTAGGTGTGCTTCGGAATTGATACGATCGAAAATCCTTTTGAATTGGCGGAATTGTTCGAAAGGTGGTTTGCGCATTAAGTTGAGTACAGAGTCACTTGTGTGTTCCGGCGCTACCTTCAACCGTCCGCTCACATGGTTTACGATGAGTTCGCGCGTATATTCATCGGCTGCCTGGTTGATGGATGCGTCTTTGCTACGGTACAGCAGAAGGTCATAACGGACACCGCTTCCGATAAAGCTTTTCTTTATTCCGGGCAGCTTATCTACACTCCGGTAAATATCGAGCAAAGGACGGTGGTCTGTATTCAGGTTCGGGCAGATATGTGGATGGATGCATGAGGGGCGTTTGCACTTGTGGCACAAATCCAGGTTATTGCCATGCATACCGTACATATTTGCCGATGGGCCTCCCAAATCCGATAGATAACCTTTGAAATCGGGCAATTGCATGATTTGCTTTACTTCTTTGAGTATGCTTTCTTTGCTTCGGCTAACGATGAATTTCCCTTGATGGGCTGATATGGTGCAGAAAGCACACCCTCCGAAACAGCCCCGATGGATGTTCACGGAGAATTTAATCATATCATAAGCGGGAATGCGTTTATCTTTGTACTTGGGATGGGGGAGATAAGTATATGGTAAATCAAACGAATGGTCCAGTTCGGCTTGTGTCATAGGCGCATAAGGGGGATTCACTATCGCATATTTTCCATCCACTTCCTGCAATATGCGTTGGGCCTCGTATTTATTGGATTCTTCTTCGATATGCCGGAAATTTTCGGCTTGTTTTCTTTTATCTGTAAGGCATTCTTCGTGAGAATACAGCACAATGTCATCTGCCATGACGGTAATATCCGCTTTTTTCCCCAGTCTCACAGTCTGTGGTACATCTGTCAGAGAGTTGAATGGTTCGCCGGATTGAAGTCTGTGGCAGATTTCAATGCATGGTTTTTCACCCATCCCGTAGATGAGAAGATCGGCTTTGCTGTCGCATAGAATGCATTTCATCAGTTTATCCTGCCAGTAATCATAGTGGGTGAGTCTGCGCATGGAAGCTTCAATACCTCCTATGACTACCGGAACATCCGGATATAGTTCCTTGAGTATTTGCGAATATACGATGGTAGTGTTTTCCGGACGAAGGTCATGTCTTCCGTCGGGCGTATAGGCATCTTCGGAGCGAAGTCTTTTATTGGCCGTATATTTGTTTACCATGGAATCCATACACCCTGCCGAAATTCCGAAAAACAGACGGGGGCGTCCCATCTTCTTGAAGTCGCGCAAGTCATCTCGCCAATTAGGCTGGGGAACAATAGCTATGCGCAGTCCTTCGGCTTCGAGTATTCGCCCTATGACTGCAGCTCCGAAAGAAGGATGATCCACATAGGCATCTCCGCTAAAAAGAATAACGTCCACTTCGTCCCATTGCCGAAGTTCGAGTTCTTTTTTCGTTGTAGGAAGCCAGTCGGTTAGTTTATGCTGTATCATCCTTGCTTTTAATGATTAGTTTTCTTTCGCTTCCTCTTGTGCCGAATCGTCTCCCAGTTTCTTGCACCAGTCGATGTACAGCAGAATGAGTTGATGAAGTCCGAATGCTTTCATGTTATTGTGATAAATCACATCGATGCAAAGGTCGATAAGGTCTCTGCATTCTCCTTCTTGGGAGGATATGAGCGAGCGTATAATGAGGCGTTGCTTCTCGAGCACAGCTTCATCCACGATACCGTTGCTGTCAATGAGATGTTGGAATAATGAGTATTTATGGATGGTTGCAAGATTTTCTTCCGACACTTCTATACTGCGTGTTCCTGATTGGTTAGCTTGTATTGAATACATGGTTTTCGAGTTTTAAAGTTTTCAGCAAATGTAATGAAAAATATTATCTTTTCGTTACTTTCCCTTTTTTTATTTGAAAAATCCCAATACCCCGGCCATAATATGTGCTCTGTCTTCTGCGTTATCAACACTTTCGAACGGAAATCCCAAAACAAAAGTTCGGTGATAGCCTGAAAATGCTACGCCTGCCGGTTGGTTTCCGTCGGTGTAGGCGAAGGAGGCAAAGCCTCCGGATGCGGGAATCAGGCAATCGGGTTTAGGTACTGCATAGCTTTCTTCGTTGGGCGTACGATGGATATTGAAAGTGATTCCAGTTCCGGTAATTTCTCCGGAAGGAGAATTGTGCATATCGCCTGCAGGAAGAAAATGAAGCCAACCTTTGGCAAAATCTTGTCCGTCTGCATCCTTCAAATAAGCGCCAATGTTGGAACCGCTGACGAATAATCTGCCTCGTTTCATAAGGAAATTATAAATGAGCTGGCGCATGCGGATGCTGAATGGGGCTTTCTGCACTCCGCAAATAATGTCAGCAATGGGATAGTCGGTGATATGAATGTCTCCATTCTCCAATGCTTGTCCGCTGCAGCTTACAAATGAATGGTTTCCTACTGCTTGGATGGCTTTTCCATGAATGAAAGGATAATCAAAGGTATTACCGGCAATGATTTTCCCTTCCCATTCGTCGCCACTGTAGCCTAGTCCGTCAGGGCCTTCTTTGCCGCCTCCGCTTATATTGTAATTAAGTTGGGGACCACAATATTCAGTCGTAGCAACGTATGGCACGCCCGGATCTTCTTTCATATCGAACCCTTGCAAGGAATCAGTCTCTATGGTGGCCGGTCCGCTCAAGCGGTAGAAGTTATTCACGATAAGTACCGTTCCTAGGTTGTGTGGGTCGTAGCAAGCGGAAAGGATTTCGGAAGGGAAGCTTTCTCCTCCTTTGTTCACTGCGGTCACTTTGAAACTGTACACCATATCAGGTTCCAGCTTCTTTTCAAAATAAGGATTGCTTACCTTGACTCCATTGTCAAAGCCGCCATATCCTAATCGGGTGTAGACTATGTATTCTTTAGCTTTGGCTGTTGGTTCCAATGGATCTTCTACCGGTTTCCATGATAAGCGGACTTTTCCTTTCTTATCAGCAAAGCTAATCATAAAGCGATTGATGGGCAGTGGCTGTACGCAATAACTGTTTCCATGTTCCAAAGCGGAAAATTTCAAGATAGACTTATATACCGCACGTGAAAAATAGAATTTGAAGTTCGGATCATGCCCGAGTTTCATATCAATGAAGTTCTGGTGTGACAAAGTCTCGAGAATCATGCTGGGTACTGCCGGAAGCCGGCTTTCACTGTAGTTACGGTTCCACATGGCGCGTCGGGTCCAGAAAGTATGGTAAATGGCATCGATGTCATTCTGGATTCCAGTCATAACCATATCACACAAATCGCGGGAAGCGTAGCGAGACATGCCTGTGTTCAGCTTCCCGTAATTAAAGTCCGTTGTATAGATGCCTAAAGTACCTATCAAGTCATCTGTTTTGGAGTATCCTGCATCGCTGTGAACAGCCATGGTCATCTCTAAAGGAACTCCCAAGCCTTCGTTGTCCGGATTGTAAACGGAATTACCCGAGAGATAGTTACACATAAGAGACCGGGTATTGATATCGTCATTGTAGTCGTTGGCTCCTTTGTAACCGCCGTAAATAGAATAAGGCATACCACTCCATTGTGCATTATAACGGGCACCTTCTAGGAATCGTGGCAGTCCGCTGGTTTTTCCTCCTCTCTCTATATTACCCATGCCACCTCCAAAGCGGATTGCATCGGCACAGACTACTCCGTCTTCCTCACTTTCATTGCTCAAGGCAACCATTCCATAGTCATTGTTGCCTTTGTCAAATTCAAAGGTTCCTAAATATACCCAAGTGCCTCCACCCATTTTTTGGTTGACGGTAAATTCGGTAGCTCCACCTTTATGAAATACGGTGTAATGTGCATCGGATACACTGTTCTTCAATGTCTGATAGGAAACGTAAACGGCATATTTCCCTGTTTCTGGAATATTAGGAATCCATTCTGCAAAAGTTATTTTTTTCTTTTTTCCTGTTGTTCCTGCAAATCTTGCACTTCCGGTTGTGAATGGATTCTGATTATCCGGATAAACCGATTTCAGATTGGCAAAACCCGGCTGGTCTGTATTCTCCCAAGGAAATCTTTTCTTTGTTTCCTCATAATAGATATTACCCGACTGATTATTATCATTGTCCACAATAACTTCATTGCGTTGCCAGTCGCGTTCCCGAGGGGTGAATACCACGGCTCCTGCATTCTGAAGCATAGGGATGATGTATGGAACAACAAAAGATTGTGTGAACATATCTTCTGTAGTACAGAATAAGCGTGGACGCTGCCATATCCAACTATTTGTTTCACTTTTATAGTATTTCCCGTGACTTTGCCATACAGCAAAATGATGCCCTTCGAGACCTTCTGCAGCTATGTATGGACGTGAGATGTTTTTTACCCACGGATTATCTTCATAGCTTTGTTTCCAAAGCTTGTTTTTATCTTTTTTCTTTAATAGAGAATTGGGAATCAATTCCTCTATGGGCTTCCCGTCAGAAATGATTTTGATATCGAAGTAATTGGTTGGTCCCGGAAGCTGCTTCTTTATGTCATCATATATCTTATTGACTAACTCGGGAGTAAATGGCTGATATCCGAAAGTGTCATCAGGATATATGGTAAGTGTCTTTTCATCCTGGTTTATTTGAACGTTTTTCAGCTTGCTTGAAGGAATGCTTGCAGTGGGAAATTTGTAGTTTCGGAAATATTCATCCAATCTTTCTTTTACTGTCGATTCAATGCTTTGGGCAGATACCAGAAGCGACAAAAAGATAAAGGTACTCGACAAAAATATTTTTTTCATTTTTATGATTCATTGTTTATTGCAGCAAAGTTACAGTATTTTAGCATTATTGCAATAAAAAAACCGGCTGTTTTCATAATAGCCGGTTTTTTATTTGAATATGTTTATTGCTTTAAATCGCAAAATTCTTGGGATGTTTCCCTGTGAATTGTGTGAAATATTGCTTTACCTCAAGCATGTCTTTTTCCACGTCTCCTGAAGGGATCAATTCCTTTGTAGCCGAAATTTTTTTCGTTTTATAATCAATTCCGATGAGAACAATAGGAATATTGGCTGCAGTTGCTATGAAATAGAATCCTTTTTTCCAGTTGGAGTTTGCAGAACGAGTACCTTCCGGGGTTATAGCCACATGGAATGTTTTGCTTTCCTTTGCCATTTTTGCTACTTGCTGTACCAATGATGTCCTTTTGTTTCTTTCTACAGGTATCCCACCCATTGATCTGAAAATAGGACCAATCGGCCAAAAAAACCAATTTTTCTTCATCATGAAGCCGGACTGACGTCCGATGGCATTAATGAAAAGCTTTCCCATAATTAAATCCCAATTACTGGTGTGAGGAGCGCAACAAATAATACATTTGTCATAGTCTGGAACTGTTACTTCAGCTTTCCATCCTAGCAGTTTTTCGTAAATGAATTTACAGAACGACTGCTTGATATGCTTCATGCTCATGCATTCAACTTGTCTATTTCCGCAATAAATTCGTCTATCTTTGCATCAAAGTCGGAGCGAAGCTTCTTATAAAAATCTTTGACATTTCCCGGTTCGGTATGACTGATGCGGTTGATGAAATCATCCTGGGCGTTCAGTATTTTGATCATAACTTCATCTGCTGCTTTTGCATCTTTTTTTGAGTTTACGATACATTCGGCAATCAGTTCGCCACAAATATAGCTGATTCCTTTTTTTAAGTCCTTTCTACTTGCCATAATTTTCTCATTTTAAATTTCTTTGCAAAGTTACAAATAAACTTCGATTAAATATCTCATTTTTAAAAAATATACATATATTTGCGGTGATAAACATTAATCAACACCCATCTATGAAATCATTTGATAGACGTTTGACGATTCTTTTGATATTCATATCAAGTGCATTTATGTCTTTTGCACAAGATAATACAGACAAATATATTCTTGTTATCAATTCTTTTCATTCTGAATCAATCAAGATGGACAATGTCAGGTCGGCTTTGGAAGAAAAATATGAGAAGGATGGATTCCATGTGGAAGTTCTTTCTCTGAAAATTCCTTTTGCTAAAAGTAGCACTGAAGTCGGCGAATATGTGGATATGATAAGCGCCAAATATCGAAACCGTCCGAATCTGATTGTTTGTATCGGTGATGCAGGACTGGTGTTTTGTAAAGACCTTTTCCGAACTTTATGGAAAAATATTCCGGTAGTTACTCTATACGGAGACAAGAGAATTCCGGCGTCGGTGGACGATTTGATAATGAAAAGAAGAAAGAATAAATGCAACCTTGTTGACAAGGATAGGGAATGTGCAGAAATACCGATGGCTACTATTCTGAATTCTCCGATAGCTTATAGAGAGATAAAAATGATCCGGGAACTACAGCCGAAGTTGAACAAACTTGTGATTATGTCCGATAAAAGGTATTCCAACTTGATCATTGTGGATTCTTTATGTCAAGCTGTTAAGCAATTCAGTCCGGCGATAAAGGTAGAATGTTTGTATTCATCAGATTTTACGCGATTGCAGATATTGGATAAACTATCACTATATGAACCTCAGAAAACAGCTATTGTATATATATCCTGGCCCTTTTACGCGGGAGAGAAAGCCAATGTAGCTAAACAAAGACGGATTGTCGATTATATGAATGTGGTATCCTCTGCTCCTTTATATAATGTTATAGATGTGGGGCTTGTGCAGACCGGTAGTTCTGGTGGAGGATGTTATGTCCCGTGGAAAAGTATAAAAAAACGATTGCTGAAGCTGACGGATAAAGCCCTTGATGGTGAGTTGACAGAATCTGGAATATATGAAGAGGAAGGTGATGTGGAAACTTTCATCAACTATAGTCACTTGAAAAATCATGAAATAGATACAAAACTGATTCCTGATGATGGAATAGTATATGGCGCGCCTCCAACATTTTGGCAGAAATATAAATGGAGATCTTTGGTTGCGATTTTTATTTTATTGTCGGTGACTATGCTGCTTATTTATCGGGAGTGGTTTTATAGATCATCGAGAATGCGTCGGTCCAAAGAACTGGACTTTTTGAAATCGGTGCTTGATAAATTGCCGATATCTGTGAAAGTGCTGGATGCTGATCATGACTTGAAATTTGTACTCTGCAATCAGTATTCAGAAACTCTAATGGGAACACATGTTGACGCGCAAGGAAATGTGAATGAGATTCATTGCAGTAAAGAAACTTTGGAGGAGATGGACAATGAAAATCTCGATGTGCTGGTAACTGGTAAAAGCCTTTCCGGAATTAAATCTTATATAATGGCTGACGGAGAGGAACTTTTCATGCAACGCAACAAGGAAATCGTATACGATACAGACGGCAGACGGTTATTGCTTTGTTCGGCACATGACGTGACCGATCTTCAGAAAGGGCGTCTTCAGTTACAGGATTTGACAGAGAAACTAAAACTGGCAATGGATAATGCTAAAATGTTGTTTTGGACTTTGGATCTGGAAACAGAAGAATTCTCAGAAAACGATACAGTCCTTAATTTCTTCAATAAGTACAGAGACAAGAATGGAAAGCTGAATGTAAATCGTTATTTGGATTCTGTGCAACCTGAAAAGAAAGAGGAATTTTTAGGATATATTCAGAGGATGAGCGAGAAAGAGATTTCATTTGTTCATTTGGAACAGTTGGTGGCTGACGGTGATAAAATACAATGGTTTGAGCATTCCATGACCATAGGGCAGTATGATGAATTTGGAGATCCTGTTAAGTTAATAGGGGTAACCATGGATATTACTGAAAGGAAAATAATGGAAAACGAACTCATTAGAGCAAAGAATGACGCGGAAGCTTCCAACCGGTTGAAATCTGCATTCCTCGCGAACATGAGTCATGAAATAAGAACTCCTCTTAATGCTATTGTCGGTTTTTCAAACCTTGTAGCCTCTACTGATAATGAAGAGGAAAAGCAACAGTATCTGTCAATAGTGAAGGAAAATAACGATCAGTTGCTGCAACTTATCGGAGATATTCTCGATTTATCAAAAATTGAAGCTGGATCTATGGATTATAATATTCAAGATGTAGATATATTTCAACTGTTCAAAGAACTTGAAAAGAGTGCTTGTTTTCGTAATCCGAATGAATCTGTGAAAATCAATTTTGATGAATCGTCACCTCAGATTATCATGAAAACGGATAAAAACAGAATAGCTCAAGTGGTGAATAATTTGATTAACAATGCTATGAAGTTTACTCAAGAAGGAAATATCGTGTTTGGATACACAAAAGTTGGAGAGCAAGTACATTTTCATGTCAGGGATACAGGGTGTGGCATTCCGAAAGATAAACTTGATATGGTGTTCGGACGCTTTGTTAAATTGAATAGTTTTGTCAAGGGAACCGGGCTTGGTCTATCTATCTGTGAAAGTATCGTGAATCATTTGGGAGGAACAATAGGAGTGAATTCCGAAGAACAAAAAGGCTCTGATTTCTGGTTTAATTTGCCTATGTGATATAATCTCTTTTGCTATCTCATGTTTACAAAATACTTGAATTTCTTGTAATAAATAAAAAAGATGTATTCAATTCAACCTTTTTTATAGAAGTTTTATTGGCAAATTTTTCATTTCTCGGATTTTTAAGCGAAATTTGCTGTCGCAAAATTTAAGAAGAACCTTTAAACAAATATTTATCATGACAAAAAGTGCATTGCAGATTGCTAGAGCCGCTTACCAGCCAAAGCTTCCTAAAGCTTTGAAGAGCGGAGTGAGTTGTAAAGAAGGTGGACCTACACAATCCGTCGGCAACCAAGAAGAAATTAAAAAGTTGTTTCCGAATACTTACGGAATGCCTGAAATCCAGTTTGTTTCAGGTGATAAAGTAAACTTGCCTGCCTTCAATGTAGGTGTTATTCTTTCTGGAGGACAGGCTCCTGGAGGGCATAATGTCATTTCCGGATTATTCGATGGCATCAAGGCTTTGAATAAAGACAGCAAATTGTTTGGATTTATTTTGGGTCCCGGTGGTTTGGTTGATCATAAATATAAAGAACTGACTGCTGATATTATTGACGAGTATCGCAATACAGGTGGTTTCGATATTATAGGTTCCGGTCGTACTAAACTCGAGACTGAAGACCAATTTAAGAAAGGGTTGGAAATCTTGAAAGAGTTGAATATAAAGGCTCTTGTAATCATTGGAGGTGATGATTCGAATACAAATGCTTGCGTACTTGCAGAATATTATGCTGCGACAAAGGCTGGAGTTCAAGTTATAGGATGCCCCAAAACAATAGACGGAGACTTGAAAAATGAAATGATTGAAGCTTCTTTCGGCTTTGATACAGCTTGTAAAGTTTATTCGGAAGTAATCGGTAATATTGAACGCGATTGTAACTCGGCTCGCAAATACTGGCATTTTATTAAACTTATGGGACGTTCGGCTTCTCATATAGCTTTGGAATGTGCGTTACAGACACAACCTAATGTTTGTATTATTTCTGAGGAAGTTGAAGCTAATAACATGTCTTTGGATGATGTAGTTACTTATATTGCTAAAGCTGTTGCTGCCCGTGCAGAACAAGGAAACAATTTTGGTACTGTTTTGATTCCGGAGGGCCTGATTGAGTTTATTCCAGCAATGAAGAGACTTATAGCCGAATTGAATGACTTGTTGGCTACCAATAAGGAATTCAGTATGGTGAAACGTTCTTCTCAACGTGAATGGATTATTTCCAAGCTGTCAAAAGAAAATGCTGACATCTATGCAAGTCTTCCTGAGGGTGTTGCACGCCAGTTGACTCTTGATCGAGATCCTCATGGAAATGTTCAGGTTTCATTGATTGAAACTGAAAAGCTCCTTTCAGAAATGGTAGGCAGAAAGCTTGCTCAGTGGAAAGAAGAAGGTAAATATGTCGGCAAATTTGCATCTCAGCATCACTTCTTCGGTTATGAAGGACGTTGTGCCGCTCCTTCTAATTTCGATGCTGACTATTGTTATTCATTAGGTTATACAGCATCCATGCTGATAGCAAATGGCAAGACTGGTTATATGTCTTCTGTACGTAATACTACAGCCCCTGCTGAAGAATGGATTTCAGGTGGTATTCCTATTACCATGATGATGAATATGGAACGTCGTAATGGTGAAATGAAACCAGTCATTAGAAAAGCTTTGGTTGATTTGGATGGAGCTCCTTTCAAGAAATTCGTTTCTTGTCGTGAAGAATGGGCTATCAATACGGATTACGTTTATCCAGGACCTATTCAGTACTTTGGTCCGACTGAAGTTTGCGATCAGCCTACTAAGACTTTGAAACTCGAACAAGGGAAGTAATTAGTGTAATACATATAGGGAATAGTCCTCCTCTCGGTTTCTGTTGGGAGGACTATTTTATTATTATGGTTAAGAAAAAGACAAAAAGAAAAACGGCCAGAGGAAAGGTCTCTTACAGAAAAAAGAAATCTTCTATATTGAAATGGATTTTCTCTACTTCCAAACAAGGGAGAAAAGAAACTCCTGCATGGTTGCATTGGCTGCTTTTATGTTTGGTTATCATTGCCATGATGATTGTTTTCTATCGCTATTTCATTCATCCTTATGAATATAGATGGAAGCCTTGTACCGGATGTCAGCTATATGAAATATGCATTCCCGGTAAATATGAAGTCCATGGAATAGATATTTCTCATTATCAGAATGAAATAGATTGGAAATTGCTGCGTAAGAGTCAATACAACAAATATCCAATTCGGTTCATTTATATCAAGGCAACGGAAGGAGCCAGTATGTGTGATGCTGCTTTTGAACAGAATTTCGATTCTGCACGTGCCAACGGTTTTATCAGAGGAGCCTATCACTATTTTAATCCTGAAGGAGATGCAGTGAAGCAGGCTGACTTTTTCATTAGTAAGGTGCATCTGCAAGAGGGGGATCTTCCTCCGGTTCTTGATGTCGAAAGAAAAGGAAGCAACACTCCCGAAGAACTTCGCAAAAAGGTGAAACAATGGATTTTCCGTGTACAGAGATATTATAATGTGAAACCGGTTCTATATACTTCCTATAAATTCAAGACACGTTATCTGACGGATTCTTTGCTGAATTCCTATCCCTATTGGATAGCCCATTATTACGTTGATTCGGTTCAGTACAAAGGACAATGGACCTTTTGGCAACATACGGATGTGGGAAAGCTACCCGGCATCAGTGAAAGAGTGGACTTGAATGTCTATAACGGCCGGCTAGATGATTTTATGCAAATGACGATTAAAAATAAAAATTAGGGAAAATCCTCTTTTATTGTAGGGATTTTCCCTTTTTTATATAATTACCCCTCTATATATTTGCAATGTGATTAAAAGATTTATATTAATGTTTAAATAAGATAGAATATGAAAAAGATTGTATTAGTATCCCTGTTGGCGATGTCACTTCCACTGATAGCTACGGCTCAGAGTGAAGATGATCTTTATTATACTCCTTCGAAAAAAACTACGGCGACCGAAAGCACTTCAACGCCAAATGCTAACCGAAATGTCAACATCTCGGCAGATAAGGTTTCTGTAACGAACAATGCTCCATCTACGATTATTGTCCGCGATTCAAAGGGTAAGGTAAGGAATGTTGACGAATACAATCGTCGATACGCTTCTAAAGACTACAACTATTCGACAGACAACGATACACTTTATATCGATGAGAAGTCGGAAGCTGATAAAAGTATGAGAGGACAATGGACAAATAAATTTGATGGAACGGATGATGATTATGAATATGCTACGCGAATTATTCGATTCCAAAGTCCACGTTATGCCATACCTATCAGTAGTCCTTTGTATTGGGATGTCGTTTATGGCTTTGGCATGAATTCGTGGGATTGGAATGTATATTATGATGATTTTTACGCTTATGCTTTCCCGACATTTACAAACCGCTTGTGGTGGGATTGGCGTTTTGGCCCGAGTTGGGGCTGGGGCTGGAACAATTGGTACGGCGGCTCTTATGGTTATTATGGCGGTTATTATGACAGCTGGTATGGTTGGGGTTCTCCCTATTATTACGGATGGTATGGAAGACCATATTATGATAATTATGCATGGGGTGGCCCAGGCTGGGGAGGAAGAGGCTGGAGAGGTAGCAGCTATGACCGTTTTGCCGGTAATAGAGGTTATAATAACTTTGCCAATGAACGCTATTCCGGACGCGGAGGTTTCCGTGGAAATGATATGATGTCATCAGGAAGAATGGATGGTAGTAATTCCAGATTTGCTCAAGGCAACAACAGCCGCAGCGAAGTGACCCGTATGGGTGGTGTTGGAAGCCGTTCTATGGGAAGAGTCGTTGGTTCTCGCGATATGGGCAATTCGGTTCGACCTAATAATTTTTCCGGCAGCAGATCAATGGGAGATGGTAATGTAGGAAGAAACATGGATTCTTCACGTGGTTCATATGGTGGTGATAATGCAGGTTATAGTCGTGGAAGAACGACATATGGCAGCGAGTCATCGAATATGTATTCACGTCCGAGCAGCACGCGTAGCTCAGTGTATTCATCCGAAGGGAGATCAATGAGTAGAGGCGAAGGCAGTTTCAGATCTTCTTCAGAGAGTAGAAGTTTTGATATGGGACGTTCTTCAAGTAACTCCAGCTTCAATAGCGGCTCTCGTTCTTCTGGCGGATTTTCTTCCGGTGGCGGATTTAGCGGTGGCGGTTCACGAGGCGGTGGCGGTGGCTCCGTCGGCGGTGGCGGCGGCTCACGCGGAGGAGGCGGTGGCGGAAGACGATAAGTCTTTCGTCTCCTTTAAAGAGAGAACACGAGATAGATATTATGAGATGATATAATAAAAAAGAAGATTATGAAAACAAATAAAATTATCTGTGTGATGATGGCATGTGCTTTCACAGGAGGAATTTTTGCTCAGACAGAATATGATGTTGCGAAAATGGCTGGGGAAGATTTAAATGGAACTGCCAGATTCGTTGGTATGGGTGGCGCTATGGGAGCGCTAGGTGGAGATATCTCTACAATGGGGACGAATCCTGCCGGTATTGGAATTTATAGAAAAAATGAAGTCGTTGCAACAATGGGTTTGAATTCTGTAAAATTTAATGGCCAAGGAAAGACAATCCCGACATTTGACAATATTGGACTCGTATATAACACCAAGATTGGGAATAATACGGCTTTGAGATATATAAATTTCGGTTTCAATTATCATAGGAGTCGTGATCTGAACAATACATTGTCTGTGGATTATAGTAATGCTGATTTATTTGATGCGAAAATAAATGACCAGATGTCATTGACTCAAATCATGTCGGGGATGGCAGCCGGAGTATCCAAAACAGATTTTGACGATTTCTTTTATAATTATCCGGACAAGGCCAGCACCAGCAATGCAATGTGGAATGTAGCTCGTTTGGGTCAATTGGGATGTTTGGGAAATCTGATTGAACCCAAGACAACTACCACCGGTAATCAAACCTATTTATATACACCGGCTACGAGCGCCAGATATTACAGAGAACAGACGGGTGGAGTAGATGAATTTGATTTTAATGTTGCTTTTAATGTCAATGACCGTTTTTATTTCGGTGCTACGTTGGGCGCATTCAATGTTGATTATAAAATCAATTCTATCTATTCAGAAGGTTCCGTATATAATAATGAAAACCGATCATTTACACTTAGAAACAGACAGAAGACTACGGGTGTGGGTGCTAATTTGAAATTAGGAATGATTATCAGGCCTGTGGAGACATCTCCTTTCCGTATCGGATTGGCAGTTCACACGCCTACTTGGTTTAACTTGACAAATACATACAATGTCAATTTGATGTCGGATTATGTAACAAGTGATTACAACAACATCAATCCGTCTGAAATGAGTTGGGATTATGATTTGACAACGCCGTGGAAATTCAACGCAAGTATGGGAACAACAATAGCGAACGTTCTTGCTGTAGGAGTTGAATACGAATTTCAAGATTATAGTACAAATAAGCTTCATAACGATGATGGTACTGACATGGTTAACGAGAACAACTACATGAAACAAGATCTTAAAGGTGTACATACATTCCGTGCAGGAATGGAAGCAAAGCTTGCTCCTGAATTCAGCTTGCGTTTCGGATATAACTATAGTTCATCAGTAATGGCAAAGTCTGCTTACAATTATATAACTAGTTATAATTATACGGATGCAGCTTTCGCTAACGGTTTCCAACGCAATGTGTATACATGTGGTATGGGTTATCGCGGAGCCAACATTTATGCAGATATTGCTTATTTGTATAGTACTCAGAAATACGATTTCTATGCCTTTGATAATGGTGATTTAATGCCTAAGAAAATAGATCTTAATCGAAACAAAGTTTTGCTGACATTAGGATATAGATTCTGATTGATAACACCATATTACAATATTAAAGTCCGGGAATTTCCTTTTATGGAATTTTCGGACTTTTTTTTAATGTTTCGACTAAAAAAAACTGATTTTTTCTTGACTTTTCAATCCTTTTTCCTACATTTGCAATACAAATAGTATATGAGAAAAACTAACGATTATAACAAAAAAGTTAATCTTTAATTAAAATGTATCCGTTCAAATTTGAACCTATCCTCAAACAGACTCTATGGGGAGGTGAAAGAATTATTCCATTTAAAAGTTTATCTTCAGATTTAAAGAATGTTGGCGAAAGCTGGGAACTTTCCTGTGTGGAAGGGGATGAATCTGTAGTTGCCAACGGTTCTTATAAAGGCTATACCTTGCCACAACTGGTGAGGGAGCTTAAAGAAGAATTAGTAGGGGAAGAGAATTATCATCATTATGGTGATGTGTTTCCATTGCTCATAAAGTTCATTGATGCGAGTAAGGATCTTTCCATACAGGTGCATCCGAATGATGACTTGGCTAAGCGTCGACACAATTCTCTTGGTAAAACAGAAATGTGGTATGTAATCAATGCAGATAAAGGTGCTAAACTACGTTCCGGCTTCTCTCAGCAAATTACACCAAAGGAATATAAAGAACGAATTCATAATTCAACGATCACTGATGTTCTTCAAGAATATGACATTCATTCGGGCGATGTATTTTACATACCTGCAGGAAGAGTGCATAGTATCGGAGCGGGAGCTTTTATTGCCGAAATACAGGAGACAAGTAATATTACTTATCGCATTTTTGATTTCAATAGAAAGGATGCAAACGGCAATGCCCGGGAATTGCATACCGAATTGGCAAAGGATGCGATTGATTACGAAGTTCTCGATGATTATCGTACAGACTATGAATCTGTGAAAGATGAACCGGTGGAATTGGTCGCTTGTCCTTATTTCACTACGTCTCTATATGATTTGACAGAAAATATCACTTGTGATTATTCAGAACTTGATTCTTTTATCGTTCTCATATGCATGGAGGGCGATTGCAAGATTGTGACTAACGAAGGGCATGAAATCACTATGAAAAAAGGAGAAACAATTTTGCTCGCTGCTTCTACAGAAGATATTACTATTATTCCCGACGGAACAGCGAAACTATTGGAAACTTATGTGTAGGTAATAATTGACATAGTATAAATTACAGAAAGGGGGTGTGTCAAAACGACGCGCCCTCTTTTTTTTAAGCACAAAGTCCCGAC
>DAIRSI010000031.1:0-45445 GCA_036804505.1 Bacteroidaceae bacterium
GAGGCCCCGGAAGCAGTGCAACTTGTGAACCTTTAATGTTTTTCGTCTTCAATTTAGGATATATTCTAACCGGAATTTCGATTGATCTTTTGATGAAAATTCAACAAAGTTTTTTGCGCCATGATGTTCGATACATATAAGTACAAATGTAACAAACATCGTTATTAGGAATGCTGCCATTAACTGAAAAACCCATTTTTATATAAGTCCTTCATATATGATAATCTGATAGAACTATAGCCTTTTATAAGAAAAAGAAAGATTCGTTTATGCAAAATCATAAGATTTCATGTTTATTTCAGATTGAAAATTTGTATAAAGTGGAAAGAATCACTAATATTGTATCTAGTTCATTTAAACCAAAATTATGAAATACTTTTTATCTATTATCGCATTTATACTTTGTGTTTTGTCATTTGTCGGCTGTAAAGAGAAAAAATCGCCTCCTTTGACAAGAATATCCGACGTGAAATACACTACAATTTCCGATAGTTTGTATTCCATGTCTCCCGCAGCTCTCTTTTATCAGGACAGCAAACTGTACTGGATGGACCCGATGTGCTCGGAAGGCTTCATGCACATTGTAGATGCCGGATCCGGCAAAGAAATATCTCGTTTCGGTAATCTTGGTGATGGCCCGGAAGAGTTCAATGCACCTTTGGTGTCGCCCTTCCCGGAAGGAGGCATTTACATAAAAGACGGAACACGACGCAAGGCTGCCATATATCATCTGAAAGGAGGACAAATCACTTCCGATTTTTTCGCCTATCCGGGAGGAAGAAACGCTACAGCCATTGCATCTGTACAAAAAAAATCCTTGGTTTATTTATATCCTAATGGCGAAATGCCGTTTGAGTTGCAAAAGGGTAACCGGTACACCGGCTTCGGACATTTTCCGACAGAGGAAACGGGAAAAGATGGATTCAACGTCTTTCAGGGAGCCCTCAAATATAATGCGGAAAAGGAATATCTCATGTATGCCAGCGCGGAATTTCCATACATTGCTGTCTATAATCTGAAAGATGACAAATGCGAGTTGGTATGTGAAACAAACAATAAGCTGGATTATACGGTAACGGATGGCGAAGTAATGCCTTCCAGAAAAGCACCGTTCGGAATTTGGGAGCTTTCTTTCACAAAGAATTATATCATAACGGTACAAAACGATGAAAAGACAGAAGGAAGATTGACCAGAAAAGATGTTTTCATTGACCAAAAGCTGCCGCATTCAGTCTTTGTCTATGATTATGACCTGAATCCTATCAGGATATATCATTTCCCTTTCAAAGTGTTGAGAATCTCCGGCGACAGTGAATCCAATACTGTCTATCTGATTGTGGAGGACAAGGAATTCAAAATCATCAAATTCCAGATTACTGATTAAAGATACCACGTAAGAAAAAGCCTTCCCTATCACGAGTGAAGACTCGGAAGAGGGAAGGCTTTCTATAATTATTCAGAATAGATTTTCCTTAATGGAAATTTTTCCTGTCAACAATTTCATAAGGTGCTCTCACAAAAACACCTCTCTGCATCAAGACATTGAGATTAGGATAAAGTCTCTGCTTGAATGAATTCCAGGAACGATGTTCCATTTGGGTCCATCCGGCCTCGGAAAGTGCCAGAGCACGAGGGAAAGTCATGTAGGTCACTCGGTTGATGTTCTTCATGGCTTCGCCCCACAAGGTTCCCATGACTCCGAGAATATGGGCTTGTTCCGCCTTTGGAAGACCATAACCCGGATCGAATTGATAGCACTGTTCCAATGTCAGGACAGGCATTCCCCAGTTATTGAACTCTGGCAAATCACCTTTCAATTGGGGGTAGTCCAGATAGGCATATTCGCCGGGAGCCATGATGATGGGATTACCCGACTTGTAAGTATAATCCAAACAAGTTGGAGTATTCTGCAATCTCCATGTTACCAAAGTCACATCTTTGGGATATTTGAACAAATAGCTATGGAACGGAGGATAAACGGAATCAAGTTCCACCCAAAGAATAGGTTTCTTTCCCACTTGGCGAACCGTCTGGAGAATCTTATCAAAAAAGTATCCCATCAATTGGGCAGGTTTCTCATATCCTTTCTCTTTCATCAAAGCCTTGCAGTCATCGCAATTCTGCCAGTTATTGTCCAAGGCAGCCTCATCCCCTCCCAAGTGAATGCTTGGAGATGGAAAGATGGATGCCACTTCCTTCAATATGTTGGCATACACGTCATACACTTCGGGACGACTGGCACAAACCATTCTGTGATTGGTTACGCCGGGAATGAAAGTAGAGTCGCGCCACTGCTTGCAGGCCAGTTCGGGAAATGAGGCAAGCAAAGCAACCGTGTGTCCGGGGATATCCAACTCCGGAAGTATTTCTACGTGACGTCGTGCTGCGTATGCTATCAGTTCCTTCAGCTCTTCCTGTGTATAGAAAGGAGCCTTGGCAGTGAGTTGCGGATATTTTTTGATTTCCACTCTCCATCCCTCGTTATCAGTCAGATGGATTTGAAGAGTATTGTACTTATATCGGGCAATTTCATCTATATAGTACTTGACATCGTTCAGTGGAAGGAAGTTACGCGCCGGATCTATCATAAGGGCCCGAAAACCGAAACGAGGCATATCATCTATGGTCACAGCTTGTATTTCCTGTTTTTTCGTATGGCATACATCACCCGTCAAAAGTTGTTCAAGGGTCATCAGTCCGTAAAATACCGCTGCTGAACTAGCTCCTTTAATAACTAACTGATGAGGAGTTATTTTCAACACATAATGCTCATTCCCTTTGATTGATTTGTCAATCAACAAATGGAGCGTAGAAGAAGAATTACCAGAAGCAACAGAAGTTCCAAAGAATTGCTTCATGATTCGAGTCAGTTGCTGCTGCTCCATGGACAAATCTGTAGCATTCGTATAAACCTTAAGCGCCGAAGAAACCTTAAAGACTCCGGGGCCGTTGCTGATTTGGTTAGGCATAGGCATCAAAGCCGACAAATTGTCTTGTGCCTGCAAAGAAATCAAAGAAAAAGATAAAGTTAATAGTAATAAAATTTTTTTCATAATATATATAATAAATTGAAACAATTATCGTTCATCCGGCCAGGGGCATGGTTTGCCTGTGGCTTTGAAGGAAGGACGCTGAGCATCTACTTTGCGCATATACTTTCCTAAATCAGAAGAGAGCTTGTTGACTAAGCGGGGATTACCGGCGGACAAATCCGTTTTTTCTCCTATATCGTCGGTAATATTAAACAATTCTTTCTTTCCGCTTTGATAGTAATAGACAAGTTTCCAATCACCACTGCGAACGGAACAGGTAGGACCTATACCCGGCCCGTTGTTCCCCCAGAGATTAGGACAGTTCCAAAAAAGTTCCCGATGCCGGGAAGGGTCTCCTGTCTGTTTCAACAATGGGACAAAACTGATGCCGTCAATGGGTTGGGCCGTCTTATAGTTTTTAACACCTGCCATTTCCAGAATGGAGGGATAGAAATCTTCAATTATCAAATATTTTCCACATTTGGATCCGGGCTGTACCACTCCCGGCCAGCGCACTATCATCGGTTCGCGGATACCTCCTTCATAAGCGGAACCTTTTCCGCTGTTGAGCGGATAGTTCTGGGTGTGAAGCGTTCCGTCACGCCAGGCTGGTTCGCTTGCCAAACCACCGTTATCACTCATAAAAATAAAAACGGTGTTCTTTGTCTCATCATTTTTATCAAGCCAATTCATCAGGTCGCCAAGACTCTTGTCCATACCTTCTATCAAAGCGGCGTAGCCTGCTTCATGAGGGGTCATTCCTTTATCCAGATACTTCTGATAAAAACGTTTGTCTTTATCGATAGGCACATGAATGGCATAATGAGACATGTACAAATAAAAGGGCTGGTTCAGCCTTTTCGCATGGTCAAGTGCTTTGATGGCTTCCTGAGTCAAAGCCTCGGTGACGAAATTTTCTGTACCCCAATATTTTTCGAGACCGGGAACGGCAAAAAGGGAAACAGGTTTGCCATCTTTGGTGTGACCATAATTCTCTTCACCCAGATAACTTGCCAGTCCACCTGCGGCATGACCGGCTATATTGACTTCAAAACCAAAATGACAGGGGTTTTCTCCCGGAGTATCGATAGCTCCGAAATGAGCTTTTCCACAATGTATGGTGTGATAACCGGCATCTTTAAGAAGCTGTACAAAGGAGGTTGCCCTAAAGGTATTATTCACTCCCGACACCTGACATATCCCATTGTAATTCCAATCGGGTAGTTGGAGTATATCACTCTTCCTGTCTGTCGACTTGTTTTTCTCCAAGGTCCAATTAGTCACCCTATGCCGGGCGGCATTGGCACCCGACATCAAGCTGCATCGGGTAGGCGAACTGATGCTGCAAGCGTATGCCTGGGTAAACATCATGCCTTGAGCCGCCAGTCTTTCCATATTCGGCGTCTCGTAAATCTTGTTATAATGTGTTTTCTGAGTCCAAAAAGGCAAAGATGTATCTTCCCATCCCATATCGTCAACCAGAAAAAGGATGATGTTGGGTCTTTGTGACGATAAAGGTGTATGCGTCACCTGTACCTGTGCGGAAACTATTCCCCACTTGCACTGTAATAAGGCAAGTGAGATTAAAAGTTCTTTTTTCATTTATATACGCAATGGTAGAATTAGATGACAAATATAGTGATACTTATCTTTCTCGCAAAGTTTTCGGCAATAAAAACAATCGAAAAGTGGAAAGAAGAAACAAACTTTTAGAGTTTCACCTTACACTTTTTCGCCTTGGATTCATTTTGCAACCTGTCCAAAGCTGTCACCACATACGTAAATTTGCTCTTTCCGCTTTCATACGGAAGCTTGAAAAAAGTATTGCGGGTAATTGCCACGATTTTGCTCGCATCATCCAGATTGACCTTTTCCCCTTTGGCAAAACGATAGATAACATAATCACGCGCCTCATCCATCACCTTTTTCGATTTGGGAGGAAACCACATCATAATCAAACCGTCTTCCGTCCAGATCTTTTTCAATTTGGAAACTTTTCCGGGAGCTTTGTTATCAATGAAAGGGAACAAGGGCATCAGAGCCGGATACTTGTTATAGTAACGGCACAACACATCCCTATAACCACCCGTATTATTGACGACCTCCAGGGCCGGCCACTGACAGCTACCCTGAATGCTGGAGAAAGAACGCTGAAGGTTTATCTTGGCAACTATCTGGTTTGTCTGAGGGTTCTGTAGGTCAGCAGCCTTTGCGGAACGGGCCACATCCTGTCCGATGAAAAGCGGACGGTTATGGGCATGCAAAGCCCACCAGCGTACCAAAGTGGCATAATCGGCAGCAGGATGGCCTATCTCCCAATATATCTGGGGAATTACATAATCTATCCATCCTTTGTCAATCCAAAGCATGACATCGGCATAAAGATCATCGTAATTCTGCATACCGTTTGTTTCACTGCCATGAGGATCTGTTTTCTTATTACGATAAATGCCGAATGGGGATACTCCGAATTTCACCCAAGGCTTGGTGTCACGGATTGCATTATGAAGATCAAAAATCAACTGGTTGACATTATTTCTTCTCCAATTACCTCTATCACGGAATCCGGCTCCATAGGCAGCAAAACTGATATCATCGGGTATCGGTGCACCTCCCTCGGGATAAGGATAGAAATAATCATCTATATGGATGCCATCCACATCATAATGATTCAAGATGTCCTTGACAACCTTACAAATGTACTGGCGGTTTTCGGGCAAGCCCGGATCGAACAGAATGAGGCCCTGATATTGGAAGAAACGGTCCGGATTCTGCTTATAGGGATGATTGGAAGCCATTGCAACGGTTCCTTTTGTCTTGGCTCTGTAAGGATTGATCCATGCATGCAGTTCCATATTCCTTTTATGACATTCATCAATCATAAATTGCAAAGGATCCCAGAAAGGAGAAGGAGGCATTCCCTGGACACCTGTCAGGAAACGGCTCCAGGGTTCGTATGAAGATTTATAGAAGGCATCGGCTTCTGGACGCACTTGAAACATGATAGCATTAATCCCCGCGCCCTGCAAACTATTAAGTTGATTAATCAAATTCTGTTGCATCTGCTGGGTGGACATTCCTTGAAATTGCCCGTTCACTGTTTGAATCCATGCACCTCTGAATTCCCTTTTGGGAGCAGTCACCTGTGCCGATGTAATCGCCAATGGGGCGAATAAGAATAAAATGTAAAGGAAAAAACTTCTTAATTTCATACTGTGATAATGTTATTTGGTACAAAGATAAGGGAAAATCCGTATATTTGCAGGATAATTCCGAACAAAAGCATGGATGAAAAAAAATTTATTGAAATAAAGGGAGCCAAGGTCAACAACCTTAAAAATATTGATGTTCGCATTCCGCAAAACGAATTCATTGTCATTACGGGTCTATCCGGTTCCGGAAAGTCTTCATTGGCATTCGATACACTCTATGCTGAAGGACAGAGGCGTTATGTAGAAAGTCTTTCATCTTACGCACGCCAGTTCCTCGGCAGAATGAGCAAACCCGAATGCGATTTCATAAAAGGAATACCGCCCGCTATCGCTATAGAGCAGAAAGTTTCGAGCAGGAATCCCCGCTCTACAGTAGGCACTTCGACCGAAATATATGATTATCTGCGTCTGCTGTATGCACGCATTGGAAAAACTTATTCTCCGGTAAGCGAACAGCTGGTAAAAAAGAATACGCCGGAAGATCTGGTTAACTGCATGCTGCAATATTCTACCGGAACACGGTTCATGGTACTTGCACCCATTACTCTCAGAGACGGACGCAATCTCGGAGAGCAACTGGAACAGTATAAACAGCAAGGATTCAACCGCGTTGAGGTGAACGGAGAACCGGTGAGAATAGATGATTATGTTCCTAAAAAGGAAGATACGGTTTATCTGCTCATAGACAGAATGGCCTGTGACAAAGAAAAGGCTACGGCCAACAGGCTTACCGACTCTGCCGAAACAGCTTACTACGAAGGGAACGGCACATGCATGCTGAGATTTCTGCCTTCACAGATATTACATACTTTCAGCAAGAAGTTCGAAGCCGACGGCATCACTTTCGAAGAACCCAGCGACCAAATGTTTTCTTTTAATTCACCGCTAGGTGCATGCCCACAGTGTGAAGGTTTCGGAAAGGTTATCGGCATTGACGAGAATCTGGTTATTCCCAATACGGCCCTAAGCGTATATGAAGGTGCCGTACAGTGCTGGAGAGGAGAAAAAATGGGAGAATGGAAAACGGAGTTCATCCGTCAGGCGGAGAAATCCGGATTTCCTATCTTCAAGCCTTATTATGAACTGACAACAAAAGAAAAGGACTATCTGTGGCATGGACCGCGCGAAAAAGCCTGCATTGATTCCTTTTTCAAGATGCTTGAAGAAAACCAATATAAAATACAATACCGGGTGATGCTGGCCCGATACAGAGGAAAGACATTGTGTCCTCTGTGCCATGGCACACGCTTGAAGAAAGAAGCCAACTACGTGAAAATAAACGGAAGATCCATTTCGGATCTGGTGGATTTATCAATAACCGATCTCAAGAATTTCTTTGACCACCTTGAACTGGACGAACATGATACGGCAGTGGGCCAACGCATATTGACTGAAATAAACAACCGCATCAGTTTCCTGATAAATGTAGGACTGAGTTATCTGACTCTGAACCGATTGAGCAATTCACTATCCGGAGGCGAAAGCCAACGAATCAATCTGGCTACTTCATTGGGAAGCAGTCTGGTAGGTTCCCTTTATATTTTGGATGAACCGAGCATCGGTCTTCACAGTCGAGACACCGACCGCCTCATCAGCGTATTGCGCCAACTTCAGGGCTTGGGCAATACAGTTGTCGTGGTAGAACATGATGAAGAAATCATCCGCGCAGCAGACTATATTATCGACATAGGCCCGCAAGCCGGAAGACTGGGAGGTGAAATTGTATATCAAGGCGACATGCATGATTTGCATAAGAACTCGGGAAGTTACACCGTAAAATATCTGCTGGGAGAAGAAACCATAGACCGACCTCTGCACCACAGAAGCTGGAACAATTACATAGAAGTGAAAGGAGCCCGTCAGAATAATCTGAAAGGGATAAACGTCAAGTTCCCTCTCAACGTTATTACTGTTGTCACGGGAGTGAGCGGAAGCGGAAAGTCCACTTTGGTCAGAGATATTTTTTATCGGGCATTGAAAAGAGAATATAGCGAATGTGATGAACGTCCGGGTGAATTTTTAAGTCTTGAAGGAGATTTGCAAGCCGTGAAGGACATCGAATTCGTCGATCAGAATCCCATAGGAAAATCTACCCGAAGCAACCCCGTCACCTACATGAAAGCCTACGATGAAATCCGAAAGTTATACGCCGACCAGCCCTTGGCCAAACAGATGGGATACAAGCCCAGCTATTTCTCGTTCAATACAGAAGGGGGAAGATGCGAAGAATGCAAAGGCGAAGGGACCGTTACCGTGGAAATGCAATTTATGGCCGACTTGGTTCTTGTCTGCGAATCCTGCCACGGGAAACGTTTCAAAGCAGATACGCTGGAAGTGAAATTCCAAGGGATGAACATTTTCGATATATTGGAAATGACAGTGAACCAAGCCATCGAGTTCTTTCAGAAATACGACGAAAAGAAAATCGTAAGAAAATTACAGCCACTGCAGGATGTAGGTTTGGGCTACATCAAACTGGGGCAATCATCTTCAACTTTGTCCGGAGGAGAAAACCAACGTGTGAAACTGGCTTATTTCCTTGGAATCGAAAAAGCAGAACCTACTATTTTCGTTTTTGACGAGCCCACTACCGGACTTCATTTTCACGACATCAAGAAGCTGCAGGATGTATTCAACGCTCTGATACGCAGAGGACATACAGTCATCATCATCGAGCACAACATGGATGTCATCAAATGTGCCGACTATGTAATTGACTTGGGACCGGAAGGTGGGAACAAAGGCGGATATCTCGTTGCCACGGGTACCCCCGAAGAGATTGCCGCTTGCAAGGAATCCTATACAGGCAAATATTTAAAAGAAAAGCTGGAATGAATCCATCCCAGCTTTCTTTTTTTATCGAATCAATTATTAGAAATAAAGCCCCACTCCTATCCGGAAGCCTACTTTACTGTAATCCTTATGATTCTGGAAACTTTGATTGTAATAAACAGACGGTTCTAGGGTGAATGTCTTACTCATGAAAAAGGCATAACCGACTTCCGCTGTTGGCATTACATCATTATAATTTATGTTTGCATGCACGAACTTCACGCCCAAACCGAGGAAAATACCGTTCTGCTGAATATAGTAGCGTCCGCCGGCTCCCAAAGTAATGTTCTTGTAATCTCCCCCGTGCATGCTATCATAACCAAACGTACCTAAAACGGAAAGATTGTCAGAAATGAATTTGCCGCCTATCACGTCAACTCCGAAATTCAGCTTTTCCGAGCCGCTATAGGATAAATTCAATCCGGAAAGCGATGCATTTACATAATATGTGTCCTGTTCGAATTGTGCATAAGTCATTGTTGTACACAACAACATAAAAATTCCTAAAATAAATTTCTTCATAAGATTTCGCAATATAAATTTAACTTACTAATTGTTTTCATTTTTCTCTATATCATTCTGTCTCCGCTCAGCCATCCGTTCTTTCGTTCTAAGTGACCACCACAATAAAAAGACGATGAGATATCCGACTCCCAGAGTCACGAATTTCTCAGTTGCCGCCATATCATGGTTACGAGGAAGAAAATAGACCGCCATGCCCGTCATATAGACAAACAACAAGGCAGGAAGCCAAAATGATTTTTTATATTTTTTCTGCATGTCCCGAATATTTGTTTTTCCAAAAAACGAACCAAACGATTGCCAGTACCGTACAAACGGCACCTACAATATAAGAAATTTCGGGACTCAGGGAAAAGCCCTCCTTTGCTACACACAGATAGGTGGAACAAACACACGTCATGAACAAAGCAGGTATCAATCCTACAAAATAATTTTTCTTTTTCATGACTAAATATACCGTCACCGCCCATAGAGTGAAAGTAGCCAAAGACTGATTGGCCCATCCGAAATATCTCCATACGATATTGAATCCGTTTTTATCACTGATATTGTAATAAAGCAATGCGATAGCTACAAGAAACAAAGGTATGGCTATATAAAAACGACTTTTTATTTTACGTTGGGGCAGATGGATGAAATCGGCAATAATCAGACGCGCCGAACGAAATGCAGTATCTCCGGATGTAATCGGAGCAGCTACGACGCCTAATATAGCTAGAATTCCGCCCAAAGTACCAAGCCATTCCTTTGATATCACATTGACTACCTGAGGAGCCTGCAATTTAAGATTTACATCATTGGCAACTCCGCCGTTAAAGAACAAATAAGAGGAGACTGCTGCCCATATCAAAGCAACGATGCCTTCCGTAATCATAGAACCGAAAAAGACCTGGTATCCTACTTTCTCATTCTTTATACAACGGGCCATCAAAGGGCTCTGAGTACCATGGAATCCGGATATGGCACCACATGCAATGGTGATGAACAAGCAAGGGAAAATGGGTTGGGAATGATCGGGGTTACGATTCTGAAGGCCATCCCAGACTTCCGGGATTGCGGGATGATGGACATATAGCATAATCAAAAGTCCGGCAGCCATAAACAACAAAGCGAAAGCAAAAACCGGATATATCTTTCCTATTATTTTATCAATAGGAAGCATGGTAGCCAGCACGTAATAAATAAAAATCACAATCACCCAAAACATGACATCCATATAGTCAGGAGTAAGCTCTGCCAGAAGAAGAGCCGGACTGAATACAAAAACAGTTCCTACTAAGGAAAGGAGGACAATACAAAAGACCAGCATCAGTTTTTTTGCATTCTTTCCCAAATATATTCCAATAATTTCGGGTAGCCCCACGCCATCATGGCGCATGGAAAGCATTCCACTCAGGTAGTCATGAACGGCACCTCCGAAAATGCAACCGAATACAATCCAAAGGAAAGAGGCCGGTCCGAACATGGCACCCATGATTGCTCCGAAGATAGGGCCCGTACCGGCAATGTTTAGAAACTGAATCATATAGACTTTCCATGTCGGCATAGCCACAAAATCCACACCATCAGCCTTTGCAATGGCTGGAGTAACACGGTCATCCGGACCAAACATTCTTGATATGTACCGGCCGTAAATAAAATAGCCGGCAATCAGCAAAACAAGTGATATTGTAAAACTAATCATTACATTTAATTTTTATATCGTTCGCAAAATTAATGAAATATAATCATAAAAGAATAATATTTTTCAAATGTTTCGATAATAAATCCAAATTCTGTAACTTTGCAATCCGTTTAAACTAATAGAAATGCATAGGAAATTCATTATAGGTCTATTTTGTCTCCTTTTGGGACAAAGTATCACCGCTCAAGATATATCACCTAAATACGAGTTGAGAGCAGTCTGGCTCACATCACTTTATGGATTGGACTGGCCGACAGTAAAAGCCAATTCGCCATCGGGCATAGAAAGGCAGAAAAAAGAGCTTTGCCAGATGCTAGACAAGCTGAAAGAAGCTAATTTCAATACGATTCTTCTGCATGCCCATGCCAGAGGAGATTCCTTCTATGAATCGGATATAGAGCCATGGGACGAATGCTTCACGGGTACCACAGGAAAATATCCGGGCTATGACCCTTTTCAATTTGCCGTTGACGAATGTCACAAAAGAGGCATGGAAATCCATGCATGGATAGGATGTATGCCTATAGGTGGTGCCGGACACGTTGCTGCTTTGGGACAAAAGTCCGTAACAAAAACAAATCCCGAACTGATTATTCTTGCCAGCGGATGTTACTATATGAATCCGGGAATTCCGGGAACAAAAGATTATATAGCCAAAATTGCAGCCGAAGTAACAAAGAAATATGATATAGACGGAGTGCACCTGGACTATATCAGATACCCCGACACACATGTCAATTTTAATGACCGCCGCACTTTTGCAAAGTACGGGAACGGGGTTGAATATCGCCAATGGAGAAGAAACAATATTACTGCAATTGTCCGTGAAGTGTACCGGGAAGTCAAGAAAGTAAAACCTTGGGTGAAAGTCAGTTCTTCGCCGGTAGGCAAATATCGGGATACTTCCAGATACTCGTCAAAAGGCTTCAATGCCTACCACGTGGTTTTCCAGGACCCGCAAGGCTGGTTGCGCGAAGGGATTCAAGACATCATCTTTCCTATGATGTACTTTAAAGAGAACAATTTCTATCCGTTTGCACTCGACTGGCAGGAAAAAAGATATGGCAGATTCGTTTTCCCGGGATTGGGCGATTACTTTCTTGAAGATGCAAACTGGCCTGTAGGCGAGATTGAACGGCAAATCAATGTCCTGCGCCAGATGGGTGTGGAAGGACAAGCTCATTTCCGCGCAAAGTATGTAACCCGCAATGTGAAAGGTGTCTATGACCTACTTCATAATGACCTCTATTCTCTCCCAGCTCTTATTCCACCTATGAAATGGCTGGACAGCATACCTCCTACCAGACCGGAAAATCTTACGATACACAGAACCGGACGTCAGGTAGAACTTAACTGGAATGCATCAAAAGACAATACTCCCGAAGCAGAAGTGAGGTACAATATTTATGCATCGGACAGGACGCCTGTAAACATAAACAGAGCAGACAATATTGTTACGGCAGATTTATACGGAACAAGCTTTACCTATAATATTCCGGATTCGCAACCGCCGTTCCTTCATTTTGCCATCACCGCAGTTGACCGCTTCGGCAATGAAAGTACAGCCGCACAATTCTATCATGTCGGGACCGACGACGGCATTCTGATTGAAAATGACGGAAGTTCGCTGGATGTTCCCCGACATCCTGCTGCCGAAGCTTTATACATTACGGACATATCCGGAAGAAAAATAAGGAGATACACGGATGTGAAACAATTGTCGATAGAAGATTTGCCTTCAGGGTTCTACCAGTTGAAGATGATGGACAAGAAAGGTCATCTCAGCCTGCTGGGCAGTTTCATGAAATAAGCACGGATGCGATATAACGGGTATCTTTCCCGACAGGTGCCAACGAAAGATATCCGGAAATAATGCGACCCTCTTCCACATGAAGAGGGTTCTTTTTTTCTTGTTCGGAATACCAGGCATTCAATTCTTCAGAAGAAGAAAAACAGCGAACGGAGAAGGTCCCTTGAGAGCCGGGACTGACGAACCGATCATAGAACAACCGCGAAACAATCCCCATATTCATCCGTAAATTAATCTCCACACAAGGATGAAGGTTATATTCCCCGATGGACGAACGGACAATCATCATATCAATTCCGAAAAAGCCTGCATAGCCGGTTTTCAGTGTTCCTGCAAGTTTTTCCATCAAACAAAAACGAAAATCCGACCAATTCAGTTCGGGCAGATAAGACGACAATACGGTTTCTATTGCTTGATTGTTCTGTAGTATATTGGAAGCATACCGGCCTTTTTCATCTGTTGCGAACAGTGAATATCCTATCCAAGAAATAGTTCCATCTCCATGAAGATAAAATTCCATGGCGAAATCCTGGACCTTGTCATAAAAAGGTTCCACGATCACACTGCCTTGAGCATTCAGGATACGTCTGTACCAATTTTTTAGGGAAATATCATCCTTGTCGTTTCCCCGCCATAATCCCTTGCCGCTGCCCGACCAGGGTGCCTTCATGATAAAGGACGGCATATCCTTCAGCATAAAAGCGGTTTCACTTTCATCACGACAAACAGACGAAGTGCCGCAAGTGTATGGAAACTCATTCAACTCTGACAAAAGTTCTACAGCAACAGACCTATTGGACAAGCGTCGGATCTCGGACAATTGTTCATCCGAAGGCAGAGTGTCAGCACCGACTCCCCATTTAATCAGTTTCTTACGCAACGCTGCATTCCATCCCCAAGGGATTATCCGCGTGAATTCTTCTGCCGGAAGTGAATAGGATGAGAAACAGACTGACGGAACCAATTCTGCATGTTTCTCCTGCCATCGCAAAGCCAAAGCAATGGATGAGACCAAAACCCGACTATCATTACAAGCCCACCAGACAGGTAAAAAAGATAAATCCTCCTCCATCTTTCTCGCCGAAGCCGGAGACAGATAATCAGCACTTCCGTCGGCAAGAGCCAATTCATTGTCGGGATTAAATAAATAGCATGCTTGTTCCATAAATATCAATCGTGCTGCAAAGTTAGACAGAATTTATTGTTTTATGCCGACAATAAAAGAAAAAGTGAAAGAAAGAATTTCAAATTCCGAGGAATAATCAGCCTCCATGGAATGCGTTTCTTTCATCATTGACTTACAAAAAACTGAAAGCAATCGTTCCCAACCATGACAATATCGACAGTAAAAAGTCCAAATCTACACGAAATTTGTTTCAGAAAGATAAATTTTATAATATTTTGCTATCTCGACTTTGCAAATCAAATATTGTATAGTATCTTTGCTGACCAAATACGAATTAAAAATGGAATCCTTTTACAGAACACATGCCTATTTGGTGGAACATACCAATGCCCCTGTCCGCAGAGACCTGATGGACGAGATTGATTGGAATGACCAGCTCATCGGCATTAAAGGAACCAGAGGCGTAGGGAAAACGACCTTTCTGCTTCAGTATGCAAAAGAGAAATACGGTATTGACCGTTCATGTCTTTACATCAACATGAACAACTTTTACTTCCAGGGACATAGCATTGCCGAATTTGCCGCTGAATTTGTAAAGCGCGGCGGTAAAGTCCTGCTCATAGACCAAGTATTCAAACAAGAGAACTGGAGTAAGGAATTGAGAGAATGTCACGAGAAATTTCCGGCTCTGAAGATTATCTTTACAGGTTCCTCCGTCATGAGACTGAAAGAAGAGAACCCTGAACTGAACGGCCTTGTCAAATCATACAATCTTCGCGGATTCTCTTTTAGGGAATTCCTCAATTTGCAGACCGGCAATCAGTTCAAACCCTATACCCTCGATGAAATATTGAAAAATCATGAACAAATCATCAAAGAGATTCTGCCGAAAGCACGTCCGCTGAATTACTTTCAGGATTATCTTCACCATGGTTTCTATCCCTTTTTCCTTGAAAAAAGGAGCTTTTCGGAGAACTTGCTGAAGACCATGAACATGATGATTGAAGTAGATATTCTTTTAATCAAACAAATTGAACTGAAATATCTTACCAAAATAAAAAAATTACTATATTTGCTCGCTGTAGATGGTCCGGTTGCCCCGAATGTCAGTCAGCTGGCTACTGACATACAGACATCCAGAGCAACAGTGATGAATTACATTAAGTATCTGGAAGATGCACGCCTTATCAATCTGGTTTATGCCAAGGGGGACTGTTTCCCTAAAAAACCGTCGAAGATAATGATGCACAACACAAATCTGATGTATTCCATCTATCCTGTAAAAGTTGATGAACAGGATGTTCTTGATACCTTTTTCCTAAACACATTCTGGAAAGACCATATTGTGAACAAGGGAGAGAAAGGATCGACTTTTTTAGTCGACGGGAATTTGAACTTCCGCATTTGCACGGAAGGATGCAAATTCAAGAACAATCCGAATATATTCTATGCGCTTCATCACAAAGAAGTGGGGCGTGAAAACCAAATTCCTCTATGGCTATTTGGCTTTCTTTATTGATTTTTCTATGTATGATAAAGATTTTAATTACTAATACATTATTTAATTATGGCTAAAGAAAAAAAATTTATTACTTGTGATGGCAACGAAGCTGCAGCACACGTGTCCTACATGTTCACGGAAGTAGCAGGCATCTACCCCATCACTCCGTCATCCCCAATGGCGGAACATGTAGATGAATGGGCTGCCCAAGGCCGCAAAAACATCTTCGGCGAAACTGTCACTTTACAGGAAATGCAATCCGAAGGCGGTGCTGCCGGTGCTGTTCACGGATCTCTCCAGGCCGGTGCGTTGACTACAACCTACACAGCATCTCAAGGTTTGCTGCTAATGATACCTAACATGTACAAAATTGCAGGTGAATTACTTCCTTGCGTTTTCCATGTATCAGCTCGTACGTTGGCATCTCACTCTTTGTGTATCTTTGGTGACCATCAGGATGTTATGGCTTGCCGTCAAACAGGTTTCGCCATGTTGGCCGAAGGTTCCGTACAGGAAGTAATGGATCTGTCAGGTGTAGCTCATCTGGCTACCATCAAGTCCCGTATTCCTTTCGTAAATTTCTTCGACGGATTCCGTACATCTCACGAAATACAGAAAATCGAACGTCTGGACAACGAAGACCTTGCCCCGTTGCTCGACCGTGAAGCTCTTGCCGAGTTCCGTGCCAGAGCATTATCTCCGGAGCATCCGGTAATGCGCGGTATGGCAGAAAACCCTGATACATTCTTCACTCACCGCGAAGCTTGCAACCGTTATTACGATGTAGTTCCGGCTATCGTTGAAGAATACATGAAGGAAATCACAAAAATCACCGGCCGTCAGTACGGTTTGTTCGATTACTATGGCGATCCAAACGCTGAACGCGTAATCATTGCCATGGGTTCCGTTACAGAAGCTATCCGCGAAACTATCGACTATCTTGAGAAAAAAGGTGAAAAGGTTGGTTTGCTGGCTGTTCACTTGTATCGTCCGTTCTCTGCAAAACACTTCCTGGCTGCCATGCCAAAGAGTGCCAAGAGAATTGCCGTACTTGACCGTACCAAAGAACCGGGAGCTCTGGGCGAACCTTTGTATATGGATGTCAAGGACTGCTACTTCAACAAGGCAGAAAAACCTATCATCGTTGGCGGACGCTACGGTTTGGGTTCTCATGACACGACTCCGGCTCAGATTCTTGCCGTTTATGAAAATCTGGCAATGAACGAACCTAAGAATCAATTCACCATCGGAATCGAAGATGATCTTACATTTACTTCTCTTCCAAAGAAAGAAGAAATTGCAGTAGGCGGCGAAGGCATGTTCGAAGCAAAATTCTACGGTTTGGGAGCTGACGGTACAGTAGGTGCCAACAAGAACTCTGTAAAGATTATCGGTGACAACACCAACAAACATTGTCAGGCATACTTCTCCTATGATTCAAAAAAATCAGGAGGTTTCACCTGCTCACACCTTCGTTTCGGTGATTCACCAATCCGCTCTACCTATTTGGTAAACACTCCTAATTTCGTTGCATGCCATGTTCAGGCATACCTGCACATGTACGATGTAACCCGTGGTTTGCGCCAGAACGGTACATTCCTTTTGAATACCGTTTGGGACGGCGAAGAATTGGCAAAGAATCTGCCTAACAAAGTTAAACGCTACTTTGCAAAGAACAATATAACAGTTTACTACATCAATGCAACAAAGATTGCACAGGAAATTGGTTTGGGCAACCGTACCAATACTATCCTTCAGTCTGCATTCTTCCGTATCACAGGAGTTATTCCGGTTGATCTGGCTGTTGAACAAATGAAGAAATTCATTGTTAAATCCTACGGTAAGAAGGGACAAGATGTTGTTGACAAGAACTATGCAGCTGTAGATCGCGGTGGAGAATACAAGAAACTGGATATAGATCCTGCTTGGGCTACTCTTGCTGATGATGCAAAGAAGACCAACAACGATCCTGCTTTCATCAACGAAGTGGTTCGTCCGGTTAATGCACAAGATGGCGATTTGCTCCCTGTTTCTTCTTTCAAAGATATCGAAGACGGTACTTGGTATTCAGGCACAGCAGCTTATGAAAAGCGCGGTGTGGCAACATTCGTCCCCGTTTGGAATCCTGAAAACTG
The DNA here is from genome assembly GCA_036804505.1 of Bacteroidaceae bacterium. Classification (GTDB taxonomy): domain Bacteria; phylum Bacteroidota; class Bacteroidia; order Bacteroidales; family Bacteroidaceae; genus Phocaeicola_A. Next base: position 17,855 of record DAIRSI010000031.1, read on the forward strand.
TATCCAGTGTAACAAATGTGCATTCATTTGCCCTCACGCTTGTATCCGTCCGTTCGTTCTTGATGAAAAAGAACAGGCAGGTGCAAAATTCGAAAGCATCAAAGCTGTCGGTAAAGCTTTTGCAGGCATGACCTTTCGCATACAGGTAGGCGTTATGGACTGCTTGGGTTGTGGCAACTGTGCAGATGTTTGTCCGGGCAATCCTAAGAAGGGTGGTCCTGCATTGAAGATGGTTCCGTTTGTGGCAGAATCCGAAGAGGCTCAAAAAGAAGCAGCCAACTGGGAATACTGCGTTAAGGAAGTCAAGAGCAAACAAGATTTGGTTGACATCAAGGCAAATCCGAAGAACTCACAGTTTGCTACTCCGTTGTTTGAATTCTCGGGTGCTTGCTCCGGTTGCGGTGAAACTCCATATTTGAAACTCATTTCCCAATTGTTTGGTGATCGTGAAATCGCTTCCAATGCAACAGGTTGTACCTCTATCTATTCAGGTTCAATTCCTTCCACTCCATATACTACTAATGAAAAAGGACAAGGTCCTGCTTGGGCAAACTCTTTGTTCGAAGATTTCTGTGAATATGGATTAGGTATGGAACTTGCCAACAAGAAGATGCGTAACCGCATTCAGAGATTACTGGAAGAATCTTTGTCATCAGATCATACTCCTGCTGAATTCAAAGCAGCAGCTCAGGAATGGATTGAAGGTAGAGACGATGCAGACAAGAGCAAAGCTGCTGCTGCCAAGCTGAATCCTATGATAGAAGGAGGCAAAGCCAGCGGATGTCCTATCTGCGCACAACTCTCCGAGTTATCTCACTATCTGGTAAAGAGAAGCCAGTGGATCATCGGAGGAGACGGCGCTTCTTACGATATCGGTTACGGAGGTTTGGATCATGTGATTGCATCCGGCGAAGATGTGAATATACTTGTACTTGATACAGAGGTATATTCAAATACAGGTGGACAGTCTTCAAAAGCAACTCCGCTTGGCGCTATCGCTCAGTTTGCAGCATCCGGAAAACGAATCCGCAAAAAAGATTTGGGTATGATTGCCACTACTTATGGATATGTTTATGTAGCACAGGTTGCCACAGGCGCTGACCAGGCACAATGCTTGAAAGCTATCCGCGAGGCAGAAGCATATCACGGACCTTCAATCGTAATTGCATACGCACCATGTATCAACCACGGTTTGAAAAAAGGTATGGGCAAGTCACAGGCAGAAGAAGCCGCTGCTGTTGATTGCGGTTACTGGCACTTGTGGCGCTTCAATCCGGAATTGGAAGCTCAAGGTCAAAACCCATTCTCTTTGGATTCCAAAGAACCTAAATGGGAAGGATTCCAAGACTTCTTGAAGGGTGAAGTTCGTTACGCATCGGTAATGAAACAATATCCTACTGAAGCACAGAGCTTGTTTGACCAGTCTGAAGAGATGGCCAAAAAACGTTACGCAAGTTACGTTCGCATGACAAAAATGGATTATAGCGAGTAATTGCTTAATCTTACATAACATATAACGGGAACTTCCATAAAGAAGTTCCCGTTTTTGAGCCAGGCAGCTATTGTTAACGACGATAACCGTTCCAAGACTCATCAGTCAACATCATTTATTAACTAACAAATAATAGGAGATTTTGCTATGGGAGCTGCAGGAAACAAAAAGCCTAAGAAAGCTAAAGCAGGGAAACACACACCATCCTACGAGGTGGATAGTGAGGCCCCGGCAACAACAGTCAACAGAGCTAATAAAAAAGCTAAAAAGTAATGTCGTTGCTTTGCTGAAAAGCCGATTGAGACAAAGTTCCAATCGGCTTTTTTATTTTTACAAACCTAACTTGTTTTTTGCGCAGGAATATCCTTCTTCATAAAGCTCAGTCAATTTGACTATATCTTTTTCAATACGACTCACCTGAACAGGTTTCAAGGGTCTTATGACCTGTATTTTCCCTTCGTCCTCCAGCCGTTCGACCAAATCGAGCTGCCTGTTATAACACTGACATCGATGACTTAGTACAACTCTCAGGCGTGGAAACTTTTTATAAATGAATTTAGGTATCTTGATATCCTTACTGTTTTCACGAAAACCACGGTTACGCGTCAATACGACCACGTTATTCTTATACCCCAATTCGATGGCACGCATCACCGGTATGGAATCCACAATACCTCCGTCAAGCATAGGAATATCATCAACATAAACAATAGGACATACATAAGGAAGGCTGGAAGAAGCTTTGGCTATATCAATCAATCTATCAGAATCAATCTTTTCTTCCATATAACAAGGATTTCCCGTAAGGCAATTGGTGGTAACCATTTCAAAACGGTCTGGATTGGCAAAATATGTAGAATAATCATATGGAAGAATTTCAGCCGGAAAACGCTTGTAAAGCAAGTCCTGATTCAGAATACTATGCTGTGTCCAAAGATGCTTCACTCCAATATACTGGTATTTCTCAAGCAAGTCAATATTACTGTATTTAGCCCTGCCCCGTTGTCGCGACATAAAAGAAAGACCATTGCATGCACCCGCCGAGACGCCAACTCCATACGAAAACCTGACATCATGATCCAACAAATAATCAAGGACACCACAGGTGAACACTCCCCTCATGCCACCACCTTCGAGCACTAAAGCTGTCTTCTTGTCTAAATACATAAATGAATTATAATTTAAGTTCTGCAAAGATAATGCAAGTCGGGAGTTGAACAAAGTGAACTCATTCATTTTTTTTATAATGAGAAGCGGATAATCTTCGATTTTATTTTTCAAAGATATTGAAGATTCTAAGAATATTCATTATTTTTGCAATTATAACTTTAAAAATAGATTAACATGTTTAAGGCTGAAGTATATAGTAAACGCAGAAATGCTTTACGCAAATCAATGAGCAACGGACTTATTGTCTTTTTAGGCAATAATGAAGCTCCTGCCAACTACCCTGACAATGCCTATCATTTCCGTCAAGACAGCAGTTTTCTCTACTTTTTCGGACATAATCTTGCCGGACTGGCCGCCATCATCGATCTTGATAATGACGAAGAATATCTGGTAGGTGATGATTTCTCGATGGACGACATTATATGGATGGGAGTGCAACCGAGCATACAGGAACTGGCACATCAAGTCGGCATATCGCATTCCATGAACAAAAAGCAATTTGCTTCCACACTCAAGGATGCCATATCAAAAGGTAGAAAGATTCATTACCTTCCTCCTTATCGATTCGACAACAAACTCTATTTGGAAGAATTATTAGGCATTAAAGCTGCCGAACTCAATGAGCATAAATCCATTGAACTGATCAAAGCTATTGTCAACCTGCGTCTCATCAAGGAAAACATTGAAATAGAGGAAATGGAGCATGCCTGTGACATTGGCTATGACATGCATACCACAGCCATGAGGATGTGCAAAGCGGGAGTTCTTGAACAGCATATAGCAGGAGCCATTGAAGGAATTGCTCTGGCCCAGGGAAGTGGCGTATCATTTGCCACGATTCTTACCCAACATGGTGAAACCATGCACAACCATGTTCATGACAAATTACTGGAAAAAGGAAAACTCATGCTGACTGATGCCGGAGCTGAGGCCAACAGCAATTACTGTTCGGATTTCACAAGAACAATTCCTGTAGGAGGAAAATATAGCAGTCGTCAAAGAGATATTTACAGTATTGTTGCCGGTTGTCATAACCATACCATCGAAATTGCCCGTCCGGGAATTCCTTGGTTGGATGTACACAATGCTGTCTGCAAGCAAATGATAGAAGGATTGAAGGCTTTGGGACTGATGAAAGGCAATGCCGATGAAGCAGTCGCTGCAGGGGCTCAATATCTGTTCATGCCTCATGGATTGGGCCATGCAATAGGCCTTGATGTCCACGACATGGAAGATTTAGGTCAGGAATATGTCGGTTATGACGATGAATTCAGGCCATCCAAACAGTTCGGTCTTGCTTCACTCCGTATGGGAAAACGTCTTCAGGAAGGCTTTGTGATGAGTGATGAACCCGGATGCTACTTTATCCCGGCCCTGATAGATAAGTGGAAAGCGGAAAACATCAATGCTGAATTCCTGAATTTCGATGTTATTGAGAAATACAAAGATTTCGGCGGCATTCGCCTGGAAGACGATGTACTCATAACAGCCGATGGAGCACGCTTCATGGGTCACAAGCACATTCCTGTTTCCATTGAAGAAGTGGAAAACTTTATGAACGAATAACAAACAAAACAAAAATATGAAAAGAGTAGCCATTTTACTGGTTTTAGCAGTCATTGCATTAGGAATTGACGCAAAACCTCAAAAAGGAAAACAAACGGAAGGATTTGTTTTCACAACGATAAAAGCCAACCCGATTACGTCCATTAAAAACCAGAACCGGTCCGGAACCTGCTGGTCTTTCTCCTCTTTGGGATTCTTTGAATCCGAACTGCTACGCTTGGGAAAAGGAGATTACGACTTGTCTGAAATGTTCCTTATCCACAAAACAATGGAAGACCGTGCAACAGCAAGCATTCGTATGCACGGAGACGTTTCTTTCTCCGGTGGAGGAAGTTTCTACGACGCAGTCTATTGTTTAAAAAATTATGGAATGGTTCCCGAAAGTGCAATGCCCAAACCGGGCAGTCTGTACGGTGATTCTCTCATCAACCATGGAGAATTGGATAAAGTTGCAGGAGAGTATGTAAATGCCATTGCAAAAAGTGACATGAAAAAGCTGTCACCGATATGGAAAAACGGTTTGATTTCCATTTATGACAATTATATAGGCAAATGTCCGGAAAAGTTCATGTATAAAGGAACCGAATATACTCCGAAATCATTCGAAGAAAGTCTTGGCCTCAACTTGGACGATTATGTTTCACTTACATCTTTCACTCATCATCCTTTCTATACCAAATTCATTATTGAGGTACAGGATAACTGGCGTTGGGGAGAATCTTACAACCTGCCTATCGATGAATTGATGGAAGTGTTTGACAATGCAGTCATGAATGGCTACACATTTGCTTGGGGTGCAGATGTCAGTGAAAAGGGATTCTCAAGAAACGGAGTTGGAGTTTGCCCCGACATGACCGTCAAGACCTTAGGTTCTGATATGGCCCGTTGGACAAAATCCAAGGAAGAAGACAAGCGTGAAGAAATGACTTCGAAGCCTTTACCAGAAATCAACGTCACCCAAGAAATGCGCCAAACGGCTTACGACAATTGGGAAACCACCGACGACCACGGAATGATTATCTACGGCATAGCCAAAGATCAGAACGGAAAAGAATACTACATGGTCAAAAACTCTTGGGGAACAGACAATCCTTATAAAGGAACCTGGTATGTCAGCAAGACTTTTGCCAAATACAAGACCATGAACATCCTTATTAACAAGAAAGCTATACCCGCTTCCATTGCAAAAAAACTGGGTTTATAAATCACATTTGACATATTTACACGCCGTTTCTGTTAAAATAATGCAGAAACGGCGTTTTTATTTGATTTTTTCTTACCTTTACAAATTGAATAGCTTCTTTGGGGAAGACTATACTTTGCAGAGCAGGGCTGCTCGTGCATATCAAGGTTTTAAAGCCTTGATTTATAAGAAGAAAGAAAAATAATAATATATAAAATGAATAACAAATGGAATTACGAACCTCCGACATACGAACAAATAGAGGAAGCTAAAGAGCTATCAAAGGAGATAGGAATTAGCCCAGTGCTCTGTTGTTTGCTGATAGAGAGGGGGATTAAGTCCGTCGCCGATTCAAAGAAATTCTTCCGTCCCCAGCTCAGTGAACTGCACGATCCTTTTCTCATGAAGGACATGGATAAAGCCGTTGACAGATTAAACCAAGCGCTCGGGAGGAAGGAACGTATATTGATATACGGTGACTATGATGTAGACGGGACGACAGCCGTATCACTCGTTTACAAGTTCTTGCAACAATATTATTCCAATCTCGACTATTACATACCCGACAGATACAATGAAGGTTATGGGGTATCAGAGAAAGGAGTAAACTATGCCTACGAAACGGGTGTAAAGTTAGTTATTGTTCTCGATTGCGGGATAAAAGCAGTCAAGGAGGTAGCTTATGCAAAAGAAAAAGGAATAGACTTCATTATTTGTGACCATCATGTCCCTGATGATGAATTGCCTCCAGCTGTAGCGATTCTGAATGCGAAACGATTTGATTCCACTTATCCTTATCCCCATCTTTCGGGTTGCGGGGTAGGCTTCAAATTCATGCAAGCCTTCGCACAGAACAACGGCATTCCATTCAACCAACTTACCCCCCTGCTTGATTTGGTTGCTGTAAGCATAGCATCGGACATTGTCCCAATCATGGGAGAAAACCGTATCCTCGCCTATCACGGACTCAAGCAGTTAAATTCCAATCCCAGCATGGGACTTAGGGCAATCATAGAGATTTGCGGTTTGAGAGACAAAGAAATCACAGTCAACGATATCGTCTTTAAAATCGGACCACGCATAAATGCCTCCGGCCGTATCCAGAACGGAAAAGAAGCTGTAGACCTGCTCACAGAGAAAGACGCCACAGCAGCCATGGAGAAAGCCAACCAAATAGACCAGTACAACGAGACCCGAAAAGATCTGGACAAAAGCATGACAGAGGAAGCCAACAAAATCGTTGAACAATATGCCGGACTGAAAGAACGCCGCTCCATTGTCATCTATAACGAGGACTGGCACAAAGGTGTCATTGGCATTGTAGCTTCCAGACTGACGGAAATATATTATCGTCCTGCAGTCGTGCTTACCCGCACGGATGATCTTGCTACCGGTTCTGCACGCTCGGTTTCCGGTTTTGATGTCTATAAAGCTATTGAAAACTGCAAAGATTTGCTGGAGAATTTCGGAGGGCATACTTACGCAGCAGGACTTTCCATGAAAAAAGAAAACGTTCCCGAGTTTACCCGGCGTTTCGAAGACTATGTTTCCGAACATATACTCCCCGAACAGACGCGGGCAACATTCAACATCGATGCCGAGCTTGATTTTAAAGATATTACGCCGAAATTCTGCAATGATCTGAAGAAATTCAATCCTTTCGGCCCCGACAATCAGAAGCCTGTTTTCTGCACCTATCACATTTATGATTATGGAACGAGTAAAGTAGTAGGTAGAGAACAAGAGCATATCAAACTCGAACTAGTGGACAACAAATCCAGCAATGTGATGAATGGCATTGCATTCGGACAAAGCTCACAAGTACGGTTTATCAAGACCAAAAGAGCTTTTGATATCTGCTACACGATTGAAGAAAATACGCATAAGCGAGGAGAAGTCCAGTTGCAAATAGAAGACATAAAGCCTAGTTCGGATTAAATTCTTACAAATGGCGAATTACAGGGAGATACTCAAACGATTCTGGGGTTACGAGTCTTTCCGCGGCATTCAAGAAGAAATCATAGAAAGCATCGGAAGCGGACATGACACGCTGGGACTGATGCCGACAGGGGGAGGAAAATCCATCACCTTTCAGGTACCGGCCCTTGCCCAACCGGGTTTATGCCTCGTCATCACCCCACTCATTGCCTTGATGAAGGATCAGGTAGCCAACCTGAAAGCTCGTGAAATCAAGGCAACTGCTGTGTATTCAGGAATGACGCGAGAGGAAATCCTTGTCGCATTGGAGAATTGTATTTTCGGTGATTACAAATTCCTTTACATCTCTCCTGAGCGCCTCGCAACAGATATTTTCCGTATCAAGCTCAAGAAGATGAAAGTGAGTTTCATTACTGTTGACGAATCCCATTGTATCTCACAATGGGGATATGATTTTCGACCGGCTTATCTGGAAATCGCCCAAATAAGGAAACTTCTTCCTGAAGTACCCGTTCTGGCCCTTACAGCAACCGCCACCCCTAAAGTGGTAGAGGATATTCAGGAAAAACTTGAATTCAAGCAGGGAAACGTCTTCAGCATGAGTTTTGAGCGAAAGAATCTAATTTACGTTGTCCGTACCACTGAAAACAAAGAAGGGGAACTCATTCATATTCTGCAGAGTGTACCCGGATCGGCCATTATTTATACTCGTAACCGCAAAGGAACAAAAGAAATTGCAGAAATGCTGAATGTGAAAGGAATCACAGCTCTGCACTACCATGCCGGCCTCAGCAATTCGGAGAAAGACTTCCGACAAAAAAGCTGGCAAAAAGGAGAAACTCGGGTCATGGTAGCTACCAATGCATTCGGCATGGGCATAGACAAACCTGACGTACGTATGGTCATTCATCTGGAAATGCCCGATTCTCCTGAAGCGTATTTCCAGGAGGCGGGTCGTGCCGGACGAGACGGGAAGAATGCATACGCCGTGCTCCTATATAGTAAAGGTGACAAACGCAAACTGAACAAACGCATTGCCGACACCTATCCGGATAAAGACTACATCCGTACTGTTTACGAACACTTGTGCTATTACTATCAAATGGCTCTCGGCGATGGTTTCGAATGTTGTTATGAATTCAATCTGGATGAATTCTGCAGATCATTCAAACACTTTCCGGTGCAAGCTGACAGCGCATTAAAAATTCTGACGCGAGCCGGTTACATTGATTATACGGAAGAACAAGACAATACTTCCCGCATCATGTTCCTTCTTCGCAGAGAAGAATTATACCATCTGCGTGAACAAGATGAAGAAACCGACCGATTGCTGCAAATGCTGTTGCGTAACTATACAGGCTTGTTTAGCGATTACGTTTATATCGAAGAAAGTCTTCTGGCACGGAAATCCGGTCTTACTCCCCAACGGGTCTATGAAATATTGAAGGCTCAGTCAAGAGCTGGAGTTTTGCATTACATTCCAAGAAAACGAACACCTTACATCACATTCACCCGACAACGCATAGACACCGCCAACATCATATTGACACGTGAAGTCTATGAGGACAGAAAAGAAGAATATACCAAGCGTATCCATGCTATGACGGACTATGCGGAAAATGTCCAAGACTGTCGTAGCAAATTGCTTCTGGCATATTTTGGAGAAGAAGAGGCAGCCTCCTGCAAACGTTGTGACAACTGTCTGAGAAAGTCTTCCGATCAATTAGGAAAAGATGAGCTGGAAAAAATAAAGAATCTCATCCGCAACACACTTTCCAAAGACGAATACAAACCTGTAACCATACTCAATCAGCTTGCCCTACCCAAGGACAAGCTGAATCAAGTGTTGGAATCCATGATGGAAGAAAAAGAATTGAAACTGCAGAACGGATTGATTTCACTCAGATAAACTTTCCGCTCTACTTTCCTATCTTTACCGCCACATTATTCAATTGTTCCCCTAGCCCGATCGTGTATCCTTGAGAAATGAATACCACTCTATTAAAAGTATCTGCTATAAAGAAAATCGGGAGTAATGCCTCGTTGGATAAATGCATATTCCGCATAATCTGTTTCTTTATCTCTCCGGATTTGTCAATTCCAAAGCAAACAGTCGATGGCAACGCACCAAATTCCTCTCTCTTAAAACGGGACATTTCCTCTTCACTGCCGAACAACAACAAAATAGGTCTACCCCACTTTTCAAGGCCATCCTTCATTTTTGCCAAATCATTCAAGGCGTGATTCGTCGGTTCCTGTCCCACGCCGAGCAATCCTATAGCGAAATACCCTCGTCCCGTCTGAGCCAGAATGCTTTTTTCTGTACTGTCTCCGGTTGGGAAAAATTTCAATTCCGAGTCAAATCCTCCGATGACGGAAATGGCAGAGGCACGATTTCTAAGAACTAAATCCAATGTCGTTGTTTTCCCTTTATTTATTACAAACTTTCGTGTCGAGGCCAAGACACTGCCATCAGCCAAACGTGTTCCTGTTACAAGGATATACGTTCCTTCATCCAGGTCCACCCCTTTTTTGAACGTATTCTCCCAGTTCACGCCACCACCCATATCAACTTCTCCTTCATTGAAGCTCAACAAACTGGTTATTCCATTGTTTATCTTCGAGATAGTAAAGTGACTGTAATATTTAGGATTGGCCAAGTAAGATGTCGGCTGATAAGTCAATGCCAATTTCCCTGTAGGGGTAACCACAGATTTCATTGAATTAAAATCGACATCCATCCATGTTCCTTTATCATTTCTATATTGGATTTTCAGAGTTACAGGATCTTTACGTGCATCAATCCCCAGACTTCTTGCTACGTTTACAAAGAAAATATCCCTGGAAACAAGATCGGCAACGCCCGATTTCCAAACGCCTTCGGCCGACATCGGTATATGACGTGAATTCATGTCATCATGAATACGAATATTTTTTTTACACCATTGCACGAGCAATTCCGGTGATTCCCTATACGATTTCTGCAGATTCTGCGGAATAGCCTGCAAAAAGAAATTCTTGTAAGGCCTGAGCATTTCATCTGCAACCCTGGGATTCAATTCAGATTTTTCAGCGGTAAAATTATCTTCAAGCACATTCATACTGACATCTCTCAAGTCCTTTGAACTAATATCTTCCAGCAATTTAACAGCCCTATCCCCATTTTCTCCTGCAGCATATTTTTTCAAAAAGTCCGTTATCACAGCATGATTACCACGTGATGCCACTAACAAAGGTACCACTTTCTCTGCTGAAAGAGACAGAGACTCTGCTATTGCTGTCGCTTTTTCTTTATCGAGGAATGTATTCATATATGCATGACGGATGGAATCTTCCGTAACCTTACGTCTGTCATTTATCATCTGCATGTCTTTGTCCACATGCGGAAGAACTACCTGTTCTTTAGGAGGGATTATATCCAGCGTATCAGTATTGAATTTCATTATTTTATCATTCTCCATGCTTTGAGTGAGCCTAAGCGTTACCTTGCTATCTTTTCCGAAAGAAACCTTGGCATAATTGTATTTCCCATTTTTGGAAACCCAGACCATCATGTCACCCTTTCCTGAAGTGAGGAATGTTTTTCCTTTTGCATCGGTATATTTGGTTGCCACTGTATAGAATTCAGCATAATTATATATTTTAAAGTCTACCCGGGCATGGTCAACAGGCCTGCCGTTGGTATCAAGAACTTCAAAGTCAACTCTGGCGGTAGCTGCATAATTGTCAATCAAATTGATTTCCGTAAAATTAGGAGTTTCAAGCATCACTTCTTCCGGCCCGTTATAATGTCCAAATACTCTTGTATGCATCAGCATGGCTCTGCTGGCAGGGGAATTGAACCAACCTAGATTAAGAACAGGCTCAGGTTCACAAGCACCGAAGAAATACCATTTGCCATCAGCCCAGGCCTCTACCCAGGCATGATTATCATCTGTATGAGCCCAACGGGGCGTATACACTTGCCGTGCAGGAATACCCACTGAACGAAGTGCTGCTACCATTAAGGTTGACTCCTCCCCGCAACGTCCGTAAGCATTGCAGACAGATGCAAGCGGAGAACTTGTCCGGGCATCGGAAGGCTGATAAGTCACCTTTTCATGACACCAGTGGTTCACCTCCAGGATAGCATCTCTCATGCTTAGATTCTGTATTCTCTTTTTCAATTCGGGGAAAAAGACCATTCGCGCGTTGTCAAGGTTTTCATTGTTAACCCTAATCGGTAAGACGAAGTGCCTAAATAAAAGTTCCGGTACCCGGTTACCCCAAGGCATTTCCTCTCTTATTCTGAACGAAGTTTTCACATTCTCCAAATAATACGAGGTGGAATAATCCGTAACATCACCCAAAGGCATATAGGCATACAGAAACTTCAAAGCCTCTGTCTCCTTCAAATCAGGATGCAGATTCCGAATATCGAAGAATTTCTCTCCCACGACACCCATCTTCCGCTGAAAATCGCTTTCCACACGCTGCCGATATGTCCCATCGGTAAGGAAATGACTCTGTGCGCCGGTTATCAGCGTCACCATGCATAGACTGAATAATATTAATGTTCTTTTCATAATATAGTATTTTCGCAAAGATAAAGAAAAAAACAATTTCTCCAAGACATTACATAATCTAATTAGCAAAACAAAAAATAGTGTATTTCCATTTTTATTTCTAACTTTGCGCCACAACAAACAATATATTCATACTATGGGCTTTTTAAAGAATTTATTCACTTCCACTCCTAAAGAAGATTCGCCTTCGGACGAAGAAAAAACAAAAGAGAAAAATTTCGACATACTGAAGTTCGATGGCATACGTGCCGAACAGATCGGACAGTTTGCTTATGCGGAAAGATGCTTCAAAGAAGCGTTATTGCTTAAGGATGATTTCGAGACCATGAGTCATTTGGCCAACACATATGTACGCCAGAATCAAAACGCGGAAGCAATCGAACTTCTCAAAAACATGTGCGAAATAGAACCCACCCACCTCAATACGTTTCTTACCCTGATCAACCTGTATTATATCGAGGAAGATTATGGCAACATGGTGGAAGTTTTGCACAAAGCCCATGCTCTGGACGAAAAAAATGCAACCATCCAATACCTTTTCGCCAAAGCCAATAAAGGTCTGAAAGATGACGTACAGGTCATTGCCGCACTTACACAAGCTATTGTCTTGAAAGAAGACTTTATCGAAGCCAGACTGATGAGGGCGGAAACACTGATTGGAATGAAGTGTTATCAAGAAGCGGAGGAAGATATAAACTTCTGCCTCAATCTGAATTCCGACAATGAAGAGGCGCTGATGCTGAAAGCACAAGCGGCGTATCTCACTCAAAGGTTGGATGAAGCAGAAGAAAACTACAACAAAGTCACTGAAGTGAATCCTTTCAATGAAAAAGCATATCTGGCACTCTGTCATCTGTATATAGAACAGAAAGAATTCGGCAAAGCCATAGAGAAGATGGACGAAGCCATTGAAATCAACCCCGACTTTGCCAAAGCATACAAAGCCAGAGGGGAAGCCAAACTTCTCAACGGAGATAAAGAAGGCTCTGTAGAAGACTTGAAGAAAGCTTTGGAACTTGATCCGGAAAGCGAAAAAGACGTCAACGGTAAATATGACAATTTCAACGATTTGTATAAAAACAGTATCTTTTAAAAACAAAAATACAAGGAAAATGCAAAAAAACTTTCATTTTCTATTGTAAGTATAGAAAAAAGATTTACCTTTGCAGCGTAAAAAACAAGAAAAACAAATGAAAACATTGTTCAATACATATTACTTCTTCTTTTATTACTTTTACTTTAGCAACAAAGTGAAGCGGGAGTTTGTGTATGTAACCATGAATTGATAATGATTGATATTTAAATATATTGAATCCCGCTTCAGAAAGAGGCGGGATTTTTTTTTGATGACAAAAGAAACAAATTTAAGAATGATAAACGTAGCAATACAAGGAATAGTAGGGTCCTACCATGACATTGCGGCCCATCAGTTTTTCGAAGGCAAGGAGATTGAACCCGTTTGCTGTAACACCTTCGAAGAAGTGTTCGAGCAAATCAAATCGGAAAACAATGTCATTGGTATGATAGCCATTGAGAACACCATTGCCGGGAGCCTCCTCCACAACTATGAGCTTATCCGCGAAAGCGGAGTCACTATCATAGGTGAGCATAAACTGAGAATATCTCACAGCATCATGTGTCTGCCCGAGGACAACTGGGAAGACCTGACCGAAGTGAATTCACATCCGGTAGCTCTAGCTCAATGCCGTAATTTTCTGAACGAACACAAAAAGCTCAAGATTGTTGAAACGGACGATACAGCGGGCAGTGCCAAAGATATTCAGGAGAACCATCTCCGCGGACATGCCGCCATTTGTTCCAAATTCGCAGCACCTCTCTACGGAATGAAGATTCTCGAGGAAGGCATCGAAACCAACAAGCACAACTTCACCCGCTTTCTCATTGTAAGCGACCCTTGGAAAGCCGACGAACTCCGCGATGCCAGACATGCCAACAAGGCAAGCATCGTTTTTTCCCTACCTCACAGCGAAGGAAGCCTCTCACAAGTACTTTCTATCTTTTCATTCTATAAAATAAACCTGACCAAGATACAGTCTCTTCCCATCATCGGCCGTGAATGGGAATACCTGTTCTACATAGACATCACATTCAATGACTATACGCGTTACCGCCAATCAATCGACGCGGTAACCCCATTAGCCAAAGCACTCAAAATTTTAGGAGAATATGTTGAAGGACAATCAAGAATTTAAAATACAGCCGGCCGACAGGCTGAATGCTGTAAACGAATATTACTTTTCGCGCAAGCTGAAAGAAGTGGCACAACTCAACGCCGAAGGCAAGGACATCATCAGTCTGGGCATAGGAAGCCCCGACATGCCGCCATCGGAAGAAACTATTAATGTGCTTTGTGAAAGCGCACATCATCCTGACGTCCACGGTTACCAACCCACAGTAGGCATTCCGGAACTTAGGAAGGCAATGGCCGACTGGTACAAACGATGGTACAATGTCGATTTGGATCCAGCTACAGAAATCCAGCCGCTCATCGGTTCCAAAGAAGGCATTCTGCATGTAACGCTTGCCTTTGTAAATCCGGGCGAACAGGTTCTGGTGCCCAATCCGGGATACCCGACCTACACTTCGCTCAACAAAATACTAGGCAGCGAGATTGTCAACTATGACCTGCTAGAAGAAAACCACTGGCAACCGGACTTCGATTCCCTGGAAAAGATGGACCTCAGCCGTGTCAAAATCATGTGGACCAACTATCCCAACATGCCTACAGGAGGTGTAGCGACCAAAGAACTCTATGAAAAGTTAGTCGACTTCGCCCGCCGTCACAATATCATCATCGTGAATGACAATCCCTACAGCTTCATTCTGAACAAGAAGCCTCTGAGTATCCTTCAAGTACCGGGTGCCAAAGATTGCTGCATTGAATTCAATTCCATGAGCAAAAGCCACAACATGCCCGGATGGCGTGTCGGACTCATTGCCACCAATGCCGAATTCATCAAGTGGATTCTCAAGATCAAGAGCAATATCGACTCAGGTACGTTCCGCCCCATGCAACTGGCTGCAGCTCAGGCTTACAAGAACGATGCCGCTTGGCACGAAGAAATGAACATCAACGTTTATCGCCGCCGCCGTGACATTGCCGAACAGATTATGGACGCACTTCACTGTAAGTTCGATCCTACCCAGGCAGGCATGTTCCTATGGGGAAAAATTCCAGACAACTGCGAAGACGTGGAACAGCTCACCGAAAAGATTCTCCATGAAGCACGTGTCTTCATCGCTCCCGGATTCATATTCGGCAGCAACGGAAAGAGATATATCCGCATTTCATTGTGCGCCAAAGATGACAAGTTGAAAGAAGCCTTAAGAAGAATCAAGGAAATTATGAAATAAAATTAAAAGCAAAATAATTATGGAACTAGAATCAATTTTACTGCCGGGCATTGAAGACAGGCGACCTCTGGTCATAGCCGGTCCCTGCAGTGCAGAATCAGAAGAACAAGTCATGAAAACGGCAACCCAACTTGCCGATAAAGGAATCAAGATATACCGTGCCGGAATTTGGAAGCCCCGTACCAAACCGGGAGGTTTTGAAGGTGTCGGAGAGATCGGTCTCGCATGGTTGCAGAAAGTGAAAAAAGAAACAGGAATGTATGTCACCACAGAAGTAGCCAACGCCAAACATGTGGAAGCGGCCTTAAACGCAGGCATCGATATTCTTTGGATAGGAGCCCGTACCACAGCCAATCCTTTTGCCGTCCAAGAGATTGCCGAT
Organism: Bacteroidaceae bacterium; assembly: GCA_036804505.1. Lineage (GTDB taxonomy): Bacteria > Bacteroidota > Bacteroidia > Bacteroidales > Bacteroidaceae > Phocaeicola_A. The sequence goes on from DAIRSI010000031.1 coordinate 33,526, forward strand.
TCCCTGAAAGGCGTGGACATTCCCGTCTTCATCAAGAATCCCGTAAACCCCGACCTGGAATTATGGATCGGTGCATTCGAACGTCTCAACATGGTAGGTATCAAAAAACTGGCGGCTATCCATAGAGGATTTTCTTCCTACGATAAAAAGATCTACCGCAATCTTCCTCAATGGCACATTCCAATCGAGTTACGCCGCCGCATCCCGGATCTGCCTATCATCTGCGATCCCAGCCACATAGGAGGAAAACGCGAATTGATAGCTCCCCTTTGCCAGCAAGCCATGGACCTTGGCTTCAACGGACTCATCGTTGAATCACATTGCGACCCGGACGAGGCCTGGAGCGACAGTTTCCAGCAAATCACCCCCGATGTTCTGGATTACATCCTTAACCTGCTGGTTATCCGCAAGGAAACACAAACCACAGAAAACCTCAATGAACTCCGCCGGCAAATCGACGAATGCGACAATGACATCATCGAAGTTCTCTCCAAGCGTATGCGTGTATGCCGTGAAATCGGAACATTCAAGAAAGAGCACAATATGACCATTCTGCAAACACACCGTTACAATGAGATTCTAGACAAGCGCGGTGCCCAAGGCGCCTTGTGCGGAATGGATGCCGACTTCATTCGCCACGTGTTTGAAGCCATTCACGAAGAGTCAGTCCGTCAGCAGATGGAAATCATTAACAAATAAATAAAGAGACAATGAGAATATTAATCTTAGGAGCCGGGAAGATGGGTTCCTTCTTCAATGACGTATTAAGTTTCCAGCATGAAACGGCAGTTTTCGAAAGAGATCCGAAGCGCCTGCGCTTTGTCTATAACTGCCAACGATTCACTTCTTTGGATGAAATAAAAGAATTCCGTCCGGAACTGGTCATCAACGCCGTGACCGTAAAATACACCATTCAGGCATTCCAGCAAGTTCTTCCGGTACTTCCTCCTGACTGTATCATCAGCGATATATCCTCGGTAAAGACCGGACTCAAGGAATTCTATGAAACATGCGGATTCCGCTTTGCCTCTACCCATCCGATGTTTGGACCCACTTTCGCCAGCCTCAGCAATCTGAGCAGCGAAAACGCCATTATCATCACGGAAAGCGACCACATGGGAAAAGTTTTTTTTAAAGACCTGTACAACACGCTCCATCTGAATATCTTCGAGTATTCTTTCGAAGAACACGATGAAACCGTAGCCTACTCTCTGTCCATTCCTTTCGTCTCTACATTCGTCTTTGCCGCAGTCATGAAACCACAGGATGCTCCGGGAACTACATTCAAAAGGCACATAGCCATTGCCAAAGGTGTCTTGAACGAAGATGACTACTTGCTGCAGGAAATTCTCTTCAATCCCCACACCCCCGAACAGGTAGAAAACATTCTCCATGAAATGGAAGAACTTCTGGATATTATTCAAAAGAAAGACCCAGAAAGGATGAAGGCGTATCTTACCAAGATTCGTTCAAAGATTAAGTAAACTCATCCACGTCACAATATAAAAAAACTCCGACAAGCCTCATGCTTTGCCGGAGTTTTCTATTACTAATAATCTTTCTCAAATGAACAAATTCATATTTGCTTCTTCCGCACGTTCCAAATAGGCGGCAACGCCACCCAACTGAACATTATCCAGTAATTCTTCTCGCTTCACTCCCATCACGTCCATACTCATAGTGCAGGCAATCATCTCCACACCTCCATCAATAGCTTGCTGCATTAAACTTTCCAGACTATCGATGCGTTTCTGCTTCATAATATAGCGCATCATTTTGCTGCCTATTCCCAGCATGTTCAGTTTGGATAGAGTCAGTTTTCCGCTATGTCCCGGCAACATCCATCCGAACATCTTTCCGAAAAGATCTTTCTGCACTGAAGGTTTGGTTCTTTTCTTGATTACGTTCAAGCCCCAAAAAGTAAAGAACATCGTAACTTTCTTTCCCGAAGCCAAGGCCCCATTGGCAATGACGAAAGAAGCCAGAGCTTTATCCAAATCATCACTGAAAACAATCAACGTTTTATTATCCGGCCGCTGCCCCAAAGTCATTTCGCATTTAGATGACTCCTGTTCTTTCTTTTCGACGACGGCTTTTACAATTCCCTTGTCATTGCCTACATCCACAAGCCGTGCACCGGTCATCTTGCACCAGGAAGAAACATCCTTTCCAAAGGCTGGGTCCGTAGCCGTTATCACCAATTGTTCACCAACCTTCAAGTCTTTGTAACTCTGTTTCAATTTCATGATCGGTCCCGGACACATCAGTCCGCATGCATCAATTTCCACTGTTTTGCTAACGCATAATCCTGATTCCGAACAATTCTCGTTCGAGCCACTACAAGTGCAGACCGAAGAGGACTGTTCTTTTGTCCAATCAGTAGAAGCGATATGCCATGTTTTGAATCCTCCGGATAAGTTGGCTACATGTTCAAATCCATTCTGCAGAAGTACCCTGCTTGCCAGATAACCGCGGAGACCCACCGCACAGGTTGTAATGATATCCTTGTCTCGCGGCAGTTCACCCAAATGTTCGCGCAATTCATCAATCGGGATATTCACCGATCCCGGGATGCTGCCCAGACGGAACTCATCGCGAGTACGTACATCCAGAACGAACACATTCCGGTTTTCTGTATTGATAGCCCGCCATGTAACCGATTTCACTTTACCATCCAGAATATTTTCGGCTGCAAACCCTGCCAAATTCACAGGATCCTTTGCCGAAGAATATGGAGGAGCATAAGCCTGCTCCAGTTCAGCCAAATCATAGACAGAACCCTTTCTCTGAATCACCTGAGCCAACATTTCAATGCGCTTGTCCACTCCGTCATAGCCGACAATCTGTGCTCCAAGTAATCTTCCGTTTTCCGGGGAAAACAGTATTTTCATCGTCATGGGTATAGCTCCCGGATAATACCCCGCATGCGAAGATGGATGCGTAAAAGACGATATATACGGAATTTCCTCACGACGAAGCAATTTTGCATTGGCTCCCGCCGCAGCGACAGTCAAGTCGAACACTTTTGCGATGGACGTTCCGATGGTACCTTTGTACACAGACTTGTTTCCGAGAACTAGATTGTCTGCCACGATGCGTCCTTGCTTGTTGGCCGGTCCTGCCAGCGGAATCATAGCCGGTTTGCCCGTCACTCCATGAATGATTTCCACGGCATCCCCCAAGGCATAAATGTCAGGATGAGAAGTCTGCATATATTCATTCACCCAGATTCCTCTTGTCACACCTATCTTGAGCCCTGCTTCCGCTGCCAGTTTCGTTTCGGGACGTACACCAATGCTCAGGAGAACCATATCCACTTCGACGGATTTACCGCTTTTCAGCTGGACGGATACACGTGCACCCTTATCATCGAAATGATCCACTCCATCGCTCAATATCAGATCCACACCTTTCTCTGTCAACTTTTCATGAACCATCTGTGCCATAGAGAAATCCAATGGAGCCATCACTTGATCGGCCATCTCCACCACAATCACTTTTATTCCCTGAGCATGCAGATTCTCGGCCATCTCGAGACCGATAAATCCTCCGCCCACGATGACTGCCGACTTCACGCTCCCGACCGATACAAAACTCTTGATTGCATCCGTATCGGGCACATTTCTCAGAGTAAAGATATGCGGATGTTGAATGCCCGGTATACCTGGTCTCAAGGGTTCCGCACCCGGAGAAAGAACCAGCTTGTCGAAAGACTCCTCATAAACCTCCCCCGTTGCCATTTTTTTAACCTCAACAGTTTTACTTTCGGGATGCACGGCTGTCACTTCCTGTTCGGTGCGAATATCGATGCGGAACCTGTCCACAAATCCTTTCACCGTCTGAACGAACAATTTCTGACGGTCCTTTATTTCACCTCCAATGTAATAAGGAAGTCCGCAATTGGCATAAGACACATAACTACCGCGTTCGAACAAAATGACTTCTGCTTTCTCATCCAATCTGCGCAAACGTGCCGCCACCGATGCACCTCCGGCCACGCCACCAACAATTACATACTTCATAACTATATTTTTTATTAATAATATTTTCTACTAGACATTATTTATACAAAAAAAGAGCTTATCTCTTTTTCAGACATTTGGCAAGACGCTCATACAGTTCTCCTATATGTAAATCCGCTCCTTTCATTTCCGTCACCTTTCTCCATCCTGCCGTAGTCAGTGAAAACAACATTTGCCTTTTGTCCTCAGGACTGATCGTTCTTTCTATCAGCCCCATCTTCTCAACCGAGTTAATCACCTTAGACACACGGGATGACGACAACCCGATGTACTCGGAAAGAGAACCCGCTGATTTTGCATCCCCTTCGTGAAGACAGCACAGCAACATGGCCTCATTGATTGTCATGCCATGCTCGGTCTGAAAATTCTTTTCAAACGAATAAAGTTCCATATAAATATCTTTCAATCCACAAATTGCTTCCATTTACGCTTTCTTTTAATTACGCTACAAAGATATTACTTTTATTTTCTACTAGACAATATTTTCTATAAATAAATATTTTTGTTTTTGTTTTTTTAAGGAAAAGCATCCTTTACTAAGAAAAAAACGATTTCTTTTTTTTGTCATGTCAGAGGAAGCTTGTATCTTTGCAACGGTTTTGTTCCCGACCCCTCTTCAGGGCAAAGGATGAAAAGGGAATCAGGTGAAAGTCCTGAACAGTCCCGCTGCTGTAAGCTCCTTACAGATCTGGCTCAAAAACCATTGCCACTATCCAATCACAGGACGGGAAGGCGAGCCAGAATGGAGCAAGTCAGAAGACCTGCAAAGCCGAGTCAAAAGTTTGGGCTCTCGAGGAAAGAGCGCAAAACGAAAGTCATTGGTTCATCCTTATTCTTGCGTTAAGGAATATGTTGAGAAATTGTCAGCAAAGGTTTCTTTGTGTTACGGTTGTTTTCTGTATGTGTTTGATACCCTCTTACGCTCAAAAGCTGAAGAGTGACACCATTACCGGGAAAGTGCATCAGATACAGGAAGTGAAAATAACGGGAGAAAGAAAAAAGGTATCCCTGAAGAGTACCGCCCCTTTGCAAATCATCAAACTGGAGGAAATCGAGCAGAAGGGCATTACAGACTTATCCGATGCCTTGCGGAGATTTTCAGGCGTCAACGTAAAGGATTACGGTGGTGCCGGCGGCATGAAGACCGTGTCCGTACGCAGTCTGGGAGCCAACCATACCGCCATTGCTTATGACGGGATCGTCATGAACAATTGCCAGACGGGGCAAATCGATCTGTCCAGCCTCACCATCGACAATGTGGAAAGCATCTCACTTGCAGTAGGTGACAATAATGATATTTTCACCCCGGCCCGCAACCTTGCCTCGGCAGCATCACTTAGCATCAATACTACCCGTCCCGACTTCGGGAACAAGAAAGACCTTCTCTCCTTCCAGACCAAAGCGGGTTCTTTCGGCTATGTAAATTCCAATCTTCGCTATTCCCACAAATTCAGTGAGAAAGCGGCATTCTCAACATTGATGGATTGCATGAGGGCCGATAATCTCTATACCTTCACTTTAGTGAACATTAATCTGGTGACAAGAGAAAGACGCTATAACAACAGTATCTGGAACGGGCGTTGGGAAAGCAATCTTTACCTCCGGCCCAATTCACACACACAGTGGGACACAAAAACCTATTGGTATGTGAACAGCCGTTACCTGCCGGGAGCTGTCATCTTGTATAATTCCGACAGCAAGGAACACATGAAGGAAAAGAATTTCTTTACACAAACCCACTACAAGACCTACTGGGACAACAATCTGTCCCTGCAATTGAACGGAAAATACAATTGGGCGATGTCACACTTCAGCGATTACGGAGGAGAATATCCGGACGGTTCTGTCCAGAATGTTTATTTCCAGCGTGAACTGTATGGTTCGGCAGCTCTGCTCTATACCCCCACCCATGACGTAGCATTTGATTACTCGGCGGATTACTCATTCACCAACATGAACTACAATTCCATCTACAATGTGAATCCCTACAGGCATTCCATCCTGCAGGCACTCACTGCTAAATATGACAACAGTCGCATCAAGGCAACCGCATCCATGCTGGGTTCCATCTATGTGAATGGAGCCAAGGACGGTGAAAGCTCTGCCAATCAGAAGCATCTGTCACCCTCTCTTTCTCTTTCATGGAAACCGCTACAGGATGCAAACTTCTATTTACGGGCTTCCTACAAAGACATTTTCAGAGTGGCCACCTTCACGGAAAACTATTTCGACCGAATGGGCAGCAGAGACCTCAAACCAGAAAAGACCAAACAATACAATCTCGGAGTAACCTACCAAAGTACAGCAGAGGGCAACAAGCCGACCTTGTCACTGAGTATAGACGGGTACCACAACACCGTCAATGACAAGATAGTGGCCATGCCCTACAATATGTTCTTCTGGACTATGGTCAACCTGGGCAAAGTGAATATCTGGGGGCTGGATGTCAATGCCCATTCCGACATGCCTTTGTCCGACAAATGCAAGATACTTGCCGACGGGAACTACACCTACCAGTATGCAGTGGATGAAACAGATCCTGCCATCAGTTATTATAAGAACCAAATACCTTACACGCCACGCAATTCGGGCGGAGCATCCCTTACACTCGAGAACCCTATCGTGAACGTGTCTTTCCACGGCACAGGTGTATCCAAGCGCTACCGCACCTCCGAAAACAAAGCCGAATACCGGCTGGACGGATATATCGAATGCGGTCTGGCTCTGTATAAAAAATTCAAAGTCGGGAAAACCGGAATCTATCTGCGCGGAGATCTCATCAATATGTTCGACAAGCAATATGAAATTGTAAAGAACTACCCGATGCCCGGTCGGAATGGAAAGATAACGGTAAAAATAGATTTATAACAATTTAAAAAATAAGATAGAAATTATGAAAACAAAAGATTTACTTAAAATTTGTACAGTTGCTCTGGCATTCCCTTTCTTTGTCACAGCATGTGATAACAGTGAAAACGATGACACAACTCCCGTAACGCCTGTATCAACGGGTTTGTATATTCTCAACAGCGGTAATCAATCCAGTAGTATTGAAGGAACTCTTTCTTATTTGGATTATAAGACCTCTACAATGAGTCACAAGTTATTTTCTACAGCAAACGGACGTTCATTAGGTATGACTGCAGAATCAGCAGTGGTCTATGGTTCTAAAATGTATATACTGGTAACCAAATCCAACACAATTGAAGTGGTTGATAAAAAGACCTGTAAATCCATCAAACAAATACAACCGACAGCCGCACAAGGTTCTATGCCTAGACATTCGATTGTTTATGGTGGCAAGGTTTATATCACAATGTTCGACGGTTATGTATCTCGCATAGATACCACATCACTCAGCATAGATGCAACGATTAAGGTTGGCCCCAATCCGGAAGATGCCATACTCAGCAATAAATACATGTATGTAGCCAATTCCGATGGTAATAACTGGAAAAATGGATATGTAAATGGTCAATCTGTATCAAAAATCAACCTAAGCACATTCACTGAAGAAAAGAAAATAGCCGTAGGACTAAATCCAGGTTATTTTTGCGCAGATTCTAATGGTGATATTTTTGTTCTTGCCAGAGGAAATTACGGAACAGTCACCTCCAAAGTACAAAAGATTGATAAAAACGATAAAGTCACTGATTTTGCTGACGGTACAATGTTCACTTCGAAAGACAATACAATTTATATCATCAATGCTCCATACAAGAGCACAAATAACACCTATATTTCTTACAATGCTACCACAGGTGCAAAAATCAGTGACAACTTCGTTGCCACAAAAGTCGACTATCCTTGCGGTATAAGCATCGATCCTGTTTCTGGAAAGATATTCATTACATCTTACAATCTTATCAGTGGCAAAGCCAGCTATAATACCAACGGGTATGTAAATGAATATACTTCTGACGGTACATTAATCAAGAAATATGAAACGGGCGTCGGTCCTATCGGATTGACCTTCGTCACCAATCTGCAATAAACCATGAGAAGTTCAAAACATCTTTCTTTTGTTTTTTTCGCATTGACTGCATTCCTTACCCTCTCCTCTTGCGGAGGGGGCAAGGTTTCTTACTCCCCCGGCGAGGCAGATACCTTGAAGTTGAAATACGCCCGATATCTGAAAGTGGTCCGTCTGCCCAAGTACACCCTGGCCACTCTTCGCAATCCGTGGGACACTACCAAGACTCTGCACACCTATATACTTGTGCCTAAGGACAAACCGATGCCCGACGGGCTTCCAAATGGGACCGTCATCCGCATACCGGTAGGAAAAGCCGTGGTCTATTCTTCGGTTCATAGCAGTCTGATGATTCAGATGGGTGCACAACAGCACATCGGCGCAGTGTGCGGACTGAGATACATCAAGTTGCCTTATATACAAGAAAGATGCCGGGAAGGAAAAATCATCGATGCCGGTGATGACCTGAACCCGGATATTGAAAAGATAATTGATTTGCATCCTGATCTCATCATGCTCTCGCCTTTCGAGAACAGCGGAGGTTACGGACGCGTAGAAAAACTGGGCATTCCCATCATGGAATGTGCCGACTATATGGAGGATTCCGCTTTGGGAAGGGCGGAATGGATGAGGTTTTACGGTTTGCTGTTCGGACGGGAGAAAATAGCTGATTCTCTCTTTACCATAGTCGAGAAAAATTACCTCGCGCTCTGCCGTCTGACAGCAAACGTAAAGCTCAAACCCAAAGTATTGGACGGACAAAAAAGCAGTGCCACTTGGTATGTTTCCAATGGCAACAGCCCCACCGGCCACATCTATGCAGATGCAGGGGTAGCCTATGCATTTGCCGACCGCAAGAAAAACGGGTTCGACCCTCTTTCCTTCGAACAAGTGTTCGAGAAAGCACAAGATGCAGATATATGGTTCATCAAATACAACATGAAAGAAGACAAGACCTACAAGTCGATGTTGCGGGACTATGCACCTTATCAGAATTTCGAGGCGTTCAAGAATCACCGCGTATATGGCTGCAACACCAATACTGTCCCTTATTATGAAGAAACTAGTTTCCATCCTGATTGGTTATTACAAGATATTATTGTAATTTCGCACCCGGAATTGCTTCCGGGTAAACAAACAAGATATTACAAACCATTGAAGGAGGAATAATGAAACATCTGCAAGGTGCAGGCTGGAAATACGGAATTCTGCTGTCGGCAGTACTCGTGGTACTGTTCATAGCCAATCTGTTTGTCGGTTCGGTGAACATCCCGTTTGGTGCGGTGTGTGATGTACTCACGGGAAATGAGACAGCCAAGGAAAGCTGGCGGTTCATTGTTCTTGAAAGCCGTCTGCCCCAAGCCCTCACAGCACTCTTCTGCGGAGGGGCACTAGCCATCTCGGGACTGATGCTCCAGACTGCCTTCAACAACCCTCTGGCCGGACCTTCCATTCTGGGAATAAGTACCGGCGCCAGCTTGGGCGTAGCCATAGTCATGCTTCTAGGAGGAAGCATGATGAGCGGCACCATGTTTCAACTGAGCGGTTTCTTTGCAACCATCATCGGAGCTTTCGCAGGAGCCATGGTGGTGATGGCACTCATTCTGTTCTTTTCCACTCTGGTAAAAAGCAACCTCATGCTGCTCATCATCGGTATCATGATAGGCTATGTGGCCTCATCGGCCATCTCTCTGCTCAATTTCTTCGCCACGGTTGAAGGCGTCCATTCCTATATGATTTGGGGACTGGGCAATTTCGGCGGCATCAGTATGGACCAGATGCCCTATTTTTTCATCACATGCATGGTGGGCTTCCTCATTTCTTTTCTGCTGATAAAGCCCCTCAATGCCTTGCTGCTGGGCCCCCGTTATGCCGAAAACCTCGGCGTTAACATCCGGCTCGTGCGCAACTGGCTGCTCATTGCCTCAGGTATTCTCACAGCTATCACCACGGCCTACTGCGGCCCCATTGCCTTCATCGGTCTGGCCGTTCCCCATATAGCCCGACTGTTGCTGGGCACATCCAATCATAATTCGCTGATGCCCGTCACCCTGCTTTGCGGCGGAGTCATTGCCCTGCTGTGCAATTTGATTTGCGTGCTGCCGGGAGAGAACGGCATCATTCCGCTGAATGCTGTCACCCCCGTAGTAGGAGCACCCATCATCATCTATGTCATCGTGAACCAGCGTAAAATACAATACTTCAACTAATGGCAGCAAAAAAGGATATCGTGATGAGAGGAAGCGACTTGGCCATCGGCTACAGTCGGGGAAAAAAGAACGAGCGGACAGTTCTCGGGAAACTGAACTTCACGCTCAGAACGGGAGAACTCACCTGTCTGCTGGGTGCCAACGGTGCAGGAAAATCCACTTTGCTCAGGACTTTATCGGCTTCCCAGCCCCCCTTGGGCGGAAGTCTTTTCTTGAAAGACGAGCCTCTATCCACCTATTCCGAAAAGAAACTTTCCACCCTTATTGGCGTCGTGCTCACGGACAAGACCCAAGCCGGCGGACTGACGGTTTATGAACTGGTAGCATTGGGACGGCAACCCCATACCGGATTCTTCGGAAAACTGCACGAAAGCGACCGCAAAATCATTGCGCAAGCCATGGAGCTGGTAGGCATCAGCCACAAAGCCAACAACTATACGGCCGAGCTGTCCGACGGCGAACGCCAGAAAGTAATGATAGCCAAAGCACTGGTTCAGGAAAGTCCCCTCATTATTCTTGACGAACCCACGGCATTCCTTGATGTGGCGAGCCGCATAGAAATCATGACCTTGCTCCACAAACTGGCTTCAGAAGATAACAAAGCGATCCTCCTTTCCACCCACGACATAGAGCAAGCTCTGGTCCTTGCCGACCGCCTTTGGCTCATGACGGATGAAAACCTGCAATGCGGAGTCACCGAGGACCTCATTCTGAACAATGCCATGGACGATTTGTTTGGCCGCAAAGGCATCAGCTTCGATCATGCCCACGGAGTGTACTACCCCATTGTAAAAGGCCAGGAGCAGATTCAGGTATTTGCCGGCAGCGAAACCCTCCTCCACTGGACAGTCAATGCCTTGAATCGCCATGGATATGCCTGCCATATCCTTGCCAACAAAGACGATGCCGACCGTGACCTCCCTATCATCGAAACCTTGTCTCCCCATGAATTATTCTACACCTCAGTACGCGAAGAGCGCCAGATGTATCTTTCCTTCGATGAAATGCTGGAGAATCTTTGATGGCCTTTCCAACCTCAGGGAAGTGTCCAGAATATAGGGTATATCCAAGTAAGATATCTAGTCTTTTTGAGGAAGATTCCATAGCTATTACAAAGACATTCTGTAACTACGTTGATTGGCTATCGTAACTTCGTGGATTAACTATGTTAATTGCCGTAGTTAGCAGGCACAACTGACCCCTCTGTTTTTCAAACCGAAAGTTTTTATTATTTTTGCAAAACAAAACAGACTTTACATGAAAGCAAGTAGAAAAGACATCATTGCTATGTTCATCATCGGATTGCTGAGCCTGAGTGCCTGCAATCAGGATATCCACAAACCGACAGCCATGACGCGTGCCGAAAAGATAATGGACGAGAATCCCGACAGTGCCCGCCACCTGTTGGAGACACTCAAGCCCAATATGGCCAAAGAGAACAAAGCCACGCAGATGTATTACAACCTGCTCACGGTGAAAGCCAATGACAAATGTTACATTCCCCATACGTCCGATTCCTTGATGCTGGAAGTGGTGAAATATTATGAACACCATGGAGAGCCTCGGCAACTCATCCAGGCCTATTACTATCTGGCAAGCGTATATCGTGACTTGAACTTCACGGCACAAGCCCTGGAGTATTTCAATAAGGCACTGAATATTCCTGATAGGGATTGTAATCTATATAAGGCAAAAGCGGCAAATCAGATTGGACA
>DAIRSI010000032.1:0-40094 GCA_036804505.1 Bacteroidaceae bacterium
CATTTTATAGTATATTCTTACAGGATATGTGAATTTATTGTGAAATTTCTTTTTATATAACTATATCTTTTCTTTTTCCCTTTTTTCTATCATTGCAAAAAAGAAAAATTATAAAAGGATTTTTTAAGTACGTTTTTATTTATTCTTTTAAATTCGGTATGTAGCAATAATTTATATTTCAAATTTAAAAGAAGAAATTATAAGAAATAGAATAAACAGCCTAATAAAATATTAGAACAATGAAAAAAAGAAGGCATTTTCTTTTCATAGTACTTGCACTCTTGTTTTCCAGCATGTCAGCTCAAGTTAACAATGTTTTGAAAGGTTATATTATTGACAGGCAAAACATGGGAATTGAGTATTGCACAATCTCACTTTTAAATCCATCAGATTCTACAATTATTGAAGGTACAATTTCCAGTAAAGACGGTAAATATATTCTTCCTTATAAGACAAACGGAAAGTATATTCTACGAGTTTCATTTGTTGGATACAACACTTACATTCAAAAAATCTCGCTTCCCTATACTGGGACTTACAACATCATACTTGAAGAATCGGCACAAACATTGAGAGGTGTGCAAATCACGGCCAACCGCATAGAAAGGAAGTTCAACAAGTACATCGTCAACATGACAAACAATCCGATATCGGAAGGGAAAAGTATCATGAATGTACTCGGATTGCTTCCGGGAGTGGTGAACATGAACAATTCACTGAGCGTAAATGGTTCGGATGTTTCAGAGATATACATTGACGGAAGAAAGATTACACAAACAGACGAACTGAACAATCTGCAGGCAGCAGATATCAGCAGGATTGAAATCATTCCCAATGGCGGCAAACGACTGCGAGCCGACAATATGGGCAGTGTAATTAAAATAACACTGAACAGGCAAAGTTCCGGAGGATATTACGGGAATGTTCAATTCAACGAAGATTGGGGAAAAAGCCAGGACAAAGAAGGCTTGAGTATGCCCTTCAGCTACAGAACAGGTAATTTCAGTTTCTACAACTATATAAAACTGGGGCATACGAACACGCCCTACCTTCGGGATGTAACTACCACTTATGATAATTCGGCCAAAAGAGTAACCAGCTATTCGGAGGAAGGATATAAAAAACTGGGGATGAACGATGTCATAAGCATGGTCTATGAAATCAATTCCCGGCAGAATGTTGGGCTGACCTTCAATACCATCCAACAAAAGACTGATGAGAACACGTTTTCGAAATCCGACGTATCCGACGAAATCTCCTACACATCAGATTATGACCAATGGGGAAAGAGAGTTACCAGACAATATCAGGGAACACTGAACTACAATATGCAACTGGACAAGAAAGGTTCTTCTTTCGCTTTCGTTGCCGACTATCTCAACAACAGGAATCGTTATCACGACCAACGGGCATACATTTATTCCGCCGTACATGAAAATGATTCGCTGAGGAACCGTACCTTCACGAATTCCAAACAATGGAAAACAACAGCCGACTGGAACATCAACAGATGGGAAAACACGCAGTTCAGTTTCGGAGGCGACTACTACAGCAACAAGAATATGCACAACATTGTTTATGACAATTACAGGCAAAACGTTTGGGAGAACGACAGGAATCTGAGCGATGACTTCAAATATAAGGGAAACGGATTCGGTTTCTATTCCGAATATACAAAGACATTGGGACCGGTAAGTCTGAATGCAGCAGCTCGTCTGCAGAACGATCGGATAAGCATTTTCTCCAAAAATGCCGAACAATACACACATTCCTATTTCAACTTCTTCCCCGGCATGACTGTGTCCTTTCTCATCAACAAGAAAAAAAATACAAGAATCAGTCTTGAATGGAGCCGAGGAATGAACAGCATCCGATACAGCGATATGAATCCGGTGCGCGTATATACATCGGAGATTTATTATGAAAAAGGGAATCCCGACTTGAAACCGGTAACATGGTATTATGCCCGGATGAACTTTCAACTGAACAATGCCTGGAGTCTGAACTATCAGTACAGAAATCTGAAAAACGAAATCTATCCAATCACTTTCCAAGACGAAACAGACCCGAATGTTACCTACAAGATGCCGGTGAATACCGGGCGTTCTTATTCCCACAGCCTGAGTATCTTCTTCAACAAAGAACTGTTCAAATGGTGGAGAACAAACAACATGATACAATCATCCATTGAGGAACACCAGTACAACAGGATTGACGAAACGGCTAAAAGGATGTTTTTCTATTCCAGCAACTCGCTGCGCTTATCTCCGGACAACGGATTCATGGTAAGCATTATGTGGGAAAAAGGATTCCAGATGCTGGAAACTTATTACCATAGCGTGTATAATTTCAGTTGGTGCTACTACAGGTATTTCCTCAATAAAAAACTCTATTGTTCTATCGAAACCAATTATTTTCCGCACAGGAGCCGCATCCTGACTGTTGATAATGACATCTACCAAAGGGAGGAAAAGAACGTAAGCCGACAGAATTATCTTCAATTCAGAATCAACTACACATTTAAAGGCGGGAAAGACGTAAAGGCAAAACGAGCAAAGAGTCTTCTTGAAATGCAGGAAACGAATGTGGGGCAAACAAATTAAATGATTTCATGATATTTCATTCCCAGCACGATAGCATGCAATGCGGCATAGCATGCCTGCAAATGATCTGCGGTTCCTTCGGTAAGAACTACAGTGCAGAAGAACTCTCTCACATTTGCTATGCCTCTGCCGAGGGCGTGTCCCTGCTTGGCATCAGTCAGGCTGCGGACATCCTTGGGCTCCATACGGTTTGTGGAAAAGTGAAAATGGAACTGTTGGCTTTAATTAACATTCTTCATTCTCAATAAAATTACGCTCTACAAAAGGAAATTTTATTCACAAACCGTGTAAACATTATAAGACAGATAAATCTTAGTTATCCTTTCAAAGCCTTTTCAATGGCTGTCTGAATAATATTTGGGCCTTCGAATCCGGCAGCCTGATAGACTCTATTGCCCTTCTTATCCAGTATGATATAATCCGGCACTCCTAAAAAGCCGAACTTATTCATCAGATATGTCCATTGTATTCTTTTGAGATAAACATGGTCACCCTCGATGCCTTTTATCATTTCGGTCCACCTGTCTTTTGGGGAATCTTCACCGGCTACATTTAGAAATACGACATTTTTTCCTTTCAATTCCATCTTCATGGGTTTCATCATTTTATGAGCAGCTATGCAAGGACCGCACCAAGTTGCCCAAAAATCAATTAACACCACCTTACCTCTGTATTTATTTGTCAAGGACGCAAACAAATCTTCATTGACGACATCCCCTACTTCATTTACATTGAACGAGGTCTTCTTCCTGTCATCCTCCATTTGCCGCTTCAATTTATCACTTGCCTCCCGAAGTTCTTTCTTGAGTCCGGAATTTTTGATGGAATCAATCTCTTCTTTCTTCAATGGTATGCTTTTAAGTTTATAACTTAACACAGTGGCTTGTATGATATCGTTCATCAAGACATTATCCTTCAATACCCAACGAAAACCTTGATCGGCTTTGAGAGGAAACAGACTGACTATGTTTTCCACAAAACTGTTTGGAAAAATCATCCACATCAACGGGTTTTTTATATCCTTACTACAGACATTGAACTGATCTAAAAACGGTTTGTTAGCATGTCTGGCGACAAGACTTTGGTAATAATCCTCCAACTGGTCTTGATTAAGCTCCTTATGAGAATATTTATATGCCATCGTCAGCATATTTTCTGTCAGAAAAGCCGTGGGAGTCAAAGAATAGACAAGCATAGTTCTAGCGTATTCCTTTCCGAACAGACTTAAATTACTATTGGCTATTTTTGCAGAATTATCTTGATAAAAATTCCGTACAAATGAAAGAAATTGATCAAAATCCATTCCTTGTATTTGTTTGTTGAAAGCATCATTACCAAACGTCAAGGAATATTTCTGATATTCAGTCTTCTTGTTGGCTAATTCCTGATTAATACCCTTCCAAGGACCTTTGAAATAATACATTAATTGACCGGAAGAGACTCTATTCTTCTTTTCCAATTCAGAAAGGTTGATGTATAAATAGGTCTCCTGACCAGGCTCGACCAGAAAACAAAATTCCTTATGATTACCTACTACACCGGTCACGCAAGTCGGTGAATAAGATAGATGTAATTCTTTTGTGAAACTTCCATCTGCTGAGACCTCTACCCTTTCATTGACTCCTCCTATCACAGAATAATAATAAAAAATAAATTCCGGTTTCGTTGTTTTGTCCAAACCAATAAATTGCCCTTTAAGCACACTTGTTCCGGATTTAATAGCTAATCTGGGCAGCATCTTTTCCACTTTCAAAGTACTATTCAGCCCTTGTGGCAGGTTCTGGGCCGATGTTTTGATACTGACCATTATGAACAGCAAAACAAATAAAAGTTCGATAAGTCTTTTCATAAGTGAAATTTTTATTCAAATATAATTGTTATGCAGAAGTCAACAAAAGAAGTTACGTTAAAAATAAAGAACGACTATTCCTCAACATTCACCCCCGTGAAAAGCCTATAAAGTTTTTCATCAGAAACTAGTCCCTTTGTTGGGAAGCTTAAGCTTTTTTTCTTATTTTTGCATCCTAACTATTTAAAGATATTATGAAAAAAAGTTTACTTTTTCTTGCGGCTTCGGCCTTGTTTATTCCTTCTTTCGCCCAAACCGACTATACAAAAGGTTTGTCCATCTGGTTCGATAAGCCGAACGACTTGAGCGGAATGACAGTTTGGTTTAATTCCCAACCCGGACAATGGGTTGGTGAAAACAAGCCTGAAAGTGCAGGTGACACTATGAAAAATCCTGATGCAGAATGGGAATCACAGTCATTGCCTATTGGCAATGGCAGCATAGGAGCCAACATTTTGGGTTCCATCAGTGCAGAAAGAATCACATTCAATGAAAAGACTTTGTGGAGAGGAGGCCCCAATACATCCAAAGGAGCTGATTATTATTGGAACGTAAACAAGGAATCGGCACATGTTCTGAAAGATATCCGGGAAGCTTTTGCCAGCGGAGACGAGAAGAAAGCTACTGAACTCACCCGAAAGAATTTCAACAGTTCCGTGCAATACAGCGTAAATGATGAAAACCCGTTCCGATTCGGTAATTTCACCACCATGGGAGAATTCTACATAGAAACAGGAATGTCGGAAGTAGGTATCAAGAATTATCGCCGTGCCCTTTCTCTGGATTCCGCTCTGGCGGTGGTGCAGTTTGAGAAGAACGGCGTGAAATTCGAGCGCAAATACTTCATCTCCTATCCGGACAACGTGATGGCAATCCGTTTCTCTGCCGACAAAAAAGAAAAACAGAACCTGACTTTCAGTTATGCCCCGAATCCGATTTCCACAGGTACCATGATGCCCGACGGAGAAAACGGACTGGTTTTCAAAGCGAAACTAGAAAACAACAGCATGGAATATGCCATTCGCATACGGGCTATAACCAAAGGAGGAGTGGTGAAAAATGCCGATGGCAAACTCGTCATAGAGAATGCCGACGAAGTGGTTTTTCTCGTCACAGCCGATACGGATTACAAAATGAATTTCGATCCCGACTATAACAACCCGAAAACGTACGTTGGCGTAAACCCTTCGGCCAGTACTCAAGAATGGTTGAACAAAGCTACTGAAAAAGGTTTCGACTCTTTGTTCAAAAGTCATTTTGCAGACTATTCCGCTCTGTTCGACAGAGTGAAGCTAAATCTGAATCCGGAAGTACAGAGCATAAATGCTTCTACTCCGCAAAGACTCGCCAACTACAAAAAGGGAATGAAGGACAATTATCTGGAAACTCTCTACTACCAGTTCGGACGCTATCTGCTCATAGCATCTTCACGTCCGGGAAATCTGCCGGCCAACTTGCAAGGTATCTGGCACAACAATGTAGACGGTCCATGGCGAATAGATTATCATAATAACATCAATATCCAGATGAATTACTGGCCTGCATGTTCCACCAACCTGTCGGAATGCCAGAAGCCGCTTACCGATTTCATCCGCACACTCGTAAAGCCCGGTACCAAAACAGCCAAAGCTTATTTTGGAACAAGGGGATGGACGGCATCCATTTCAGGAAATATTTTTGGATTCACCACCCCTCTGGCCAGCGAAGATATGTCTTGGAATTTCTGTCCGATGGCAGGACCGTGGCTGGCTACACACATCTGGGAATATTACGATTACACCCGAGACCTGAAGTTCCTGAAAGAAACGGGATATCCCTTGATTAAATCGAGTGCGGAATTTGCTTCGGATTATCTGTGGCGCAAGCCGGACGGAACTTATACGGCAGCACCGTCCACCTCGCCCGAGCACGGCCCTATTGATGAAGGGACAACTTTTGTCCATGCCGTAATCCGCGAAATCCTGACGGATGCCATCGATGCCAGCAAAATACTGAACACCGACAAAGCGGAACGCAAACAATGGGAAGAGATTCTTACCCATCTGGCTCCTTACAAGGTAGGTCGCTACGGACAACTTATGGAATGGTCGAAAGATATTGATGACCCGAAAGACGAACACCGTCATGTGAATCATCTGTTCGGATTACATCCGGGACATACCATATCGCCCGTCACGACACCGGAACTGGCCAAAGCCTGCCGCGTAGTACTGGAACACCGCGGTGACGGTGCCACAGGATGGAGTATGGGATGGAAACTCAATCAATGGGCCCGTCTTCAAGATGGCAACCATGCATACAAACTCTATGGAAATCTGTTGAAGAACGGAACGCTGGATAATCTGTGGGATTCACACGCACCGTTCCAGATTGACGGAAACTTTGGAGGTACTGCCGGGGTAACGGAAATGTTGATGCAAAGCCATGCCGGATTCATTCAACTGCTTCCCGCCCTACCTGATGCATGGAACGAAGGTTCCGTAAGCGGACTCTGCGCGAAAGGTGACTTCGAGGTCAGCATGACATGGAAAGACGGACAATTGCAGAAAGCCGTTATTTTGTCCAAAGCAGGAAGCCCCTGTATCGTGAAATACGGAAACGCTGAATTGAAATTCAACACCAAGACCGGAAGAAAATACATCATTGTACTCCAAAACGGAAAACTAAAAACCATCTGATCATGTATTCTCTGGTAAATGCTAAAATCATTTCCGGCGGAAAGATTCTTCAGGGGAAAGCCGTCATCGTGGACGGTAAAAAGATTACAGCCGTTGTGAATGAAAACGAATTACCAAACAATACCGGGCGCATAGATTTGCAGGATTGCTATCTTGCGCCCGGATTCATTGATTTGCAGGTAAATGGTGCCGGAGGAATCCTGATTGGCTGCAATCCTTCCACAGAGGGACTTGCAACAATGGAACAGACCTTGATAAAAGAAGGGGTGACAGGATTTCTGGCTACAGCCCCTACCAATGAAATGAAAATCATCCGCCGACTGGTTGACTGCACCCGCGAATATCGTCCTCATGCTCTAGGCAACTGCTTGGGCCTGCATTTGGAAGGACCCTATATCAATCCCAAATATAGGGGTGCACATATTCCTTCGCTTATCAAAAAAGCTGATTTGCAAGAAACCAAAGAGTTGGTGGAACAGGCAAAAGGAGAAATCAAACTAATGACTCTGGCACCCGAACTACAACCGGATGAAGTTCTGGAATATCTGGAATCTCAAAACATCCTCTTGTCAATAGGCCACAGCGGGGCATCATACGAAGAAGGAAAAAGGTTCTTCAAAGGGAAGAAACGACTGGTCACCCATCTGTTCAACGCCATGACTCCCATACACCACCGCAAACCCGGACTGATTCCGGCAGCCTTCGAAGAAAAGCCGTTCGCCGGTATCATTGCCGACGGTTATCATGTATCGTTTCCCATCATCAGCATGGCAAAAGAACTTTTAGGTTCATCCTTGTTTCTTGTGACTGATGCCGTTACTCCCTGTAACACCGGATTCTATCGACACGTTTTGAAAGACGACAGATACGTAACCATAGACGAGCTGGGCAATGAAACCCTCTCCGGTTCTGCCCTGACTCCATTGAAAGCCATCCGCAACTGCGTGGAGTCAGTCGGCATTACCTTGGAAGAAGCCGTCAGCATGGCCACACTCTATCCGGCACAAGCCTTGGGAATAGAAAGCCATGCAGGAGCCATCGGCAAAGGGCTTGATGCCAGCATGGTTGCTTTTGACAACGATTACAAAATCCGGAAAGTCTTCTTTTTAGGAAAAGAAATTCTTTATTAGTCGGGTTTTCTGAAAGCAAAGTATTAACTTTGCAGCCGATATGAAGACCCATCAGGAATTAACAGCCATCATGGACTTTATAGCCGAATACGTGACACACATGCTAGGTTCGGGAGTCCATACATCACGCGTGATTCGCTGTGCGCAGCGAATCGGTCTGTCACAGGATACAGACGTGGAATTATCTACTTTTCAGAAGAGTACGGTCATCACAGTCAGGGATGAAGAAAGTAGCGAAGTGATTACCCGAGTAGTGAAAATACCCGCTCTTCCCATCAGTTTCGAACGGAATTCAGACCTGAGTGCACTCAGTTGGGATGCCGTGGATGACAAACTTGCTCTGAATGAAATCAAAGAACGCTATACGCGGATGATTTCAAAACCATACATAGATCCTATTTTCGTTCTGATAACCATCAGTCTGGCAAATGCATCCTTTTGCCGCTTGTTCGGGGGTGACCTGACGGCCATCAGCATAGTCTTTACCTCAACGCTTGTAGGCTTTGCCGCCAAACAACGCATGCAGGCACACGGAATGAATCATTTTCTGATATTCATCACCAGTGCCTTTTTGGCTTCCCTTTGTGCATCCTCTGCCTTGAGATTCGACTGTACCTCGGAAATAGCGTTGGCAACAAGTCCTCTGTTCCTGGTTCCGGGAGTTCCTCTCATCAACGGAGTCATCGATATTGTGGAAGGTCATATTCTCATCGGCTGCAGCAGGCTGATCAATGCCCTTCTCCTGATTCTTTGCATAGCCATCGGCCTTGCAGCAACTTTATTAATGGTTAAAGACAGTTTGCTATGATAGTTACGGACATACTTCTTGATGCTGCTTTTGCAGCAATAGCAGCCACCGGGTTCGGGGCTGTTTCGGACCCTCCCATGCGGGCGTTTCCGAGAATTGCGGTTCTGGCAGCAATCGGCCATGCATTGCGTTTCTGCCTGATGACGTATTTTGAAACAGACATAGCCCTGGCATCGTTCTGCGCAGCTTTTACCATCGGTATGGGAAGCCTATGGCTGGGCAAAGGCGTTCGTTGCCCGATGACCGTGCTCTACATACCGGCCCTTCTGCCTATGGTTCCAGGCATATATGCCTACAAGACAGTATTCTCGCTTATCCGCTTTCTGCAATCACTCAAGGACACCGGCGAAGGCCTGCAATACATGGAACAATTTTTCCTGAATGCGACAGTTTCACTGAGTGTCATATTTTTTCTAGCTGTAGGAGCTACCCTTCCGGTATTCATTTTTAACCGAAGGGCTTTCTCACTCACCAGAAAAAGACGGATTAACAAATAAACGAAATGAGCATGGAAATATTTTGGGAAACAATCGCATCCTACAATGCTGCCACCTGGCCTATCCAGATACTTTTTACAATCACTGCCTTGGTGCTGACTGCATTGCTTTATTACCGCCCGTCCCGATTGGTGCGGACAGCTATGAAAATATTCATGGCTGTATTGAACTTCTGGATTGCCGGAGTGTACTACATGATTTATTGCGAACCGCGGGAATACAGTGGGATGCTGGCTCTTTTTTGGAGTATCATGGGGTGTATCTGGGTCTATGACCTGGCCATAAAGCATGCTTCACTGGAACGTACGGGGAACCACACCATCTTTGCTCTTGTTCTTTTCCTGATGCCTTTGGTTTATCCCATATTTTCTTTGGTACTGGGTCGTTCCTTCCCGATGATGACATCACCGGTGATGCCCTGCTCGGTAGCTATCTTCACCATCGGACTCATGCTTGCCTTTTCGGAAAAAGTGAATATAGTACTTGCCATGTTCCTCTGCCATTGGGCACTCATCGGATTATCCAAAGTCTATTTCTACGGCATTCCTGAGGATTATGTATTGGCTCTCACCGTTGTTCCGGCTCTGTATCTGTTCTTCCATGAATATATTCATGACAAAGCTAAAGAAGGACAATCCAAGCCTTCTGTCAAGGTTCTGCATTCGCTTCTGTTCATCATGTGTACCATCATCGGCATGTTCATACTGGTCACAATGTGGCACCAGTTCGACTTATTCAGGAATATCTTATAAGGAAACAAAGACTGCCGTGAGAAACACGACGGTCACCACGCATGCCAGTTCCACATCCCTGTTGATACGGATGGCTGTAAGCACATCTTTCACAGTGAGAAGAGTATCAGTTTCCCCGATATAGGGTTTGTCGATTATTTCACCGAAATAGACGTGAGGACCTCCGAAACGACAGCCAAGGATCCCCGCCAAGGCAGCTTCAGGGTATCCTGAATTGGGACTCAGATGGCGGCGCCCGTTTCTCCGGACAAAAGCCCACAGACTCCACTTGCCTGAAACGAGAATCATCAGTGCAGCCGTAATGCGGGCCGGTATCCAATTGGCCAAATCATCTACCCGCGCAGCAAAGTATCCGAACTGTCTGTATCGGACAGTGCGATATCCGATCATTGAATCGAGCGTATTGATCATTTTGTAGGCCACCATACCGGGAACACCCAGCAGCAAAAGCCAGAACAAGGGAGCCACCACTCCATCGCTGAGATTCTCCGCCAAAGTTTCCAGAGCCGCCTTCCGCACTTCCTGATCGGATAATTCGGAAGTATCACGGCCTACAATACGGCCTACCTGCTTGCGTCCTTCTTCCAAAGAGCTGTCCAGTGCGACAAAAACCGCACGTACTTCACGTATCAGAGTAGTTCCTGCCAGACAATAAAAAATAAGAAGAGCTTGAAAGGCCAAGCCAAGCCAGGGAGAAAGTTTGCCGAGATAAAAGACCGACAGATAAGTCAGCACAAAAGCAAGTATAATGAGGGAAAAAGCAAGGAACATTCCTTTCAGGAAACGGGAAGTTCCCCTGTTCAATATTTTTTCTCCCCGGGATATTATTTTTCCGAAGAGAATAACAAGATGAGGCATCCTGACGGGATCCCCCCAAATGCCGTCGGCAATCCAGGCAAGCAACAAGGGGCCGCAAGCCAATATAAACAGCTTGAATTGAATCAATATTCCATCCATTCCTTCATTGCTTTTATCAAATTATCATTTTCTTTGCGAGACTGCGCCGCCAGGCGAAAATAACCGGCATCCAAACCTTCGAAGTTTGAGGCGTCGCGAATAAGAATACCATGTTCATTTGCCAGATAATCCTTCAGTGCAGCAGCACTGCCCATACGCAACCGGCATAAAAGGATATGGGTATCCGAAGGCCATACCTCCACAAGACCCAATTTCTCCAAACAATCCGAAAGATGGCGGGCTTCTTCCAAATGCTCCTGAACATCCGTTTCTTCAACCTGAAGTTCCAGCAGATACCTTCCTGCCACAATAGCAGGAGCATTCACAGACCAGGGCATCCGGTTGGCCCTCAACCGGGTGACGAGAGCCTTATGAGCAGTGAGATATCCAAGCCTCAATCCGGGAACGGCATAGCGTTTGGTAAGGGAATGCAAGAGAATGACGTTAGGACGATTCACCATTTCATCGGCAGCCAGCAAAGGCTTGTCGGTATAGTCCTCATAAGACTGGTCGATGACGAAAAGTATCTGCGGGAGCTTCTCAATCAATTCGTTCAAACGCTCTATATTCCATAACTCCCCGGTAGGATTGTTGGGATTGCAAATCCATACGATTTGGGTTTCTTCTGAAAAAGAATCCAAAGTATAGGCATGCCTGACCTTATGACGATGAATACGGCAAGCATCGGCATATTCACTGAAAGTAGGCGACATCACCACCGAGTGCGAACCGGCAAAAGTCTGTGCAATGAGATAAATGGCTTCCGTAGCCCCGTTCGTCACGCTGATTTCGTCTTCATGAATCCAATGGTATTCCGCCAATGCTTTCCTCAAAGATTCCGCTTCGGGTTCGGGATAGGAAGAAATACAATCCAAATGTCGTGATAGATATTCTTTCAACCCCGACAAGTCCGCACGCCCATACACATTCGAACTGAAATTGCTTACAATAGGGTGCTTGTATCTATAACTGTCGTCACCGTGGCCTTCAATCATCTTGTTTCATTATTTTATATATCAGCGGCATGTTCACATGCGAACGGATCAATGCCGCCAGTTTATCATATTGTTCTTCTTTAAAGGCTGTATAGTCAAAAGCCGAACGCGTTCTGGTCTTTTCAGCGAAAGGTTCCAACAGATAATCAATAAACGTCTGATTGTCCAAAACCCCATGAATGTATGTACCCATGCAGTGATGATTCATCCAACAACCATCATCTGTGCCGTCTTCCAGACGGGCAAAGCTTCTCGAATCAGTATCTTTGATTCTGTCAGATATTCCTTGATGAATTTCATAACCGATGCATTCCTCTTTTTTCTCCAGGAAATGGAACTTGGTCTGTCGGGTTGTCTTTTCACCCGTCAGCCGGGTTGTGACAGGCAGCAATCCCAGTCCGGGCATACACTCCTGATCTCCCTCCTGATGTAAAGGATCCGTCACTTCACGTCCCATCATCTGATAACCGCCGCAAATGCCTAACACCGTTGCACCGGCACGCGTTGCACGCAACACGGCCTGAGCCACTCCGTTCCGACGAAGCTCATACAAATCATCTATCGTGCTTTTACTGCCCGGCAAAATGATGATATCAGCCTTTGCAATTTCCTCGGTATTATTGGTATAATAAAGATTGACACGCTCATCCAGTTCCAGACGGTCAAAGTCCGTAAAGTTGGAAAGATGCCGCAGCAAGATCACAGCCACATTTACCTTTCCAGCGGTAGCCTGCAGGTTCTTCGTATGCAGGGATACTGAATCCTCTTCTTCGATAACGATATCATTAAAATAAGGAATGACCCCGACCACAGGAACCCCGCAAAGTTTCTCCAATATGTTTATTCCACTTTCGAATAAACGGATATCCCCACGGAACTTATTGATTAAAAGTCCTTTCACCCTCTTTCGCTCTTCCTCTGTCATCAGCATGATCGAACCGTATGCGCTGGCAAAAACGCCTCCCTTATCAATATCTGCAACCAGAAGGACATCTGCCTTGGCATACATTGCCATAGGCATATTCACTATATCCTGATCGTGAAGGTTAAGTTCGGACACACTTCCGGCCCCCTCTATCACAATGGGATTGTATCGCGCCTCCAAGCGGTCGAATGCCTCGTGCACTGCATTGCGAAAGAAATCACGTCCTTCTTTATGAAAATATTCAAAGGCATTTTTATTGCCTATGGGCTTTCCGTTCAGAACGACTTGGGAAGTCTGGTCGGATGATGGTTTCAACAGAATAGGGTTCATGTCTGTATGGCAAGGAACCCCGGCAGCCTCAGCCTGTACGGCTTGGGCACGGCCTATCTCAAGTCCTTGAGGGGTGGCGAAAGAATTCAGGGCCATATTCTGGGCTTTGAAAGGTGCCGGTGAATAACCGTCCTGCTTGAAAATACGGCAAAAAGCTGCTGCCAATACGCTCTTTCCGACATCACTGCCTGTACCGGCCAGCATTAAAGGATGTAGAATCTCTGATTTCATAGTGCAAATATAATTCAAAAAACTTGCCTCTTCACTCTTTTTTCTCCAATTTTGCACTATGAAACGAATAATACTTGTCACAGGAGGTGCCCGTTCGGGTAAAAGTACGTATGCGGAGAATCTGGCTTTATCATTGTCACCCGATCCAATCTACATTGCAACAGCTCGAATTTGGGATGAGGAATTCCATCAAAGAGTTCTCAAGCATCAGGAACGTAGAAAGGAACACTGGCATAACAAGGAGGAAGAGAAGGAACTCAGCAAGATCAGTGTGGAAGACAAAGTAGTCCTGATAGACTGCATCACCTTGTGGAGCACTAATTTCTT
Source organism: Bacteroidaceae bacterium (assembly GCA_036804505.1). Taxonomy (GTDB): domain Bacteria; phylum Bacteroidota; class Bacteroidia; order Bacteroidales; family Bacteroidaceae; genus Phocaeicola_A. The sequence continues at coordinate 14,083 of DAIRSI010000032.1, forward strand.
TTTCGACCTCAAGTCCGACATCGATGCGTCTTTGTCGGCCATCAAGGAAGAATTCGACCGTTTCACCGCCCAAGAGGGCACGTTCATCTTTGTAACCAATGAAATAGGCTGTGGAGGAACTTCGGCTGATGACCTGCAAAGGAAATTTACCGACCTGCTTGGGTGGGTAAATCAATATGTAGCTTCAAAAGCCGACGAGGTTATTCTGATGGTAAGTGGTATTCCAGTAAAAATCAAATAAACAAAATGAAAAGTTTTCATATCAATCGTCCGGACGAAAAAATCATTCCGGCTCTGCAAACCAAGATAGACAATCTGGCAAAACCCAAAGGTTCACTGGGAACTCTGGAAAAAATCGCATTGCACGTAGGTTGGATCCAGCAAACCCTGACCCCTTCCTTGCATCATCCTCATAACGTGCTGTTTGCCGGAGATCATGGCATTACGGATGAAGGCGTCAGTCTTTCCCCGAAAGCCGTCACCTGGCAACAGACACTCCATTTCTTCCAAGGCGGCACCGCTATCGCCTTCCTTTGCCACCAACACGGTTTTGTACTGGATGTGGTCGATGCAGGAGTGGATTATGATTTCCCGAAAGATTCAGGTATCATCGACAAGAAAGTGAGAAAAGGAACAAACAATTTCCTCCATGAAGCAGCCATGAGCGAAGAAGAAATGGATTTGTGCCTCACCCGTGGTGCGGAAGTCGTTGAAGCTGTTCACTCCCAAGGCTGTAACATCGTCAGCTTCGGTGAGATGGGAATCGGGAATACCTCTCCTTCTTCCGTCTGGATGAGTTACTTCACAGGCATCCCCTTAGAACAATGTGTGGGAGCAGGTAGCGGGCTCGACAATGAAGGCATCCGTCACAAATATAATATTCTGAAACGATCCATGGACAATTACAAAGGAAACGGTACTGCGGCCGACATCATCCGCTACTTCGGCGGTTTCGAAATGGTGATGACCATCGGCGGAATGCTGAAAGCCGCAGAATTGGGAATGACTATCCTCATCGATGGCTTCATTATGACCAATTGTCTGCTGGCTGCCAAACAGCTTTATCCTGAAGTCGTTTCCTACGCCATTTTCGGCCATCAAGGCGATGAAGCCGGACACAAACTGGTACTGGAAGCACTTGGAGCTCACCCCATTCTGCATCTGGGCATGCGCCTGGGTGAAGGAACCGGAGCCGTCTGCTCCTATCCAATCATAGATTCTGCCATGAGAATGATGAGCGAACTGGATCTATTCCAAGACACGGTAATCAACAAGTATTTCAAATAAACATGATAAACAGGATACTGGCAGCTTTGATGTTCTTCACCCGCCTTCCTTTCTGGCGGATCAAGAACGTTCCTGCTGATTGCTTCAAAACGGTAGTCAACTACTGGCCTTTAGTAGGTTGGCTCACCGGAGGTGTTGCAGCATTTGTGCTGTGGGGATGCAATTCCCTGTTTTCCATGCCCATAGCGGTAATTTTCGCTTTCGGCAGCCGCATCTTGCTCACCGGTGCCCTTCATGAAGACGGCTTGTCCGATTTCTTCGATGGATTTGGCGGAGGCAAGACCAAAGAACAAACCCTTGCCATCATGAAGGATTCACGTATAGGAAGTTACGGAGTCATCGGCCTTATCTTCTATTTCGGAAGCCTTTTTGCCATCGTTGTCTCCCTGCCCCCAGTGTTGGCCTGTTGTGCCATTATAGCCGGAGACCCCGGCACCAAAAGCATTGTAGCTCAACTGGTCAACATGCTTCCTTATGCCCGCAAAGAAGAAGAAAGCAAAGCACATGTTGTTTACAAGCAGATGTCTCCCTCTCAAGTGATACTCACCTTATGCGGCATCGTGCCATTGCTCTTGTTTATGGATCCTATCTACTGGCTGGCATTGGTGGCTCCCGCACTGGTTTTCTCCGTACTGGTCTTTATGATGAAGAACAGACTCCAAGGCTATACGGGCGACTGCTACGGTGCAGCATTTCTGCTCAGTGAACTGAGTTTCTATGCAGCCGTACTCCTCATTTTCCAACAAATAAACACCTTATGAAGATAACCCTTGTACGCCACACCTCCGTAGATGTTCTTCCTGGTACATGCTATGGATGGACTGATGTCCCTTTGAAGCAAAGTTTTCAAGAAGAAGCCACCATCACCCTTCGGCAGTTGGAAGAAAGCACCTTCGATGCCGCCTACACAAGTCCCTTAAGTCGGTGTACCAAGTTGGCTGATTTTTGCGGCTTTCCGAACGCTATCCGTGATGACCGTCTGAAAGAACTTCATGCCGGGGAATGGGAAATGCAGTTGTTCGATGAAATCGCCGATCCCCGTATTCAAGATTGGTACAAAGATTACATGCATTATCAGATTCCCGGAGGCGAAAGCTTCCTGATGGTGTATCACAGGGTAGCTTCCTTCCTGCAGGAGATAAAGGAAATGCCCTATAAAAATGTCATTATCTTCGCCCATGGTGGCGTTTTACTCGCATCGCAGATGTTTGCAGGAACTGTAGCCATTGATGAAAAAGCTCTCGAAAAACTCACTCCCCACGGAGGAGTCATAAACCTCGAACTCTAAACCTATTGTTAAATATCAACCCTTTCCTAAAATATTTCCTTTTTTTATTTGGTTTATAAAATAAACTGATTTATATTTGCAGCAGTGAAAGAAGAAAGAAGTGTGCAAGCACTTTTCTTTTTCCCTTAATGGTTTATTTTATAAACCGATTTAGTCGTAAGAAAGCAAAGAGAATCCGGCCGGTAACTCCGAGCTTCGAACAGTGATTAAACAATAAAAAGAATCAATTAAAACCAATTAAAAAATGGAAGAAAAAACTTTGAACGAGAAAGAAAGTCTGGAACTTATTTCTCAAATGATTCAGAACACCAAGGAAAAGATGGAACAAGGTACCGGCAATATCATGCTTATGTGGGGTTACCTCACAGTTGCTATATCCATCCTCGTCTATGTCTGCCTCATCCTGACACATAACGGACAATGGAACTGGGCATGGTTTGCCATCCCAGTAATCGGCTATCCAATAATGGTACTGATGGACAGAAAAGAAAAACAGAAGACAAGCTATTGCAAAACCCACATCGACAGCACCATCTCAACAATCTGGAGTGTCTTGGGAATCTGTATGTTTTTTGCTACCTTTTTCTTTTGCTGGAAAAACTACGCCATCGTGCTCATGCCCATAGCATTGATACTGATGGGAATAGGAAGTACATTCACTTTTGCTATCTTGAAAATGAAAAAAGTATCCTTCTTTTGCGGCTTGGGAATGGCGCTTGGCATGGGCATACTTGGCGACTGTATGCAAGGCCCTCTTCAAATAAACAGACTTCTATTCTTTGCCTTAGGATTTGTGTTGATTATGATCATTCCCGGTCATTATCTGAATTATAAAGCAAGGAGAAGATGATGAAAGAACTGGACCCGCTGCTTCATTCCCAATTGCGTCTGGGCGTAGTTTCCATTCTGATGTCGGCAGAAGAAGCTGATTTTGTCTATCTCAAAGAGCAGACAAACTCAACGGCCGGAAACTTGAGCATTCAATTGGAAAAACTTTCCGAAGCAGGATACATAGAAACCAATCGCGAACTTGACGGAAAGAGGACCCGCACTGTCTGCAAAATGACCGACAAAGGCCGAAAAGCCTTCGAACAATATGTGGAAGATTTGAAAGAATATCTGCTGCCGCATCGCAATGAGGAACTGAATAAACCAACGGAGCATTAACGGATTTTTCAGAAGCTATTGGAGCGGAAGGTAAAGGAGCAAGCAAATATGCTACTATAACATTAAACAACGGAACAGAAGTAGTGATACGGATAAGCAATCACAATGCAAATGCCAATAAATTCAATGGTAATGCTAAAGTAGTAAGCGTGGCGATAAAATCACGCAGGATGAGGTATGAAAGGGCAAGGTCATTGTAAGACCAGATAGTTGAGGAAGAAGAGAGAGCCAAAGAAGAGTATTGTCAGGAAGCAGCCCCTACCTCATCGGTACTTTAGAAGAAAAGTACAAAGATTTTAATGAATCGGAATATTATAGTAAATTTGGAGAAGAATTACATAAATCAGAAGAGTATGACACCACAGGAAAAGACACATCCAGGAGTACAGCTTATACTCTCAGAAGTTACATAGAGCATGAAAATCGCCCTTAAAAATCAAATACTCTCTCATTTCTTGCCGTTATCGGCAAATTATGCGTATTTTTGCAGTCGATTCAATTAAAAACTTGCCGATAAATGGAAAATAAAGAATACATCTCAGTGAAGGCTTTTGCGGATAAATTCCAAATATCCGAACGAACAGCCCGTAATTATTGCAGCAATGGAAAAATTGCTGGTGCATTCCTTGTTGGCAAGACATGGAACATTCCATCCAATGTTTTGCTGCCTGGCCGCAAGAAAGCATTCAAGGAATCTGTTTTATTGAAAAGCCTCCGAGAACAAAAGCAGATGAAGCTCAAAGGAGGCATCTACCATCGGATTCAAATTGATCTGACTTATAATTCCAATCATATAGAGGGCAGCAAACTGACTAAGGAACAAACCCGTTTTATTTTTGAAACCAACACGATTGGTGTTACTGACGATGCGGTAAATGTAGATGACATCATCGAAACCACCAATCACTTCCGCTGTATTGACTACATTATTGATCATGCAGCAGACGAACTGACTGAGGCTTTCATTAAGCAGCTTCACTATCTTCTAAAATCAAGTACGTCGGATGCCGCAAAGGATTGGTTTGCTGTAGGTGATTACAAAAGACTTCCTAACGAGGTTGGTGGCACCCAGACCTGTCCACCGGAAAAAGTACATAGTCAGTTGAAAGAGCTTCTCTCCTCCTATAAGTCGAAGAAGGAACCATCGTTCGAGGACTTGCTAGATTTGCACGTCTGCTTTGAGCGCATCCATCCTTTCCAAGATGGCAATGGTCGTGTCGGTCGTTTAATCTTGTTCAAAGAATGCCTGAAGCATAGTGTAGTTCCGTTTATCATCACCGAAGAATTGAAAATGTTCTATTATCGTGGTCTGCATCAGTGGGGCAAAATCAACGGATATCTGACTGACACTTGCTTGAGTTCTCAGGATAATTTCAAGGAACTAATGGCATATTTCAAGATAAAAGAATAACTTTTTTTGCTGGCCAAAGGAAAAGAGACACTATTATATATAAGATGGGCTGTGGCTTTTATATACCGACTGCATCGGTGTTCATCCGTTCTTGGTATTCTCGCATAGCCTTTACTTTGCAAAGTTAGCATGGATCAGTATCCGCAAAGTATCGTCCTCGCTAATTCCGTCTGTTCAATGGGCAGCCTTCCACAAATCACAGATTTGGGTATTCACAATGAACAGACAGAATTTCCTTTGCTCGAATGCCGCTTACCAGTGCTCTTGATTTGCACGTAAAGCCGAAGTTTGAATTCAAGTCAAAGGCTTGTTTGAAGTTAGGGAAATGTGTAATTCAAAACATTTCGAATATGGAAAGCAGCAATGGTGCCCAGAGATTGGAAAAGATTGAGTTGTTGGCCAGTCTCAATCCAAAGGACAAAGCGTAGTTGGAGGAACTCTGTGATTACCTCCCATCTCATCCTGCTGAAGCCACCATCTATGGGTGGACGATGCGAAAGAAGATGTTTCATAAGGTTGGCAAGAAGGCTCAGTTTCTTCAGGCTGAAATTGATGCATGGATGGAAAACAAATTGACAACTATACTAAAAGCCAACGTCTTTCAGCTAATGTAAAGGCATTGGAAGTATTGCGCAACAGATTATTTTCTTCCTCTTGTGCAAGAAGCATTTGAGGACATTGGTATATCAGATCGCAATTATGCATTTTGTAAATGCGAATGGTGTAAATCATTCGATAGAATTTCCGCCGACTAAACAGCCCCCTTAGTCCGGAGATTCAGCGCAGCGAACCTCCACCGTTCAAAAATTGTCCCGCAATCCAATTTCGCATATAAAAGTTTTTTATACTTCCATGCTTCCACCATAGTTCACTGCATTAACAATCAATTAGTTAGGTGTGGAAGCATGGATGTATGTAAAAATTTTATACTTTCATCCTGACATGGTAGTAATTGGCTTTTTTAGTACGTTTTGAAGCTATACCCAGCTTGCGAAGAATCCTTGCAAAATAGATGTAATGTCCGTTTGCAAATTTCTTGTGGCTGCGCTTTTCCATTATTTGCAGGATTTCTGCGGATGTCTTCCATTCTCCATCTTCCTCTTCCCCGGGTATATCGAAATAATCCAGAAAAAGCTGTTCCTCCAGCGACTGACGGCTGAATGCTTCATTCTTTTCCGTAAGAAGTGTCTCCTCGTCTCCGGTAAGCCAATAGACTTCGCCTTTTCGGATAGCTTCTACTGCTTGCGCGTATATCTGAGGATAATTCAGCTTTTTGGAATAAAGAATCTTTCCTGTCACTTCCACACACAAAAAACGACGGCTTCCTGTAGGGTCATTAAGCAAATCCATACTGTTACTGGTTCCTATGAACGAGGCATAACGACGCATCGACTGTATGTTGCTCTTGTACGGTGCTGCCGTTTTCACAACAGCCTTTTGCAGAATATGCTTCAGATAGGCCTGCTGGCTCTCGGTGATGGAGTCGAACTCATCGAAATTGATAAGACCGAAACGCGTCAGGTTCAATTCGGCTTTCCGCTTGCTGCTGAGGTCCAAACTATCAGTATAATAGTCTTGAAGTTCAGGAGGTAGCAGGTTGGCACACCAAGTGGATTTGCCGCACCCCTGCGGACCTATGAGTAATGGAGACAAACTGTTGGCATGTTTGCCATCCTCCCTCATCCAATGAGCAACCATGCTGAGAAACCATTTATAGAAAAGGGATTCCCATTCCGCGTGGTCTGTAGGTACCAGCCGGGCAATGCCTCTGATACGGTCTTTCCCATCCCATTTAGGCAAGCCTTCCAGATATTTTTCCAAAGGTGAATAGACAGGCATATAGTCTGATTCCAAATAACGGCGGACATCCTTATCCCACAGCTGCAAGCCCTCTTTCAAAGCCCGGATGCACATGCCATTGATATGACGCGCTTCCAAAGGTTTGTAGTCGTGTCTTGCCGAACGCCGTTCCATAAACTCATTCTGCATCTTCATCGTATTGAAACGAATATCATAGCGCCTCCGAAGGAATTCTTCGGTCTGATATGTCATTCTCTGCTCTTTTGTGAACGCCGGATTTCCTCCAAATACATCCTTCTTCATCATATAGACAGTTCGGAAGGTCGAAGAAATTTCTTCCATCTTATCCTTACGCATCAAATGAATGTAGGTCCACTTCAAAGCGTCCTCTTCCTGAATGCCACTGCCGTAGCACAAACGCGCCAACGTTACCATTCCTTCCTTGAAACCGGATTCTTCCTCGGGATTCCACCCACTGCGAAAAAGCTGCTGCATGCAGTTCTCAAACAGAATCGAGATGATTCCGCTACGAGTGACGCCCGGCATTAACCTCAATATTTCGTCTTTTCCTACTGTCTTTTCTTCCGAAATTTCCATATTCTGGAACTCATCGGCAAAAAGTATATCAGGCAATTGATGGAGATATTCCTTGCCCATCTTGTCTTCTTCCGGATTATTCATCAATTCGTGTATTTGCTGAAGGTTTCACAAATGTTTTGGTTTTGTTTACATAAACGACGGCCAACAATCCTTCCGCAATCCATGAGCTCAAGTCCTTATCTGCCTGATAACGGCTTACACCTGTTTGCGCCATATATTGCAGTATAGTAAAGAAAGCCTTGTGTGAAAGCATTTTTTGAGCCAAGACTTTACGTTCCTCCAATTCATTTACTTTATGGGATTCATGTTTGGGAAGCTTTGCGAGTTGCATTGTTTTCAACTGCCTGTTCAACGCGGTTTCGGCAATATAATTAATCTGGCCAAACCGCACATCTGTATGATCGGGTTTCAACTTGTCCGTCTTCCGGCATGTCAACGACACATGGAAAGTCCCGATTCCTTCCAAATGTACATGATCGCCTTGCTTCAAGACTTTTGCCATATAGTCCGACAAGGCTCGGAGAACTGCTTTCAGATCGGCAGAATTCAATGTACATTTTTCCTGTATTGCCTTGATAGCATCTTCCGTACTATAAGTTGTTGTGTCGACAGGTCTGGCATAGTACTCGCATTTCCCGTCCATTTCATTCAGTGCTTTATCGGATTTTCGATAAAGGTCATAATACGCACTCATGTTTTTTAGATTTTGATAATTAAACAATAGTGAATGTACAATCATTCGGCTTAAATCAAAAACAAATACGGTTTAAGTCGAATTCTTTTTCGCGTATAGTCAAATGAAATTTCGAGTTATACCAAATGATTTGCGGTTACGAAGATACCAAAAAATCCGCACTTCTGCAAGTATCGTCAGAGGAAAAATACTACATTTTGCACGATGTAAGCATGGAACCATGCCCATGCATACTTCCACCGCATGCTTACACACATAACGCACTCGTTTACTGTATATTACATCAGTGGTGGAAGTATGGAAGCATAAAAACAAAAAAAGTGCCCCCTTTCGTTTTTATGCGAAAGAGGGCACCCAACTAAATACTCAAAATCATTTATGTGCAAAAGTCGAATTATTTAACTTCTATCTGTTTCTTGAAATTGGCTTTCACCTCTGCCGGTTTCTTAGGCAGATTGATTGTCAGAACTCCGTCATTGACTTGAGCCGCAATCTTCTCCTTATCAACATCATCAGGCAAAATCAATGTCTGCTGGAACTTTGAATAACTGAATTCGCGACGCAAGTAGCGACCGGCCTTTTTCTTGTTATCGGCAGGTTCATTATTCTCGGTCTTTTTCTCCATGGTGATAACCAGACCGTCTTCATCGTCGATTGAGATATTGAAGTCTTTCCTAGTCATGCCCGGAGCGGCAACTTCAACCTTATACTCAGTTTCGTTTTCAATCACATTGATAGCAGGAGCTGTTGCATTGGCTCTTTCCATCCAATCATTGTCAAAGAAATCATTGAAAATACTTGGCAACCAACTTTGATTTTTTCTAATTACTGGCATCATAATTTTAATCTCCTATTTTTAAGTTATACATTCTGTTTTTCTGAATCTTTCCATCCTTTCGGATTTCCGAATTCACAGAGGTAAGTGCAAAGAAAATGCCGATGCCGTTTCCTGTCAGAAGGCTTTTACCTTCTTTAAACCTTTGCAAACCGTTTTTACCTTTATGCGGTAAAATAAGATAAATGGAGATAGTGATTTTTAATCTTATAGGCGAGAAATAAGACACATTGTCATTTTACGAGCCAGATTGTCTTATATTATAAAAAAGAAGGCGCATCCGTCGAATTCCGGATACGCCTTCTTATGATTATTGTTTCATCAGGAATGATTTGAATTCCTTGAAATCCTTTCCAATTTCTATGCTTTGCTTGGTACCTTTCATGAACTCCTGGAGTTTGGCAGGTATCCGGATGGTCTCTCCGACGATGGGTTCCACAGTATCCCTGAACTTGGCGGGATGAGCAGTTTCAAGGAACAATCCGGTTTCACCGGCTTGTAGTCCTTCGCTCAACGCCCTGTAACCGCAGGCACCATGAGGATCAAGCAAATAACCCGTCGAACGATACGTGTCCTTGATAGTCTCAGCTATCTGGGCATCCGTATAGGTGGCTCCGCTTATCTGGTTACAAATATCTTCATGATTTCCTTGGTACAAATCCAGCACACGGGCAAAATTACTCGGATCACCCACATCCATGGCATTGGCAATGGTAGCGACTGAAGGCTTCGGGCTATAGATTCCGGTCTTGAGATACTGATAGAAAATGTCATTCCGGTTGTTGGCCGCTATGAAACGTTTTACGGGAAGTCCCATGCGCTTGCCGAACAATCCGGCCGTGATGTTTCCAAAATTTCCGCTTGGTACACATACCACCAGCTCATCGGCCTTTCCCAACTTCTTCATCTGTGCATAACCATAGAAATAATAGAATGCCTGAGGCAGGAAACGGGCAACGTTAATGGAATTGGCACTCGTCAACTTCATGTGGCTGTTCAAGTCTTCATCCATAAAAGCACTCTTGACAAGAGCTTGGCAATCATCAAAAACGCCGTCGACTTCCAGTGCCGTGATGTTCTGCCCCAAGGTAGTGAACTGTTTTTCCTGTATCTCGCTCACCTTTCCTTTCGGATAGAGAACATAGACATGAATACCTTCCACGCCCAGGAATCCGTTGGCAACGGCGCTTCCGGTATCACCGGACGTAGCTACCAGCACATTCACTTCCTGTCGGCCTTCTTCCTTGATGAAGTATCCCAGCAAACGTGCCATGAAACGCGCCCCTACATCCTTAAATGCCAAAGTAGGGCCATGGAAAAGTTCCAGAGAATAGATGTTCTCTTTCACCTCGACAGCGGGTACGTCAAAATTCAGCGTATCGCACACAATTTTGTTCAGGACATTTTCGGGAATATCTTCTCCGAAAAAAGCCGAAGCCACCTTGCAAGCTATTTCCTGAAAAGAAAGCCGGTCGATATTCTCGTAAAAACTGTGGGGCAACTCTTGAATAGAAAAGGGCATGTACAGTCCTTTGTCGGCAGCCAGTCCTTTCACGACAGCCTCATGCAAGCCTACAACAGGCGCTTTCTTGTTTGTACTATAATATTTCATAGAGTCAAGACTATTTCAATTTTTCATAAATTCGTTAATAAACTCATTGCCTTTCAGCAATCCATAGGAACCTTCCACACAAGATATTTCATCGAAGTTTTTAACCTCGTCGGGCACTATTCCCGGATAAAAGATAAAGAACGGAACGGGTTCCGCCGTATGGGTCCTGTGTTCGCAGGGAGTGGGATGATCAGGAAGAACAGCCAAGGCTACCGGTTCTTTCCAGTCCTTCACAGCCTCATACACGGGGCCTACAATGCGACTGTCCAGATATTCAATGGTTTTTATCTTCAACGGGATATCTCCCTCATGTCCCGCCTCATCACTGGCTTCAAGATGCAGGAACACAAAATCATCTTTCTTCAAAGCCTCGATAGCGGCTTGTGCCTTGCCTTCGTAATTCGTGTTGTAAAGTCCGGTAGCTCCTTCCACCTCGATGTTCTGCAATCCGGCATAAACCCCGATGCCTTTAATCAAATCGACAGCAGAGATAACGGAACCTTGCTTCACCTGAGGGAAAATATCAGATAACGTTTCCATCTGAGGCCGATAACCCGGAGACCACGGCCAGATACTGTTAGCGGGATCCTTCCCTTCCGAAACACGTTTTTTGTTGAGTGGATGCTCCGCCAGGATTTTCTGCGATTCCAAAATAAGGCGGTTGATCAAATCGGCTGTTTCCTGAGCTTCGGGATGTCCCTCCATCGGCTTCACAAGCAACGGTCGGAACAATTCACCGGGAACATCATGTGGAGGTGTACAATCCACAAACTTACATCCGCCCTTTATCACCAGCAAATGACGGTACTGCACGCCTGTATAGAAATGTACCTTGTCACTGCCCAGCTTTTCCTGCAAATATTTCACCAATACATCGGCATCTTCCGTCGTGATATGACCGGCTGAATGATTTTTTATCTTTTCATTTTCCACACAAATGATATTGCAGCGCATCGCCATATCCCCCGGTTGGAGATTCACACCGATACTGGCAGCCTCAAGAACACCTCTTCCCTCATAAACTTTAGGAAGGTCATAACCAAGAACAGACATATTGGCAACTTCGCTTCCGGGATGAAAACCCGGAGCCACGGTAATGAGGCGTCCGCAACGCCCTTTGGCTGCAAGCATATCCATATAGGGGGTATGTGCTGCCTGTAGCAATGTTTTGTTTTGAAGGGATTTGACAGGCCAATCGGCCATGCCGTCTCCCAATATAATGATATGTTTCATGTTCTTAAATGTTTGCAATACTCATGATATCTGCAAAGACTCCCGCTGCTGTCACGCTGGCACCCGCGCCATAACCCTGTATGAGCATGGGATATTCCTTGTAACGCTCGGTAGTGAGCAGAATAATGTTATTGCTGCCCTCAAGCATGTAGAAAGGATGACGGCTGTCCACCTCTGCCAAAGCCACGCTGGCTTTTCCGTCTTCCAGTTTGGCAACGAAGCGCCAGCGTTTTCCTTCCGCCTCCAACTGGCAACGACGTTTTTCGAAATCGGCATCCATCGCAGGAATTTTCTTCCAGAAATCCTCCAATGGGCCCTGGAAATATTCTTCTGGAATGAAAAGATGTTTTTCCACATCTTCCTGATCGATTCTATATCCGGCTTCACGGGCAAGAATCACCAGTTTGCGGATCACATCCTTTCCACTCAAGTCAATACGAGGATCAGGTTCTGAATAACCTTCTTCCTGCGCCTGATGGATGGTTTCACTGAAAGGCACATTCTTACTGATTCTGTTGAATATAAAATTCAAGGTTCCACTCAGAATAGCTTCAATACAAAGAATCTTGTCACCGCTGTTAATCAAGTCATTGATTGTGTTGATGACGGGCAGACCTGCACCTACATTGGTTTCAAACAGGAACTTCACACCGCGTTTCCGGGCTGTAGTCTTCAACTGATAATAATTGTCATAAGCAGAAGAGGCTGCAATCTTATTGGCTGCCACCACAGATATATTATGCTGCAGGAAGTCCTTGTAGAGCCCAGCCACTTCAGCACTTGCGGTGCAATCCACAAAGACGGAATTAAAGATGTTCATACCCACCACTCCGTCATGCAGGACTTTCAGATTACTGTCCTGACTGTTTTTCAAATCCTCCTTATAGGTAGTCAAATTGATTCCTTCCCGATTAAAGATTGCCTTATGACTGCTGGCAACCCCCACTACGTGGAGTTTCAATCCACGCTCCTTCATCAGTTTCTGTTGCTGGCTGCGAATCTGTTCCAACAGACTTCCGCCCACTGTACCGACTCCGCAGATAAACAAATTAAGCACCTGATATTCCGAAAGGAAGAAACTGTCGTGGATCACATTCAAGGTTTTCCTCAGAGAATTCCGATTCACCACAAAAGAGATATTGGTTTCCGAAGCACCCTGTGCGCAGGCAATCACATTGATGCCGTTTCGCCCCAGTGTTCCGAAAAGTTTTCCTGCAATGCCGGGAGTATGCTTCATATTCTCTCCCACAATAGCAACCGTGGCAAGATTCCGTTCAGCCTCGACAAGGCTCAATTCTCCCATTTCTATTTCTTTGCTGAATTCCTCGTTCAGCACTTCGCAAGCCAAATCGGCATCTTCATTACGAACACCGATGGAGGTACTATTTTCCGAAGATGCTTGTGAAACGAGGAACACGCTGATTCCATTATCTGCCAGTGTGACGAAGATTCTTTTATTCACCCCAATCACGCCTACCATACCCAGACCTCTCACGGTGATGAGCGTAGTGTCATTGATGGAGGAGATACCCTTGATCGCCTTGCTTTCCTTGTCAACATCCTGACTGATAACCGTTCCTTTGCCCTCGGGTTTGAATGTATTCTTTATCAGAATGGGAATATTCTTGTGGCAAACCGGATAAATGGTAGGAGGATAAACCACCTTGGCTCCGAAGTTACAAAGCTCCATCGCCTCCACATAACTCAGTTCGTTGATGGTATATGCCGTACTGATCACTCTGGGATCGGCAGTCATGAAGCCATCGACATCCGTCCATATTTCCAGACTTGACGCACCCAAAGCAGCAGCAAGAATGGCTGCCGTATAGTCCGAGCCACCTCGTCCCAAATTGGTTACATCGCCGTTTATCTTATCCGATGAAATAAATCCGGGAACCACAGATACGCCGGGAAGTTCCTTGAAGACCTCTTTTACGAGACCATTCGTCAGTTCCGAATCCAGGATGGACTTACTGTGCTTCACTTCCGTCTTTATGAATTTTCTGGAGTCAAACCATACGGCATCCTTTATCAGCGCAGTCACAATCCGTGAAGAAATTCTTTCTCCATAGCTGACAATGGTATCGGACGTTTTAGGAGACAAATCCTTGATGAGATAAATTCCTTGATAGATATCTTTCAATTCCCGAAGCAAATCACCGACCACATCAAGCAACTGCTTCTTATACTTGCCTTCCGGGATTACCTGATTGATCATCTCATAATGACGGTTGACTATATTTTTCAGTCCGGCCTCGTATTCAATATTGCCGACGGAAGCCAGTTTGGAAGTGCTGATGAGCAAATCCGTAATGCCTCCTAAAGCGGATACGACAACGATTACCGGTTCTTTCTCGGCTTCAACTATTTTCTTTACATTTAAGATGCTATTAACGGAACCTACGGACGTTCCGCCGAATTTCATGACTTTCATAAATAATTTTGGTTGTGTAAATAAAAAGGAAAATTCTTTTTTTGCCTACATCCATAGGCGTGTTTCACGTAGAAACAACTATATACATATCTTAACCCCTAAGGGTTGTTGTGGTGGTGGTTGTCATGGACATTCGCCATGTTATGGTGGTTGTATATAGATAATAATGAGTCATTCTATTCGAATCATTTTTGAATTATGCCACAAAAATAGTAATTATTTAGCACAAACTATCACTTTTTCTTATTTTTTTGTTTCAGAATTAACATTAACCGAAGATTTCAGCGTTTTTTTATCATTCAGAAGCCTGACCATTTCCTTTGCTGCTTTGGCAGAAGCCCCCGCGGGGCCCAGTATTCGGGCCATCTCTTCATAATCTGCCAGCATCTGCTCCCGCAACAATCCTCCTTGCAGAATTTCCATCAATTCGTGACGGATATTCTCCACCGTCATCGTATCGGCAACCAATTCACGAACGATCTCCCTGTCGGCAATCAAATTCACCAAAGAGATGAAACGCACTTTGAGAACATGCTTTCTCAAGAAAGAAATGAGTCTGCCAACAGGAGTGTGATAACACACCACCTGCGGAACCCGGAAAAGAGCAGTTTCCAAGGTAGCTGTTCCGCTTGTCACGAGCGCAGCCTCAGCCTGTTGCAAAAGACGATAAGTCTCTCCGAAAAGAATAGCTGCAGACGATGTTCCCGTATATTTTCTGTAATAATCCTCCTCAATGCCCGGTGCACCGGCAATGACTCTCTGGTACCTGCCAGTGAGATGTTCCGTCGCTGCAAGCATATCCGGCAGGTTATCCTTGATTTCCTGCTTGCGGCTTCCTGCCAGCAAAGCGATGACCGGCTTCTCTTCCAGATGGTTGGTCGTCACAAAGGAATGAAAATCTTCCGTATGGTGATTATTGAATGCAGTCACGGCATCCACACACGGATTCCCTACATAATGAATGGGATAGTGATGCTTCTGCTCAAAAAAAGGAATTTCGAAGGGGAGAATGGAGAACAACTCGTCCACATCCCTTCGTATATTTTTGATTCTATATTCTTTCCAAGCCCATATTTTGGGGGAAATATAATAAAATACGGGGATTTGCGTATTCTTTTTGCAAAAGGAGGCTATCTTCAGATTGAAACCCGGATAATCCACCAGTATCACCACATCGGGATTCCAGGAAACAATATCTTCACAACACCTCTTCATGTTTTTTAAAATAACATTCAGATGCAGCAGTACCGGAATGAACC
Organism: Bacteroidaceae bacterium; assembly: GCA_036804505.1. Lineage (GTDB taxonomy): Bacteria > Bacteroidota > Bacteroidia > Bacteroidales > Bacteroidaceae > Phocaeicola_A. Next base: position 29,703 of record DAIRSI010000032.1, read on the forward strand.
CCATATAGGCCAGCTCCCTGTAATGCTTCACACAAGTACCTCCCACAGCCGTCATCAAGTCACCACCGAAGAAACGGAACTCTGCCCCGGCATCTTCTTTTCGAAGAGCTTTCATCAGATTGGAGGCATGCAGGTCTCCTGAAGCTTCGCCGGCTATGAGATAGTACTTCATTTCACTTCATCGTTTAAGTCCCAGTAAGGCAAATCGGCAAGAAGCTGATAGGCGGTCAGGTCTATTTGTGTAGGTGTAACTGCCACATAGCCGTTGGCCAAAGCCCATTGGTCAGTATCAGTGCTGAAAGGTTCGTCGTTTACATACTTGCCCGTCAGCCAGAAATAATCGAGACCGCCGGGATGATTGTCGGCACACCATTCGCTTTCCCAATGTCCCTTGTCCTGACGACAGAAACGGATTCCCTTGTAGGGAATCATTTCCGGTGATGGGAAGTTCACATTCAGACAGGTTCCTGCGGGCAATTCATTCTTCAAGACAGCCTTCACGATTCTCAGAATATACTCGGAACATCCACTGAAATCGGCATCTTTATCGAAGGAACACAAGGAAAAGGCCACCGAAGGTATTTTCTTCAAACACCCCTCTATCGCGATACCCATGGTACCCGAATAAAAAGCATTGACAGCAGAATTATCACCATGATTGATGCCTCCTATCACAAGGTCGGGTGTCCGGGGAACAGCTTGCTCCATACCCAATTTCACGCAATCCATAGGAGTTCCTGTACAGGAAAAGACGGTTAAACCCTCTTCACTGTTCAAGCGGTCAATCCGCACGGGTTTCTGGGAGGTAATGGAACATCCTGCCCCCGAGCGACCGGAATCAGGTGCCACCACAACCAGTTCGGCCATCGGACGCAAAATCTCGATCAGGTGGCATATACCCTTGGCACGAAAGCCGTCATCGTTAGAAATAAATATTAAAGGTTTAGCTGCTTTCATCTAAATTTATTTAATTGGAGAGCAAAAATAGCAAAAGGAAATGAAACAACCGTTCCTTTTCAAACAAAAGTTGTATCTTTGCACAGTTATTAACAAACTTGGCAAGTTATGAACAAAAAGGGCAATCTTTGCTGAAAAAAGTAGGTGCTCTTATTTTTTATGGTTTACTTCGCAACCTGTAAAAATTATAACAGTATGGGTAAAATTATTGCATTAGCAAATCAAAAAGGAGGAGTCGGAAAGACTACTACCACCATCAATCTGGCAGCCTCACTGGCAACTCTGGAAAAAAAGGTATTAGTAGTCGATGCAGATCCCCAGGCCAACGCATCCTCAGGATTAGGCGTTGACATCAAAAAAGTGGATTGTTCCATTTATGAATGCATTATCAACAAGGTGGACATTCACGAAGCCATTTATTCAACTGATATAGAAGGGCTGGACATCATACCGTCTCACATTGATCTGGTTGGTGCCGAAATTGAAATGCTGAACCTTGAAAACAGAGAGAAGATTCTCAAGAACACGCTGGCTCCGATTAAGGACGACTATGACTTTGTTCTGATTGACTGCTCCCCGTCTCTGGGACTGATAACGGTGAATGCCCTGACGGCAGCCGATTCCGTGATTATCCCGGTACAATGTGAATACTTCGCTTTGGAAGGAATCAGCAAACTGCTCAATACCATCAAGATTATCAAAGTCAAGCTCAACCCCGGACTCGAAATAGAAGGATTTCTTCTCACCATGTACGATGCCCGCCTGAGACTTGCCAACCAGATATACGATGAAATCAAACGTCATTTCCAGGAACTGGTGTTCAAAACCGTCATCCAGAGAAATGTCAAACTGAGCGAAGCCCCCAGTCACGGAATACCGGTCATTCTTTACGATGCCGATTCCAAAGGTTCGCAAAACCACCTGGCACTGGCTCAGGAGATCATCAAGAAAAACAAGAAAAAATAAGAAGAAATGGCAGTACATAAGAAATTCCCGGCATTAGGAAGAGGACTGGACGCCCTTATTTCAAACGATGAAGATGAGACCTTCGGATCATCCACCATTAACGAAATAGAGATTGAAAAGATTTCAGTCAACCCCAACCAGCCGCGTCGCGACTTCGACGAGACAGCGTTGCAGGAACTGGCCGATTCCATTAAGGAAATCGGTATCATCTCCCCCATCACCCTCCGTGAACTTTCCAAAGATTCTTATCAGATCATAGCCGGTGAAAGACGTTTCAGAGCTTCACAACGGGCAGGACTGAAAACCATCCCGGCTTACATCCGCACCGCAAGCGACGAAAACGTCATGGAGATGGCCCTGATTGAAAACATACAACGTGAAGACCTCAACTCAGTGGAAATCGCACTGGCCTATCAGCATCTGCTGGACCAATACGGGCTCACTCAGGAACGCCTCAGCGAACGCGTAGGCAAGAAACGCGCTACAATAGCCAACTATCTGCGCCTCCTCAAGCTGCCTGCTCCGATACAAGTAGCCTTGCAGAACAAGGAAATCGACATGGGCCATGCACGCGCACTCCTCACGTTGGACAATCCCAAAGAACAAATCAAGATTTTCAATGAAATAACCAAACACGGCTATTCCGTACGCAAAGTCGAGGAACTCGTAAAAGAAAAGATGTCGGGTGAGGACACCACACCGCCAAAGAAAAAAGCAGGCAAAGTGAATGCTTCCGAGAATTTCGGAGAACTGAAAACCCGCTTGTCCGACTTCTTCCACACCAAGGTTCAATTCACTTGCAACCCCAAGGGCAAAGGGAAAATAAGCATACCATTTAATAATGAGGAAGACCTGCTTCACATCATGGAGCTGTTTGACAAAATTAAAAACAGTTGAATTTGAAAAAGGCATTAGGAAAATATCAATTATTGTGTTGTCTGCTATTCTGTCTCCTTCAATTGAACATAGTGGATTTATATGCTCAGGAACCGCAGAAGACAAGAGAAATGCCCAAGGCACAGCGCCGGCGTGAACAGACAAACACTACGACAGATTCCAATACCAAGAAACTTGATGAAGATGCTCTGAAGAAACAGAAACAGGCAGCATCGGTCGATAGTATCAATTCTTTGAACAACAAGAATCTGAACAAACTTTCGCAGCCTGTGGATACAGCCAAAATCAAGGCCAAAAGTGATTCCATAAACAAAGTATCCTTGGTTAAGGCAAAACCTAAGTTCACACCCGACCCTCAAAAATCCACGTGGATAGCCCTGGCCATCCCCGGAGGCGGACAAATATACAACCGGAAATACTGGAAGCTTCCTTTCGTATATGGAGGTTTCGTGGGATGTGCCTATGCCCTTCACTGGAACAACCAGATGTACTCCGATTATTCGCAAGCCTATCTGGACATTATGAGCAACGATCCTTCAAGGACCAGTTACCTGAATTTCCTTCCCGACGGGTATGATGTGAAAGGAAATCTTACTTTTTTGCAAAATACCTTTAAAAAGAAAAAGGATTATTACCGTAGATATAGAGATTTGAGTATATTTGCGTTCATAGGAGTTTATATACTCTCCGTAGTCGACGCTTATGTAGATGCGGAGTTATCGAATTTCGATATTACAAACGATTTAAGCTTTAAAGTTTCGCCTGCATTCATACGCAATTCCATCAGCTCCAAATGGAGTGATCAGGCAATTGGTCTGCAATGCAGCATAACTTTTTAATATATTTATTCAGTATGAACAAAAGAATTATCATAGCTGCCCTGTCATTGTTTTTCTGCTGGTCTTCCGTAGAAGCCCAGGAAGTAGTGACAGTGGAAGGAGAAAAAGGAGGGAAACAGAATATCGAAGTTCCCGAAAACATGTTGACTGATGTAGATTCCCTGCTGATGGACTGGAATGCAAGGAACTACCTGAAGAAAGAAGAATGTGACAGCAAGGTGGACAATCCCGAATTCAGTTCCGATGTTTACATCGACCGTCTGCAAAGGATGCCTACCGTTGTGGAAATGCCCTACAACAGCGTTGTCCGCAAATTCATCGACATGTACGGAACACGCCTGCGCAACTCAGTGTCCTTTATGCTGGGAGCTGTGAATTTCTACATGCCCATTTTCGAGGAAGCTCTCGATATGTACGGACTGCCTCAGGAATTGAAATACCTGCCTGTCATCGAATCTGCCTTGCGCCCGACAGCCGTGTCAAGAGCCGGAGCCGTAGGTTTGTGGCAACTCATGCTCAAGACCGGCAAGCAATATGACCTCGAAATAAACAGTCTGGTAGATGAAAGACGGGACCCCATCAAAGCATCCAGAGCCGCCGCACGCTATCTGAAAGACCTCTACGGAATATTCGGCGACTGGAATCTGGTCATTGCCTCCTACAACTGCGGACCGGGCAACGTGAACAAAGCCATGCACCGTTCCGACGGCAACAGAGACTATTGGGAAATCTATAACTACCTGCCCAATGAAACCAGGGGATATGTTCCCGCCTTCATTGCAGCCAACTACATGATGACCTATTACTGTGACCACCATATCTGCCCTATGGATACCGAAATCCCTGCCAGCACAGACACCATCATGGTGAGCAAGGATGTTCACCTCCAGCAGATTGCCGATGTATGCAAGATCAGCATGGACCAACTTCGCAGTCTGAACCCCCAATACAAAAAAGACATCATTCCCGGAAGCATCAAGCCTTATACGTTGAGACTACCATCGGACAAGATAGGAACCTTCATCGATATGCAAGATTCCATCTACAATTATCAGAAAGATCAATTCTTCACAAAGAGGAAAGTCATTGAAATGGACGAGACTCAATGGAAGAGCAGCAACAACCGCAGCAGTTATTCACGCAGCAGTGCCCGTAGAGGACGCTCCGGCAGAAGCAGAAGAGGAGGCCGTGGAGCAACGCACACCATTAAGGGTGGAGAAACATTGGGCGAAATTGCAGAAAAATACGGAGTAAGCGTGAAGAAGCTGAAACGATTGAACAACATAAAGGGCTCAATGATCAATAAAGGCAAGAAGCTGAGAGTCCGTTGATAAAGACACCGTGACGTTAACGATTTAATACATGTAACTATGGAAGATGTGGCAAAAAAGGAAATGGCTGAAGAAGAGATGATAAACCAAGCTTTTCAGGAGCTTCTTGATGCGTATCTGGCATCCAAGCACCGGAAAAAGGTGGAAATCATCACGAAGGCATTCAATTTTGCCAAGCAAGCCCATAAAGGTGTCCGCCGCCTTTCGGGGGAACCCTACATCATGCATCCGTTGGCTGTCGCCAAGATTGTGTGTTCCGAGATAGGTCTCGGTTCCACGTCCATCTGCTCCGCCCTGCTTCATGACGTGGTGGAGGATACAGACTATACCATAGAAGACATAGAAAATATCTTTGGGCCCAAGATTGCACAGATTGTGGACGGGCTGACAAAAATATCCGGAGGTATCTTCGGCGACCGTGCTTCCGCACAAGCCGAAAACTTCAAGAAGCTGTTGCTCACCATGAGCGATGACATCCGCGTAATCCTCATCAAGATAGCCGACCGCCTTCACAACATGCGCACCCTCGGTTCCCAACTGCCCAACAAGCAGTACAAGATTGCCGGCGAAACGCTCTATATTTATGCTCCGCTGGCAAACCGACTTGGGCTCAATAAGATAAAGACAGAGTTGGAAGACTTGAGTTTCAAGTACGAACACCCTGAGGAATACAAAATCATCGAGAAGAAACTGGCATCTACCGAAGCCGAGCGCGAACAGCTCTTCCGTGACTTCACAGCCCCCATCCGCGCCAATCTGGACAAGATGGGATTCAAATACGAAATCAAAGCCCGCATCAAATCGCCCTACTCAATCTGGTCGAAGATGCAGAACAAACATGTCACCTTCGAGGAAATCTATGATATTCTGGCCGTAAGAATCATCTTCGATCCCCGTGTCAAAGAAGAAGAGCTGAACGAATGTTTCAATATCTACGTTTCCATCTCCAAGATATACAAGCCACACCCCGACCGCCTGCGCGACTGGGTGAGCCATCCCAAAGCCAACGGCTATCAGGCACTTCACGTGACCCTGATGAGTAACCGCGGTCAATGGATAGAAGTACAAATACGAAGCCACCGCATGGACGACATCGCCGAGCAAGGCTTTGCCGCTCATTGGAAATACAAGGAAGGCGAAGGCAGCGAGGACGAAGGCGAACTGGAGAAATGGCTGCTTACCATCAAGGAAATCCTTGAAGACCCACAGCCGGATGCCATGGACTTTCTGGACACCATCAAGCTGAACCTCTTTGCCTCGGAAATCTTTGTATTCACTCCCAAGGGAGAAATCAAGACCATGCCGCAAGACTGCACCGCCCTGGACTTTGCCTTTTCCATCCATACTTTTCTGGGCAGCCATTGCATCGGAGCCAAAGTGAACCACAAGCTGGTACCCTTGAGCCACAAGCTGCAAAGCGGAGACCAAGTGGAAATTCTTACCTCCAAGGCACAGCGCGTGCAGAAGGACTGGATCAACATGGTATCTACAGCCAAAGCAAAAGCCAAGATACTTGCCATCCTCAAGCGCGAACAGCGCAACACCCAGAAAGAAGGCGAAGCCATGCTGGAAGACTTCCTTTCCAAGGAAGAAATCCCGATGAACAGTATTGTCATAGAACGTCTGTGCAAGCTACATCAGGTAGCCACCAAAGAAGAGCTCTTCCTGGGCATCGGGCAGAAAAGCATCCTTCTTGCCGAAGACGACAAGGAGATTCTCAAGGAAAAGAAGAACAGTGCCGGATGGAAGAAATACATTCCATTCATCGGCAACAAGAACAAACCGGTGAAAGAAGCCGAGCCCGACAAAGAACCGATGAATGAAATAGACCGCAAGCGTCCGCTTCAGCTCACGGAAGAAAACATCAGGAAACACTTCACCCTGGCCCCCTGCTGCAACCCCATCCCCGGTGATGATGTGCTGGGCTATATGGACGAGAATAACCGCATCTTCATCCACAAGCGCCAATGCCCGGTAGCCACCAAGCTGAAAAGCAGCTACGGCAACCGTATCCTTGCCGCAGAATGGTGCACCCACAAAGACATGTACTTCATGGCCAGCATAGAATTTAAGGGAATAGACTGTCTGGGACTCCTCAATGAAGTAACCCAAGTCATATCGCGCCAACTGAACGTAAATATTCACAAGCTCAACATCGAGGTGAACGAGGGCATCTTCGAAGGTAAAGTCCAGCTATTCGTCCACGATGCCGATGATGTAAAGACCATCTGCAATGACCTCCGGAAAATCAAGAACGTACAGACCGTCACTCGAATGAGTTAAAATGAAAATCCGTCTTTTCACTTTTCTTCTGTACGTGCTTCTGCTTGCTTCCTGTTCGCAGACAAAGCCCTACCCTCGCTCCATGAGAGATGCTGAGAAATGCATGACTGCAACACCCGGCAAAGCTTTGATCATGCTATCTTCACTCCGTAATGAAATCCAGTCAGAACCTGAAGAAACTCAAATGTATTACCATTTGCTAACAATACAAGCACAAGACAAACTTCTGATTCCACACAAATCCGATTCACTCATTCTCAACATCGTACGATTCTATGAAAACTACGGAGATAATGTAAAATTAATGAAAGCCTATCATTATCTGGCAAGCACCTATCGCGACCTCCATGATTCTCCTCTTGCCTTAAAGTATTTCCAGAGAGTAATAGACTTGGCCACAAAAGCCAAGCAATACACACTCTTAGGGCAAGCCTACGGCGAAATGAGTACTCTTTTCGCATACCAAGGATTTTACGACGAATCTCTGCAAGCCATGAAACAATCATATCACATCTTTGTTCTTCTGAAAGACAGCATGCGCTTCGATCTTCTCGTCAGAGACATGGCACGCATATACAACGCCAAAGGGGAAAGAGGCAGCGCTTTATGGTATTACCGGAAAGCCCTTACCCTATCCCGGATAAAAGGACTTCCCAATGACCCCGATAATATTCTGAGCGAGATGGGATGCCTATATTACGATATGGACAAGCCTGACAGTGCCAAAGCGATTCTCTTGAAGCTACCATTTGACTCTCAAGAATACAGCAATGCCATCTTCAATCTGGGCTGCATCTACTATGATGAAGGCAAACTCGATTCTGCTACCTATTATTATAATAAGACTCTCAAATACAAAAATATATACACCAAAAGCTATGCCTACCGAAACCTTTCGTTTATTGAATATGACCTTAAGAACTACAAGAAAGCCTTGGACTATAATTACACGTATCAGGAAATGCAAGATTCCATCAACAAGATAACCCATACAGAAACCATTAAAAAGATGGAATCCGTTTACAACTACAAACGCACGCAACAAGAAAACGAATTGCTCAAACTACAAAATCAAAACAACAGAATTTGGATATATCTTCTCATTTCTCTTTGTGCGATAGGAATCTCAATAACTTACATAATTATTTCCCGCATTCAGAAAAAGAAGGAAGAAACATTGGAACAAGAGAGAAAAATGAGAAAACTGAAGGAAGAGCAATATTCCCAAAGCCTTGAACGCATTGAAGAAAACAAAAAAAGGTTGAAAGAACTAGACGAACATCTTCAGGAAAGCGAAAAGCAGAACGATTACCTGAACAGACAACTTCTCTTATCTCAAAAGGAGACTTTAGAACTTTTCAACAAACAAAGTGTGGCATCGCAAAACGAAAGAACTCTCAGAGAACAATCCCTAAAAAATTCCTCCATCTATCAATTCTTCCACCAAGCAAGCTACAACCAATCCAAGATAGATGGAGAACATTGGGCTGAACTGGCTACGGCAATCAACACATGCTATCCACGTTTCACTGAAAAACTATATTTTCTTAATCCGAGACTCACTCCCAATGAACTACGCATCTGTTCTTTGGTAAAGATTTCTCTTTCCGTAAAAGATATATCTCAAATTTTGTTTCTTTCAAAATCAGCCATTACAAAATCGCGTAGCCGGCTTTACAAAAAAATGAATGGAACTGAAGGTACCGGTGAAGATTTAGACAAGTTTATCATTGATTTATAAGCACATACATTTTGTCAACTTTTTGTCAACGAGAAAACTCCCATCATAAGCATTCATAATTCTATTTTTGTAAAATCAAAAATATCAATATTATGAAAGCAAGGAAAATAATTCTATGCATAGCACTATGTGCTGCATTTTCACCAAGTACTTTTGCAAGGAAAGCAGTAAAAACAACAATTACGAATTGGAATGGAACAGAAGTAAGAACTCGGTCTGAAACGACTTTGTCCCCACCTTCTATAGAAATATCTGAAAATATGCTTTACATATTTTCAAATATACCACTAAACAATCTTTCAATTACTATTAAGAATAATAGCGGCAACATAGTATTTTCTGAAAATGTTTCACTTCTTGAAGGAATTGATTACCCAGTTACAATCAATCAGTTACCTCAAGGAGATTATTGGATTTACTTAGTTCAAGGAGACAACTATATAATCGGTATCTTTAATAGATAATCAAGATATAATGCCAATGAAGAGCAAAATGTATTTGACATTGGACTTTTGACAAAAAAACAAACAATAAACTATAGTTATTATGAAAAATTATTTATTAAATTTTATCCTAATATTGAGTATATTCACTTTTATGTCTTGTAATCAAGACGAACGATTAGATAACGGATATGAATATTTAAATGAACCGATAACAACAAGAGGTTTATGTATTGACAAAGATAGTATATCGAATATAATCCAATTCTCGTATAAGGGTAGTACATATATTTCAGAATGTATGGTAACAGAATCCTCCATACAAATCGAAAATGATTCTGTGAGAAATATTTTTGATAAGCTGCGTTCAAAACCTAATGTTGCTATATGCGTATATTCAGATTCATCCATAGAATTTTTTGATTCTATAGAAGAGATGTACCAATCAAATCTATTAAAAAGAAATCTAACAATAACGAGAGCCACAACTGACCTCTCTAAAAAATACATAAGGAATTTCGATATGAAACTATGGAAAGACGCAAAAGGTCGTTCTAGAGGAGGTGACTATCTTGTTATCGGGTCTGATAAGACACAAGGTGATAGATCTCCATCAACACTCTATTTTCCTGAGCGATTATTAACAAAAACAATTAACAACAGAACAATAGTTATGGATAATGCCATTTCTTCTGTTCAGATGTGGGGCGAAATTGCAACAAATACCTCAATTATTTTAACAGGGTTATCCTACGGACAATATCAACATGCATCTGTAACATTCTTTGATGGCGGAGATTTTACAGGAGAGAGCCTTACTTTTGATGATATATCCGTCACAAAGGACTATTCGGAAAGGGATTATTTTAGCAGTTTTAGTTTTAATGATCTAACAAGTTCAATAAAAGTTGAATTCTATTAAATAAATATTATAG